>NZ_JBVJLZ010000003.1:0-692680 GCF_055584465.1 Dyella sp. NPDC103356
TCGCATGCGCTACGCGCAAGCGTGGGCCAGCAAAGAGAAAGTGACTCGGACGCCGGCAGGCGTTCGAAACGCCCGCTGCGTAAGCGGCCAGGTCGCCCGAACACCCAGGCAAGAACCGAGCACTGTCGCCACTGGATTCCGGCCTTCGCCGGAATGACGAGAGGGATAGGCGGCGATGAGGGAAGTGTTTTGAAACTCCCTACAAACGCCCATCCCGCTTGGCAGCCAGATACCGCTCAATCAACCGCCCAGACAACTCATTACAGGTCACATCCAACACCGCCACCCCTTCCCGCCGCAATTTCTCATGCATCGCCTCACGCTCAGCCAGATAGCTCATCGCCGATGCACTGCGCACCGCCGACTCCACACTTTCGCCAATCTCCCCAGCGGCCTGGTCGAGCGCCAACTCACGCAGACTCACCACCAGCACAAGATGTCGACGCGACAACATCGACACAGCCATGCGCAACTCTTCATCGTCTTCGTCGCGCACATTGGTAATCAGCACAACAAAAGCACGCCGACGTTGGTGCAATTGCAATGTGCTGGCCGCACTGACGTAGTCGGTTGCCACCGGCTGTGCCTGCAGGTCGTAACCGGCGCCAAGCAGCATATCCATGCCACCGCTGCCCTGCTGTGGCGGCAGCCAGCGCATGTCCTCGCCACTGCACGCCAGCATGCCCACCGCATCGCCCTGACGTAGTGCGATATAGGCCAAGGCGAGCGACGCATTCAGCACATGATCGAAATGCGATAGACGATCGTCCTGCGCCAGCATGCGCCGGCCACCATCGAGCAACAGCACCACTTGCTGGTTGCGCTCGTCGCGGTACTCGCGGGAAATCGGTCGACCGATGCGTGCCGTGGCTTTCCAATCGATCTTGCGCAGGCTGTCGCCGATGCGGTAGTCACGCAACTCCTGAAACTCCGTGCCATCGCCGCGGCGCCGCTGCAAACGTGCACCGACGCTACGTGAAGCCACCTCGACGCTCAGACCCGCCATTTCCGCGAGCGGCGCGAAATTGGGATAGACGCGCAAGCTTGCCTCGTCGCCTGCGATACGCCGGTGCGTCCATAAACGCCATGGCGAACGCAGCCGCACATGACAGCCGGCAAAACGGAACTGTCCGCGACCGCTTGGCGATACGGCGTAATCGAGCGTCACTTCACGACCGGGCGCAACACTCAGTCGACGCGGCATACCGCGCACCGGCCACTCGCCCGGGTGCAGGTCATGCAGATCGAACGTCTGGGCACGCCTGGCAGCAGCGCGCACATGCAGACCGACTTTCCACTCGCTGACCAGAGGCACCACCGGCGGTAGTTCGCGCACGATCCGCGGACTGGGTTCGCGATAAAGGCGCCAACCGTCGATCGCCGCCAACAGCACCAGCAGCCCGCCCAATGCCAGCCACCAAGACAACGGGACCCAGCCGATGCTGGCCAGAACGCCGACAGCGGTCCAGCCGAACAGAAGTCCCAACAGCGTCAGCCCCGGTCGCATCATTGGCGCGGCGCAGCCACCTTGTGCAACAAGGCCTTCAACACATCGTCGGCTCGTTGCCGCTCGATCAACGCCTCGGGTGCCAGCATCAGGCGATGACGCAACGCCGGCAGCGCGACAGCGCGCACATCGTCGGGCGTGACGAAATCGCGGCCATCCAGCACCGCCTGCGCGCGCGCCAGGCGCACCAGGGCAAGGGCTCCGCGTGGGCCCGCGCCGCCGATCACACCCGGCCATTCACGTGTCGCGCGCGTAATGCGCACGGCATAGTCGACCACCGCCGGATCGACATGCAGTGACGCGACGCCTTGTTGCAAAGCTTGCAATTCATTCAATGCCAGCACCGGCTCGACACGCGACACATCCAGCCCCGCAGCAATGCGCCCACTCAACACTTCCTCGACCATGCGTTTTTCATCGTCGAGCGACGGGTAGCCGATCACCACCTTGATCAGGAAACGATCCAGCTGCGCTTCGGGCAGCGGATAGGTGCCCTCCTGCTCGATCGGATTCTGCGTCGCCACCACCATGAAAGGTGCAGGCAGCGGGAAGCGACGGCCTTCGATGGTGACCTGCCCCTCCTGCATCGATTCGAGCAGGGCCGCCTGCGTCTTTGCCGGCGCACGATTGATTTCGTCGGCAAGCAACATGTTGGCGAATACCGGGCCGCGACGAATCTGGAAACGCTCGGCCTTCGGATCGTAGACGGCGTGACCGGTGACATCGGTCGGCATCAGGTCGGGCGTAAACTGGATGCGTCCGAACGTGCAACTGACCGAGGCGGACAAGGCACGCACCAGCAGCGTCTTACCAAGGCCGGGAACGCCCTCGATCAAGACGTGACCAGCGGCCAGCAACGCCAGCAGCACCTGGTCGAACACGTCACTCTGGCCGATGAAAGCGCGTGCGACCTGTTCGCGCAAGGCGACTGTGCGTGCGGCCAGCTCGCTGAGCGGCAACGGCGGAAGGGTCGATTCGCTGTCGACGATGGGGGCGGTATCGGTGGTCATGGGCGGCTCCTGAGTCGCGCCAGGATGGCAAGGCTGTCGCGAAACGCCATGGCGTTCGCGGGTGTCTGGAAGGCCCGCGCCAGCAGCGCGGGATCAAGGCGGTAACGTTCGGCAAGGCGCTCGTAAAGCGCGTCGCCGTCGAGCGTGACGCAAATCGGATCCATGCGGCGCACACGCGCCAGCACCGTGCGGCAGGCCATGCTGTGCAGGGTATAGCCGCTATCGCGACGAAACAGGAATTCGCCGGCCGCCTGGATATGTTCCAGCAAGGCACGTCGCTGTATCGGAGGCATGGGAATCATCGGCCCCAGGCGCTCGCCTCGCGCCGCCGCCCAGGCGAGAAGCAACAGACTCGATGCGAGCAGCGCCGGCCATCCTTGCGTCAGCAATTTCATCCAGAACGACGGACCATCCAGCGCATAGATCAGATAGACACGTCCCTCACCAAAACCCGGATCGAGCAGGCGCCGCACGAAGCGCTGTTGCGCCTGACCGCGCAGCCCTTCATTGCTCAGGGCGCCGAGACTGCCCAGCAGGCTCACGGTACCGTCGTCGACCTGGAAGCGCAGGAACACATATCCCGTCTTGGCATCGCCGATCGATGCGTCAATGTCCTCGCGACTTCGCGGCTGCATGCGCGTACCGCAAAGATCGAAGCTATCGCTCTTGCCCTCGCCGGTGACGACCTTGGTGCAGCTGAAACCCGCACTCTTGGACTGAATCAGCTTCAGATGATCGAACAACGGCGTATGCGTGGCGATCTCGGCCGAGCCCGGCTCCAGGATCAGGTTGCCGCCATCGCTTACCCAGTCGGCGAGGCGTTCGGCATCGGCGTTATCGATGCGCGTGAGTCCGGCACCGAGGACCACTGTGTCTCCGGGTTTCAGGGGAACCTGCACCGGATTCAACGACGTGACCGACTTCACCGGCACGTGCAATTGCTCGAGCGTGCGTTGCAGCGCGAAGAAACGGTTGTAGCGCGCCTCGCCATGGGCGGGCTCGTAGGTCTCGACCTCCTTACGCTCGTACGCACGGAAGAATCCCAACGTGCCAAGACCGATCAAGGTCAAGACCACAAGCACGATGGAGACCGTTACGCGGTTCATGCCACCCGCCCTGTCTGCGCCGGCCAGCCGGTCAGCAGCGCATCGATTTCATGCTCGCTGGGAAAGCGATCGGCGTAGGCGGCGTACTGCCAGGTACGCACGATGGCCACGGCACGCTGACGGTGCTCTTCATTATCCAGTGCACGTGCACGTCGCAGGCATTCGGCCTCGGTGGCGTCGTCGGGTACGTCGTTATGGGATGCGGCGGCAACCTGTTCGACACAACCGCGATACAGCAGGGCCAGCGCTTCGCGCCGCTTTCCACTGCGCCACAGCATGCGTGTCGCGCCGGCCAGATCGTCCGGAAGCGGTGCTTCGGTCGGCAACTCCGTGACGCTGGTATGCAGCTTCTCGCTCGGCTTGCCGATGACCGGGGCGCGCAGGCGCAGGTGCCGCATTCCGAATATCACCAGCATGATGACGACCACCGCCAACAGCGACCACAGCAGGATATTGATGCCGCCGGCAAAGAGGTTGCCCACAGCAGGCGGCTCAAGATTCACTTTCTCGGGCTTGGACTCATCGAAGAGCTGGCGCGGCACCCATTCGAGTTTCTTGATCGGCCGTCCGAAGCGCTTGTCTTCATAGGCCTGCGACGCGGCCCGACCGAACGCGCTGTCGCCACCCTGTTTCAGCGGATCGAACACCTTGTCGAGCTGTACGCTTTGCTGCGGTTGCGCCGCCTTTTTCTCGTCGGCCGCATGCGATAGCTGCGGAAAAATCAGACAGGCAAGTACCAGCGCCAATGCACGCCCGGCATTCATCAGCCGGTGACGCATGCGGCGAAACGCGAGATCGATGTCCCAGGCCTCGAGTTGGGTGCGCCGCGTCAGGTAAAGCCCGAAACCCGACGCGATATACCACGGCTCGATCACGCTCATGGCGAAGTAGCCGACGATCGACACGAAGATCGACAAGCTTTCCGACGAATCCTGCGGGTTGTGACGAAACAGGCCACCGAACGGATCGGAAACCAGCTCGTGCGGCACGAACAGCGCGATCAACAGAAACACGCTGAAGAACAGCACCAGTTCCAATAGCAGGCAGCCGTAGGTGAGCATCGCGGCCGAACCGCTGATGTTTCGCCGCAATACGCGCCAGCGCGGCCCACGCTGCTTGCCGGTAAGGCCTTCGAGCAACTCCAGCGGCAGGCGCAAGGCGCGATGGGTATCGAAGCGACGCCAGCTTAACGATGCGAAGGTACCGCCCCAGGGCATTTTCCGCTGACTGCGCAGGGTTTCGCGCCAACCCGGCGCGCGGTCGAATACCGCACGCGACAGCACGAACACCGGCAAGCGGTCGAACAAGGGCAGCATCCACCACAACAGCAGCAGACCCAGCCAGGGCAATCCGACCAGCGAACCCACTGCGATACAGATCACCGCGATCGGCAGCGTAAGAGCGAACCACGCCGACCACACTGCAACGGCATGCTCGCGCAGCATCGCCACGCCGAGGTCGACCGCTTCGCGCGACGTGCGTGGACGCAGAACGACACCGATCCGTTCAAGCTCCATCGTCGCCCCTCGCCCCGCCACGCCACAGCCAGAGCACAACCAAGGCCCATAGCAAGGCGGCGCTACCGTATTTCAACCAGTCGGGGAACGATGCGACCGACGACCAGAAGGCTTCGATAAAGGCGGCGACCACCAGCATCGCAAACGCGCCCAAGGCCAGCTGCGCACCGACCCAGCCGGCCGCCACCATGGCCGGTCCGCGCCGCTGCCGGCCCGGCGCCAGCAAGGTCAGCCCCAGTCGCAACCCGGCGCCGCCGGCGATCATGATTGCGGTCAGTTCGAACGAGGAGTGCGCGACGACGAAACGCCAGAACGGCGCGCCGTAACCGATATTGTCCAAGTGCCCGGCCAAAGCGCCCAGGATCACACCATTCATCGCCAGCACATAGACAGCGCCAATGCCGAAGACCAGGCCGGACGCGAACGTGCGAAAAGCGATGCTGACATTGTTCATGATGTAGTAGCCGAACATGCCCAGATCGGTACCGCTGCTGCGACCGATATGCTTGTTGCTCGGGTCGTACATCTGCTCGAATTCGTTCAACTCCTTGCTGCCGAAGACGTTGTGCGCGAACTCCGGTTTGATCATCACCAGTACCAGGCAGAACAGCGCCGGTAGATAAAGCAAGGCGGCGGCCAATGCCATGCAACGCCATTCCTTGCGTACCAGACGCGGAAAACCGGCGACCAGGAACGTCGCCGCGCGCTGCCAGCGTGGCGCGGGTGGCCGATAGAGCAGACGATGGCCACGATCGACGATACGCTGCAGCCGTTCGGTGACTTCCCGGCTGTAGCCGCGTGCACGGGCGAGTGCCAGGTGGTGGCATAGACGTCTGTATGTGCCCGGAAACGATACCGCCTGAGGCGTGCGCATGGTCGGGTTGGGGCGTGTCTCCACCTGCCGCAACCAGGCCTCGAGTTCATCCCACTCATGCGTGTGCAGCGCGACGAAACGTTCCTGTTTCATGGCCGCCCCAATAGATAGTTCGCATAGGCGACCAGACGCCGCACGCCAGCGTCGCCCATCTGCCCGGTCAAGGGCGATAACAGATCGGCCAGTTCGCGCTGCCGCTGCGGCGTCAGTTGCGGGCAGCGTTCGGCAAAGTCGACGATGGCCGCCTGCTCTTCGCTGGACAAGCCGACCGGAGGCACCTCCGCGGGCACGACCGGGACCTGCGTACCGCCATGCAGCTCGGCAGTATGAATGACCATGCTGCCGGCAATCACATCGCCGAGCCGACGCGCATACGGATCGATCAAGGTACTTGCCAGCCCCACGCCATACACGCCCGGGAGCATGTCCACCACGCGCAGCAGATTTCGCACGACCGACGGCACCAGCGTGATCGGTGCACCATCGGCGCTGACAACGCGCAGCGACATCGCGCGCTTGCCCAGCGTCTGCCCGTTGAACCACACCTCGCAAACGACCGAATAGATCCAGGTCAGCACGAACATGATCAGGGCGCCGATACCCATACCGGCTCGCCCGAACATGGACAGGGGAATCATCACCGCCCAGAACACCGCGGCGCGCACGGCGAAATCGATCATCCACGCCTGCGCCCGCGGCAAGGCACCTGCTGCCGGTAGCCGCAAAAACACGCCTTCGGGCGTTTCGATCTGACGGATGGTGTCGAGCATCAGGCGGGGATCAATCGTTGATCACGATAGCGGTATCCAACCGCTCGCCGCAGGCTGCCTTGTGCACTTCCAGGTCAAGCCCACCGGGCGCGACGTCATCGACGCGCGACGGTGGTGCCGCATACGGACTGACTTCCATGAATCCCCGTTCCCTAGCTGCGCTCACGTGCCCGGCCCCCACGGCGGACACTTGAGCGTCGAGTATAGGCCGGTCGTTTGCGCCGCTTCAATGCGGCTGGCCGGCCCACCCGATTCTTAGCCTGGCGTTACTTTTTCTTGGGCTTGAGCATCGTGCCGATGCACTTGGGCGAGCCGCAGCGGCAGGCCCAGACCTTTTTCAGGCGCGCGGTGTGCGGCATATCCAGCACGATGCCGTAGTCGTAGGTGAGCTCTTCGCCGGGCTTGATCTTGCGGATCGCCTCGATCACCACTTTGTCCTTGCGCGGGTCGCCGCTCTCGCTTTCGTCGATCAGCGCCTGGCAGTTGGGGTCGCAGCTGTGATTGATCCAGCGCGCCGTATTGCCCTTGCGGTTGGCGTCGATGATGTATTCGTCGTTGAGCGTGAACAGGAACGTGTGCCCCGTCTCGCCGCCATCGCCGTACATCTTGTCGGCCTCGGCGTCGGTCATCAACGTACCTTTGTATTCGATGACGTGCTCGCCCTTGGCGATGGTATCCACGGCAAAAACGCCATTGCCATGGATCGGCGAGCGGCGGGCAACAATGCGTCGGGTCATGAATGTCTGATCTGATCTGATGGGAATTCCAGATGATGCCTTAGATTTAGGAGTGAGTGGAGAGGAGTGAGGAGTGAGAGCGCGCGCTTGGGGCCTGACAGCTCCCTCGCTCGCTACTTCTCTGTCACCCCAAACCCTTCTGCAGCAGGGAACTTCGAGGGGCGTGGAAGCTCTTCTCTCACTCCTCACTCCCCTCCACTCACTCCTCGCTATTCTGCTATATTCAAACAATCGTTTGAGGTCCGATTTCATGAAACGAATCCTCCGCCTGATCGCCCTGGGTGCCCTCGTCACTGGATTGGCCGCCTGCGGCCCGCCAAAAAAGAGCGTGTTCCCGCCTTCGGTGACGATCCAGGAGATGAAGGTGCGCCCGGACGGGCAATGGCAGTTGACGGTGCGTATCCAGAACAACAGCTACGGCAGCATGGATTTCCACTCGATCGATGGCGAGCTGAAAGTGGCCGACGGCATCCCGGTGCGCATCCATGCCGGCTTCGATCTGGATATCCCCGCCTTCGCCGGCGACGTCACCGAAGTCAACGTGCTGCCGACAGCGGATATGACCGCGGCGATCAAGACCCTGGCCGCCAAGGGTAGCTCGGGTTCGCTGGGCTACTCCGTCACCGGACGCGCCAACGCCAAGCCGGAGCAGGAAAAAGACTCTCGCGATTTTGCGTTTCACGGCAACGACTGGTTCTCGCCGGTCCCCGGCATTCCCAATACCTATCGCTGATGCGGTAGCACCGATCACGACCCAAGCTTTCGAGGACTTACCTGTATGACGATCTACAAGGCCCCGCTCGACGATCTGCGTTTTGCCCTTTATGACGTACTCGGCGCCGAGCAGAAGCTGACGGCTTTGCAGGGCGGCGACGGCCATACCCGCGACCTGCTCGATGCCGTGCTCGAAGAAGCCGGCCGTCTGAGCGAACAGGTGCTGGCGCCGACCAATGGGCCGGGCGACGAAGAAGGCTGCCGCTACGACAAGGCGACCCAGACTGTCACCACGCCCAAGGGTTTCAAGGAAGCGTTCCGCGCCTTCTCCGACGGCGGCTGGGCCGGCCTGACCCAGGCCGAGGAATTTGGCGGCCAGGCATTGCCCAATGCGCTAGGCACCGCGACGATGGAAATCTTCCAGGCCGGCAACCTCGCATGGAGCCTGTATCCGCTGCTGTCCGAAGGCGCCTGCCACGCTCTGGAAATCCACGGCACCGACGCGCAGAAAGACGAATACCTCAAGCCGATCGTCGAAGGCCGCTGGACCGGCACCATGTGCCTGACCGAACCGCAGGCCGGCTCGGACCTGGGCCTGCTCAAGACCCGCGCGGAACCCGCCGAGAACGGCAGCTATCGCATCAGCGGCACCAAGATATTCATCAGCGCCGGCGAACACGACCTGGCCGAAAACATCGTCCACCTCGTGCTGGCCCGCCTGCCCGACGCGCCGGCCGGCAGTCGCGGCATCTCGATGTTCATCGTGCCGAAGTTCAAGGTGAACGGCGATGGCTCGCTGGGCGCTCGCAATGCGGTCGCCGCTGGTGCGATCGAACACAAGATGGGCATTCGCGGCTCGGCCACCTGTGTGATGAATTTCGACGGCGCCGAAGGCTTTTTGATCGGCCAGCCGCACAAGGGCCTGGCGGCGATGTTCACCATGATGAACGCAGCGCGCCTGTCGGTGGGTGTGCAGGGCTTGGCGCTGGCCGAGCGTGCGCTGCAGAACAGCCTCAACTATGCCCGCGAGCGTTTGCAGTCGCGTGCGCTGTCGGGCCCGAAATTCCCCGACAAGCCGGCCGACAACCTATTGGTGCAGCCGGATGTGCGGCGCATGCTGTTGACGCAGCGCGCGATCGTCGAAGGTTCGCGCGCGCTGCTGCTCTATACCGCCCTGCAGACCGATATCGAAGGTCGCGCCAACGACGAAGCAGAGCGCAACAAGGCCAGCGAGCTGGTGGCGTTCCTGATCCCGATCGCCAAAGGCATGGTCACCGAGCTGGCACAGGAAAGCACCAAGGAAGCGCTGCAGATCTACGGTGGCCACGGCTACATCGCCGAGAATGGCGTGGAGCAGTTCGTACGCGACGCGCGCATCATCACGCTGTACGAAGGCACCACCGGCATCCAGGCGGCCGATCTGCTCGGCCGCAAGATTCTTCAGCTGCAAGGCGTCGGCTTCAAGCACTTCCTCGGCGAGATCGCCGGTTTCTGCCAGCAGCACGCCGGCAATGAATCGATCCGTCCACTGATCGGCCAGCTCTCGGTCATCGCCAAGGAATGGGGCGAAATGACGCTCAAGCTCGCCCAGCGCGTGCAAGGCAACCCGGAAGAGCTCGGTGCTGCCGCCGTCGATTACCTGTACTACTCCGGCTACGCGTCGCTTGCCTACATGTGGGCACGCAGCGCCGCTGCGGCCGGCAGCCTGTCGGCGAACGCCAGACAGGCCAAGCTGGATACGGCTAACTTCTACTTCAGCCGCATCCTGCCGCGTTGCCTGACGCACAAGGCCTCGATCGAAGCTGGCGTAGATACGCTGCCTTCGGTGGCATAACAGAGCCTTACGTCCCGAACGCATGCCAGTGCGTTCGGGACTTTCGCGAAACGCTTTGAAAGGTGTAGAACCAGCACGTCCCTCAACGCTGCCCGGTTTACCCATGAGCGATACGACGTTTTTGATCCGCCTGGCCGAAGACGATGACGATTTCATTCTCGGCCTGGTTCCCCGCTTCGTCGATTTCCCGCTGCCCGCCTGGCGCCGCCGACACGAATGCATCGACGGCATCCGCAAGGACCTGTTGCGCCATCTCGAAGACGAGCCCGCCAACAGCTACCTGTTCATCGCCGAAGACGATAGCGGTGAACGTGTCGGATTTATTCACCTGCAGAAGACGCAGGATTTCTTCACCGGCCGCAGCAACTGCCACATCTCCGACCTGGCCGTGGTCACGGCGCACGAAGGCCGGGGCGTGGCCAAGGCACTGCTGGAACATACCCAGGAGTGGGCACGCGAACACCGCTGCCAATTGATTACCCTGGCCGTGCTGCCGGGCAACGAGCGTGCCCGTGCGCTGTATGAAGCGGCCGGCTTCGGCACCGACCTGGTACGCATGGCCAAGCCGGTTCACTGACCGGACGCCAAAACGAAAAGTGGCGCCGAAGCGCCACTTTCGTTCATACAGATGCTGCGAAGACGCTTAGTTCTTCGTTGCTTCCTTGGACTCGCGCGAATCCAGGCGCTGGGCCGCACGGTCGATATTGGCCAGCGACAGCAGATGCGAGTAGATCCAGCCGAACACGCCTTCGCGCAGGAACTCGTGGGCGGTCTTTTCGTCCAGCTCGCGCAGCTTGTTCTCGTTGACCACGAACAGGCCGTTCAAGTTGATCGTCTTGCCGTCCTTTTCCAGGCGGATATTGCGCGGTTCGAGCAGGTCGTGCTTGCGCAGCTGCTGCATGAACCACTGCGTGCGGCCGACGTGCTGCTGGAACTCGCCGAGGAAGTTCACGGCATTGGCGAGAATCTCGCTATCGGTGCCGTCTTCCTTGAACAGACGGTCGCCGTCGTTGCTGCCGAAACCTTCATAGGCCTCGTCCAGGAACACGGTGAAATCGTCGCCTTCCTGGCCGGCCGGCTTTTCGGCCAGCACGAACGGATAACGGCGCACGAAAGCCGGTACGTAGGTGTTGGCTTCCCACACGCCATTGGCATCGACGAACAGGTTTTCGTTCTGGCGCAGACCCAGCAAGGCCATCGGGCCGGCGTCTTCCACGCTCGCCCCGGCGAACAGGATCGGCATGTCGCGTGCGGCCAACGCAAATTCCACGCCGGTCAGCGGCACGGAATGCACATTGGAAGCAAATTTCAGGCTCTGCAAACCCTTGAGGCGCAGATCCTTATGTTGGGTACGGTTGAGCGGCACAGGGCGCTCGTAGAAAAGAACTTCAGCCACGTCACTTACCTCTGCCCCGCCGTGCCGGGGCTGCCACCCATGGCATCCCCTCCCAATAACCCGGCGTCGGGTCTACAGATGGACGCCCACTATATCAGCGCTTTGGTGGCCCCGGAAATCCCTATGCCGCCCGGGGATTCGGCCAGCCCGATCAGCGGCTTGCACAAGTTTTGCAATACGAAATGGTCTATGCTGCGCGACATCGCAACATCGCAAAAACCGACCTTTCGCTTTGCTTGAAGGACGAGACATGCTGATGGAAGTGCCAAACCGGGTCGCCGATCTGAATTCGACCCGTGTGCTGTCGCTGGACGCAGCCGGCCGTATCCTCGATTGGATCAGCTGGCAGGACGCTGTTTGCCTCTATGTGCGCGAGGCGGTGGCCTGGACCCTGGGCGACCCCTGCATCACGGTCCATGGCGGCCATAACCGCGACAGCGGCGAGCAGAGCCAGTTGCGGCTGCATCCGATCGTCGCCAGCACCGGCCATTGCCGCGACCATGCCATCGACCCCGCGCCAGCGCTGACCAATACCGCGCTGTTTGCCCGCGACCGCTATATCTGTCTGTATTGCGGCAACCATTTCAGCCGTGGCGAATTGACCCGCGACCACGTCATGCCGATCTCCAAGCACGGCAAGGACGAATGGGAAAACGTGGTCAGCGCCTGCCTGGCCTGCAACCTGAAAAAGAGCAACCGCACACCGCAGCAGGCCAATATGCCGCTGCTGGCGGTGCCCTACCGGCCAAGCTGGGTCGAGCACCTGATCCTGTCTAACCGCAACATCCTGGCCGACCAGATGGAATTCCTGGTCAATCACCTGCCGCGCAATCGCCGCCACCAGATGAGTTGAGCGCCCGCCGGGCACTCAACGCTTGTCACCGGGCCGCAAACTGTCCTCGAAATGCTCCAGGTCGTCGCGTGCCAGCTCGGCCAGGTGGCAATAATGGCGGCGGATACGCTCCAGGGTCTGGTCGTCCAACTCCTCCAGGTTCAGCAGTGCGTTATGCGCCTTGCTGCAGCGAATCAGCTCGTCGAGCTTGATCTGCAAGGCTGACGTGTCGCGGTTTTGTGTGTTCTGGATCAGGAACACCATCAGGAACGTAATGATCGTGGTCCCGGTGTTGATTACCAGCTGCCAGGTATCGCCAAAACCAAAAAGCGGGCCGGTGGCGGCCCAGACGACGATCAGCAAGGCGGCGACGACGAAGGCCGCCGGCTTACCTGAATAGCGTGCGGTAGCCGCCGCAAAACGGCCGAAGGTGGTGTGCATGCTCATGGAGGGCGTCCCGGTGGCCAGCCTGCAGCCTGCCGGCCAGGCCGTGCGCAGGGCGTGCAGAACGGCGCCAGCCCTTGGATAACGGACGCTCGGACATGACTTTTTCACTTCCCTGCCCTTGCCCCGCCCCGCCGCTGGTTCAACAATACGCCCCATGACCGACCTTACCCGCTTCCCTCACCTGGCGCAGATCGATGCGCCGGCCGATCTGCGCCGCGTCCCCGACGAAGAGCTACCCGCCGTCGCCGATGAGCTGCGCGAATTCCTGATCGAATCGGTCGCCAGTTCCGGCGGCCACTTCGGCGCGGGTCTGGGCGTGGTCGAGCTGACGGTCGCGCTGCACCACGTTTTCGAAACGCCGCGCGATCGCCTGGTGTGGGACGTCGGGCATCAGTGCTATCCGCACAAGATTCTCACCGGTCGCCGCGATCGCATTACCTCGATCAAGAAAAAGGACGGCCTGGCGCCGTTCCCGCGCCGCGAAGAAAGCGAGTACGACACGTTCGGTGTCGGCCATTCCTCGACCTCGATCTCGGCCGCGCTGGGCATGGCGATCGCCGCGCAGCGCAAGGGCGACAACCGCAAGGTTGTGGCGGTGATCGGCGACGGCGCGATGACCGCCGGCATGGCCTTCGAGGCGCTGAACCACGGTGGCGACGTCGAACCGAACATGCTGGTGGTGTTCAACGACAACGGCATGTCGATCAGCGAGAACGTCGGCGCCCTGACCAAGATGATGGCGCGCGCGATGTCCAGCCGCACGCTCAATGTGTGGCGCGAGCGCGCCAAGCGCGCCATCCCGAAGCAATCGTTCTTCGGCCGCTTCTTCAAGCGTTGGGAAGAGCACGCCAAGGGCATGTTCGTGCCCAGCACGCTGTTCGAAGAACTGGGCTTTCACTACACAGGCCCGATCGACGGTCACAACATCCCGCAATTGCTGGCGGCCCTGCGCACGGTCAAAGACCTGCCTGGTCCACAACTGCTGCACGTCATCACCACCAAGGGCAAGGGCTACGCGCCCGCCGAACAGGCGCAGATCGAATACCACGCGGTGGGTCCGTTCGATCCGCAAGCGGGCCTAGTGAAAAAGAACGCGCCGAGCAAACCCACGTACACCGATATTTTCAGCGACTGGTTGTGCGATATGGCCGCCGCCGATACGCGCCTGTTCGGCATTACGCCGGCGATGCGCGAAGGCTCGGGCCTGGTGCGTTTTTCCAAGGAATACCCCACCCGCTATTTCGACGTGGCGATCGCCGAGCAACATGCCGTGACACTTGCCGCGGGCATGGCTTGTGAGGATGCCAAGCCGGTGGTGGCGATCTACTCGACCTTCCTGCAGCGCGCCTACGATCAGGCCATTCATGACGTTGCACTGCAGAATCTCGATGTCACCTTCGCAATCGACCGTGCCGGCGTGGTCGGCCCCGATGGCGCCACGCATGCGGGCAGTTTCGATCTGTCGTTTCTGCGCTGCCTGCCGAACATGGTGATCATGGCGCCGGCCGACGAAAACGAATGCCGCATGATGCTGACCACCGGCTTCCACTATGCCGGCCCCGCGGCGATCCGCTACCCGCGCGGCACCGGCACCGGCGCGGCTATTCACAAGGCGCTCGACACCCTGCCGATCGGTAAGGCCGAGATGCGTCGTCGCGGCCACGGCCTGGCCATCCTGTCGTTCGGTGCCATGCTCGCGCCGGCGACGGAAATTGCCGCCGAAATGGACGCTACGCTGGTGAACATGCGTTTCGTCAAGCCGCTGGACGAAGCGATGATCGTCAACCTTGCCAAGACGCACGACGCCTTCGTCACGCTCGAAGACAACGCCATCGCCGGCGGCGCCGGCAGCGGTGTCGCCGAATGTCTGGCCGCCCATGGCATCGTCAAGCCGATCCTGCACCTGGGCCTGCCCGACAGCTACCTTGAACATGGCAGCCGCGAAGAAGTGCTGACCATGGCTGGGCTGGACCTGCCAAGCATTCGCACGGCAATCCGGGCGCGCTTCCCGCAGTTGGCCGATCGCTCGTCCGCAGCCCTAGGCTGACCGACAGGGATACCCCGTCGGCCAGCGCCTGCTCTTCAGCAGCGGCCGGCTTTCTTCGGGCGGCGATGCCCTCGCAAACTTTCGTGCTGCGTAGCTCAACGCGAGGGCGCTGTCTGCGCATGCGTCATGGTTTCCCACAGATAATGGAAGTAGCCCTTCATGGGGCGCCGCGCATTGAGCCACGCAGACGTTTCGGGTAGCTCGTTGCCCTCCCGGCCTACGTAGTGGTTGTAGCCGACCTCCATGGTTCCGGTCAGATCGCCCTTCAATGTCCCACCGCAGAGCCAGTCCGGCACACCGGAACGGTTCTTCAGTCTGGCGTGATATTCCATCGCGGCCATAAGCCGCGCTTTTTCCGGACCATACAGGTCGACACCCTGGATACGCGCGGTTTCGGCAACGTTGATCAATGCCGCCAGGCCATAGGCCGTGTGCTCCAGATCCCGGCATGTCTCCTGGGCATGTCCGTCCACGAAGGTTCGCTGGCCAAACCAGTCCTTGATGAGTGCCTCACCCTGCTTGGGGCACCAGGAATGCGACTGGGGAACGGCGCCATCCGCACTCATATACAGGCTGCTGCGCACGCGTTCGGGCCACAGGCCGATAGCCTCCTCAAAACCGGCGCGATCATCCGTGAAGATGGCGATATTGGCACGCGCCTCGATCGCGCTGGCTTGCCAGTTGAATACGTGGCATCGCCCCATCGCCACGATGTTGGGAAGATATTGGGTGCGCAACATCGTTTCGAAACGAGCGATGGCCTGGGGAGCCCACGCGTCCGAGGTGTAACGAATGATTTCGGCGGTGCGCGGCCACAACTGCGCGTTCCACGACGCCTGTAAAGGAGCGTTGGCGTTGGTATGTCCTCCCGTGAGCGTCGTCGACCAGGCGTCCATGATTTCCACGGCCTTGCGTGCATGCCGCGCGTCGCGAAGGAAAGCCCAAAGAAGCGCATGCGTATAGGCCGCCTGAGCATCGTTGCTCTCGTCCGTACAGCCCAGATCGGGCTTGGAAAAGCTGCCGCATTCGACCACAGCCCAGGGCTTGGGCTGGTAATCGAGGCTCGCCAGCGGCGACTTCTGCATGGCCTGGAGCGCCTGCATGGTCACGCTCGAGCCGGCAGAGATATTTTTCCGTACCGCCTCGATCTGTGCGGCATCCAGAAAAACCCCTGGATGTTTGAACTCACCCGATTCCCTTGCCTGCGTAGCGGCCGCCAGGCAGGTCTGCGCGCAGACAACCAGGCTGACCAGCGAAAGCATCACTTTCGCCAGAGTATTTATTTTCATGACACCGTCCTTGGTCGTCGTAGAAAGTTACGGCATGCCGATTCAATCCAAACAGCGATACCCGGTTTGAGAGAAGTACGGCAAAAGCGTGTCGCCTCATGCCTGGCCTACCCAATATCCATGGCACCGCCTACAGCGGTGGATTCGGACGCCAGACCGTAAAGGGTCCCGCCCATGCCTTCTTGCACTGTTGCGACGAGGCCTCTTGGCTCATGTATACCGTTTGCCCATGCGCCAGCCTCGTCGAAGGCCAGCGTGTGTCGCCGACAATCAATCGTGAGAGACCCTATGGTTCGTCAAACTGGCATATCCATCTCAGCGGCCCCAGCCAAGCACCGCATCGCCTGGCTTGCAGCCATGCTCGTCGCCGGCTTTACCCTGACCCCTTGGGCCAGCGCCATCGCCGCCGACAAGAAGCCTGCGGCGGAAGCCGAAGCGGACAAGAAATCGGATAACGATTTGCCGCCGCTACCCGCCGACAAGACCGTGCATCAGAGCGTGCGCGTCGATGGCAAGACGATTTCGTATGACGCTACCGTGGGCACCATCCCGGTGCGCGACGCCAAGGGCAAGAAGATCGCCGAGGTGGTATTTACCGCCTATGTTGTGCCGGGCAAGGACCCGCGCCGCCCGGTCACGTTTGCCTTCAACGGCGGCCCCGGCGCGTCCTCGGTGTATCTGAACATGGGCGCGATCGGCCCCAAGCGCATCCAGTTCGGCGTCGATGGCGATGCGCCGTCCGATGCGGCCGTCTCCAAGGACAATCCCAACACCTGGCTGGGCATGAGCGACCTGGTGTTTATCGACCCGGTCGGTACCGGCTTTTCGCGGTCACTGGAAGACGAAGCCAGCACCAAGAAAGACTTCTATTCGACCGAGACGGACATTACCTACCTGTCGCGCGTGGTCTACGACTGGCTGGTCGAACACGGCCGCCTGCGCGCGCCCAAGTACGTGATGGGTGAAAGCTACGGCGGTTATCGCGCACCACGCATCGCCTATGCGCTGCAGACCAAGATGGGTGTGGGCGTCAGCGGCCTGGTGATGGTGTCGCCCTATCTCGATCCCGCCGCCATCGGTGACGACGATTCACTGTCGCCGCTGTCATGGATGATCAACCTGCCATCGATGACGGCTGCGCACCTGGAATCGCAGGGCAAGCTCACGCCCGAAGCGATGAACGACGTCGAAACTTACGTGCGCACGCAGTTTGTCACCGATTTCCTTGCCGGCCGCTCGGACCCGGGCGCGATCGGCCGCATGGTACAGAAGGTGTCCGGCTATACCGGACTTGACCAGGCGCTGGTCGCCAAACTGGATGGCCGTGTAGACGTCGATACTTTCCTGCGCGAGATCCATCGCTCCGATCGCAAGATCGGCAGCGTCTACGATTCCAACGTCACCGCCTGGGACCCCTTCCCCGGCTCGGCGCAGCGCGCCTCGGGCGATCCGATTCTCGAAGCCCTGCTGGCTCCGGCCACCAGCGCGATGGTCGACTTTGTCACGCGCGAGGTGGGTTGGAAGACCGAGGCCCATTACGAAGCACTGTCGTACGAAGTCAACCGCGCTTGGGATCGTGGCACCAGCGACGACAAACCCGTCACCGATCTGCGCAAGGCGATCGCCAACGATCCGAACATGAAGGTACTGATCGCGCACGGCTATAACGATCTGTCCTGCCCGTTCTATACCTCGCAGCTGATCATCAATCAGATGCCGGCGTTCGGCCAGGCGCAACGCGTGAAGCTGGCCGTCTACCCGGGTGGTCACATGTTCTATAGCCGCTCGACCAGTGGCGAAGCCTTCAAGGCCGATGCCGCGGCCATGTTCGGCACCAAGTAAAGGCTCGACATGCCTGCCTCTCCCGCGCGGGAGGCAGGCGATATCATCGGACGCTCTGCCGAGGCCAAGCGAACAGCGATGCATCCCGACACCCGCCGATTCCGTTCGCCTTATTCCCTCGCGCTCGCCTGCCTTCTAGCGTTTGCGCCAAGCTGCAAGACGCAGGCACAGACAGCCGACGCAGTGCGCTGGCAAGCACAGGCACAGGCCGTCACGATCACTCGCGACGATTGGGGCATCGCCCATGTGCACGGCAAGACCGATGCGGATGCGGTGTTCGGCATGGTTTACGCGCAGGCGGAAGACGACTTCAACCGCGTCGAGACCAACTACCTCAATGCGCTTGGCCGGCTCGCCGAGGCCGACGGCGAATCGGCACTCTGGCGCGATCTGCGCATGAAGCTGTTCATCGACCCGACGGTGCTCAAGCAACGCTACGCCGCCAGCCCGCGCTGGCTGAAAGACCTGATGAACGCCTGGGCGGATGGCCTCAACTATTACCTCGCCACGCACCCGCAGACGCACCCGCGCGTCATCACGCATTTCGAACCGTGGATGGCGCTGAGTTTCAGCGAAGGCAGCATCGGCGGCGATATCGAACGGGTATCGCTCGACAGGCTGCAAGCCTTCTATGGCCACGATGGTGAACCGGTCGCCTTTGTCGAAACGCCGTCGAGCTGGCAGGAACCTTCGGGTTCCAATGGCATCGCGATCGCGCCCAAGCTGAGCGCGGATGGACATGCCCTGCTACTGATCAACCCGCATACGTCATTCTTTTTCCGTTCCGAGCTGCAGATGAGCAGCGACGCGGGACTGGATGCGTACGGCGCGGTGACCTGGGGCCAGTTCTTCGTCTACCAGGGCTTCAACCATCACATCGGGTGGATGCACACCTCTACCGGTGCCGATGTCGTCGACGAATTCGCCGAGACGATCGTGCGCAAGGATGGCAAACCATTCTATCGCTACGGCAACGAGCTTCGACCGATAACCACGCGCACGATCGACGTGCCCTTCCGCAAGCCCGATGGCTCCATGGGCAACCGCCGCTTTACCGTCTATGCCAGCCACCACGGCCCGATCGTGCGCGCGACCGATGACAAATGGATCGCCATCGCACTCATGAACAAACCGATGGAGGCGCTCGAACAGAGCTGGTTGCGCACCAAGGCCAGCGACTATGCGAGCTACATGAAAGTCGCCGAGCTCAAGGCCAACTCTTCCAACAACACCATCTTTGCCGATGACAAGGGCGAGATCGCGTACCTGCATCCACAATTCATTCCGCGGCGCGACGATCGATTCGATTACACCAAGCCCGTGGACGGCAGCGATCCGGCAACGGATTGGAAGGGCCTGCACGCATTGAACGAAGCGCCGCATCTGCTCAACCCGGCCAACGGATGGATCGCCAATACCAACAACTGGCCCTACTCGGCCGCCGCGCAATACAGCCCCAAGCGCGAGGACTATCCGCGCTACATGGACAGCGCGGGCGAGAACCCGCGCGGTCTCCACGCCACGCGCGTGCTGAGCGACCAGTCCGACTTCACCATGGCATCGCTGATCAGTGCTGCGTTCGATTCCTATCTGCCCGCGTTCGCGCGCCAGATACCCGTGCTACTCGCCGACTACGATGCCCTGCCGGCAAATGATCCGCTGAAGAAAAAGCTCGCCGGACAGATTGCCCTGCTGCGTCACTGGGACTATCGCTGGGGCATCGCCTCGATGCCGACCACGCTGGCGGTGTTCTGGGGCGACATGCTCTGGGACAAGGTCGATACCTTCGACACCCACGAAGGCCTGTCGATCTACGACGTCATGGCCACCAAGGCGGGTAGCCAGGCGCGTCTGCTGGCGCTCGGCGAAGCATCGGATCGTCTTGAAAAAGATTTCGGTAGCTGGGGCGTGCCGTGGGGCGAGGTCAACCGCTTCCAGCGTATCGACGGCGCCATCGTGCAACCGTTCAACGACGCCAAACCCAGCATCCCCGTGCCGTTCACCTCATCGCGCTGGGGCTCGCTCGCCTCGTTCGGCGCGCACCGCTGGCCTGGCACGAAACGCTATTACGGCACCAGCGGCAACAGCTTTGTCGCCGTGGTCGAATTCGGCCCGAAAGTGCAGGCGCGTGCGGTGACGGCGGGTGGTGAAAGCGGCCACCCGGAATCACCGCACTTCAATGACGAAGCCGAGCGCTACACGACAGGCAGCCTGCGCACCGTCTACTTCTGGCCGGAACAACTGAAGGAACATACCGAGCGTGTATATCACCCGGGTGCATGATCGAGTCAGCCGTAGCGACCACCGCTGACCCGGTCGCGATCTTCCAGGTCGCGGAATGTCGTTACGTCCGCAAAGCCTGCCGCCTGCAATACCTGCCGTACGGCATCGCCCTGATTCCAGCCATGCTCCATCAGCAGCCAGCCGCCTCGCTCCAGGTGCGCCGGCGCGTCCTGAACGATCTGACGTATGGCATCGAGGCCATCGGGGCCTGACGATAGCGCGCGTGGCGGCTCGAAGCGCAGATCGCCCTGTCCAAGATGCACGTCATCGGCTTCGATATAAGGCGGATTGGATACGATCATGTCGAAGCGCCGGCCCGCCAACGGTTCGAGCCAGTCACCCTGCACGCATTCGAGACGTACGTCGAGTCGTTGCGCATTGCGTTCGGCCACGGCCAGGGCATCGACACTGCGATCGGTCGCCACGACGTGCGCGCGCTTGCGCTCATGGGCAAGCGCCAGCGCGATCGCGCCGCTGCCGGTACCGAGATCGACCACCGATGCAGGCACATCGGTCGGCAGCCGTTGCAATGCAAGCTCGACCAGCAACTCGGTTTCCGGCCGCGGGATCAGCGTGGCCTGAGAAACTTCCAGGTCGAACGACCAGAAACCGCGCCGGCCCACAATATAGGCGATCGGCTCACCGACCGCACGACGCTCGAGCATGGCGCGGTAAGTGCGCAGCGCCGTTGCGTCGAGCGGATCGGTATCGTGCGCGATCAACCAGCTGCGCGGTTTGTCCAGCGCGTACAGCAGCAACAGCTCGGCTTCGCTGCGTTCGATGCGCTGCGAGCCTTCGGTCAATGCCTGTCTTACATCGGTCATGCCTTATCTTCTTCCTGCGTGATCTTCATGCGTTTCTGCCAGTAACCGCCACGGCTCCAGGCCGCGAACGCCCAGCGTATCCAACCGATCAAGGCATTGGCCAGCCATAGCGCCCACGCCAGCATGGCGATCTTGTAGATCCACAGCGACACGCTGAAGACGCTGCCGCGCGGGAGTTGCCCGGTAGCCTGATCGATGAACCAGTTCAAGCTCGTTGCCGACGAGTCGTTACCCACGATATGCATATTGGGCAGGCCGAGCAGGCCACTGGGTACCGCGCCGATCAGCACAACCAATGCGGCAACGCTGAAGGCGATCAAAAAGCCTTGAATCACGTTAAACAAAAATACCCTGGATTTTTCTGTCAGTTCGTAGCGCGCACGCAGGCCAAACAGGATCAGCCAGGCCGCAACCAATGCGAACGCGCCCCAGGCCATGGCGGAAAAACCCAGACCCAACAGAAGCCACTGATGAAAACGCAACGGGGTTGGGGCATAGCGGGCAAGCAGCCACGCAACGACCAACAACACGATCAACTGCGGCCAGTACAACACCGCCGGACCGTCGGTGGGTCCCCATGTCCACAGCACCCAGCGATCGTGCGGCAGACCCGCATGCACATCGATGTTGGCCGCGGATGCTCCTAGATCGAACGATGATGTCCGCAGTAACGTCGTCATACCATGCGGCTCACGCAAGCCGATCACATAATTGTGGTCGCCCGGCAACAGCGGCAGTCCAAGTTTGCCGTCGCGGATACCCAGGTTGAGCGCGACGCCGTCGCGGTGTGCGTTGAGCAAGGTGGTGCCGGGAGGCAAGGTGATGGCGTGCTCGCCGCCACGTGTGCTGCGAATACGCAAAGTCACGGTCGTATCGGTCGCCCGCTCGCCGGTCTGCTGGTCGATCGTTACCTGATCGAACGCCAGGCTTTGTCCGGCGACCGCTTTTGGCCGGCTGATCGTCAATTGCAATTGTTCGCCGGGCAGCGGATGAAAGCTCAAGCCATCGTCGTCGCTACTTCCCGGCACACCTTCGCTGTCCACGTGCAGGATGGCAGCTGCCTGCAACACCCATATCTCCGCGCGCTCGCCCAGGCCAGGCGCTTTCAATACGAGCTTATCGACGTGATCGAGGCGGCTGCTCCATTCAACCGTGTTCTGTCCGGCATTGAAGGTGACCCCGATATGCCCGTCATGAACGCGCAAGTCTTCGCCGGTGGGGTGCTCGCCTGCAAGCAAAGGTACATCGAGACTGAAACCGCCCTCGGTGGGTGCGATGCGCTCGACCTGCGTACGCACGGTCCAGTCCACGTCCAGCATCACGGTACGCGTGACACGCACATAGGGCGGAAACGTCTGCGTGGCTTGTGGCTGATTGTTTGCACCGCTCGCACTGCGCACTCGATTCAGCGCAAGGCTGTCGCCGAGCAGACGCCCTGCATCGATGCTTTCGGTAGACCAGCCCTGCCCGGCAAAGACGACGCGCTGGGGTGCGTCCGAGAACAGCAAACCCACCGTATCGGCATTGCTGGCGTGATAGCGCAAGCTGACCTTGTGCACGCCACGGTCCAGCCGCAGCCATAGCTCATCGCCGTCGCGCCCCAACGGCGCGTCGCCATGACCATCGGCGGTGACGGTTTGTAGCGCCAGCGCGTCATCGGGATGTGGCAACTGGAACGCCACGGTGGCGCCGATATGGACCTCCATGTCGACAACGATATCGTCACCGTTGGCCTGCACGGTCGCCTGCGCTACCGCGGCACATTGCGGCACGCACTTGGGCGCCTCGACCAGGCGGCCATGCAGTTGGTTCAACAGGTCCTGGTCTGGCAGCGCTTGCGCATGGGCGCCGTGCGGCAGCAAGGCGATCGCCAGCAACGCTGCACCAGCGCCTCCACGCATGCGCCAACGCGGCCATGAGCCAGCGGAGGTATGCCATAGCGACAGCGCAAGCCGGGCCAACCACACGATCAGCAGTGCAAGCATCGCTACGCGCAACAAGCGGACCAGCCATGACGGTGCAATGACCAGTCGCATCGTCTGGTCCACCGTCACCGGGCCAGACCATCCCAGGACGTAGTCGTTGCCGACGTCCCAGTGTGGCGTACCGCGGCCGGCCTGGATCACGCTGCGCGTGTCGAAGTCATAGGCCTTTGCAGACGTCGGCATGCGTGCGGCCGACACCGTGATGCTCGACAGGCTGGCAGCGTCACGCCGCTCCTTCATGGCCTTGGGCGGCGCGGCCACGCCGCCCACTATTCCGTTGTTGCCCATGAGCATTTCAGCCTGCGGCGGCGGTGCAGGTGCAGGTGCAGGGGCGAGCTCCGCCGCCGGTAACGGCTTGACCATTTGCACGGCATCCTCCGGCAAAAATTCGCCTTGGTCCAGTTGAGGATGCAGTGCGTACTGCATCTGCGTTGCCGCAAAAGGCAACGAGAACAGGATGCCCAATAGCAGCGCGGCGGCTGCGCCGATCCGCGCGACACCGTGCAAGCGGCCTGCCGGCAACGCACGCATCAACAGGGCGAGCGCCAGCGCGACGCCCAACGTCCAGCGCGGCGCGCCGACTTCGTGTTGCGACAATACGAGAAACCCGACCGCCACCAAGGTCCACGACCAGCCCAGCCAGCGACCGGTGAGCAGCGCGATCAACGCGACGACGAACAGATCGAGCAGGCTCCAGCGAGCGACCCAGGTGTCAGGCGCATGATCCGCACCGGGAGCGCCAAGCAGGCGATAGCCGTAAGGCAGATGCAGCGTGGCATCGATATGCTCGAATGGCACCTGCCAACCGGCCGCGGACAATGTTCCCGCATGGGTGGGCAAACGAAGACCGGCAGACAGATCGATCTTCTTGTTGCGTACCTCGATACCTTCACGCTGATCGCTGCCGGAAGTGATCAGCAACGGCATGTCATTGAGCGACGCGCGCTGCAACTGCCAGGGCGCGGCGACGTTCAGCCGTTGCGTATTGTGCAGCTCGCCATCCACGTGATCAGTCACGTTCAAACCGCTGCCGTCGAAGTCCAGCCACAGCTCACGCGTCAAGGTCAGCCGATCGCCTTGCCCACCTTCACCGCCACGCGTGCCCAGCTCGATCGTGACACCATGGCTCTTGTCCATCACATAGGCGGGCAATGCCTGCCATTCACTCGGCACGCCGCCTTGTGCAGCATCCGTACCCTGCCCGTCGACACGCGTACTGCGCAGCTCTGGCTGGTCGGAATAGCTCCAGATTTCCTGCGCAGGCCAAGGCGCCGACGTCGCCGGCAAGTCCACCTGCTGCAGCGGCTCCACCGCGCGGGCATGCAAGGTCACAGTCCAGTCGCCGGGCCGCAGTTGCACGCGCAGGCGACCGTCGTTCTCCAGGCGTGCCGGCAGATCGGCATCGAGCGAGGTGGCGACAAAGCCCTTGGGCAACGCCGGTCCCAGCCATTGCTCACGCGCGCTGCCGGCGACATTGAGCATCACCCTTGTTTCGAGCGTCCCCGGAAGACCATCCTGCAGGTGTCGATACACGCGTACCGATAAAGCATCGGCGGCGCGCTGGGTTGCCGCCGCCTCGCCCAGCGTCAACTGATCGCCGTCGCGTTCGACACGCGTGACCTCGGCGCCATCGAGCTTGAGATGAATCAGGCCGATCGTTTCGGGCACGACCAGATCGGCGGGACGCTCGCTCCATGGCAGGTTGCCGCGCAGGCTGTAGTCGCCGCTTTCCAGCCACACCTGCGGTTGGTCGTCGTTCTTCAATACCGGTACAGGCTTGTTGTTGGCCGTGACCTGCTGTGGCCAGTAGCGCGCGTCGCCCGGCAATGCGATCCAGCCTGGCGCGTCGACATGAACATCCAGGCTGAAGCGCGCGCCGCTCTTGTCCGCGTCCAGTGCCAGCCTCCCAGGCCATGCACATCGATAGGTCCCTGCCTGTGGTTGCTGATCGGCGGGAAAAGGACAGGCATGCTGCGGCAGGTCGTGAAGCACCCAGCCCTGCCAATCGCGCAACGGCGACGGGATGTCCTGCGCAAACAGCGGCGATGCCGCGATCCATAGCACGGCCAAAACAAACCAACGACGCATACCTGTCTCTCCCCTGCCCCCATGGCACGGCTCAGTGTAGGTGCAACGGCGGGTCCAGCTGAATGGGGTTGGCCCGGAGCCAATAAAAACGCCGGGCGGTTCGCACCGCCCGGCGTCGTTTCGATCTACCCGGTCGATCAGCGCGTGATCGCGGCGGGATCCTGCTTGGCCTTGAGTGCGGCGCACAGCAGCGTGTTCTCACGCGTCTGGGCGAGACCGCGCTCGGCACCGGTTACGTCTTTCAGACGCGGCTTGAAGAACGCCTCCAGGCGATCAGCCTCGGCCTGCGAGCAACCGCCACCACCCATCATGCTGGGCAGACGGCCACCAGCAAAGCTGCCGGTACGGGCGATGATCTTGTCGTAGTTGGCCACCGACCAGTTCCAGATCGCGTCGCGACTGGTCTGGGTGTCGCGATTGCCACGCAGGATGGCGGCCATCTCGCCGACCTTGACGTCCTTGCCAAGCGCAAAGTTACGTGCACGCTCGGCATCGGCCGGATCCTTGACCGACGCAATGCCTTGCAGCATGGCATTGCGCGAGGCCGGGTCGCTGGTCTTGGGCAACTGCGCGATCAGCTCGTCGAGCGCCGGCTTGCCGCGCTCCTGCACCGCCACGCCCAGCGCGCTGCCAAGCAGATCCGGATCGGCGGCGGCCAGGTCGAGACTGCCATCGGCCTTGGTCTTGAGCGCTGCATCGCCCTGCTTGAGCAGCTCGGCACGGACCTCGGGAATCGAGTAATCCAGCGCCAGGCTTTCGGCCAGGGCACTACGCAGCAGCGAATCGCCGTCCGGCTCGCCGGCCTTGCGCTTGTAGCCGAGCTGCTGCAGACGCGGCAGATAAGCCGCCTTGACCCAGCTCTGCACGTGGGCGCGCTGTGCATCGGTGACCGCTTCGTTTTCGTAAATCCAGTCGATTTCAGTCAACGGCGCGGTAACTACTTCGCGCGTCTTGGAAGCCGTCAGCGGCTTGAGTGCAGCCAATACATCATGGGCATCGAGATCGCCGTGACGGAAACCCGAACCGATCGCATCGGCATAGGCGAGCTGTTCGGCATCGTCGAGCTTGCCGATCTGCTTGCCGAGCGCGCCAAGGTCGGCCTTGTCCATGCCGAAACGGTAGTAGCCCGAGCCGTTCGCGTTCGGCATCACCCAGGTGTTCTTGGCGGCGTCGGCAAGGACCATCGAGCCGTCCTTCTGGCTCAGCAGTTCACAGGCCACCTTGCTGCCGCTCGTCGCACCGTAGCGCACGCATACCGGCACGCCCCACACGCGATTGGCATCGCCGGCGCTGCCGACTGGCAGGTAGCGGCTCTGGGTCAGATGCAACACGGTCTTGCCGCCTTCCTGGGTCAGCTTGGTCTGCACGTACGGCACACCGGACTGATTGAGGAAGCTGCGGAACGCGGCCTTGAAGTCATCGCCCTTGTCAGCCGCCTTGGCGATCGAATCGATCAGATCGTCGGCGGTCGCGTTGCCGAACTTGTGCTCCTGGATGTAGGCACGCATGCCCTTCTGGAACACCGGCTCGGTGACGTAGCCCTCGAACATGCCGAGCACACTGGCGCCCTTCTGATAGGTGATGCCGTCGAACGCGGTTTCGATGTCGCCGTTGCCGGTGATCTCCTGACGGATCTTGCGCGCGGTCACCAGGCTGTCGTTGTTCATCGCGCCTTGTGCACCCCGCACGCGGTCGAGATCGGCGCGGTATTCCGGGTGCACCTTCTGCGTCACCTTCTGCTGCATCCAGGTGGCAAAGGCTTCGTTGAGCCACAGGTCGTCCCACCAGCCCATGGTCACGGTGTCGCCGGTCCACTGGTGCGCCAGCTCATGCGCGGTAACGTTGAACGAACCGCGCACGTAGTTGGCCGGGGAGTCCTTGTCGAGCAGCAGCAGCCAGTCGCGGAACGTCACCAAACCCGGGTTTTCCATTGCGCCGGCGGAGAAGTCGGGTGCGGCGAGCAGGTCGAGCTTGTCCCACGGATAGCCGAAGCCGTAGTAGTTCTCCAGCGTGTGGATAATCGACGGCGTCTCGCCCAGCACATGCTGCATGCGATGGCCTTCACCCTTGGCGGCGATACCGCGCAGCTCGGTGCTGTGATTACGGAATTCCGTCGCCGAGATATCCGGGCCTTTGACCACATCCCACGGGCCGACACCAAAGGCAACCAGATAGGTCGGCAGCGGCTCGGTCTGCGAGAAGCTCAGCTTCTTCCAGCCGTCGCCGGCCGGTTCTTCCTTCACCTGCTTGGTGTTGGCGATGCCGACTTCGTCATTGGGAATGGTCAGGGTCAGATCGAACGGCGTCTTGAAGGACGGTTCGTCGAAACCGGGGAACGCATAGCGCGCGCTGATCGGCTCCATCTGCGTCATCGCATAGGGCTGGCCCTCGTGGCTTACCTTGTACAAACCCTGCAGCTGCTGGTTGAGCGGCGCGGTGTACTCGATCGCCACACTCAGTTCCTGCGGCTTCAAGCTGCTGCCGAAATCGATCTTCGCTACGCCTTCATCCGGCGCGACCTCGACATATTTGGCGTTGTGCTTCTTGCCGGCGGCATCGGTCACGACGACCTTGGAGACCTTCAATTCGCGGCCATGCAGCCAGATGTGATCGGACGCCTGGGTGAGCTTGAGCTTGATCGTGGTGCTGCCGGAAAAATCCTGCTGACGCGGATCCACCTTGAAGCTCAGCTGGTACGACTCGGGCATCGCCCAGCGCGGCAGCTTGCCGTGCGGCTGATCGTTGGCAGCGGAAGCTGCAAGCGCGGTGCCGCAACAGGCGGCGAGCGCGGTAAGCACGAGCGGACGTACGAACTGACGCATGGCTGGGGATTCCCTAGGGGTGAAAACGAGCCGCCACGCTAGGAGCAGCATGACTTCGGACACAGTGCCATAAGGCATGGGCCTGGTTCGACACGAAAAAGGCTTGCGCGGGAACCCACTGAACTTCGGGCAAAAAAAAACCGATAGCGCCACAAAGGGTCGCTATCGGTTTGGAGTTGGCGCGCACCTGGCGGGGGGAGGGGATGGCGCGCGCCGTGCGGGAGAGCGGTTGATTGCCAACCTGGCTGCGTCCCGACAAAACGAAAGATACGCGCCCGACATTCATTGCTCAAATTGATTGTTAGTATCATAATGATAGACATACCCTATCGAGCTTTACGCAGCCCATGAACCTTCGCGACCTGCACTATCTCGTAGCACTGGCCGAGCATCGGCATTTCGGTCGCGCGGCGGAAGCGAGCTTCGTGAGCCAACCCACGCTGTCCACGCAGATCAAGAAACTGGAAGACGAACTGGGCGTCGCACTGGTCGAACGTACGCCGCGCAAAGTGCTGCTGACGGAAACCGGAAGGGAGATCGCCCGTCGCGCACGCGGCGTGATTTCGGAGATCGACGAGATCAAGGCCATCGCGCAACGCACGCGCGACCCGGAGTCGGGCTCGTTGCGCCTGGGCGTGTTCCCCACGCTTGGTCCGTATCTGCTGCCGCACCTGGTGCCGCTGGTGCGCACGCGTTTTCCGCGCCTGGAACTGCTGCTGATCGAAGAGAAAACCGAGCACGTCATCCGCATGCTGCGCGAAGGCTCGCTCGACGCCGGCGTGCTCGCCCTGCCGGTGCACGAAGACAGTCTGCATAGCGAATTTCTATTCGAAGAGCCTTTCGTATTGGCGGTGCCGGAGGCGCATCCGTTGGCACAGAAAAAGAGTCGCCTGAAACTCAGCGACCTGGAAGACGAAAACCTGCTGCTGCTCGAAGACGGGCACTGCCTGCGCGACCAGGCGCTGGAAGTCTGTCAGTTGGCCGGTGCGGGTGAAAAAACCGGCTTTCGCGCGACCAGTCTGGAAACGCTACGACAGATGGTTGCAGCCAATGTCGGCATTACCTTGCTGCCCACGCTGGCGATCAAACCGCCGATGGCGCGCACCGACAACGTGCATCTGCTGGAATTTTCCGGGCACGCGCCGAGTCGCCGCCTTGCGCTGGTCTGGCGCAAGAGTTCGTCGATGACGACGTTCCTCAAGCGCTTTACCGACGTGATCAAGAGCCTTCCGGCGGAGTTGATGCAGCCGCATATCGAGGGTGGACGTGCGACGCGTGTGCAGGTCTGAGTGACGCGGGTAAAACTCGAATAACCTCGGTTCTCCAACCCGTCATCCCGGCGAAGGCCGGAGGAGCTTTACAACAGCGAAGCTGGTCATCCAGCGGCTTCGGTTTCCGATTTTTGCGGTAGAGCAAATGCTGGATCGCTCTCGCGACAACCCACCACAAAGTCACTGGATCCCGGCCTTCGCCGGGATGACGGATAGGAAGTTATTCGAGACCCAAACCGGCAGCATTCATCTCAGCGACCACCCATGCTAATCGCCGACTGTTGCGGATTGGCCTGCTGCTGTTGCTGCGTCTGCGTCTGCGTTTGAGCCTGAGTCTGCGTCTGTTGCTGCGCCGCTTGCTGCCACTGCGCCGTGCTGTGAGCGAGCGGTTGGTTCACCGCCTGTGCGGTCTCGACATGCGCATCGCGCGAGAGCGCATTAGGGATCACGTGCTCCACAGCAAATGCCTTTGCGCCGTTGTCGCTTAGTGCGACCGCATCGATCCGGTTGAGACCACCGGCCTTCGCTGCCGCCGTCAGCGCGCCGGCAAGATTGTCGCTGTGCTGGTCCGATGTCCGCCCCATCTGCGCGTCGACTTTATGCACGCCGTCGCGCGCCTGCTTATACATTGCATGACCCGCGTGCGCAGGATCGTCCAGGCGGGGCGCTTCCTGGTTCTGAGCCTTTGGCGGAGCACTGCGCTGCAACGTCTGACGCGCCTCGCGTTCAACGTTCTCGATGCGGCTCTCCATGCTCGGCAGCACGGTCGTCATGCCATGGCGATCCAGCGCTTCCTGTCCTGCCGCTTTACCGTTCGCTACGGCGACCGCCGCACCCACGAGGCGCGGATAGTTGGAAGGCCTGAACTCATAGGCAGCCGCCACGCCCAGACCGGCCGCGCCACCCACGGCAGTGCCGACTGCCGGCGCCTTGCCGGCCACGCTCTGCACCGCATTTCCTGTCGCATCCAGCCCACTGCCCGCCAGTTTGCCGGCACCGGCAATCGCGTCGTGCTGCAGATTGCCCACGCGCGTAGCGACCTGATCGGTGGCGGCCTGCACGGAGCGGGTAGCACCGCGAATGGTTGCGGCGTCGGCATGCGCATCACGACGCGCATCGGCGGCCAGGCCCTGCCCGGCGCGATGAACCGTATCGCCAACCTGATCCAGTTGCTTGGCCTGATTGTCCACCCACTTCTGCGCGCCATCGGGCAAGACGCTGCCGACCTTGCGCAAGGCATCGGCTTCCAGCGATGCCGTGAACTGTCCAAGGCTCCCCAGACCCTCGGTGACGCGTGCGCTCGTCTCACCTATGGCTACACGGCCATGAGCCGCCGCCGCACCCACGAGATGCTCGGCTCCCTGCGTCACCTGGCTGCCCGCCTGAGTAACCGAGCGCGCTGCCTGGCCACCCATTTCGGTGACATTCCGCACACCATCGCCGGTGGCATGCAATGCCTGATTTGTCATCTTGCCTCCGGCAGCGACGACCTCGCCCGCCTGATGCCCCATCTGCGCACCCTTGGCCACCGCACCGGCCGTCTCGAGCAGCGGCGTCGCCAGATAAGTCACTTCGGGCAACGACATCTGGTTCTTTCGGGCGATCAACACCGAGCCATCGGGGCCGGCTGGCATCATCGGCGCCAACAGAGGCTGCTGCTGACCTGCCGCAAGCGGAAGCTCGCGCAGCATCTTGTTGGTGTCGCCCGTTGCCACCTTGTCGATGAATTCGTGCACGGTCTTCTGTGCCTCGGGCGGCATGTTCTTGTCCAGATCCTGTTTGAGCAGCTCCCGGGCCTGTGGGACCTGATTCAACAGCTGGCTGCCTTCCTGCAGCACCGCGCCGAGTTCCTGCTTCTGCAGGTAATCCAGGCCATGGATGTTGCCCTGCACGCCGTTGTTGAGGAGCTCGCCTTGAACCTGGTACGAGATGACGCTTTTGTTCACATCATGAACGGTAGTGCCGGGATGCTGCTCGGCGAAACGCTTGGCCGTATCCGGATGCAGCCCAGCAGCATTCCAGGTTGTTGCATGATTGCCGGTGACAGCGGAGGCTGCCGCGGCCATACCGCCCGCCAGGCTATGACCGGTCAATTCGTACTTAAGGCCACGCTGCTGCAACTGCGTGGCTAAGCCCATGGCTCGATCGTAGTAGTCGGTTTCCATGCCGACCGACTGCGGGAAGTTATTCGCTAAGAAGTCTTCCTGGGTGGTGTCTCGCAATCCGTTGGGCGTCATTACGCTGTTGGCGGATCCTTTGAAAGCTACGACCGGCTCGTACCCAGCGCCAAGGACCTTTGGATCGGGCAAATATATCTCTGCTCGAAAACCAGATTTGTCGGGATGCAACAACTCCCCGACCTGGGCATCGCTCAGGTGCAGATTCGGAGCTAATTCGTGAAGTTTCTCGGGATGCTCGCTGGCGCGTATCCAACCCGGAGGAGGTTGCCCTTGCCCCATGGCCGACGCATAAACATCCGCCGCCAACAGTCCCATCTGGCGATCGTGATAAAGCTTCTGCAACTGAGCGCCTTCACGTTGCTGAGCGGTATCGCCGTGCTGGAGACGCTGTAGCAACGCCTGCTCTTGCTGCGGATCGCTAGCCATGTCATCACTCCTTGATCAACTGTCTTTAAAGTAAAGGAATATCTTTTTCGTCGGAGGGCAAACCGAAAGATTTACGCATGTCACGAAAATTGTCCGGCATCGGCGGCCGCCTGTAACCATGCTGCAGCAGCCACTGCTGACATTTACGTTGCCACGACGGGTCTTTTGGATTGCCGGGATGCCAAAAGATGGACTCGATGATCGGGAAAGCGTTGGGAGCCGGTGGCCACGAAGACCCGATTGGGCGCCCTTCCGTAGGGTCGGCGCCATGTTGCAACAACCAGTCAGCCGCCTCAAAATTTCCCTCGGCCGTATAGTCGGACAAGAGTGACCAACCTGTAGTCGGCGCATTGATGTTAGCGCCATGTTCCACTAGTAACTGCACATTTTTCCACTGGTTGTGCCAGATGAAAGCCTGGAACAACAAGGTTTCTCCATTTCCGTTAAGCGTATTGGGATCGCCGCCGTGGTCCAAGAGTAGTTGCAGATAGATCGGGTCGTCCTGCTTGGCAGCCCAAACCATGGCATTGTCATAATTGAAGTGGTCCGAAACACTTCCATCCTTGAATTTTTTAACCGTGTGCCCTGGTTTTCTTGCGTTCGGATTTGCACCATTTTCCAGCATCGCCCTCAGGCCGGCCGGCTTCAGCGTAAACACGGGCCACGCAATCAACGGCATGCCGCTGTCGTCGTCACTGAAAATGACATCCGGATTGACGTGCTCTTGCTTCATCAATCGCTGCACTTCGGCCACGTTCCCCTGTTCGGCAGCCAAGGCAAGCGCCTGTGCTTTGGGGTCTTTGAAAATGCTACCGAGCGAATACTTCGATTGTTGCGCCGACGCGCCCGATGCCGCTTGCGGCACATCGCAGCCCGCCACGGCAAGAGCCAGCAACAACCAGATAGTGGATAGAAGAAACCTGGGCATGCACGATCCTTCGGCAATCAGGCGCCGATGGTAGCGTGTCAGGGCTAACTTTTTGAGTCCAGGCTCACGCTGAATCGTTTAAAACATCGAATTGTAAAAAACGGGGCTCATCGAGAGCCCCGCTTTTCAATGAGCCGCGAATCAATGGGCCACGAATGGCCTCAGCTCAGGCCGCATCGAGCCCGATCGGACAAACCACGCCCGTGCCACCCAAACCGCAGTAACCATCCGGATGCTTGGACAGATATTGCTGGTGCTCGTCCTCGGCGAAATAGAACGGGCCGGCCATGGCGATTTCCGTCGTGATCGCGCCGTAACCTGCATGTGAGAGCTGCACTTGATACTCACGCTTGGATGCCTCGGCGGCATCGAGCTGTTCGGCACTCGATGCATAGATGGCCGAACGGTACTGCGTACCCGCGTCGTTGCCTTGACGCATGCCCTGGGTGGGATCGTGGCTTTCCCAGAACGTGCGCAACAAGCTGCCGACGTCGACGGTCTTGGGGTCGTATACGATCTGGACTACTTCCGTATGACCGGTCTCGCCCGAGCAGACTTCGCGATAGGTCGGATTGGGCGTGTAGCCGCCGGCATAACCGACAGACGTGCTGTAAACGCCAGGGATGCTCCAGAACTTCCGTTCCGCGCCCCAGAAGCAGCCCATGCCGACAACCAATACTTCGCTGCCGGGGAAAGCCTCAGGCAACAGCGAGCGTCCCGTGACGTGATGCGGGTGGGTGGGACGAATAGGTGTATCGCGCCCCGGCAGCGCATCCTGCGGTTGGGGCATGCGTTGTTTCCAGGCACCGATTCCAAGCATGGCGGCCTCCTAAAAGGTTCGGGGAAAGTAGCGGATATCTGGTACCGGTCGACGTGAAATTCAATAACGCAACAAGGCGTGCAGCGGCACGTCGTCCCGCCATCGCGTGCGTCCCTGCAACGCAGTCAGTTCGATCACCAGGGCAGCGCCGCAAACGGTACCGCCAAGCTTCTCGACCAGTGTCCGCGCAGCGGCCAGGGTGCCTCCGGTTGCCAGCACATCATCGACCAGTAATACCCTTTCGTTGGGACGTAGCGCATCGTTACGTGCCTGCAGGCGATCGACGCCGTATTCGAGCTGGTACTCCACCTCGACGACCGGCGGCGGCAGCTTGTTGGGCTTGCGCAAGGGCACGAAACCGGCGTGGAGCTTCTGCGCCAATGCCGCCCCGAAAATGAAACCACGCGACTCGATCCCGCAAACCGCCTGGATTTCGCTGCCTTGCCAGGGCTCGGCCATCGCGTCGATGCAGCGGGCAAAGCCGCCGGCGTCGGCCAGCAAGGGGGTGATATCGCGAAAGGTCACGCCGGGTTTGGGAAAATCCGGCACGGCGCGGATCAGGGATTCGATCGGAGAGATGGGCTTGTTCATGCCCCTGAGATTACATCCATGATCAATCCAGCCCCAGCCAACCGGGCTCAGCAGGCGCTGGCGAACGACCCATCCAGGTCCGCGTCCGGATCCATCGATGCCAGCACTTCGCGCGCCTCGGCAAGCTGCGACTGGACCTCGCGCACCACCCCTTCGGCGGCGGCCAGATTGTCTTCGGCCACCATGACCGCCACATAGTCCATGGCGGGGAGCTGGCCAACCGCGCCAGTCAGGTACTCGCCACTGATAAACGCCGGAATCTCGGCACGCTCGAGCGCATCCTTGACCAGGTGGGCGTCGATCAGGTTTTCGGCTCGATAGGCAATGCGCATGGCTGCAAGCTACCCGTCGCCACGGGCCGGAGCAAGCCCGCCGGCCACAAAGCAGGTTTTCGGCGGCGGATCGTCAAATCCGCCAGAACTAGTAGAATCATCCGTTTCCGCTACGCGTCCCGAGTTTTCACAGTGATGTCGACCGAATCTCCCCTGGCCAACCCGCCCGCCACCTCCGCCGCGCCCTCGGGCGAGGGTCAGCCGCGCGACTTCATTCGCCAGATCATTCGCGACGACCTGGCCAGCGGAAAGCATCACGCCATCCGGACGCGTTTTCCGCCCGAGCCCAATGGCTATTTGCATATCGGCCACGCCAAGGCGATCTGCCTGAACTTCGGTATCGCCGCCGAGTTCATCGGCTGGTGCAATCTGCGCCTGGACGACACCAATCCGGGCAAGGAAGACCCCGAGTTCGTCGAGGGCATCAAGGACGACGTGCGCTGGCTGGGCTACGAGTGGCACGACCTGCGCCATGCCTCGGATTATTTCGAGGTTTTCTATCGCGGCGCGCTCAAGCTGATCCAGGACGGCCAGGCCTATGTGGACGACCTCAACCCCGATGACATGCGCGCCTATCGCGGCACGCTGACCGAGCCGGGTCGCAACTCACCGTTTCGCGATCGCCCGGTGGAGGAGAACCTCGACCTGTTCCGTCGCATGCGCGCGGGCGAGTTCGCCGACAGCAGCAAGACGCTGCGCGCCAAGATCGACATGAGCTCGGGCAATATGAACATGCGCGACCCGGCGATCTACCGCATCCGCAAGGTCGAGCACCAGAACACCGGCAACGCGTGGCCGATCTACCCGATGTACGACTACGCGCACTGCCTGTCCGATGCACTGGAAGGCATTACGCATTCGCTGTGCACACTGGAGTTCGAGGATCACCGCCCGCTGTACGACTGGTTCGTCGACAAGGTCGACCTGGTCAATCATCCGGAGCTGTGGCAGCACCTGCACGATGCCGGGTTTCAGACCGAACCGGCCAAACCGCGCCAGATCGAATTCTCGCGCCTCAATCTGAGCTACTCCATCACCAGCAAGCGCAAGCTCGCGCAGTTGGTCAGCGAAAAGCTGGTCGACGGCTGGGACGATCCGCGCATGAATACGCTGCGCGGCCTGCGCCGCCGCGGCTTTACCCCGGCAGCGATTCGCCTGTTGATCGAGCGCCTGGGGATCAGCAAGCAGAACAGCGTGATCGATTACGCGATCTTCGAAAATTGCGTACGCGAAGATCTCGACGCGCACGCACCGCGCCGCATGGCCGTGCTCGATCCGCTCAAGCTCACCCTTACCAACCTGCCCGAAGACCACGAAGAGACGCTGCTGTTCTCCAATCACCCCAAAGACGAGAGCTTCGGCGCGCGCCAGGTGCCTTTTGCGCGCGAGTTGTGGATCGAGCGTGAGGATTTCGCCGAGGTGCCCCCCAAGGGTTTCCATCGTCTGAAGCCGGAGGGCGAAGTACGCCTGCGCGGCGTCGGCATCGTCAAGTGCGACGAGCTGGTCAAGGACGCGGACGGCAACGTGATCGAGCTGCGCTGCACGCTCGACCCGGAATCGCGCTCGGGCATGCCGGGCGCGGACCGCAAGGTCAAGGGTACGATCCATTGGGTGAGTGCGCGCCACGGCGTGGCCGCTGAAGTCCGCCTGTACGACCGCTTGTTCAACGTGTCCGCGCCCGATGACGAAAGCGACGGCAAGAGCTGGATCGAGCATATCAATCCGGATGCCAAGCGGCTCGTACGCGGCTGGGTCGAACCGGCCGCGGCGCAGGCGCTACCGGAGCAGCGCTTCCAGTTCGAACGCCTGGGTTACTTCGTCGCCGATCGCATCGACCATCGCACGGACGCACCGGTGTTCAATCGCGCTGTTACCCTGCGCGATACCTGGGCAAAACAGTCGGGTTGAAAACGATGCTACCGATCCAGGTACACCTGACCCTGCCGCCGTGGCTCGAAGAAGTGGCCGACGAAAAGCGTCGCTACCATAGCGACGAGGAACGCGTCGCGCTGGCGATCGAGCTGTCCCGGCGCAACATCGCGCATGGCACCGGCGGCCCCTTCGGCGCGGCCGTATTCGACGACCAAGGCCGCCTGATCGCGGCGGCGGCCAATCGCGTGGTGCCACAGAGCTGCTCGATCGCGCATGCGGAAATACTCGCCTACATGGCCGCCCAGCAGCGCCTGTCGACGCACCGGCTCAACGAGCAAGGCGGCCGCTACACGCTGGCGACCAGTTCTCAACCGTGCTGCCAATGCTTCGGCGCAACTGTATGGGCCGGTGTCGACGAACTGCTGATCGGTGCGCGTGCCGAAGACGTCGAGGAACTGACCGAATTCGACGAAGGCCCGTTGCCGGCCGATTGGATCGGCGAACTCGAACGGCGCGGCATTGCGGTGCGACGCGACATCCTGCGTGATGAGGCACGCGCTGTATTGGCCGAGTACGGCCAGACCGGACCGAAGTATTGAGTCGCCTGCGCGCCGCGCTGCCGCTGATCCTGCTGGTGCTGGCCGGCATTGTGTTGTTCGGCTCGGGCATCCTGGACCGGCTGCACCCGGAGCAACTGGTCGCCCATCAACAACAGCTGCGCAGCGACATCGCTGCCGCTCCCTGGCTTAGCCGCATTGTCTATATCGGGCTGCTGACCCTGGCAATGTCCACCGGCATCCCCGGCACCATCATCGTGATCTTTGCAGGCGGCTTTGCGTTCGGCGTGGTCGAGGGCACCTTGTACTCCTCGGTGGGCGTCACCCTGGGCTCGCTGATCCTTTTCCTTGCCAGCCGCTATGCGTTCGGCGCCGGAGCCAAGCATCCGCCCGCGATCGTGGAAAAACTGCAGCACGGATTCGCGCATCATCCGGTCAGCTACACGATGTTCCTGCGCTTCGTACCGGTCGTACCCTTTGGCCTGGTGACGATCAGCCTGGCCTGGCTGCGTTGTCCGCTATGGCTGTTTATCGGCGCCACCTTTCTGGGTGGCACGGTCATGCTGGTATTCGAGACCTCGGTGGGCGCGGGGCTTGGCACCGCATTGAGCCACAGCGCGAAGCTGGGCCCTGCCCTGCTATTGCGGCACGAAGTGCTATGGCCACTGGGTGGTATCGCGTTGCTGGCGCTACTCCCGCTGCTGGTAGAGCGCCTTACGCGCTCGCGCCGCCAACGCGCGCAGTTGCCCCCTGCAGAGTAAGCCCTCTGCGCAGCGAACGAATGGCGGACCATTCGTAAAGACTCACGCCATAGCCGTTCTATTACCGACGGCCACTATCCAAAAAACCACCCCTGCTCCCATGATTTCGCGCTAGTCTCGGCCCCAGAAGCCGACACGGGGAAACGGCAGTGAGCACAGGTCAGGACACCTGGATCGGTCGTCTATGGCGGCGCACGTCGCTGATGCAGCGGCTGGCGTTCGTTGCGCTCGTCCCGACCCTGGTCACGGCCGTGTTCCTGGTCACGATGCTCACCCGCCACCAGCTCGCGTCGCTGCGCAGCATGGCGCAAAGCACCGCTGACACGATCGCCATCCAGACCGCTTCCGTTTGCGCCGACCCGCTACGCCAGATGCAGCGACGGGAGCTGGCGCGGATCGCCCAATCGATCGCCGAACTGCCGCATGTCGCACATGTGCAGATTCGCGCAGCCGACGGCGAGATTGTTGCCGACGCCTTGGGGCGTGAAGACCGTGTACGCAATGAAACCCTCACCGTCGTGCGCACGGTTGTCGATGGTGCGCTACCGGATCATCCGGTAATCGGTTCGGTGCTGGTCGATGTCAGCCTCAACGAAGCCATTGCCGCGCAACGATCCAGCCTGCGCAACGCCCTGATCGCACTGGTGCTCAGCCTGCTCGTCGCGGGCATTCTGGGCTGGCAGGCGGCCCGCTGGATCAGTGCACCGCTGCGCCGGCTGGCTGCGGCGGTACATCAGCTGGGCCGCGGCGATCGGCGGGTGGAAGTCGAAGTGACCGACAGCACCGAGATCGGCGAACTGCAGCACGGCTTCAACAGCGCCGCCGCCGCCTTGTTCGACGTCCAACGCGGGATGGAACAGGAAATCGAGCACGCCACCCTGGAGCTGGCGCGCAAGAATGCCGCGCTCGAAGCTGCCAGCGTAGCCAAGGCACGCTTTCTGGCCGCCGCTTCGCATGATCTGCGCCAACCCCTGTATGCATTGACGCTGTTCTCGTCCTCGCTGGCCGTGGACGAACGCGATCCGGTACGCCTGGATCGCATTGCGCATATCCAGGAATGTGTCGAAGCGCTCGATCACCTGTTCAGCGAATTGCTCGATCTGTCGCGCCTGGAAACCGGAGCGATGCAGCTTGAGATCACCGAGTTTCCGCTCGATCACGTGTTCGAAGAGGTCAGCCGAAACTTCCGCCTGATTGCCGAGCAACACGAGCTGCGCCTGGTCATGCGCGCCACGCCATTGTGGGTGCGCACGGATCGCACGATGCTCGCGCGCATCCTCAACAACCTGGTCAGCAATGCCTTGCGCTATACCGGCCAGGGCGGCGTGCTTGTGGGAGCACGAAAGCAACTCGATGGCACGATACGTATCGACGTATGGGACACCGGTAGCGGCATTGCCGAGGAACACCAGGTGCGCGTTTTCGACGAGTTCTACCGCATCGACATGCACGGCCTGGGTGAGCACGATAGTGGACCGCGTCGCGGCCTCGGCCTTGGCCTGGCGACCGTGCAGCGCCTGGCCGAACTGCTGGACACCCAGGTCACGCTCAAGTCGCGGGTCAATCGCGGCAGCGTTTTCAGCTTTCAGTTGCCCAGCGCACCGGCGCATCAAACCTTTCATCCACTGATCGAAGAACACCTGCAGGATGTATCGGGCATGCGCGTGCTGGTCATCGACGACGAACCGGCGATTCTCTCCGGTATCCGCTATCTGCTGCGCAGTTGGGGTTGCGACGTCGTGGTCGCCGAAGACCGGACCCAGGCGCTGGAAGTCGCCGACACCTGGTCTACCCCGCCGGACCTGGTGATTTCCGACCTGCGCCTGCGCGAGGGAGAAAGCGGGCTGGACGTACTGGCCGCACTCGATCGCCACTACGGTCATGACACGCCAACGGCCTTTGCACGCCTGTTGATCACCGGTGAAACCCGCAGCGACCGGTTGCGCGAGATCATGGCGGCGAAGATTCCCGTGCTTTACAAACCCGTCTCGCCCGAGCAACTGCGCGAAGCAATGGCCATGTCGCGCACGCAGAGCCATTTGACAGCCTGATCGACGCGCATGCCCCATAACCCGGCTCCGCTGGCAAATTCGCAGCGACAAGTGGAACCGAACGTTTGGATTCCCTAGGCCAAATGGTCGATAGCTAGGCCATTTGCCCATGTTCATGCAGCTTGCTGACATCGTTCGGTAAGGCTATGTTGCGCGGGTGGCCGGACGGGTTGTTAACCGTGGCGGGCTGCGGGGGACGACATGCGGATACTGATTGCCGATGACCATCGACTGATTGTCGAAGGGGTCAAGCTCAAGCTAGCCGAGCTTGGGCCCGATACTGAGTTCTCGATCGCCAAGGACGTGAAGGAACTGCGCGAGGCTCTGCACAACGAACCCGCGCCCGCACTGGCGATCGTCGACCTGGCCATGCCGGGGTCGCACGGCCATGCCCATCTGGCCGAGACCATCGAAAGCCTGCCCGGCGTACCGGTGATCGTGCTGTCCGGGTCGGAAGACCCTTCGCTGATGAAAGACCTGCTCTCCATCGGCGTGCAAGGCTTTATTCCCAAGGCGTACTCTCCGGATGTGATGCTGTCGGCGGTGAGGCTGGTGCTCTCCGGCGGCGTCTATGTGCCGCCGATGATGCTGGACGAATCCGGCGAAGTGGCCCAGCCGCCACCGGTCGTCTCGCCGCAGAGTGATGCGGCCAGCCTGGAAGAGCGCCTGCGCCAGCTGCTGACCGACCGCCAGATCGACGTGCTTTGGCTGCTCTCGCAAGGCAAGCCGAACAAGGTGATCGCACGCGACCTGGGCATCAGCGAAGGCACCGTGAAGATTCACCTGGCGGCGATTTTCCGTGCCTTGAACGTGCGCAACCGGGTCGAGGCGGTGGTAGCGTCCCGTCGGTTGGCAGGACCCTAGCCTTTCGTTGCAAACGGTTTGTCACCCAAGTGGCGCCGCGGCGGCGTATGCTCCGTCGACGGCAGGAATGTATAGCCACGACAGCGCCCAAGGATTGCAGGGGAGTCGAACACGTTGCGCAACGAACGCATCAACGCAGGGGCTTATCCGGGCTCGCCCAGGGCGGCGTGGCTGGCCTGCCTGTTGCTCATCCTGCTATGCCTTTCCGTCGCGCCGGCCAGAGCCGCGGACAAGACGCCACAGCCCCTGACCTTCGGTGTGCTGCCCATGGGCGGCCCCTCCGAATCGCTGGAGGCGTGGCGGCCCATGCTCGACGACATGAGCCATGCCTTGCAGCGACCGATCCGCAGCGTATCGGTCAGCACCTATGAGGGCCTTGCCCAGGCACTGACCGAACAGCGCATCGACTACGCCTTCGTCTCCGGCCGGCTGGCCTTGCAGGCGGTGACGCAGGATCGCATGCAGGTTGTGGCCCAGTTGACCCGCGGCGACGGAACGCTCGGCTACTACTCCGTCCTGATCGTGGAGAAAGACTCCCCGATCCATAAACTCGACGACATCTTTTCCAAGCCGGGCCATTGGCGCTATGCGCGTGGCGAAGCCCTGTCGGTGTCGGGTTACCTGGTACCGGAGACACAGCTCTTTGCCAGCCGCAAGCTCGATTCGGATACGTTTTTTTCCAACGTCCTGATCGACAACCATCAGAACAACGCCTTGGCCGTGGTCAACGGCGAGGCCGATCTGGCGACCAACAACACCGCCGACCTCGAACGCTTCGCCAAACACTTTCCCGACCAGTACGCGCGCCTGCGCGTGATATGGAAATCGTCGCTGATTCCGCACGCCGTGATTATCGTGCGCACCGATCTGCCTGCCGATTTACGCGACCGCGTGACGCAATTCCTGATCAGCTACGGAAAGGGGCGCAATGCCCCACAAGAAGTGGCCAAGCTGCAGCTCATCCACGATATCAGCGGCTTCCGCCCCGCCGGCAACGATGTACTCACGGCATTTGCCGATATCGATTACACGCTGGACCAGCGACGCGCCCTGAGCGCGCAATGGGTCAACAGCGATGCGATGAAAGCGCGACTGCAGAAGATCGAAGCGGCGCACGAGCTGCTGATCAACCAGTTGAAGAGCAATCGCCCGCTGAATCTGGCCGCACATACCGACGGCACACCTTAAGCTATCCGACAGCCCTCCGTCGGCGGCAAAGAAACCGCCGCAGGCAACTTTCAGCACAAAAGAGCGACCTATGCCATTCGCCATAGGCCGCCGCAGAATAGTACGAACTGTGTATCGAATAGCCCTTCACACTTCTCTAGAGTGAAGCTTGGGCAAACGATTGCCCTGCCTCCGGCTTTCCTACTCGTACAGACTCCGATGCCATGCAGCGCTTCTTAAGACATCTCGCCAAGGCGTCGCGGGTCGGTATGGGCCGAACTATTCCACACAACCGCGAAAAGGCGGAATCATGAAGCGCTCGCCGGACGGACTGCTGCCGCGCTTGCTGATCGATGCCATTCTGCCCTGTGCCCTCGCCGCTCTGGTACTGACCGCAGCATTGACCGTGCAACGCGCCTCCCTGCTTGCCGAACGGCAACGCAGCGGCATCAGTCTGCAACTCGAACGCCTCAGCTCGGCGCTTGCCTGGGAAAGTGCGCCCCCGCAGCACATCCTGGATAACGGCTTACGCGACGGCGCATCTGAAAGCATCCGTTACCTCGAACTGCGACTCGCCGACGGTCGACTGTATGGCGCGGGTGAGAGCGACGCGCAGAGCTTGCAGATTTACGCACGCGCGCTGCCCACACCGCCGTTGCAGGCAGTGGCCACCATCACGATGCAGGTCGATCCCTGGCCATTGCGACGTGCGCAATGGTTGACCGGTGCCGGCGGCCTGCTGTGCGCCATCGGTATCGCCGTGCTGGCCTGGCTGGCCCGCTGGTCGTTGCGGCGACGTATCGTCGATCCGCTCGATCGTCTGCAGCATGCGCTGGACGACCTGCTGCCACGTCGCGACGAACGGGCCGCTGCCGAGCAGATGTCCGGCAACGAACTCGAACGCCTGCATGCATCATTGACCCGAATCGACAGTGCGCTGACTACGCAGCGCCGCGATCTGGTCGCCATCCGCCGTAGCAGCTCCCTGCAGGCGGTCCGTCAACAACGTGAGGCGCAGGCCCTGGCACGTAGCAAATCGCATTTTGTCGCACTGGTCGGCCATCACTTCCGCCAACCGCTGCAAGCCCTGCAACTGTTTGCCGCTTTCCTGCACCTGGGCAGCGACAAAGAACAACAATCGGTACTCGGGCAGATGCGCAACAGCATCGGTTCGATGACGCGCCTGCTCGACGCGCTGCTGGAAATCTCGCGGCTCGATGCCGGCGTGGTGAGCAGCAAGCCAGTGCCGTTCGCCGCCGCAGAACTGTTCATGCACGACCGCCAGAGCCTCAGCGAAACGGCCTCGAGACAGCACGTCATCCTCGTCTGGCGAGGCAGCCACCATCGCCTGCATGCCGACGCCGAACTCTGTGCCCGCCTGCTGCAACAGTTGGTCAACAACGCATTGGCAAACGCACCGAACGGCCGCGTCCTCGTCGCGGCACGTCGTCGTGGCGAAAACATCCGTATCGAGGTACGCGACAACGGCCCCGGCATTGCCGCCGCCGAGCACCAACGCATCTTCGAAGAATTCGTCCGCCTGGATGGCGACGAAGGTGACGCTCACGAAGGCTATGGCCTGGGCCTTTCCATCGCTGAACGCCTCGCGCAGATTCTGCAGACCCATATCGGCCTGCGCTCCGAACCGGGCCGCGGCAGCACCTTCTGGTTCGAGGTGCCCAGATCGACCGTCGCCGGGCACAATCATCAGGAGCATGAAGCCATGCCCGAGGCCTGGCGGCACGCGAGCTGATGACGGTACAAAAACGATCCATAGCTGCGTGACGCAGCACACGCCAAAACCTTGGTCTTTCACGGACCGCACTGGGGTGCGCACGGCGCCGCGATCGGCCGAGACGGTGATCAGGTTACCGTCTCGGCCAATCCGTCAGTCAAGGAAGTCGAGAGCCTGCTGAAGAAAAACGGCGTGATACTGGAAAATTCCGCCGTGGCTGGCATCCGGATAAATGCTGAGCTGCGCATTGGGGAGCCGGCGCGCCAACTCGAATGAATTGATCGTCGGCGCCATCACGTCATCGTCGCCGTTGGCAACGAGAACGGGATGATGGATTCCACTCAGCTTGGACGGGTCGCCTTGTCCCCAGGCATAAATGGCCGTCAGCTGAGCATGAATGCTTTCGTTGCTTATCGCGGCATCCCGATCTTCCGTGCGCATACCCAAGCGAGCGAGGAACGCATTGGCCGCGGCTTGACCATGGTCGGTTTGCGTGAAGAACAGGAAGTGCTTCGGATGTTTACCCGAGGCGGCGGCCTTTGCCACGCCATCTTGCAAGACCGCACCCATGTTCGAGATACCTTCACCACCCGCAGGACCGGATCCGGCGATGATGAGCTTACGAACGAGGTCAGGCTCCTCCTGCGCGATCACTTGAGCGATGAAGCCGCCCAACGAGAAGCCGAGCAGATCCACCTTGCTCAGGCCGAACGCGCGAATGAAGGCAATCGCATCGCGCGCCATCTCTTCGACCGACGTGGGTGTCGTGCCGCCGGACCGGCCCACGCCACGATTATCGAACGCAATAACGTGATGATTGGCTGCCAGGCCATTGACGACAGCCGGATCCCAGTCGTCGAGTACGGCTGTCAGATGGTGAAGAAGGATGATCGGCACACCTCCCTTGATGCCGGCTTCCCGGTAGGCAAACGGAGTTCCGTTTATGTCGATCGTTGTGGTTAAAGCATGTTCAATATTCACGGGTATGTTCCTTTCGATGGGGTTTTACGTTTTCAGAGTGCTCGCTGTTGGCATGGCGATGGCTCGCCCGCTGCTCTCACTGCGCCCGCCCAGCTCGCTGGCGGAAAATCAAGTGGAGTGCCGTTGACGCGATTGAAGAGGTTGGTGAAGGTGATGCTCGTGACGGCGAGCATCACCTCGACGAGCTGCGCATCGGTGTAACCGGCGCTGCGAATGTTTCCGAGTACGCCGGCGGGGACGGTGCCGCGAGTCTCGACAAGTGCCCGCGTGAAAGACGCCAGCGCATCGAGCCTGGCATCCCCGGTTGCTTGCCCGCGCCGCAGCGCCGATATCTCAGCGGCATCGAGACCTTGCATCTTCCCAATCATCGTGTGGGCGGCCAGGCAGTATTCGCAGTCGGCGACGTCGCTCACGACGAGCTTGACCGCCTCTACCTCACGACCGATCAAGCTGCTCTTCTTGAGTGCGGCATCGAGATTGAGCGCCGCTTCCAGTGCGTGCGGGCTATTGCTGCCGATACCCACATAGGCATTGGGCACCATGCCTACAGCGGCCTTGATCGCTGCGAAGATTTGGGCAGCATGGCCGGTCGATTCGGCGACAGGAACGAAATGAAGGTTGTTCATAAGGATTCTCCAGATCACATCAGGGATGTTTGGTTTCGCGAAGCACCGGTATGGCTGCCACCCTCTTTGTCGCCCTTGCCGTTTTCCCGCAGCCATTGCAGAAAATCCGAAAGTCGATGCATAGAGAGCAGAAATAGCGAGTGACAGCGGCATAATTGCTTCAAATAGCTGGCCCCGTGCCGACGGGGTGATGCAAATGTTAGGAGTCGAGGCAATGTCTGGCCATGTTGTCGAACCCTGATTTCATGCCCTGGAATCCGGGCATGCGTATCCTTGCGAAGCAGCTCCGCAATGGCGCTTGCCCATTGCAGCCGATCTGCTGCGTAACGGCGGAATGAAAGTTATCGGAGCGGCGTAGCGCGTTGGCCATGCCTTGGACACAGCGTCTCGCCGTGCATCCAGGGCGCATGTCGGTTACGCACCAAGTGAAGCGCCCAGCCAGCGGGAATGACTCAATAGCCTGCGCAAATCGAGCGCGATACTCTCGCCGACGTGGAGGCATCCCTGTCGAGCACCGCCAATCGAGTTGGCGGCGCTTGCAGCGTGGAAGCGGTCGGAATCGAGAAGCCCTGACGAAGCCAGGGCTAAATACAGGCGACCTGCAGGAAACTCGGAATGAGTTTAAGTCGCCGATTTCTTATTGGTGGGCCGTGATGGATTCGAACCATCGACCAACGGATTAAAAGTCCGCTGCTCTACCAACTGAGCTAACGGCCCGGAACGTAGTGAGCCCGCAATTTTATGGGCTATGCCGCTTTGGCACAAGCTCCAAGGCGGACCAGGGCTTAGACGTAGCGCGTCGGGTCGGGCAGCCCGGCATCGCGGAAGCCCTGGGCACGCAGCCGGCAAGCGTCGCAATGGCCGCAGGCGCGGCCCTGGGCGTCGGCCTTATAGCAACTGACGGTCTGGGCAAAGTCGATGCCCAGGCGTGCGCCTTCGCGCGCGATATCGGCCTTGCTCATCTTCATCAGCGGCGCATGGATGCGGATGCCGGCACCCTCGACGCCCGCCTTGGTCGCCACATTGGCGAGCTGCTCGAAGGCTTCGATAAAGGCGGGGCGGCAGTCGGGATAGCCGGAATAGTCCACCGCGTTGACGCCGCACCAGATATCGCTCGAACCGAGTACCTCGGCCCAACCCAGCGCGATCGACAGCATGATGGTGTTACGCGCCGGGACGTAGGTCACCGGAATCGTTGCGGCATCGGCCTGCTGATCGGTATCCAGCGGCACATCGATGTCGGCGGTAAGCGCCGAACCGCCGATCGAGCGCAGATCCACCGTCACCGTCTTGTGCGCCACCGCGCCCAACAGGCGCGACACGCGCTCGGAGGCTTCCAGCTCCGCGCTATGACGTTGCCCGTACGCCACGCTCAACGCATACACGTCGTAGCCCTGCTCGCGCGCGATGGCGATGGTGACAGCGGAGTCCATGCCGCCGGAAACGAGGATGACGGCTTTTTTGCGTTCGGATGTAGTCATGGTCTTGATCGTGAAGTCGGCCGCTGCGCGGCCTGTAAATAGTAAACAGTCAATGAGAAGAGCCTGCGGAATGGCAACGCTTTCCTGTTGACCATTTACCGTTTTCAGGCCGCGCAGCGGCCGGTCTTACCGCTCTTCAGTGTCCCGGCTCATCGTTCCAAAGCAGCTTATGCAGTTGCATCTGGAAACGTACCGGCAGTTTGTCTTCGATGATCCACTCGGCCAGTTCACGCGGCTGCACTGCGCCGTGTACCGGCGAGAACAGCACCATGCAGCGGCGCGCCAGGCCGAGCTCGGCGACTTTGCCGCGCGCCCATTCGTAATCGGCGCGACTGGCGATCACGATCTTGACCTGGTCGTGCGGCAGCAGGTGCTCGATATTCGACCAAAGATTGCGCGCGCTCTCGCCCGAATCGGGTGCCTTCAGGTCCATCACCTTGCGCACGCGTGGATCGACGCCCGACACATCCAGCGCACCCGAGGTTTCCAAGGAGACGTCGTAACCGGCATCGCAAAGGCGGGTCAGCAGGATCTGGCAGCGCTTCTGCGCCAACGGCTCGCCACCGGTGACGCAGACATGCTTCACTTCGTGCGAGGCGACCTCGACGAGAATGTCGTCGATGCCACGCCAATCACCGCCGTAGAACGAATATTCGGTGTCGCACCAGACACAGCGCAGCGGACAGCCGGTCAACCGAACGAAGACGGTGCGCCAACCGATGGCATCGGCTTCGCCTTGAACCGAATGAAAGATCTCGGTGATGCGCAGGCGTTCGGCCAGGGCCGGCGTCGACGTGGGCTGCTCCACGCTCGCATCATGCACGTTCACTGCGCGGCCTCAGTTGGCCGACTGCACTTGCAGCCGGCGCAGACGATCCTGGGCCAGGCCCGCGGCCTTGGAACCCGGATACTTCACAGGAACGGACTTGAGCGTGGCCTTGGCGGCATCGTTCTGCTTGAGTTCGATCTGGGTATAGGCCACTTTCAGCAGCCCATCGGGCGCTTTGTCGCTTTGCGGATAGCGCGAGACCAGCCGCTGGAAAGCTTCGAGCGCCACCGGGTAATTGGACGTGGCGTAATACGACTCGCCCAACCAGTAATAAGCGTTGGGGGCGAGATTACTGTCCGGATACTGCTGCAGGAAGTCGCGAAAACCGCGCGACGCCTTGACGTAGTCGCCGCCACGAATCGCGCCGAAGGCAGCGTCGTAAGCAGCTTGTGCACCTGCGGGGTTGGCGTTGCCGCCATTGCTGGATGCCGCAGCCGGCCGCGAGGCACTCACCTGCACGCCGCCCTGAGGCTTGCCGTTGTCGGCAGCTGGCGGCGTATCCGTTGCAGGCGGCGGGTTGTTGGCGGCGGCAGGACTGCCACCTTTTTCAAGACGGCCCAGTCGCGAATCGAGATCGACGTATTGCGCCTTGTTCTTGTCCTGGGCTTCCTGCACCTGGTGCTGAAGCTCCTCGATCTGGCCCTGCAACTGCTGCACCTGCTGCTGCAACTGCTGGACCTGGTTGACCATGCCGATACCGCCCTGGTCCTGGTTCTGCGCCTGCTGTTCGAGACGGGCGACACGGTCGGCCAGACTCAAACGGGAATCCTGTGCTTGTGCCGGCAAAGCAAAAAGCATGGCGGATGCTAACGCACCCGCCATGCCGAGCCTGGCCGTAAAGCTAGTAGCCAGTTGCTTGTTCATTACTTCGCCGTGTAGACGATCTCGACGCGACGGTTCTTGCCCCAGCAGTCTTCGTTGTGCTCACGGCACACCGGCTTTTCTTTGCCGTAGCTGATCACGTTGAGCTGGCTGGCCGAACCACCGGCAGCCTGCAGCGCGCTGGACACGGCGTTGCCGCGGCGCTCGCCGAGGCCGAGGTTGTACTCACGCGTGCCACGCTCGTCGGTGTTGCCTTCGAGACGGATGTTAGCCATCGGACGGTCCTGCAGGTACTTGGCGTGGCACGCCATGATCTGCTGGAATTCCGGCTTGATTTCGGTCTTGTCGAAATCGAAGTACACAACGCGCTGACGCAGGCATGCGTTGGTGTCCAGATCATCGGGACCAAACTTGCCCGATTCCGGCTGGCTCTGCGGCATGGTCTGGGCTTGGTCTTGCGTGGTCTGAGGCTTAACTTCCTGCTTCTTCTGGCAGGCGGCCGCGCCAACACAGAGCAGGGCGACCAGGGCGACGCGAACGGTCTTATTCATGGTGGACGTTCCTTCAAACGGGTTTGAGTTCCGACAGTCAATGACGATTGCGGTTACGGGACAGCGTATCGCCGGTGGACCGGCTGTTATTTTGACACTTTGTAGCCTGCGGTGCGCTGTCTTGCAGCCGCAGGCCTTACCAATGGCAGCGCGAGCCGCCATTGACAACCGTGAAAGCCTGGTCGCCCTCGCAGGCTTCACCCGGCTCACCCAAACCAGGACGCCTTACGGGCGTCCTGGCGAAATCCATCGGACCATCAACGCTGCCGATACGGTCCCCACGACGGCTCGCGCACGTCGCCATCGGATAGTACGAGGCGCTGGCGAACCTGCCCGTCGTTGGAGACGGCATACAGAACACCACGGCGTCCTTCGGTAGCGGCATACAGCAGCATGCTGGCATTGGGGGCGAAGCTCGGGGACTCGTCGATCGGTCCCGGCGAGATGGGTCGCACCTGCCCACCCAGACTGCGGTCCATAATGACAATACGATACACGTTCCCGTTGCCCTGCACCATCGCAAGCTGCTTGCCGTCATAACTTACCGAGGCATTGGCATTGTTCTGGCCCTGGAAACTGACCCGCTCCTGGTTACCGCCGGAGGCCGACATCTGGTAGATCTGCGGGCGGCCGGAGCGGTCCGAGGTGAAATAGATGCTCTGGCCGTCCGGCGACCATACCGGCTCGGTATCGATCGCAAGATTGTTGGTCAGGCGCGTTTCCGAGCGGCTGGCCACGTCGAGCACGAAGATTTCCGGGTTGCCCACATAGGACAGTGAGATGGCCAGCTTGCTGCCATCGGGCGACCAGGCCGGCGCACCGTTGATGCCCTTGGGATGGGCCGAAATCAGCTGGCGCGAACCGGTGGTGATGTCCTGCACGTAGATCGCCGAGTTGCCGCTTTCGAAGGAGACATAGGCGATCTTGCGGCCATCCGGCGACCATGACGGCGACAGCAGCGACTCGCGCGAGCGCGCAACAACCTGCGGATTGTAGCCATCCGAATCGGCCACGATCAGCGAATAGGTGGTGTTGTTGCCCAGGCCCACGGCGGTGATGTAGGCGATGCGCGTCCAGAACGCGCCGCGTACGCCGGTGATCTTTTCGTAGATCTGGTCGGCAATCTGGTGCGCGACGCCACGCAGGTCACCGGCCGGCGCGGTGAACGCCTGCGCCAGCAGGCTTTGCTGCTTGTTGACGTCCCACAGCTCGTATTCCACCCGCAGCATGCCGCCACCGGCGTCGCTGATGCGGCCGATGGTGATGAAGTCCTGCTTGAGCAGGCGCCAGGTGGCGAACTTGATGTCGGCCCCCTTGGACGGGAACTCGACGATCTCGCTCTTGGCCAGCGAGCGGAATTTGCCCGAGCGGTTGAAGTCGTTGCGGATGACGTCGGCAACGTCGGTCGGCAGGGGCGCCCCGCCCGCCTGGGCGAATGGCACGACCGCGATCGGCGTGGCGGTTTTCAGGCCACCGACGATATCGACGTTGAGCGACTGGGCTGCCGCGGGACCGGCGACAAGCGCGGCCACGACCAGCAGAAGGAGAGCAAAACGTGAGCTTAGTTTGCGCATAGGCTTGGATTATTGCGGCCTGGAGGTGAAATCGAGTTGACGCTGGAACGCGCTTTCGCCACCCCGTTACGGGGCAGCGGGGGCATGTGCAGCATCCTGGGGTGGCGGATACGGTCGATCATTGCGGCCTGAAGGTGAAAGTGACTTCACGTTGGAACACTTTCTCGAAGCCCTTGTAGGGCAACGGCTGAGCGCGCAGCACGGCGTTTTCGATCGAACGCTTGCCGGCATCGTCATAAGGACAACTCGAGTCGACCTTGGCGCTCATGACGTCGCCCCCGGGCAATTGCACGATATGTACGATGCACGCGGTGTTCGGCATGTTATCCGGGCGTAGCCAGTTCTGCGTGACCGCGTTCTGAATCGCCGCCTGGTATTGGGCCAGCAGGCTGTTGTCATTGCCGTTGGTGCCGGTCTGCCGATCCGGGGCAAAGGGCTGGTCGGGCAAGCCATTGTCTTTGGCGTTTTTCAGGTCGGCGAGCTGCTGCTTGGCCTGTTTTGCCTTGTCGTCGGCCTTCTTGCTCTGATTCTGGGCAGCATCGAGCTTGGCGAAGAGATCATCGACCTTCTTCTGCTCTTCGGCCTTCTTCTTGGCCGCCTCGGCATCCAGCTCCGACTGACGTTGGCGCTGCTTCTCTTCCTGCTCACGCTTGGCGTCCTCGGCCTTTTGCGCAGCGTCCTGCACCACCCGCTCCTGATCCTTCGTATCAGGATGCTCGGGCGGCGGCGGCAAAGGCTGCGGCGTCGGCTTGGGCGGCGGCGGAGTCGGCGGGGGCGGCACGGTCGGTGGCGGCGGCGTGGTATTGGGTACCGGCTTGACGTTTTGCGACTTCGGCGGCGGCGCACCGGTCGGCCCGATCAGCACGGCCTCGATCGGCTCGCCCGGCAGCTGCAGCGGCTTGGCGCAGGTGATCGGATTCCACGAGTCGGGCAGATGCAGCACGGCAAACGCGCTCTCGAACGTCGAGCACGACAAGGTCGCGAGGAACAGAAACCCCACGATGCCAAGATGCAGGATGGCCGAAACGACGACCGCGAGGGGCGTGCCCTTGCGATGGGTGTCGGGACTATTTCGCGCCATTCTTCCCGCCCGCATCAGGCTGGCTCATCAAGCCGACCTTGGCTACACCGGCCTGCTGCAAATCGGTCAGGATCTGGTAGACCCCGTCGTACTTGCCGTCGCGATCACCCGCCACCAGCACGCTGACGTCCGGATTCTGCTTGACGAAGGCACCAACCTTGACCTTGAGGCCTTCCTCGTCGATCGGCTCTTTCTTGGCCGTGCCGAGCGTCAGGAACAGCTTGCCGTCCTGGCCGACCGACACGATCACCGGGTCCTTCTTGTCCTGCAGCGACTTGGCGTTGGCCTGTGGCAGGTTCACGTCGACATTGGAATTGAGCATCGGCGTGGTGACCATGAAGATGATCAGCAGCACCAGCATCACGTCGATATAGGGCACGACGTTGATCTCGGATTTGAGCTTGAGGCGCTTGTGTCGCGCTGAATTACGCATGATGCAAGCCTCGCTCAGGCCGTGGGGTCGTCGGTCTGGATCTGCCGCTGCAGCACCGAGGAGAACTCTTCCTGGAACACCTCGTAGCGCGACGCCACGCGCTCGACCTTGTTGGCGAAGCGGTTATAGGCCCACACCGCCGGGATCGCGGCGAACAAGCCCATTGCGGTAGCAATCAGGGCTTCGGAGATATGCGGAGCGACCACGGCGATGGTGACGTCCTTCATTTCACCCAGGCCCTGGAACGCGCCCATGATGCCCCACACCGTACCGAACAGGCCGACGTACGGGCTGATCGAACCGACGTTGGCAAGGAACTCCAGATTGCGCTCCAGCGAACCGATCTCGCGCGTACCGGCCACGCGCATCGCACGCTCGGAGCTTTCGATCACCACGCGCATGTCGTGCACGCGACGCTGGCGCTGGCGCGCGAATTCGCGGAAGCCCGATTCGAAGACGTTCTCCAGGCCACCGTTGCTGGCGCCGCGATTGCTCACTTCGCGGAACAACTGGGCCAGATCGGCACCCGACCAGAAGCGCTCCTCGAACGACTCGGCATTCTCGTTCGCCGCTTTGAGCTGCGAATATTTGCGGACGATGATCACCCACGACATGAATGAGAACACCAGCAGCACGAGCAGCACGAGCTTCACAGGGATGCTCGCTTCCGCGATCAGCTTGAAAATGTCCAATCCACTGTTCATTGCTGGGGGTACTCCGCCACTTAAGGCCAAAAGGTCACTGAAAGTTTTTTTACAGGCCGGGGATAAGGCCAGCTGGAATTTGCACCGGGCGCATGCGACGGGTATCGACGCAGGCGATTCGGACCGTGGCACGAAGCAGCTCGGTGCCGCCGGCCCGGTAAATGCTCTGGGCGAAAAGGATACTGGCTGCGCGCCGTTCTTTGACTGCGACCGTCACCTGCAGTTCATCATCCAGCAGGGCCGCCTTGAGGAAATCCAGCTGCATCTCGCGCACGAGGAACACCAGCCCACCCTCCTCCTTGATCCCGGACTGGTGCACGCCAAGGCTCCTGAGCCACTCGGTGCGGGCCCGCTCCAGGAAGCGCAGGTAGCTGGCGTGATAGACCACGCCACCGGCGTCGGTATCTTCCCAGTAGATGCGGACAGGCCAGGTGAACAGGACGGCAGGGGTGTCGGTGGGGGTCATAGGCATACTAAGAACGAGTAACGGGCATCGGGTGGCGACGGGGTGAAATCGCCACCCATCGTCCACGCGGAAGGGGCGTCTACCCTTCCCCCTCGCCGGAAAACAGGTCCGCCACCGGGGTCTGGCGCGGCGGCGGTGTCAGGCCCAGGTGCCGCCAGGCCTTGGCACTGGCCATGCGACCACGGGCACTGCGGACCAGGAATCCCTGCTGGATCAGATAGGGTTCGACCACGTCTTCGAGCGTGCCGCGGTCTTCGCTGAGCGCCGCGGCCAGGGATTCCACCCCGACCGGCCCGCCATCGAAGTTCTCGATGATGGTGGCAAGCAGGCGCCGGTCCAGATCGTCGAAACCTTCGGCGTCGACCTTGAGCATGCTCATGGCGGCATTGGCCACTTCGCGCGTGATCTGGCCGTTGGCGCGCACCTCGGCATAGTCGCGCACGCGGCGCAGCAGCCGGTTGGCGATACGCGGCGTGCCGCGCGAACGCCGCGCGATTTCTTCCGCACCGTCGATCTCGCAGGCGATGCCCATGATGCGTGCCGAACGACGCACGATGGCGGTGAGCTCCGCGGGCGTATAGAACTCCAAACGCTGCACGATGCCGAAGCGGTCGCGCAGCGGCGCCGTCAGCAAGCCGGCGCGGGTGGTGGCGCCGATCAACGTAAACGGTGGCAGGTCGAGCTTGATCGAGCGCGCGGCCGGGCCTTCGCCGATCATGATGTCGATCTGGAAGTCTTCCATCGCCGGATAGAGCACCTCTTCGACCACCGGCGACAGGCGATGAATCTCGTCGACGAACAACACATCGTGCGCTTCGAGGTTGGTCAGCAGCGCAGCCAGGTCTCCCGCCCGCTCCAGTACCGGCCCGGAGGTGGAACGGACATTGACGCCCAGCTCGTTGGCGATCACGTGGCTCAAGGTGGTCTTGCCCAGGCCGGGCGGCCCGAAGATCAGCACATGGTCGAGTGCACCGCCGCGCTTTTTCGCCGCCTCGATATAGATCGACAGCTGCTCGCGCACCGCCTGCTGGCCTAGATACTCGGCCAGCCGCTTGGGACGGATACTGGCCTCGAGGGCCTCGTCGTCCATCTGCGCGGCGTTGGTGACAATGCGGGGGTGATCGGTCATGCCCGGCATTATAGGTGTCTGACGCTCCGGGGTGCGGAAACAAAAAACGCTGCCTTTTAAGAAAACTCCCCTACTCGTCATCCCGGCGAACGCCGGAGGCGCTTTACAACAGCGAAGCTGGTCATCCAGCGCCTTTGGCTCAACGCACTGAAGACGCTGGACCCCGGCGTTCGCCGGGGCGACGATGAAGACTGAGGTCTTTAGTAGCCTTCTGGAAACTAAATCTCTACCTGCGCCCCAAGCTCGATCAACCGGTTGCCGGGAATCTGGAAGAACGCCGTTGCCGGCATCGCATTGCGCGCCATGAACGCGAACAGCTTGTCGCGCCACAACGCCATACCTGGGCGGCGCTTGTCCGCAACGATGTTTTCGCGCGACAGGAAGAACGTGGTATCCATCATGTCGAAAGGCAGGCCTTCGCGCGAACACTGGGTCAAGGCCAGCGGGATATTCGGGTCTTCGGCAAAACCGAAGCGCAGGCTCAGACAATAGAACTCGCCGTTCAAATGGCGAATGTCGATGCGCTCCTGGAAATCGGCCACGGGCGTTTCCAGCATCTCGACCGTCAGCAGCACATTGCGCTCGTGCAGCACCTTGTTGTGCTTGAGGTTATGCAACAAGGCGTGTGGCACCGCATCCAGGTTGGCGGTCAGGAACACCGCGGTACCCGGCACACGCAGCGGCGGATGCTCGTGGATATTGTCGATAAACGGCTCAAGCGCCAGACCGGACTGCTTGATTTCGCGCACCACCAGTTCGCGGCCACGACGCCAGGTGGTCATCATGACAAAGACCACCACACCCAGCACCAGCGGGAACCAGCCACCGTGCGCGATCTTCAACGCATTGGCGCCGAAGAACGCGAGATCGACCGTCAACAGGAACGCGCCCGCGACGATCACCGCAAACCAGTTCCACTTCCACTGCTTGCGTGCCACGACCAGCGCCAGCAGCGTGGTCATGGTCATTGTGCCGGTCACCGCGATACCGTAAGCGGCACCCAGGTTGGCCGAACTGCGGAAACCGATCACCGCCGCCAGCACCAACACCAGCAGCAGTCCGTTGATCCAGGGCACGAAGATCTGTCCGGACATTTCGCGCGAGGTGTGCACCACGCGCATGCGCGGCGCGTAACCCAGCGAGATCGCTTCGCGGGTCATCGAGAACGCACCGGAAATCACCGCCTGCGAGGCGATTACCGCGGCGGCGGTGGCCAGGCCGATCATGGGATAGAGCAGGTTTTCCGGCACCATCAGGTAGAACGGATTGTCGATCGCCTTGGGATTGCTGATCAGCAGCGCGCCCTGGCCAAAATAGTTGAGCAACAACGCCGGCAATACGAAGAACGACCAGGCCAGGCGAATCGGTCGCTTGCCGAAATGACCCATGTCCGCGTAAAGCGCCTCGGCGCCGGTCAGCGCCAGCACGACGCCGCCGAGCGCGATGAAGGCCTGCAGTTCATGCGTCACGATAAAGCGCACGGCATACATCGGATTGACCGCATAGAGCACCTGCGGATTGCCCAGCAACTGGCGCACACCGAGCCAGGCCACCACGACAAACCAGATGCCCATGATGGGCGCGAACATCGCACCGACCTTGGCCGAGCCATAGCGTTGCAGGGCGAACAGGAAAACGATGATGACCAGGCAGATCGGCACCACGTAATCGGTCAACGCCGGGGCCGCGATTTCCAGACCCTCGACGGCACCCAGCACCGACATGGCCGGCGTAATCACGCCGTCGCCGTAGAACAGCGCGGCGCCGAAAATGCCGAATACCGCCAGTATCCAGCGCGCCCGCGCGGAACTGCCCATCGAACGCTGCGCCAGGGCCATCAGCGCCATGATGCCGCCCTCGCCCTTGTTGTCCGCGCGCATCACGAAGAGCACGTACTTGAGCGACACCACGATGATCAGCGACCAGAACACCAGCGACAGCACACCCATCACGGTCTCGGGCGTGACTTTCATGCCGTGCGTGCCGAGCACCTCGTGCATCGTATAAAGCGGACTGGTACCGATGTCGCCGAACACGACACCAATGGCGCCTGCCGCCAGAGCGGCCAGCCTGCGCTTCGTATCCATCGAAGCATCCGACTGGTTAATGTGATGACCCACGTCTCTAACTCCCGAGAGCGGCGCGTAGCGCCTTGCGAATGATCGATTCGGCGCTGTCGCCCTCGGCGGCAACCTTCTGCACCAAACGCGTGACTTCAGCCGGCTTGTAGCCCAACTGCTGCAATGCCACCGTAGCTTCGGCGGCAGGATCGAGCGGCAGGCCCGGTGTCTTCGTGCCCAGGCCGGTGATGCCGGTGGTCAAGCCATCGACGCGATCGCGCAGTTCCACCACGATGCGCTCGGCAGTCTTCTTGCCGATGCCCGGAATCTTGGTGAGTGCGACGACATCGCCGGTCTGCACCAACCGTGCGAATTCGGCAGTCGATACGCCCGACAGCACCGCCAGCGAAATCTTCGCGCCGATGCCGCTCACCTTCTGCAGGTTGCGGAACAGCGCGCGCTCGGATTCGTGCAGAAAGCCGTAGAGCGCGACGCTGTCTTCCTTGACCGCGTAATGCGTCAACAGGGTCACTTCCTTGCCGGTCTGCGGCAGGTCGTAGATGGTCGACATCGGCGCTTCGAGCTCGTAGCCCACGCCCCCCACTTCGATCATCAGCCACGGCGGCTGTTTGGATACCAGGATGCCGCGTAGTCGGCCGATCATCGACGCCTTCTCCAAGCCGTACGGGGAATGCCGACGCGAGCGATGCTGGAACGCGTATGCGCATGCGCGACGGCAACGGCGAGCGCGTCGGCGGCGTCGGCCTGCAACGGGCCCTTGAGGCCAAGCAGGACACCCATCATGTGCTGCACCTGGGTTTTGTCGCCACGGCCGCTACCGACCACGGCTTGTTTAACTTCGGTTGCCGCGTATTCGTGCACTTCAATGCCTCGGCTCGCCACCGCGCAGATCGCGGCCCCCCTCGCCTGCCCCAGCTTCAGTGCCGAATCGGGATTTCGCGCCATGAACACGCGTTCGATCCCGCATTCGGCCGGCTGATGCGCGGCGATGATGTCACAGAGTTCGTCGAAGATGCGTTTGAGCCGCAGCGGAAAGGTGGCCTCGCCGGAAACGGCAAGCGCTGTATGAAAAACATGTGACAGCCGGCCGGCATCATCTACATCGATGATGCCCACGCCGGTGCGCTGGCTACCCGGATCGATGCCGATGATGCGGGTCATGACGGTAGGCGTAGGCGCGTAAGCGGGGAAAACCCGTTACGGCTTAAGCGTGGACCCCGGCCGGCAGGGCGGCGTTGTGCGAGACCTCGCTGACGTCGTCCAGCGCGTCGAGCTTGTCGATCAGGGTCTGCAGCGCCTCGACGTTTTCCGACGTCACGGCCACGCGGTTATTTGGCCGCATGGTGACACCTGCATGCTCGGCATGCAGGCCGGCCTCGATCAGCGCATGCTGCACCGACTCGAAGTTTTCCGGCGCGCAGATCACCGTGCTTTCGCCATTTTCATTGATGACGTCATCGGCACCGGCATCGAGCGCGGCATCGAGCACCTTTTCTTCCTTGGCCTCGTCACCGCCGGTGGCAAATACCAGCTCGCCGCAACGGGTGAACTGGAAGGCCACTGAATTGGTCGTGCCCAGGTTGCCGCCGTTCTTGTTCAGCACGGCACGCACATCGGCCACGGTACGGGTCTGGTTGTCGGTGAAACAGTCGATGATCAGCGCAATGCCACCCGGGCCATAGCCCTCGTAACGCAGCTCTTCCATCGCAGCGCCGCCATCGGCACCCGAGCCGCGCTTGATCGCACGCTCGATGGTGTCCTTGGTCATATTGGCCGACAAGGCCTTGTCCACGGCCGCACGCAGGCGCGGGTTGGAAGACGGGTCAGGCACACCGGCGCGCGTCGCCACCGTTATCTCGCGGATCAATTTGGTGAACACCTTGGCGCGCTTGGCGTCTTCGGCGTTCTTGCGACCTTCGATGGACGGGCCTCTACCCATGACAATTCCTGCAGCGGTGAGCGGACAAGCGGCGAATTTTAGCCGTTCGTCACAGGTTGAGAAATAGCTGGGTGACCCCAGGGTGCGACATTATGCCTTAGCGCCTGCCGATCCCCGCCTCGAATTGCCCTTCGCGCAGAAAATGCGTCACCTGCCGGGCAACCACGGGTGAAAACAGCAGTCCGGTGTGATTTGCCTCGACCAGACAATGATCGGTGAGACCAGGCAACCGGGTTTCAGCGACGGCCACGGTGCCATCGTGTTCGCCGGGAATGGGGCCCAGCATCGCACCCAGCCCGATCGGCATGCAGCCGGCAATCATGCCGACCTCGCGCTGGCCGATCCATTGCTCCAGGCCGTTTTCCAGCAGGGCGCGGTTCTGCCCCAGCATCGCCTCGCCGCCACGCCCCATGCCGGCCAGCCGTCGCGCCGCAGAGCTGCCCATGACCGGTGAACCCATGCAGACGATCCGCCCGGAAGGCAGGTTTTCGTCCGGTGTGCAGGCGCGCAAGGCGAGCAAACCGCCCAGGCTGTGACCGACCAGATGCACCGTCCGGGCGGGTGGCGACAGCTCCCGCATCAAGTCGTGCAGCCGTCCCAGCACACGCTGCTGCTGGCTGGCGACGCTCATATAGTCGAAGCGATGCACGCGAAACCCCGCCTCCATCAGGCGGCGATGCAGCATGGCCAGCGCGAAACCGCGCATCCATAGGCCATGCAGCAAGATGACGTGATCGGACATGGGCTGGCTGGTGATCGAGAGGCCCTCAGGATAGCCGCAGGTATGAGCGGTAATCGTGACGAGGCTTACTCTGTGACCACCGTGCGCACGTGCAATTCCTTCAATTGCGGCTCCGACACCGCCGACGGCGCATCGGTCATCAGATCCTGTGCGCTGGTGGTCTTGGGGAAGGCAATCACGTCGCGGATCGACTCGGTACCCGCCATCAGCGCCGCAATGCGGTCGATGCCGAACGCCAGGCCGCCATGCGGCGGAGCGCCGAACTTCAAGGCCTTGAGCAGGAAGCCGAACTTCGCCTCGGCCTCTTCCGCGCCGATGCCCAGCAGCTCGAACACCGCACTCTGCATTTCCGGACGATGGATACGGATCGAGCCACCGCCGATCTCGTTGCCGTTGAGCACCATGTCGTAACCGCGGCTCACCGCGGTGGCGGCATGCGCGCGCAGATCGCCGATGTCGTCGACCTTGGGCGCGGTAAAGGGGTGATGCAGCGCGACGAAACGCTTTTCTTCCTCGTCGTACTCGAACATCGGGAAGTCGGTGACCCACAGCGGTTTCCAGCTGCTGTCGACCAGGCCACGGTCCTTGCCGACCTTCAGACGCAGCGCGCCCATGAAATCGGTAACCGTCTTCCACTTGCCGGCGCCAACAAACACCATGTCGCCACTCTGCGCATCGGTCGCCTTGAGCAAGGCGTTCAGCGCGTTGTCGTCGAGGAACTTCGCCACCGGCGAATTGATGCCTTCGCGCCCCTTGGACAGGTCGTCCACGCGCAGCCAGGCCAGGCCCTTGGCGCCGTACTTGGCCACGTATTCGGTGAGCTGGTCGATTTCCTTGCGCGTCAGCGTCGCCCCGCCCGGCAGGCGCAGCGCAGCGACACGACCGGCCGGATCGTTGGCCGGCTCGGCGAACACCTTGAACTCGACGTGCTTGAGCGCATCGGCGACGTCGACCAGCTCCAGCGCGATGCGCAGATCCGGCTTGTCCGAACCGAAACGGCGCATGGCCTCGGCCCAGGTCATGCGGGGGAAGGTGGCGTCGAGTTCGACACCCTGCACCTCCTTGAAAACATGGCGGATCAAGGCCTCGACGAAATCCTGCACGTCCTTTTCTTCGACGAACGCGAACTCGAGGTCGAGCTGGGTGAATTCCGGCTGGCGGTCGGCGCGCAGGTCCTCGTCGCGGAAGCAACGGGCGATCTGATAGTAGCGGTCGAAACCGGCCATCATCAGGATCTGCTTGAACAGCTGCGGCGACTGCGGCAACGCATAGAACTGGCCGGGATGGACGCGACTGGGCACGAGATAGTCGCGCGCGCCTTCCGGGGTTGCCTTGGTCAGGATCGGCGTCTCGATGTCCTGGAAGCCGCGCGCGTCCAGATAGCGACGCAGGGCCTGCACCAGCTTGATGCGCGTGCGCATCATCTTCTGCATCTCGGGGCGGCGCATATCAAGGTAGCGGTAGGTCATCCGCATGTCTTCGTTCGGGCTCTCGTGCAGCGCGAACGGCAGGTCCTTCGCGGCATTGAGAATCTCGACCTTCTCGGCCAGCAGCTCGACCGTGCCGGTCTTGAGCTTGTCGTTGGCCGACAGACGCTTGCGGATGGTGCCGGTGACGCGCAGGCAGTACTCGTAACCGATCTCGCCGGCGATCGCGAACGCATCGGCGTTATCGCGCTCGACCACAATCTGGGCAATGCCCTCGTGATCGCGCAGATCGACGAAGGCCACATGGCTCTGCAGGCGAAGCGTATTTACCCAACCACACAGGGTAACAGTCTGACCAACCAGCGACTCATCGATGAGGCCGCAGTAATGCGTGCGCATGCGCTTGAAGCTCCCGGCAAGTGCCGAAAAATGACGAATAAAGGCCGGCAATGGTAGCACCCGCCGTCACACGAGGCGATGCGACGGCCCCGGTCGTGCAGCTACAAACGCATCAGCCCCGGCATGGGCCGGGGCTGATGGGTCACTTTCATCAAATGTGGAACGAGGCTGTTACCAGCGCGGACGTCCGCCACGCGCTTCGACAAACTGACCGCGGCAGCCGTCCTTCACCCATACGCTGTTGGGGTCGCTGCCCCAGGTACGGCCTTCGATACAGCTGGCGCTGGACATCTGGCGGGACAACTCAGAGTAACGCCAGGGCATCTGGCAGCGCGCGCCGCGGCTATCGTTGCTGGCGCAGTAGATTTCGCGGCCCGGACCACGGTCGCCGCCGCCACCATAACCCGGTCGGCCACCGCCGTAGCCACCACGCGCATCGCGGAAGTTGCCGCGGCAGCCATCCTTGATCCATACGCTGTAGGGGTCGCTCCCCCAGGTACGGCCTTCGATACAGCCGGCCTGCGACATCTGCTGGGACAGTACCGAGTCGCGCCAGGGCATCTGGCAGCGGGTGCCCCGCCCGTCGTTGCTGGCGCAGTACACCTCGTCATTGCGGCCACCATAGCGCTGGGCCTGGGCGTCGCGCGGCGTGATTCCCGCGGCTGCCGCCAGCATACAGATGGCCATCAGAACAATTTTCATGGTCGCTTTCACGCCGGACTTCCCTGCTGTGGTTGGTGGCGCCAAGGTAGCGACAACCGGGCGGGTCGGAAATACCGTCGCCACCCCCGCAGAATGTTGCGATTCAGCTTGGGGAATCAGTCGCTCGACGAGCTGCTGGGGGCTGGCGCCGGGGCGGGAGCGGGCGCCGGACTGGCGGCGGGTGCCGCCGCGTCACCGGCCAGGTTTCGCTTCTTGTCGCCGTCCTTCTTGAAGTCGGTCTCGTACCAGCCACTGCCCGACAGGCGGAACGACGGGGCGCTGATCAGGCGCTGTACGCGAGGCGCGCCGCAGGTCGGACAGGCCTCCGGATCGGGGTCGGAAAGCTTCTGCAGGCGGTCAAAACGGTGACCGCAGGCGCAGCATTCGAATTCATAGATGGGCATGGTGACTCCGGATCGATCCATCGGCCGCCGCTTCGGACAGGGTGGCCAGCCGCCCATTATCTGGGCCGCGGGGCGAATTTCAATGTCCCGGGCTCCTTGGGACCCGGCCGGGCGGCCTTTCCGGCGGAATACGGCAGCCATGGGGCATATGGTTAGAAGGATACGTCATATAGACGTCTAGACGTCTATCATTGACTCGCAAGGACTTGGAGCTCTAGCCTGCATGACCTGCTGCAACGCACCAAACCCCCGGGGAGTTTTCACACGTATGTACGTTCATAAGCAAAAGAAACTGCCGGCACTGATCGGCATCGCCCTGCTGGCGCTGGGCACCCACGCGGTCGCCCAAGACGCCAACAACAATCCGCCGAGCACCGACAAAGCCAAGAATCTCGGCACGGTCATCGTCACCGGCACCCGCGCCGACAACCGCACCGAAAGCAGTTCGCTCACGCCGATCGACGTCGTCTCCAGCCAGGTGCTCCAGCAAACCGGCACCAGCGAGCTGTCGACCGCCTTGGCGCGCATCATTCCTTCATTGACCTTCCCTCGCCCGGCCGCAGCCGACACCGCCGATTCGCAGCGCCCCGCCCAGCTTCGCGGCCTTTCGCCCGATCAGGTGCTGGTGCTGGTCGACGGCAAGCGCTGGCACCCGGGCGCGATCCTGCTCACCAACGGCGTATTGGGCCGCGGCTCGCAGGCGGTAGACCTCAATACGATCCCGATCGCCGCGATCGACCATATAGAAGTGCTGCGCGACGGTGCATCGGCCCAGTACGGCTCGGACGCTATTGCCGGCGTGATCAACGTAGTGCTGAAAAAGGGCGCGCAGGGCGGCTCGGTGGACGTCACCGGCGGCCAGTACTCCGCCGGCGACGGCCGGCAGTGGCAAGGCTCGGCCAACTTCGGCATTCCGCTCAACAACGACAAGGGCTGGCTGCGCCTGACCGTGCAGGACGGCAATCAGGATTACACCAACCGCGCCGGCGTCACTCGCGCACGCGCATTCGAAGGCGTCACGCAACGCTACGGCGACCCTGCCGTGAAAGACCAGAACGTGCTGCTCAACGCGCAGTACGACATCACCCTCGGCGTGCAGTTCTACGCATTCGGGCATTACGGTCATCGCGACAGTACGTCGCCGGCGTTTTTCCGCAGCCTGGCCAATGCGAACTCCGTACCGTCGATCTATCCCAACGGTTACCTGCCGCTGGAAAATTCCGACTCGATCGACCAGTCGCTGGTGCTCGGTTTGCGCGGCAAGACATCCGGCGGCTGGCGCTGGGACGTGAGCGCCAACTACGGCGGCAACCGTGTTTCCTACGAGACACTCAACAGCGTCAACCGTGCGTGGCTGCATGATTTCGGCTCCAGCCCGACGCAATTCCACGACGGCATTCTCGCCGCGGGCCAGCAAGCCTTCGACGTGGATATCGCCAAGGAACTGTCGGTCGGCTGGCTACCCAATCCGGTCACGCTGGCGTTCGGCGCGGAGTACCTGCGCCAGACTTACCGGCTGGATGCGGGCGATGCGCCATCGTGGTATGTCGGCACGTCCGGCGTTGCCGGTGGCGCGCAAGGCTTTGCGGGATTCCAACCCGCCAACGCCGGCTCGTATAGCCGCCACGATGTCGCCGAATATTTGAGCCTGGAAACCAATCTCACCGATCGCCTGGGCACATCACTGGCGGTACGGCACGAGGATTACAACGATTTTGGCAACACCACCTCCGGCTCGCTGGCCGGCCGTTTCGATTTCACCGATCGCTTTGCGCTGCGCGCCAGCGCGTCGACCGGGTTCCGCGCACCGTCGCTGGCACAGCAGTTCTACTCATCGACCTCATCGCTGTTCTTCGGCCAGGGCAATTCGCTCGGCCTGCCGTCAGGCATCTACAACACCAGCCTGGTCTCGGCGACCAGCCAAGTGGGCCAGTTGCTCGGCGGACAAAAACTCAAGCCGGAGAAATCGCATAACTACACCTTCGGCATGGTCTGGAATCCGCTCGATCCGCTGAACATCAGCGTCGATCTGTACCAGATCAAGATCAACAATCGCATCACGCTATCGAGCAACCTGGCCACCACCTCGCCCGCCGTTCAGGCCTATCTTGCCGCCAACGGCGTCACCGGCATCAACTACAGCGGCATCTCGTATTTCACCAACGCAGTCGACACGCGCACGCGCGGCGTCGACCTGGTGACGAGCTGGCGCTCGGACTTCGGCGACGCAGGCAGCCTCACCTCGACCCTTAGCTACAACTACAACAAGAACAAAGTCACCGACGTCAAACCCAATCCCGCCGCGCTCAACGCCCTCGGCCTCAACCTCAAGCGCATCGACCGCCGCGACCAGTTCGGCCTGCTCGCCGACACCACGCCACGCAGCAAGTTGATCCTCAACGAGATGTACAACGTAGGCCACTGGAGCCTCAACGGCACCCTGACCCGCTACGGCAGCTTCGTGTCGTACAACTCCACCACCGCATCGCTGGATCAGACCTTCGGCGCAAAATGGCTGCTGGATCTGGCCGTGAGTTACAACGTGGACCGCTGGACCTTTACCGTCGGCGGAGACAACGTATTCAACACCTACCCGGATCGGGTGATTGCAGCGAACGACAATGGTGGATCGCTGCCTTACTCGGTGTTTTCACCGTTCGGGTTTGACGGCGCGTATGTGTACGGGAAGGTGGCATATCGCTGGTGAGACCTTTGTTTCATAGTCATCGCAAGCGTTCCATAAAGCTCAGAAAAACGGCCAGGACAGTACCCTGGCCGTTATAAACACGACGCAAGTTCCGGCCGTTATCTCCGGATCAATTGTGTCAACATGTGCTCCCATTCGGCCGCACGAAGCTCCCAACGGGAGCTTGTAGAAACGGCCACAGCTTGCTGGAATTGTTTCTCGGCCCAGCCATCCATGTCGGCCTTTTTCTCAGCCAGCTTAGCCAGCAACACCTCGCGAAAATATTGTTTGGCCGCCACTGAATCCGAATCGAGCCATTGGTAGGAAACGTAGGCCGGAAATCCCCCACAAGTCTCAGGCAATGCGCCACGATCTGTAACAATCAGCTCCAGGCCGGCCGCCATCGCCTCCATAGCGGCAATGCAAAACGTTTCCGCCATCGTGCAAGGATAGACAAAGAAAGACGCGCTCCTTAGACGATCAGCCAGCACTGGCTGTGGAAGCGGGCCGACCAGCTCTACATTGGGCAGACCGCGCGCGCGCTCAAACAGCGGCATGTGATCATCGTCATTTTCGCGATAGACGGCCATACCAGAATAAGACGTCAGCGAAATGGAACTTGGAAGACTCTCCATGATGTCAATAAGCACATCCAGGCCCCGAGATGGAATGCTCGTATAAGCAATGACATCCGCATTTCCCTTTTGCGACCTGAGCGCCTGCGCCGACTCGAACAAGCCCACAAAGCTCGGCGTAAGTCCATTGCGGATAACAACCGATAACTTTTCCTGCAAGGGGAATGCTTTCTGCAAGCCATCTTTCTGATGATGGGACACGCACACAAGTGCCGAAATACGGCCAACCAGCTCCCGATCCATAAGACTTTGCAATTCGGGCCGATCCGCACCGAGATGACACCAAAATACGATCGGCGTGCCGCTCGTCAAGAGCTCGCGAGAAAGTGGGAGCATGAATTCCAGACGATGGACAAGAACGACAACATCGAAGTCCTCCCCGTCAAAATATGCCCTCTCCCAATGGTCCCATATATTAAGGCAATGACAACCGAGCTGCATGCCCGGATTATCGTTGTGACTGAGCAAGTAAATCGCATGCCCTCGGCGCGCGAGTGCATGCGCGAGATAGCTTACTGACGATTCGACACCACCCAGCGGGCTGGACAAGGGTGTGGAGACATCGAATTTTATAGTCGGCACGACAAAGCATATCTTCATCTTTGCTTCCAGAGGCAGACTTGTCTTACGGCCCTTCCTGCTCCCGCACGGTCGGAGCAACGAATATTTTAACTGTCGCAGGCTTGGCGAAAAGCACAACCGTTGCCAACGACATCTGAAATGGCAACGACAGTGCCAGCAACATGAGCATCCATGCGATCGAATCAATCCGGCGCGTTGTCATTCCTGCCAGAACCGCACCTTGCCAAAACCTCAGATGATTTCCAAAAGAACCGGCTGCATTTTATGCACTGACGAGGCCACTTAATGCGATGGGCGGTCTTGTCTTCGCAAAATATTGCCTAAAGAGGAAAGCCTTTCCCGGACCCATTTCAAAATTCCCACTCTCGCGCGTCATAGCTAGAGTCCTACCACGCGAGTCACACCATGATCGGCGAAGCTAAAGCCACCTATGCACTCTGGCTCCGCGCATGGCGCGCCGGCCGCACAGGCAGCCCGCTTCACTCCGAGGTGCGCCTGTACCGCTGGCTACGCCACTTCCCCCAACAGGTACGCTGGCTCGAATACCTGCAGGGCTCCGAAGCATTACGTCGCGCCGCCGAAGCCGACCCCAAGCTCTACGATCGCTGGCACCGCCCCTACATCAGCCGCCACTTCGGTGCCCACGAACGACTGTGCATCATCGACGCGCACTACGACTTCCTGTCGAGCCGATTCCCCAAGCGCATGCGCGAACGCATCATCAAGGGCCACGACGTACGCGTGGCCATGCTACGCCTGGAAAACGCCGTGCCAGCGTATCTGCATCTGCGCAAACCGGTCGACGGAAACGCCGGCGAGCTGGGCATCTACCTGTTGAACGAATACAAAGAGGCGCTGGCTTCTTGCGTGGTGACGTTCGCCGGGGCACAGGGCCTGCTGATCGGCTCGATCCAGGGTGCGTGGTCGTATATGGCCGAAGAGTCGACGCGTGAGTTCGTTCGCGGTAGTTGCGGCCTGCATCCGAAGGATCTGTTGCTGTCGTTGGTTCGCGCACTCGCACATTGCCATGGCATCGAAGAGATCCGCGCGGTGGCGCGGACGGCACGCATCTCTCGCGGCCCCGTATCGAACGATGACAGCTTCCTGCAAGCCCATGGCGGCCTGCTTACCGAAGCGGGTTGCTATGACATGCCATTGGACGAGCCGCTCTACCCACAGGCGACATCGCAACGCCGCCGCCTGCTCGAGCAACGCCGCGAAGCTTTTCGTCGCGAAGCCTGCGCGCTGCTTGTACGTGCCTTCGACGGATATCCGCATGGAACGGTGGAGCAAACACGCACAACGACGATCGAGGTGACCCATCGCCCAGCAGCGTTCGGCGCCATGGCACGCGCGTAATGCTAGAGATCGTAAACGCCGCTCAACAGAAACACGCGACCTTCGCGGATCGGCACAAAGGTCTGATCGAAGTTGACCGCGTACAGCGTGCGCGCAAAAAGATTCTTCACGCCCAAGGTCGCGCGCCAATGCGCAGCGCTATAGGACACATTGGCCTCGACGCTTGCCTGGCCCGGGATATTGAAATACGCCAGGTCGCCACTGGTTCTACCCACGCTGCGGCTGCGCGCAAAGATGCCGCCGGCCACGCCCCAGCCTTGCAGGCTTTCGCGCTGGAATCGATAACTCGCCCAGAAGCTGCCTTGCCGCTGCGGCGAACCGGTAACGATGCTGTTGTCGTCGTTATGGATGCGTGCGTCGGTGAAACTCGCCGTGACATCCAGGCCACGGGTGATCTGCCCGGTGAACTCCGTTTCGATGCCGTGATTGGTCTGTCCCGGTCCGGGGATCGCGAAAAACGGCGGATCAGGGGACACCAGGTCGACGCTGTGATCGAGCTTGATCCGGTACCACGCCGTGGTGAGGCGGGCGCGCTGATCGAACAGGTCGATCTTGGCGCCAGCCTCGATCTGGCGCGACACCGAGGGCGGCAAAGGTTGACCGGTCTCGCCGATCAACGAGTCGGCCTGAAAACCGGTGGCCGTAGACGCATAAAGCGAAACATTGCGCAGCGGCTTGTAGACCACGCCCAGCTTCGGCACCCATCTGGATTTGCGCAGCTTCTGCGTTGCTGCACCGTCGGTGCGGGTGGAAAGGTCGTAGGTCGTGCGTCGTACCGCCGCCAACACATCCCACTGCTCGCCGATGGCGATCTGGTCCTGCAGGAACACGCCGGTATTGGTCGACCAGGCGCCGCCTAATGTCTGCACCACACCGATGCCCGCGTCTACGCTTTGCGTACGCGCCGAGGGTAAGGCCATATTCGAGAACACATTGACTTCGATCGGGCGGCTGACGGTCAGCACACCCTGATCGTCGCCCGTACCCGCGCGCGTTCTCGCATAGTCAACGCCGAGCACGACATGATGCGTGAGGTCACCCTGGCTGAAACTCCCCGAAAGGTCATTCTGCAGGGTGTAGAACGCATCGGAATAGTTGAACAATTGAGCCGATGCGTTCGCGTAGCCGGCCAGATCCGCATCGGCGAACGACCAGTCCTGTCCGCTGTTGCGTTGATCCACATATTGGCCGCGACTTTCGAACTTCCAATCGTCACCCAGCTTCTGCTCGACGCTGTACACCGCGCGCATCGTGCGAAACACTGCATGATCGCTCGCATTGCCCGTCAGAATACCGAAGGGTACTGCCGTATCGAGCGAATCGCCCAACAGCACCGAGTGGTCGGTCACCGGAATGCGGTTGTTGACGTATTCCAGGCCGAATGTCACGCGCGTCGCATCGTTCTGCCATGCGATCGAGGGCGCCACGTAACCGCTACGTTGACCGCGGTACCCCTGCGCCGTGCGGTCGGCATAGTTGGCCGAGGCGATCCAGCGGTAAGTCCAGACACCGCGTGCATCGAGCGGACCGGCGAAGTCGACACCCGCGCGCGCGCCGTCGTACTGGCCCAATGAAAAACTCAATTCGCGTACCGGTTCGGCCTGCGGCTGCTTCATCACGATGTTGACCGAGCCGCCGAAATTGTTGTCGACCGACGACTCGCCCAGGATCGCCTCGGGCCCTTTCAATACTTCAACGCGTTCGATGCCGATAAGCGGCGGCAGATCTTCGATGCGCGCCACGCCGTTGGGCAGGCCGTCGGTCATGCCGTTGCCGACGTTGAAGCCGCGGATGCGAAACAGCGGCGGGCCGCCGAAGCCGTCGACATAGTTGACGCCGGCGATATTGCGCACCACGTCGGATACGTTGATCGCCTGCTGCGAATCGATCAGGTCACGCGTGACGATGCTGACCGACTGCGGAATATCGGCCAGGCTGGTGTCGGTACGCGTTGCGCCGCGGGTGCTATCGGCCTTGTAGCCAAAGTCGCCCAAGGCCACGCCCGGCACGCGGATTGCGGACAACGACGTTACGATGGGAATGCTCGGTTCGGCACCGACCAGCTGGCTTTCGAACGACATCGCCGGCACGAACGATCGCTGCCGCACGACGACGGTCTGGGCGTCAAAGGTTTCGTATTCGAGATTGGTGCCCGCCAGCAGTTTTGCCAGTGCGGCCTGCACGGTGAGCGTGCCCGAGGCACCATCGCAGCGCAGGCCGGCAATCGAGTCGCTGGCAGTGAGCACCTGCACGTTTGCCTGCTTGCCCAACGACATCAGCGCCGTGGACAAGGGTTGCGCGGGAATCGAAAAGGTCACCAACGCCTGCATCGAACGACTCACCGCCGGCTCGGCGCGGGTATCGGCAGCCACAAAAAGAGACAACACCAGCACACCGCCCGCGCCTTGCAGCGCGAGTCGCTTAAGACCGTTGTTCTTTCGCCGGGCCGTCACCGCAACCTGCGCGACGCGCCCCGTCCAAACATCGTCACCGCGTGCTGATCGTGTGGCGGCAAACCGCTCCCCCTTTGTTCATCGCTACCCTTCCGTCCCGTTCAATCGCTCTACCGCACCGAGCTGGTCAGCACCACATGGTCGGCGAACGAGCTTACCTGCATTGGGAAAACCCGGGGTAAGGCGCCGATCCAGCTGTCAATGGTATTGATCTTGACCGTGCCTGTGAACGTCAGTTCGCCCAGCCGGGGGTCTGCAATCTGAACGGGACGGCGGCTGTAGCGGTTGACGTTGGCGATGACCGTCGACAGCGGCTCGTTGACGAACTCCAGCCGGTTGTCCCGCCAGACAGCCACATGGTCGACCGCGACCGAGGACATGCTGAACACCCCGCGGCGAGGGTCGTAGCTCGCCTGTTGCCCCGCCACCAGCTCCATGCCGGGCTGTTTCTTGTCCGCCGGCGCCTGCACCCGGACCCGGCCCTGGGTCACCGCCACGGTCACCTGCTGGCCCGTACGGCGCACATTGAAGGCCGTCCCCAGATCCTCGATCTCCACCGGGCCGGCAGCCACCACGAAGGGGCGGTCGCGCTCATGCGACACGGTAAAAAACGCCTCGCCGGCGCTCAGCTCGATCGCGCGCTGCCCTTTGGCATAGCGGGCGGTCAGGCTGGATGCCGCGCCCAGTTCAATGGTCGAGCCATCCGATAGCCGGATATCCCGGTTCTGGCCTACGTCGCTGGCATAACGCTGCAGGTCGGCGCCATCGCCAAAACCACCCTGTGCGGCCATACGCCAACCCAGCGCGGCGATGACCAGGCTGGCCGCGATAGCCAGGCCCGCCAACCAGCGCGACCGCCGCCGCTCGATGGGCGCAAACGCCTGCTGAAGCGAGGCACGCGTCGACGCATCGGCCGCATGCAGGCTCTCGCCCAGCAGGCAAACCTGCTCGAACGCCTGAGCATGACGTGGATCGGCCTCCAGCCATGCCTGCCACTGCTCGATGGTCTGCGGCGAGGGCTCCGGCTCGCGCAGACGCGTCCACCACTCGGCAGCGGTACGGGTCAGCCCGTCATCGGCGCCCGGCTTTATGGTCACCATTTAAGGCACCTCCGCTTCGATACGTTCGCGGCAATACGCCATGGCATTGCCAACGTGGTAGCGCACCATGCGCTCACTGAGTTTCATGGATTGGGCGATCACGCTGAAATCGCGTCCTTCGATGACATGCATGACAAACGCCCTGCTGGTTTTGGCGGGAAGTTCGCGCAAGGCCTGCTGCACGACTTTCCATTGTTGAACAGCCGAAGCGTGCTGCTCCGGGACGGATGTGACATGCCAGTCGTTGTCGTCCGGGTCGACTGGCGCAGCCGCCCGTACCGCGCGCTTGCGCAGGTGGTCGAGCGACAGGTTGGCGGCAATGCGAAACAGGAAAGCCTTGGGCGAATCGACATGCGAGATGTCGTCCAGCGCGAGCAACCTCACGTACACCTCCTGTGCTACCTCCTGCGCATCGGCGCTGGAGCTGAGCCGGCTGTGCAGGAACGCGACCAGCGCGCGATGGTGTTCCTCGTACAACGCACGAATGTGCTCGTGATGCCGTCCGGCCCTGGGGTTTCCTTCGTTCGCGTCGTCGCCCTCGTTTGGTTTATCCATGGTGTCTAGGCTGCATATCGATAAACCGCTCGCGTTCGTCTCCTGTTGCGCGACAGCCAGCCATGGCCCCGGTCTTGATATAGGACGTTCGAGTGGGGGAAAAATGAAATGCCGGGGACGTCAGGCCGTAGCGGCCAGGGCCACCAGTACCACGGCTTCGATGATTTCCGCCAGGGCACCGCAGGTGTCGCCGGTGAAACCGCCCAGGCGGCGCATGCAGGCATGGCGCCACAAGGCAAACAGGACCGCGGCGGCGATCAGCGCCACCAGCCCGCGCGTGCCCAAGCAAAGGGCGACTACCGCTGCCGCAACGATACCGAGCCAGCACGCACTGCGCGGTGCGTCGCGCAAGGCCGAACCCAGACCCTGGGCGCGTGCGTACGGCGTCGTGACAAACGCCAGGGTCAACGCGGCGCGGGCAAGTACCGGAGCCAACAACAAGGCCATGCCGCCACTGATCGGAGCACTCGCCAACGCGGCGAATTTGAGCAAGAGCACGGCCACCAGCGCGACCACGCCAGCCGGTCCGCAACGGGGATCCTTCATGATCTCCAGGGTGCGTTCGCGACTGCCGATGCCACCGATCCACGCGTCGGCGCTGTCGGCCAGCCCATCCAGGTGCAAGGCACCGGTGAGGCCGATCCAGACAATCAGGATCACCGCAGCGGACAACAAGGGAGGCCATGCGTGCAGCAGCTGCGCCAGCAACCACAGCACGATTCCGATCACGGCACCGACGGCCGGGTACCAGGCCAGCGACTGACGGGTCGCGCGAGTGTCGTCGAAGACCCTGGACGGCACCGGCACGCGGGTAAGAAACCCCAGCGCGACGAGCAGCGCGCGAATCATCGCGCTGGCCACACCAAGGGGTGCAGCGAGGCATGCGGCACATCGATACTGGCCATCTCGCCGAAATCGCGCGACTCGGCCACACAACGCAACAGGCGGATCGCGCCGCCATGCGTCACCACCAGCACGCGCCGGCCCGACGCGCCGTAGCTGATGGTATCGAGCGCCTCGCTCAAGCGTTGACGGAACGCTTCGAACGGCTCGGCGCCCGGCGGCGGATACCGCACCGGGTCGCGCCAGAAGCGGCCCAAGGCGTCGCTCTGCCGCTCGGCCAGTTGCTCGATCGGTACGCCCTGCCAATGTCCGAAGTGATACTCGGCCAACCGCGCGTCGAGGCGCAGCGGCAGATGCCGGGTGGCGCAGAGCTCGGCAGCAAAGTCGGCACAACGGCGCAAGGTCGAGGACACCACGGTATCCCACTCCCGTCCCATCACCGCTTCGCGCAGCTGAGCCCAGCCGACCGCGCTCAGGCTGTCATCGAGCTGCCCCCGGTAACTGCGCTGACCGGTATCGCCATGCCGCAGCAGCTCGATCGATCCGGTCATGCGTCCGCCACCCCGGCTTCGGCAAACGTCGCCATACCGCCGTGCAGTGCGCAGGCAAGCCGCAGCAAGGGCACTGCCGTGGCCGCCCCGCTTCCCTCGCCCAAACGCAGACCGAGATCAAGTAAGGGCGAGGCTTGCAAAGCGTCGAGCAGACGCGCATGGCCGCGCTCATGCGAGCGATGCGCAAACAGCATCCACTCGCGCACGCCCGGATGGATGCGCGTTGCCGCAAGCGCCGCCGCGGTACTGATGAAACCGTCCACCAAAACCGGCATGCCCGCCTGGGCCGCCGCAATGTACGCGCCAGCGAGTGCAGCCACTTCGAAGCCGCCCAGGCAGCGCAATATCGCCAGCGGATCGCGCAGATCGCCATGGCGCTGCAGGGCGCGCTCGATGACGGCTGCCTTGCGCGTGATGCCGGCCGCATCAAGACCGGTACCGGCACCCGTGAGATTCACCGGCGACTCGTCCAGCAAGGCACACGCAAGCGCAGTGGCAACGGCGGTATTGCCGATGCCCATCTCGCCGCCGATAAACAACTGTGCGCCGGCCTGTTTTGCCAGCTGCACGCTCTGTGCGCCCGCGGCCAGCGCCTGGGCGAACTGCGCCTCGGTCATGGCCGGGCCATCGCAGAAATTGCCCGTCTGCGGCGCGATGAACGCGCGACGCACACCCGCGTGCTCGCCCGGATCGTTCACCGTACCCAGGTTGACCACCTCAAGCGTGGCGCCGAGCTCGCGTGCCAGCACGCTGATCGCGGCACCGCCAGCGGCGAAGTTGAGGATCATCTGCCCGGTAACGGCCTGCGGAAACGCGGAGACACCTTCGGCAACGACGCCGTGATCGCCCGCGAAAATACTGATCCAGACCTGGTCGACGCGCGGCTTGACCACGCCCTGCATGCCGGCCAGCCGGATGGCCAGTCGCTCCAGCTCGCCCAGGGAACCCGGCGGCTTGGTCAGTTGCGACTGGCGTTCGGTCGCAGCCGCCGCCGCGACCTCGTTCCATGCCGCGGCGGGCTGCTGTAACCAGTACATATTCACGGCACGTTTCCTTCCAGGGCGGGGGCCTTCAATACCAGCGGCAAACCCGCCGCTACAAACAAGACACGCGGGCACAGCGCAGCGATAGCCTGATGCAGGCGGCCGGCCTCGTCGACAAAACGGCGGCTCAACTCCCCCATCGGCACGATGCCCAGGCCTACTTCGTTGCTCACCAGCAACAGTTCGCCCGGCAGCCGCGGCAGACGCTCGAGCAAGGCGGCGCGCTCGCGCTCGAAGCAACCCGGATCGGGGTCGCAAAGCAGGTTCGTCAGCCACAGGGTCAGGCAATCCACCAGCAAACAGCGATCCTCGCGCGCATGGTCGCCAAGCTTATCGGCCAACTTCACCGGTTCTTCAATGGTCAGCCAATGCGCTGGCCGCTGCGCCCGATGATGGGCGATACGCGCCGCCATTTCACCGTCGCCGGCCTGCCCCGTGGCGACGTACACCACCTCGCGGCCCGACGCGGTGGCCAGGCGCTCGGCCAGCGCACTCTTGCCGGAGCGGGCACCGCCAAGTATCAAAACAGGTGAGGTCATGCGGCGGTCTCCAGGCCCAGCAGACGCGATAATGCGGCCGTATCCATATGGGCGTCGATGGTATCGGCCAGGCGATCGAGGCTTGCCTCGCGCTCGGCGGCCATATCCACCGCTACCGCGTCCTGCACGCCGGCCCATCGCAACAACGCCGCCTGCGCCTCGGGAGCGTCGAACAGGCCATGCAGGTAGCTCCCCAGCACCTGGCCATCGTCCGATATCGCGCCATCGACACGGCCATCCTCCAGCCGGCTCGATGGCCGCTGCAGGTCGGGACCGCTGCTGATGCCGCAATGGATTTCATAGCCGCGCACCGTGGCATCGTCCAACGCCAGGCTTCCGCTGACCTGACGCAATTGCTTGCCGGGCTCCAGCGTCGTCTCCAGGTCGAGCCAACCCAGCCCATCGCTGGAGCCGGCCTCGCCCTCGATACCATGTGGGTCGTGCACGGCACGCCCAAGCATCTGCAGCCCGCCGCAGATGCCGATGAGTTTGCCGCCGTAGCGCAGGTGACGAGCGATGGCCGTGTCCCAGCCTTGCGCACGCAGCCAGGCCAGATCGGCCCGCGTGGATTTGGAGCCGGGCAGCACGATCAGATCGCAGGACGGCCACGCCTCGCCCGGCCCCACAAAGCGAAAGTCGATCTGCGGATGCGCACGCAGCGCGTCGAAATCGGTGTGATTGCTGATGCGCGGCAAGGCGGGCACGGCCACGCGCAAACGCGCCATGGCGTTGGGCACGCGTTCGCGCGGCATCGCATCCTCAGCCTCCAGTTGCAGGCCATGCAGGTACGGCAACACGCCCAGCACCGGTTTGCCGGTTTCCCGCTCCAGCCAATCCAGCCCCGGTTGCAGCAATGCGATGTCGCCACGAAAGCGATTGATCACGAAGCCAGCGACGCGCTGCTGCTCGCTCGGCGACAACAGAGCCAACGTGCCGACCAGATGCGCAAATACACCGCCGCGATCGATATCGGCAACGAGAATGACCGGGCAGTCCACCGCCTCGGCGTAGCCCATATTGGCGATATCGCGATCGCGCAGATTGATCTCGGCCGGGCTCCCGGCGCCTTCGACGATAAGCGCGTCATAGCGCTGCAGCAGCCGCGCGTGAGCGGCAAGCACTGCATCCATCGCGATGCGCTTGTACTCGTGATAACCGCGTGCATCCATGTTCGCCACGGCGTGGCCGTTGACGATGACCTGTGCGCCCGTATCCGAATTCGGCTTGAGCAGCACCGGGTTGAAATCGGTATGCGGCGTCAAGCCGGCCGCCTGCGCCTGCACCGCTTGCGCGCGTCCGATCTCGCCGCCATCGACGGTGACCGCGGAGTTGAGCGCCATGTTCTGCGGTTTGAATGGCGCCACTGCCACGCCGCGTCGATGGAGCCAACGGCACAGGGCGGCGACCACCGTGCTCTTGCCCGCATCGGAGGTACAGCCCTGCACCATCAGCACCCGCGCGTTCACGCAAGCACCTCGGCGAGGGTGCGATCCAGCCGCTCAAAGGCCGCATCGTCACCCGGCAATCCAAAACGCAGGCTCTGCGGCGTCTCGAACCAGCGTGTGAAAACCCCGCGTTGCGCCAGCTGCCAATGCAAGTTCAATGCGCGCGTATCGCAGCACCACTGAAAGAAAGCCGTGCCCGCGGTTGGCGGCAAGCCGTGCCTGGTCAACAAGCGCGCCAGGCGCTGGCTTTCGCGATGCAGACGATCGCCGGCACCGGCCTGCCAGACATCGTCGGCCAGGGCGAGCTTGAGTACATGACGCGTGGGCCCACTCAACGTCCAGGGCCCCAGTCGTTCGCGCAGCGCATCGAGCAAAGGCGTGGTCGCAAACGCAAACCCGGCACGTGCGCCGGCCATGCCGAAAAACTTGCCCACCGAGCGAAGCACGATCAAGCCTTCGCGGCCGGTATAGGGACACAAACTGTGCTCGGGGGTCGCGTCGATAAATGCCTCGTCGACAATCAGCCAACCGCCGCGTGCCGCCAGCGACGCGTGCAGCGCCAGCAACTCGTCGACGGTGAAGCGATCGCCCGCCGGATTGTTCGGATGCATCAGTACGATCACGTCGAAGTGATCGGCGTGCGCGATCAAGTCGCGTGCCGATGCCAAGGTGACGCGATGCCCCTGGCGTCGCCAGGCATGTGCATGCTCTGCATAACCGGGGGCAAGCACACCGACGTTGGTCGTCGCGCGCAGCATCGGCAAGCACTGGATGGCGGCCTGCGAACCGGCCAAAGGCAACAGGGAGGTCGCTTCGTAATAATCGCGCGCGACGTCGATCAGCCCGTCATCGTCATCGGGCAGGCGCTGCCACGCCAGCGGCGGGATTGGCGGCACCGGCCACGCGTAAGGGCTCACGCCAGTGGAAAGATCCAGCCAGTCGGACAAAGGAATGTTGTAGGTCCTGGAGGCCTGCAGTAGCCGTCCACCGTGTTCAAGCATGCGTGCCTCCTTGGCCGGCCAGCGCCCACAACAGCGCAACCAGCAACCACAACACCAAACCGCGACTCACCAATAGCAACGCTGCCTGGATCGACGCCGCCGATGCAGGCTCGCCTTCGCCCAGACGGGGACGTTCTTCCATGACACCGTGATAGGGCGCGGGTCCGCCCAGGCGCACGCGCAATGCGCCGGCACCCGCAGCCATCACTGGACCGGCGTTCGGGCTGTCCCAGGCCGGCGCCTGTTTGCGCCAGCATCGCCATGCACGACTCGCGTCACCGCATAGCGCGTATGTCGCTGCGGTCAGTCGAGCTGGAATGAAATTCAGCACATCGTCGATGCGCGCTGCCGCCCAGCCGAAATTTTCATAGCGCGGCGTGCGATAACCCCACATCGCATCCAGCGTATTGGACAGGCGATAAAGCACCACGCCAGGCGCGCCAAGCAAGGCAAACCAGAACAGGGCGGCAAAGACCGCATCCGCACCGTTTTCCAGGACCGACTCCGTCGCCGCCGCGGCCACCTGCGTTTCATCGAGCGCACCGGTGTCGCGGCTGACAATACGCGACACGGCAGCGCGTGCTGCGTGCAGGTCACCGTCGTACAGCGCCTGCGCAACTGGACGGGCATGTTCGGCAAGACTGCGATAGCCGATCGCCAGATACAGCAGCAGCGCACCAAAGGCCGAGCAGGCCCAGGGCGAATACATCACCAAAAAATGCGCGATCAGCCAAGTCAGCAGCACCGGCGGCAAGACCGATGCACACCATGCAGCGATGCCCTTGAAGCGGCCGTCGCCATATAGCGCATGTTCGTTGAAGGTCGCCAGCCGACCGAACAGCACCAGCGGATGCAGGCGTCGCGGCTCGCCCAGCGCAAGATCCAGGAGCACCGCAACCAGCATGGCCAGCGCGATCATGGCAGGAACAAACGCATGGCCGCGGCGGGATCGGAAGGAAAATAAAGGTGCATGAAACTCGCGGTCATGCGTTGGCGCCGATACACACCCTCGCGACTGGGGCCTTTATCCGGGTTGACCGTCAACGCCAACGGCGACGTGGTGATCTCCGCCTTGGCGTAATGGAAGGTATGTCCACGCAGTGTCCCTTCGGGCAACTCGACCGATTGCATGCCCAGGCCGCTCAGGCGCGCCTGCATGACCGCATGGCCTTGCAGCAGGCCGGCCATGGGATAGGTCACGCCATCGCGATCGGTCAAGGTATCGAGCGCATACAACATGCCGCCACATTCGGTGAGCAGCGGCTTGCCGTCTTCGACATGAGCATGCAACGCATCGCGAAGCCTCACGTGACGCGCGAGCGCCGCCAGATGCAATTCCGGATAGCCGCCCGGCAGCCACACCGCATCGCACGCCGGCAGCGACTCACCCGCGATCGGTGAGAAGAACACCAGCTCCGCACCACCCTCGCGCAGCACATCGAGATTGGCCGGATAGAGAAAACAAAACGCCGCATCATGCGCTACAGCAATGCGCTTTCCTTCCAGCAAGCGCGGCGAAGGCGAACGATGGGTGGCAGGGAAACCCACCGGCGCAGGCAGTACTTCCTTCGCATACGTTGCCCAGGCATCCGCCAACGCATCCAGACGTGCCTCGATATCGCCCTGCTCACCCGCAGCCACCAGACCGAGATGACGTTCGGGCAGCATCAGCGCGGGATCGCGCGGCAACGCACCCAGCCAGGTGAGATCGGGCGGCAGGCTTTCGGCCAGCAACTGCGCGTGATACGAGCTGCCGATGCGGTTGGCGGTGACGCCATAGACGTGCAGGCCGGGACGATAACGCGCCAGGCCCGTTGCGATCGCGCCGAACGTCTGTGCCATCGCCGAGCCATCGATCACCGCAAGCACCGGGATGCCGAGCTTCATCGCGAGATCCGCGCTCGATGCACTGCCATCAAAAAGCCCCATCACGCCTTCGATCAGGATCAAGTCGGCGTCACCAGCAGCCTCGTAAAGCCGCGCACGCACGTCTTCTTCTCCGCCCATCCACAGATCGAGCTGGTATACCGGCGAACCACTGGCACGCGTCAGCACGGTCGGGTCAAGAAAATCCGGGCCGGTCTTGAATACCCTTACGCGGCGGCCCTGCCGCCGGTGCCAACGCGCCAGCGCCGCGGTGACACTGGTCTTGCCCTGCCCCGAGGCAGGCGCGGAGATCAGCAAGGCCGGGCAACGATGTTCACTCATAGTTACAGCTCGATACCTTTTTGCGCCTTGATGCCGGCTTCGAATGCGTGCTTGACCACGCGCATCTCCGTCACGGTGTCGGCGACCTCGATCAAGGCATCGGGTGCGCCGCGCCCGGTGATGACGACATGCTGATTCGGCGGGCGCGCAGCCAGTGCCGGCAACAGTTGATCGAGCGTGACGTACTGCTTGACCAGGGCGATATTCAACTCGTCGAGCAGCACGAAGTCGTATGACGCATCGCCAAGCATGCGCGCGGCGATATCCCAGGCAGCCTGTGCCGCGGCGATATCACGCGCCTTGTCCTGGGTTTCCCAGGTGAATCCTTCGCCCATCACGTGGTAATCGAGATCTTCGCCGAAGCGGCGAAAGAAAGCCTCTTCGCCGGTCGAAAAGCTGCCCTTGATGAACTGCACGACACCGCAGCGAAAGCCATGTCCCAGCGAGCGCGCCAGCATGCCAAAGCCCGACGAACTCTTGCCCTTGCCGTTACCGGTATTGACCACCAATACACCACGCTCGATGGTCGCCCGGGCGATCTTGCGATCGACCAGTTCCTTCTTGCGCTGCATGCGTTCGCGATAACGCTCATCGGCGGTCATGGCGTCGCGTTCGGTTTTATCGATCATGCGCGTGCGCTCCGCGGTGATCCAGCCATGCGTTCGGCGGCGAGGACGATTACTGCATGCAGCGCGAACACAAAGCCCACGTAGCCAGCCGTCACACCCAGCCAATGCGGGTAGTAATGCGCGATGCGCGGCACAAAGCCGGCAAACGTCGGCGTGTAATGCCCCGAGAGCATGTAGTAGCCGCCACCGGAAATGAGATAAGTGAAGAGCACCGATACCAGCACCACCAAAGCCAGTCGCGGCACACTGCGCCAGTGCAGTTCATGCCAGCGGGCATAGAAGCACCCGGATACCCATAGCGTGCCGTAGGCCGGCACCAGTACCCAATAAGCCGGGCTCAGGCACCAGTCGGTGATCGTGCCGGCAGCGAGGCTGCCAAAATCCAGCACCGATGCCAGCGCGAAAAACAACGCGAAGACCCACCAGCGTCGCAACATGGCACCCGCCAGGAAGAACACCGCCCAGGATGCGCTGGGCAGCGCATGCACGCTGGCAAAATGCTGGCCGCGTGTGCAGGTCATCAGGATCGCCAGCGCGATGCCGACGATCCACAGCGTGGATGTCTGCTTGATTGGCAATACGTTCGACATAAGGGAACCTCGAATGACCTCAGTTTTCATCGTCGCCCCGGCGAAGGCCGGGCCCAGCGTCTTTAGCGCGTTGAAGCGCAAGACACTGGATCCCGGCCTCCGCCGGGATGACGGATAAGAGAAACCAGAGGTTCCCATTAGTGACCGCCCGGGTGCTTATCTGTGGGAGCGACTTCAGTCGCGACAAGCGCGCCACCCTTCGCCAGATAACCAACCCCAAGGCGAACTAACTGAGCTACAACGATGTAAGCCATGGTAGTACGTACGAACAGCGGCCCCCACTGCCATAGCCGCGCGACATACTCAGCCACATGCGGGTTCGCGTAGCGGCCACCCAGCCAATAGAAACCGCCGTTGGAAATCGCAAACGACAAGCATGCCGCCACAAAGCCGAACGCCAGGCTGCCGAAGAACGAACGTCCGGCACCACAGGCGCGCCCGCCGTACCAAAGCACCGCATAGGCCGGCAGCAGGAACGCATAGGCCGGCGTGACGCAGAAATCGCTCACGCCGGCATAGCTGACCGACACCCAGTCCACTAGCACCGCCAAGGTAACAAAGCCGGCAAACGCCAGGTGCCGGCGCAGGTAAATGCCGCCGATAAACAACACGGCCATCGAGGCATCGGGCAGATGCATGGCATCTCCAAAATGCTTGAATCGCGTAGCGATCATGCAGGCGACCAGCAAGATCAGGATCATCGCGTTATGCGTTCGGGAGAGTGCTTTCATACCGTCTGTTACCTCTTGGCCGTGTTACTTGCGACGCTTACTGGGCCGGCTGCCAGCGCACGGTAAACATGTAGTTGCGACGTGGCTGATTGAAGAAAGCTGCCGTTTCGTAACGCTTGTCGAAAATATTGTTGGCACTGAACTGCAGACGCCAATCGCGATCCAGCGCATAGGCCACGCGCAGGTCGGTCAGCGAATAGCCGCCCAGTCGAGTGTCGTTCTCGGTATCGTCGAAGCGCTTGCCCGAGACGAAATAGCTGCCGCCGAAGCTGAACGCACCGATCTTCTTGTCCAGATCGAAACGTGCCGTCTGCTTGGCACGGCGCGGCAACAGGTTGCCGTGATCGAAATCGTTGCTCTCATCGCGCGGATCGAGCCAGTTCAACGTGCCCTGCACGGTCCAGCCGACCAGTTCGGTATGAGCTGTAGCTTCCACGCCGCGGATGCGTGCGCGGTCCACGTTGATCGGCAGGAAATTGGGGCCGGTGAACGCGATAAGGTCGCTGATCTTGGTCTCGTAGGCATTCAACGACCAACCGCCCCAGCCGTGCGTGCCGCGCAGGCCCAGCTCACCGCTGCGCGAGCGCTCTGGCTTCAGGTCCGCATTGCCGAAGTCGGGGTAGTACAGCTCGTTGAAGGTTGGCGCATGGAACGCCGTGCCGTAGCTTGCCGTCAGGCGCAGCGACTGGGTGAAGTCCCAGCCCCACAGCAGCGAGCCGGTATTGCGGCCGCCGAACTGCGTGTCATCGTCGCGCCGCACGCTGGCCTGCAACTGCTGGCTGCCGAAAGTCTGCTGCCACTGGCCGAAGACGCCGCGATCGGTGCGCCGGTCGACGACATACTCGGTGCTGCCTTGGATGTTGTCGTGCTGCACGTCGAAGCCGACGCTGTAGAGGCCGCCGCCGGCACTGATATCGGCCTGCAGCGAGCCGAGCTTGCGACGGGTATTGAACGTGTCGACGTAGACGTTATCCAGATAATCGCTGCTGAAATCCTTGCTCTGCCCCAGGGCCAGGGTCAGCGTCAGCCGATCGGACGGCTTGTAATGCACCCGGCCGCCCGCCACCTGCGACTCGGTCTTGGCGCTGTTGCTGAAAGTACCGTCGTATTCGTTGCGACCGCGAGCTTCGAAGAAGCGCGCGTCGGCATCCCATTGCTCATTGAACTTGTAGCCACCCTGCAAGGTGAGTGCGTCGTTCTTGTAGCCGTCGTTATCCGGCTCGATGGTGAAGCAGCCGCCGGGACCGCGACAGGCGTTGAAGCCATGCGTCTGGTCGTGCGAAACCTCCATCGAGTACCAGCCGGCGCCCTGCTTGCCGGCCGCACCCAGTGAGCCCTTCAGCGTGTCGTAGGTGCCGACGCCGAAGCTGGCATGCGGCACGAACGCGCCATCGGGGCGGCGGGTGAAAATCTGGATGACGCCGCCGACCGCTTCGGAACCGTACAGGCTGGAAAACGGGCCGCGCACGATTTCGATGCGCTCGATCTGCTCCAGCGGGATGTCCTGCAGCGCGGCCACGCCGGCCGAGGCCGAACCGATCTTCACGCCATCGACCAGCACCAGCACCTGATCGGCATTGGTACCGCGCATATACACCGAGGTCTGCTTGCCCTGGCCACCGGTGTTCGATAGCTGGATGCCAGGCGTGCCCTGCAGCAAGGCGACGATCGACGCCGGCTGCAGACGCTCGATATCGGCGCGATCGATCACCGTGACCGGCGCCAGGGTCTGGTCCTGCGTCTGCGCGGTGCGCGACGCGGTGACCACGACCTGATTGAGATCGGTGGTGCCGGCATCGTCCGCGAAGGCCGGGGAAAACACGGAAAGCAAGGCGGCCGCCAGCACGGCGCGGCGGAAAGTCGAAGAACGGATTGGCACAGCGTTAGCTCCCTGGACCGCGCCTACCCGCGCGGCGTCAATGGCATGGGGACAGGAGCGTGAGAGCAGGTACCGGCAAGTCGCAGCGGCCCCGACTAGGCCCGCCGCCTGTCCGGTGATACCTCCAAGGCCGGTCTCCGGGCTTGCGAGCGAGGGCATCTACCCTCCCGAGCCGCGCCTTCCCATGCTATCGAGCACAGTGGCTGTTTGCGGTTCGTTTGCTCGCCTACCGTTGCGGGGGCAGCTTCGGCTTGACCCATCGAGGGCGTACCGAATTCCCGTTTCAACCGCCGGCTCCATTGCCGACAGTCACCTTGAGGCGCGGCGATCTTAGCAGCAGCGCGATGGGTCCGTGAGTGCAATGTGTAACGGCGGGGGACTGGACAACCCGCGTCACATGGCCGGCGACTATCTAAAAACTGACCCGTGAGTGGCATCGGGCTGCAACGTCCGTGAGTTGTCCTAAGCGCCGACCGCATAGCCGACGCCACTCACGGAGCCCCCCATGAGCCAGATCGACGATATCAAGCCCAGTGACATCAGGCCCGATGACATCAGGCCCGACAACACCGGGCGACGCCGCTTCCTGAAGATGACCGCGGCCTCGGCCGGTGGCCTGGCCGCCATGTCCGCCCTGCCCCCGGTCATCCGCCAGGCCCTGGCCACCCCTGCCGCCACGGTCAATGGCGATATCACCGACGTGCAGCACGTGGTGATCTTCATGCAGGAGAACCGTGCGTTCGACCATTACTTCGGCAGCCTGGCCGGGGTCCGCGGCTTTGCCGACCGCGTGCCGGCGCCGTTGCCAGGTGGTCAGCAGAATGTCTGGCATCAGCCCGACGGCAGCAGCACGGGCTACATGCTGCCCTTCCACATGGACACCAGCACCACCAGCGGTATCTGCATCAGCGCCCCGGCGATGAGCTATCCGGTCGACACCGCGATCTGGAACGGCGGCAAGTTCGATGCCTGGAATACCGCGCGCGCTGCCGGTCTGGGCATGGGTTACTTCCAGCGTGCCGACTTGCCGTTCTACTACGCACTGGCCGACAGCTTCACCATCTGCGACCAGTATTTCTGCTCGACGCTCACCCAGACCAACCCGAACCGGCTGCATTTCTTTACCGGCAGCAACGGACTGTCGGTCGGCCAGGCAGCCACGCTGGACAACACCGAGCCGAGCGCCGGGTTCAGCTGGACCACGTATGCCGAGCGCCTGCAGAACGCCGGCATTAGCTGGAAGGTCTATCAGCAAAGCAACAATTTCGACGACAACGCATTGGCCTGGTTTGCGCCCTTCAAAAAAGCCAAAGCCGGCCAACCGCTGTACGACCGCGGCATGGCGACAGTGCCCGATCTGGTGACTGCATTCGCCAACGACGTCGCCAACAACACCCTGCCGCAGGTGTCGTGGATCGTGGCGCCGGACTATCTCTCCGAGCACGCCAACTACAAACCGGCCTATGGCGAGAACCTCTCGGCGCAGTTGCTGGCCGCGCTGGTCGCCAACCCGGCGGTGTATGCCAAGACCGTATTCATCCTCAACTACGACGAGAACGGCGGCTTCTTCGATCACGTACCGCCGCCAACGCCGCCGGCCTCGTCGGCGAACGGCCTCTCCACTGTCAGCACCACGGGCGAAATCACTGGCGGCAAGCCGATCGGCCTGGGATTTCGCGTGCCGATGATGGCGATTTCGCCGTGGTCGCGCGGTGGCTGGGTGTGCTCGGAAGTGTTCGATCACACGTCGGTCCTGCGTTTTCTCGAAACCCGTTTCGGGGTCGCCGAGCCGAACATCAGCGCTTGGCGTCGCGCGGTCTGCGGCGACCTGACTTCGGCGTTCGATTTCAGTTCCGGCAACACGTCCTGGCCCAGCCTGCCGGTCACCAGCGGCTATCCGGGGCAAGCCGATAGCGAGTGCTCGACGTTACCGTCACCCAGCGTTCCTTCCACGCCGTCGATGCCCACAGCCGAATCGACGGCAACACGACCGGCACGCGCGTTGCCGTATGAAATGGATATCCAGGGCAGCGTCAGCACATCGAATGGACGCTATGTACTCGCGTTCAACAACACCGGCGCGGCGGGTGCGGTGTTTCAGGTGTACGCCGCCAATCGGAACGACGGTCCCTGGCGTTACACGGTGGAGGCAGGCAAATCGCTCTCCGACTATTGGAGCGCAAAGACGTATACCAACAGCATCTATCAGCTTGAAGCGCATGGGCCGAACGGCTTTCTGCGCGTATGGCAAGGAAGCGTCGCCAGTGCGGCCGTCATGCCGGAGATCACGTTGGCCTACGACCCGGACAACAACCGCGTGCAACTGACGCTCACCAATGCGGGCAGCAGCGCATGCACGTTCACCGTGCGCAACGGCTATGTGTCACAAGATGTGCGTATCTATTCGGTTGGCGCGCATGGCAGTCATGTGGACAGCTGGGACCTGAGCGATTTTGCCAACTGGTATGACTTGAGCGTATCGGTGGCCGAGGCCAGCGGATGGGCGCGACGGATGGCCGGGCATATGGAGAATGGGGCGGATAGTTTTAGCGAGCCGCGATAGAAAAAGGCCCCGACTTACGTCGGGGCCCATTGGCATCAGGCTTCCTTGTGGAACACCAGATGCCCGCCCTCGGCATCCACCACAATCGTATTTCCGGCCTCGAAGCGCCCTTCAAGAATCTGCTTCGCCAGCGGGTTCTCCAGTTGCTGCTGGATCGCCCGCTTCAACGGCCGCGCGCCATACACCGGATCGAAGCCGACATTGCCCAGCAGTTCCAGCGCCTTGTCGTATATCTCCAGTTTCAACTGACGTTCCGCCAGGCGCTTCTCCAGGTAGATTAGCTGGATTTTTGCAATGGACTTGATCTGCTTCTTGTCCAGCGGACGGAACACCACCAGCTCGTCCAGGCGGTTGATGAACTCGGGACGGAAGTGCGCCTGCACCACCGCCAGTACCGACGCCTTCATCTGCATATAGTCGGCTTCGCTATCGCCGGCCTGCTCCTGGATCATCTGCGAGCCCAGGTTGGAGGTCATCACGATAACGGTGTTGCGGAAGTCGACGGTGCGACCCTGTCCGTCGGTCAGACGACCATCGTCGAGCACCTGCAACAGGATATTGAACACATCCGGATGCGCCTTCTCCACTTCGTCCAGCAGAATCACGCTGTAGGGACGACGGCGCACGGCTTCGGTCAGATACCCGCCCTCTTCGTAACCGACATAACCCGGAGGGGCACCGATCAGGCGACTCACGGAATGCTTTTCCATGAACTCGCTCATGTCGATGCGCACCATCGCATCCTGCGTATCGAACAGGAACTCCGCCAGCGCCTTGCATAGTTCGGTCTTGCCCACGCCCGTAGGACCAAGAAACAGGAACGAGCCGTAAGGGCGATTGGGATCGGACAGGCCTGCACGCGCACGGCGAATTGCATCGGACACCGCACGCACCGCTTCATCCTGGCCGACCACGCGCTGATGCAACGCCGACTCCATCTGCAACAGCTTGTCGCGCTCGCCTTCGAGCATCTTGCTCACCGGAATCCCGGTCCAGCGCGATACGACCTCGGCGATTTCCTCTTCGGTAACGCGATCCTGTACCAGCTTGAAGTCCTGCTTTTCCGCGGCCTGCGCGGCGGCAAGCTGCTTCTCCAGTTCCGGCAACCGGCCGTACTGGATCTCGCTCATCTTCGCGTAGTCCTGGTGACGCTGCGCGGCTTCAAGTTCCACGCGAGCTTTCTCGATCTGCTCCTTGACCTTGGTCGCTCCCTGCAGCGCGGCCTTTTCGGACTTCCATATCTCGTTGAGATCGGAGAACTCGCGCTCGAGTTTTTCGATATCGCTTTCCAAATCGGCGAGACGCTTTTTCGACGCCTCGTCACTTTCTTTTTTCAGCATTTCTCGCTGGATCTTCAACTGGATCAGACGACGCTCGAGCCGATCGAGTTCTTCCGGCTTGGAGTCGATCTCCATGCGAATGCGCGATGCTGCCTCGTCCATCAGATCGATCGCCTTGTCGGGCAACTGACGGTCGGTGATGTAGCGGTTGGAAAGCGTGGCCGCAGCGACGATCGCCGGATCGGTAATTTCCACGCCGTGGTGCACGGCATAGCGCTCCTTCAGGCCGCGCAGGATGGCGATGGTGTCTTCCACGCTCGGCTCGCCGACGTAGACCTTCTGGAAACGGCGTTCCAGGGCGGCGTCTTTCTCGATGTACTTGCGATATTCGTCCAGCGTGGTGGCGCCGATGCAATGCAGCTCGCCACGCGCCAGCGCGGGCTTGAGCATATTGCCGGCATCCATCGCGCCGTCGGCCTTGCCCGCACCGACCATGGTGTGCAGCTCGTCGATAAACAGGATGACGCGACCTTCCTGCTTGGCCAGGTCGTTCAGCACGGCCTTGAGACGCTCTTCGAACTCACCGCGAAATTTCGCGCCCGCGATCAACGCGCCCATATCCAGCGCGAGCACACGGCGGTCACGCAGGCCTTCGGGCACCTCGCCCTTGATGATGCGCTGCGCCAGCCCTTCGACGATGGCGGTCTTGCCGACACCCGGCTCGCCGATCAGGACGGGATTGTTTTTGGTACGGCGCTGCAGGACCTGAATCGTGCGACGGATTTCCTCGTCGCGACCGATCACCGGGTCGAGCTTGCCGTTCTCCGCCCGCGCGGTGAGGTCGACGCAATATTTTTCCAGTGCCTGGCGTTGCTCTTCGGCATTCTCGCTTTGCACTTTTTCGCCGCCACGAAGCTTGTCGATGGCCGCTTCGAGGTTCGCCTTGGTGGCGCCGGCGGCTTTCAACGCAGCACCGAGCTCGCCCTTGTCTTCGAGCGCTGCGAGCACAAACAGCTCACTGGCGATGAATTGATCGCCACGCTGCTGCGCCAGTTTGTCGGTCAGGTTGAGCAGACGCGTCAGTTCGTTGCCCACATGAATATTGCCCTCCTGCCCGCTGACCTTGGGCAGCCGTTCGAGCTGCTCGGCGACGCGTTGTCGCAGCGCCGGCACATTCACCTGAGCCTGCGTCAGCAAAGGCGCCGTCGATCCGCCCTGCTGATCCAGCAACGCCGCCATGACGTGCATCGGCTCGAGCATATTGTTGTCACGACCGACCGCAAGTGATTGCGCGTCGGCCAGCGCTTGCTGAAAGCGCGAAGTAAGTTTGTCCATCCGCATGGAGTGGTCCCCGCTGAAATGAATAGGTTTTGGCGGCAAGCCGCCACTGTGGACGGATGTATGGACAAAAGCTTAACGGTTCAAGCGTAATCGACACGATTCGGCAAGCTTTCGTTTAGGTGAAAGATCGCCTTCACATCGGCTTTGTTACGCTCGATGAGGTGATAGTGCAAGCGAATCCCCTCATGCCCGCATCCACGCCGTTACCGGCGCCGCCCCTGCCGGTAGCCCACGAAGCCTGGGCGCTGTTTCTCGATGTCGACGGCAGCCTTATCGACTTTGCCGATCGGCCCGAACGGGTCCATGTCAGCAAGACGCTGATGGCGCTGTTGTCGCAGTTGCATACCGCGTTGGGCGGTGCGCTCGCCCTGGTCAGCGGCCGGCGGATCGAAGATCTTCAACGCCTGTTCGGCGCGCCGCCCTGGGCCATGGCCGGTGTACATGGCTTGCAGCTACGCCATGCCGATGGGGCCCAACGCGAGATAGAACTCGATCATGCCGAACAGCAACGCCTTCGCCACGCAGTCCATGGCATGGCTTCGCGGTTTCCTCAGGTCATGCTGGAAGACAAAGGTATAGCGATCGCACTCCATGACCGCAGCGGTGATCCAGGCATGCGCGCGTTGCGCGAGGCGAGTGAAACGCTGCTCAAGGATTTACCCGACTACGAGCTGCAACTGGGCCACCACGTGATCGAACTCAAGCCAGCCGGCATGGACAAGGGACAGGCCGTGGCCGAGCTGCTGGCACGGCCGCCGTTCCAGGGGCGCATGCCGGTCTACGTCGGCGACGATTTCACCGACGAGCACGGCTTCGCCACCGCCAATCTGGAAAACGGCATCAGCATTCGGGTCGGCCAGCGCGAACCCAGCCTGGCGCAATACACCTTGTCCGGTCCCACCGCGGTGCAAGCCTGGCTCGCCCGTGTCTTGTACGCCTTAGGAGCGACGCTAGATGACCAATACCCCGGAGGAACTCGTCGACACAGCCGCTCCTGAAGCGGCTCGCGCCGTCCAGGCGAATCTATCGCTGGGCGTGATCGGCAATGGCAGCGTTGCTGCATTGATCGACGCGCACGGCAGCATCGTGTGGTGCTGCCTGCCCCGCTTTGACGATGACGCGAGCTTTTGCGCATTGCTGTCACCCCGACGCGAAGGTGGTGACTGGACGATTGCGCTGGAAGATTTCGACCGCGCCGAGCAGGAGTATCTTCCTAATACGGCGGTGCTGCAGACGCGTCTGTACGATAAGCACGGTGGCGCGATCGAGATCACCGACTTCGCTCCACGTCATCGTGCTCATGGGCGCTTTTATCATCCCGTGCTCATCGCGCGCCGGGTGCAGCCGATTGCCGGCTCGCCACGCATCCGCGTGCTGCTGCGGCCACTGTGCGATTACGGTGCCAGCGCGCCGCAGACGACGTCCGGCAGCAATCACATTCGCTACATGCTGAGCAATACGGTGATGCGGCTCACCTCGGACGTAGCCTCGCCGCTGATCGAGCGCGGCCTGCCGTTCGGCCTGGACCGCGGCGCACATTTCGTGTTCGGCCCCGACGAAACGCTGACGCAGAGCCCGGCGGAGTTCATTCATCACACGCTGAACAATACGCTTGCCTACTGGCGCGACTGGGTCCGCTATCTCTCGGTACCTTACGAATGGCAGGAGTACGTCATTCGCGCAGCCATCACCTTGAAACTGTGCCAGTACGAGGCAACCGGCGCGATCGTCGCCGCGCTGACCACCTCGATCCCCGAGTCGCCCGACTCGGCACGCAATTGGGACTACCGCTACTGCTGGTTGCGCGACGCGGCCTTTACCGTGCGGGCACTCAACCGTCTGGGTGCTACCCGCACGATGGAGGAATACATCCGCTACGTGTTCAATCTGATTGCCGCCGATGACGAGCGAGAGATAGGTCCGGTATTCGGCATCCTGTTCGAACACGAGCTTCCCGAAACACAAGTGGACAGTCTAGCCGGCTACCGCGGCATGGGACCGGTGCGCGTAGGCAACGACGCGTGGAGGCAACGGCAGAACGACGTCTACGGCTCGGTGGTATTGGCGTCGGCGCAACTGTTCTTCGATCAACGCCTTGAGAGCAAGGGCGATCGACGCACCTTTGCGCGCCTCGAACGCATGGGCGATATGGCCTTGAAGATGGCCGAGCAGCCTGATGCCGGCCTGTGGGAATTTCGCGGGCGCAGCTCCGTACACACCTATTCGGCAGCCATGTGCTGGGCGGCATGCGATCGCCTGGCGCATATCGCCACGGAGCTTGGCATGGATGAACGTGCGCGCTACTGGCACGAAGAGGCCGTAGCGCTGCATGCGCGCATCGTCGAGCGCACATGGAATGAAGAAAAGGGCTATTTCGCCGATGCCTACGATGGCGAACGCCTGGATGCGAGCTTGCTGCTCCTGGCCGACATCGGCTTTCTCAAGGCCGACGATCCGCGTTTCGTAGCAACCGTGGATGCGATCGGCAAGGAGCTTGGCCGCGGCAACTACCTTTTCCGCTATATCGCGCCCGATGATTTCGGCGCACCGGAAACCAGCTTCAACATCTGCACGTTCTGGTACATCGAAGCGCTCGCCGCCACCGGCCGCCGCGACCAGGCACGCGCCATGTTCGAAAACATGCTCTCGCACCTGAATCCGCTCGGCTTGTTATCCGAAGACATCGCGCCGCAGAGCGGCGAACAGTGGGGCAACTTTCCGCAGACCTATTCGCTGGTGGGCCTGATCCAGGCCGCCATGCGCCTCTCCCGTCGCTGGGAAGATGCGATGTAGCCACACCGCCCGAATCCTCCCCTCGCCACAGGAAAAAACATGAATCGCCTGATCGTCGTATCCAACCGTGTCGCCTTGCCCAATCAGACCGCCACCGGCGGTCTGGCGTCGGCCATGCGTGACGCGTTGCGCGAGCGCGGCGGGCTCTGGTTCGGCTGGAGCGGCAAGATAGCCAAACACACCGCCGGGCAGCTGCATCACTTGAAGGACGGCGAGGTGGAGTACGCCACCATCGATCTTTCCAAGGAAGACCACGATCACTTCTACGACGGTTATGCCAATCGCACGCTATGGCCGCTGTTGCACTATCGACCCGATCTGGTCGACTACAACCGTGGCCATCTGGCGGGCTATCTGCGCGTCAACACCGTGTTCGCCGATCGGCTGGCCGATTTGATCGAGCCGAACGACATGATCTGGATCAACGACTACCACCTGATCCCCCTGGCCTCGATGCTGCGCGAGCGCGGCGTGCGCAACCGCATCGGTTTCTTTTTGCATACACCACTGCCTGCGGCGGGATTGCTGATTGCGCTGCCGCAGCACCGCGAGCTGCTGGAAACCTTGTCCAGCTACGATCTGATCGGCTTGCACACCGCACGCGATCTGCGCGCACTGGAAGACTATTTCCTGCATGAAGCGCACGCCGTGATGCGCCCGGGCCATCGCATGCGCGCCAGCAACGGCCATATCTTTCGCGCCGGCGTCTTTCCCATCGGCATCGATACCCATCAGGTCGCCGAGATGGCCAAGCGCGCATTGGCCGAGGAAGAGGAAATCGGGCAGTTGCGTGCCAGCCTGGACGATCGTGCATTGATTATTGGTGTGGACCGCCTGGACTATTCCAAGGGATTGCCCGAACGCTTTCAGGCTTATGAGCGCCTGCTCGAGCGAGCGCCGGAATTGCATCGCAAGGTCACCTTTCTGCAGATCGCTCCGCCTTCGCGCTCCACCGTGCCGGAGTACCGGCAGATTCGCCGCGAGCTGGAACGTAGCGCGGGGCATATCAACGGCCTGTATGCCGCACCCGACTGGGTGCCGGTGCGCTACGTCAATAATTCTTATCCGCACAGCGTGTTGAGCGGCTACTACCGCACCGCGCGCGTGGGCTTGATCACACCGCTGCGTGACGGGATGAACCTGGTCGCGAAGGAGTACGTGGCCAGTCAGAACCCGAAGGATCCCGGCGTACTGGTGTTGTCGCGCTTTGCCGGTGCGGCCGAGGAGCTGACACAGGCGTTGCTGGTCAATCCCGCCGATACCGAGGAAGTGACGGATGCGCTGGAGCGTGCGTTGAAAATGCCGCTGAAGGAACGGCGCAATCGCTGGCACGCGATGATGGAGATACTGCAGAAGCACGATCTCACCGCGTGGCGGAAGTCGTTTTTGGATGCGCTGGCGGCTTAGCGCCGCTGGAATTACCTCATTCTCCCTATTCGTCGTCCCGGCGCAGGCCGGGATCCAGTGACTTTGCGGTCGGCTGCCGCGAGAGTCACCAAGCATTTGCTCTTACGCGAAAACCTAAAACCGAAGCCACTGGGTCCCGGCCTGCGCCGGGATGACGAATTAGGAGAGGCTTTCCGAGACGCTCGCGCTTAACCACCCAGCCAGATCAAACTGGCAAACCGCCCGCTCTTTGCCCCATCGCGCCGATACGAATAGAACCGCTCGTCGGTGCGCGAATCGAAACCGCCACCATAGATCTGCTCCACGCCGATCTTATGCAGTCGATGGCGCGCCAACCCGGCCATATCGCACAACCAATGGCCCGGCCGGGTCGCTTCAAAATAGCCTTCCGCAGCCGCATCCCCGGTGACAAACGCCTCCCGTACCGGCGCATCGATTTCATACGATGCCTTGCCGATACACGGCCCGATCCAGGCAAGCAGACGTTGCGGCGCGATCTGCATCTGCTCCACGGTGGCTTCCAGCACGCCGGCAGCCAGACCTTTCCAGCCCGCATGCGCTGCACCGATCTGTCGCCCGTCGCCGCTGCAAAACAGCACCGGCAGGCAATCGGCGGTAAGAATGGCCAGCACCGTCCCCGGCAAATGCGACACGGCCGCATCCGCCTGCGGCTCCTGCTCGCTCGGTAACGGCCCCAGTTCGGCCACCGCGGTGCCGTGCACCTGATGCAGCCAGCGCGGCGCGGCGGGCAACCCCAGGACTTCGCGCAATGCGCTGCGATTGGCGAACACAGCATCGCTGCTGTCGCCACTGCGCAGCCCCAGATTGAAGCGATCGAACGGCGCGGCGGACACGCCCGGCCCCTGCCGCGTGGTCACGGCGGCATGTACCGCGCGCGGTGCGGGCCAATCGGGAAAGAGCCAGGCGTCGTCGGTCATGGAACGGGCGCTTGTCGTGAGGGGGAAGGTGCGGAGCATCGCACAAGAGGCCAGTCGGCCCCGAAACATCGATGCGCCGCCGATCAGTAGTCGTTATGCCCGTGCTCGGCCAGATCGTGGCGCATCGCGTCGATCAAGGACTGCTGGTCCGCCGGCCGCTCGGCACTGAACGACAGCGGCTCGTGCGTCACCGGATGCTCGAACGCCAGTCGTTCGGCATGCAAGGCCTGACGACGGAATCCACGCAAGGCCGCGACCAGTTCGGGCGTCGCCCCTTTAGGCAGTTTGAGGCCACCGCCGTAGAGCGGGTCGCCGATCAGCGGATGGCCGATATGCGCCATATGCACGCGGATCTGATGGGTACGGCCGGTTTCCAGGCTGCACTGGATCAGGCTGTGGGCACGGAAACGCTCCCGCAACCGGTAATGGGTGACGGCATGCTTGCCGTCTTCCTCGTCGCGCACGGCCTGACGCAGGCGGTCGCCCATGTGGCGGCCAATCGCGGCATCGACCGTACCGCCTGCCACCATGGTGCCGACGACAATGGCTTCGTACTGACGCTCCACCTCGTGGCGCGAAAGCATGTCGACCAGGCCGGTGTGCGCCGCCAGGGTGCGCGCGACCACCATCAGACCGGAGGTGTCCTTGTCCAGGCGGTGCACGATGCCCCCGCGCGGCAGTTCGGCCAGCTTGGGATCGTGATGCAGCAAGGCATTGAGCACGGTACCGGCAGGATTGCCCGCGCCCGGGTGCACGACCAGGCCGACCGGCTTGTTCAGCACCAGCAGGTAATCGTCCTCATGGACGATATCCAGGTCGATGGCCTCGGGCTGGGAGCTGACCTCGACGGCCAATACCGCCTCCAGCAGCACTTTCTCGCCTCCGCGAAGGAGCTGGCGGGGCGGCGCCTTGGCACCGTCCAGGGTTACCGCACCGTCCTTGATCCAGCCGGTCAGGCGGGAACGGGAATAGTCGGGGAACATCTCGGCCAAGGCCTGGTCGAATCTTCGACCTGCGGCCGACAAGGGGACAATGGCTTCGTGACGCACTGCGGTCATGGGGCGGAACTCGGGTTCGGGACTTAAAGACTCGCGAAAAATCCGTGGACTGATCTTGAGGACATCGATGAGTGAGGCCTGCGCGTAAGTATTTGCTGCGCTTGGCGATCTTTCGGGGCTCGGGTCCCGGGTCCCGAGTCTCGGCTCTATAAGCTATCATCCACCGTTCAACACCTAGAAATTCTACCTCATGCGCCTAACCAAGCCGGCTCTAAAACTCTTTATTGCGCTCATCATCGCTGTATCGATGAGCGGCTGCTCGATGTTCCGCCACAAGCGCGACAACATCGATACCATGCCGGTGGAAAAGCTCTACACGACTGCGCATAACTCGCTCGAGAACGCCGACTACTCGGCCGCCGTCAAGGCCTACCAGCGCCTGATCGCGCGCTTCCCGTCGGGCGACTACAACGAGCAGGCCCAGCTGGACCTGGCGTACGCGCAGTACAAGGACAACCAGCCGGATGATGCGTATTCCACTATCAACCGCTTCATCAAGACGTATCCGACCCAGAAGCACGTCGATTACGCCTACTACCTGCGTGGCCTGATCAATTTCGACCGCACCTCGGGCGCGATCGAGCGTCTGCTCAAGCGTGACGAGAACCAGACCCGCCGTGACCAGGGCTACAACCTGCAGGCGTTCGACGATTTCTCCGAACTGACCCGCCGTTTCCCGGACAGTGCCTACGCCACCGATGCGCGCCAGCGCATGATCTACCTGCGTAACGTGCTGGCCCAGTTCGAAATCAACGTGGCCGAGTTCTACCTGCGCAACAAGGCCTATATCGCTTCGGCCAACCGCGCCCAGTACGTGATCGAGCACTACCAGCAGTCGCCGCAGACCGGCGATGCACTGGCCATCCTCACGCGCAGCTATCTCGCACTCGACCAGAAGGGCCTGGCCGACCAGACCCGCCAGGTGCTGGCCGCCAACTATCCCGACCACCCGTATCTGACCGATACCAAGTGGCCGCATCCGCCGTCGACCCTGCGCAAGATGATTCCGTTCTCGGGACATCACTAAGCGCAACACAGCCCGTCAGGTGTGACGCTTCAAAAGAAAAAGCCGGCAGTCAGACTGCCGGCTTTTTTGTTGGTGGAGTGACCTTGCTGGCTACGCCTGGCCAGCACCATCAACGCGACGCACAAACGACTTCACCGAAACGCTCGAATCCCGCCCGGCGATAGACCCCGTCCTCGTTGGCCACTTCGCACATCAGGAACGGCAGATCGATGCCTTGCACGAGCGCGTGGTCGGCCAGCAACGCTGCCAGGGCGGCACCGATACCTCGGCGCCTGGCCGAAGCATGGACACCGATGGCGGCGATCTCGGTCACGCCATCATGCGGCGGCGTGAACAGCCCCGCCCCCAATACGGTGTCGCTATCGCGGGCACGCACGAGCGCTACCGCACCGCCCTTCTTCAGCAACTCTCGCAACCGCTGCAGATCGGCCGCCGTGGTGACCGACACGCCGTAGGCATGGTTCTGTACTTCGGCCGCCGCGTAGAGATCCGCATCGTTTTCGGCAAGCGACCACTGCAGTCCCTCGATATCACCATCCATGGTGAGGCTCCCACGGGAACAGGTCATCAAGGCAAGCGGCGGCGATGAGGTAAAGCCCGCAGCCACCAGCCTGGGCAGGACTGCCGGTGCGAGATCGTGGATATATTCCAGCCGCGGCACACGCTGCCGGGCGTCGAACCTTTCGCACAACGCGGCAAGCTCCGCCTCGCAAGGATCGGCGCTGTCGTCGGGCGTGGCGTAGTTGCGCGCCGGCTCGGCGCTCGCCTCGTCGAACAGGTAGCTAAATGATGCGACACGTTGCCGGTCATCGGGCGAACCCATGCGGGCACGCAGGTAAGCAGCAACACGGCGCAATGCCATGTGGTTATGGGTAGTCATGGATGTAAGGCACTCTGCAGGCGCGTTCCGATTTCCGAAGAAACCGAACGACGCAAATCACGCCCACGCACTTAAGCGCAGGAAGAAGACCGCAAGAAAGACGCGTCCGTCAGGACGAAGTCGTCAACCAGAGATAGGCTGAGCCGGTAAACGGCTTAGCAGACGGCAAGCTGCCGGATGGCGATGACGATGGACGCGTGCGTGGCGATGGCAATCATTGGCGCACTCCTCGAAACGAGTCGGGGATAATTTCAAGAATGTGCGTGTGGCGTCAAGTGCTTTTTAGGAGCGAGTTGTCAGGAGTGAGGCGTGAGAGAGAAAAACAGCGCGGTCGCGTTGCCCTCTCCCATCATCGCCAACCCGATGTGATCGGATAGCGACGTTCGCGACCGAAGGCACGCGTCGTAACGCGCGGACCAGGGGCGGATTGGCGGCGCTTGAATTCGTTGATCAGCACCAGGCGCACGACGCGGCGAACCGTTTCCGGATCGTAGCCACGCGCCGCGATCTCGGCCTGCGACTCTTCGTCTTCGATGAAATGGGTAAGGATCGCGTCGAGCACGTCATAGGGCGGCAGCGAATCCTGGTCGGTCTGGTTGTCGCGCAATTCCGCCGACGGCGGACGCTCGATCACGGCCGGCGGAATGGCCCAGCCGCCCTCGCCTTCCACGCTGTTGCGCCACTGCGACAGCCGATAGACCACCGTCTTGTAGACATCCTTGAGCGGCGCATAGGCTCCGCACATATCGCCATACAAGGTCGCGTAGCCGACCGCCATCTCGCTCTTGTTACCCGTGGCCAGCAGCAGGCGGCCATGCTTGTTGGACAAGGCCATCAGCATCACGCCACGGGTCCGCGACTGCAGGTTTTCCTCAGTGATATCCGGCCCCTTGCCTGCGAAAGCCGGGGTCAGCGCGCTGACGAAGGACTCGTAGGTCTCTTCGATCGAGATCACGTGATAGGCCACGCCGAGCTTCTCGGCCTGGATGCGCGCGCCGTCGAGCGATAGCTGCGAGGTGTAGCGCGAAGGCATCATCACCGCAGTGACGCGATCGGGGCCAAGTGCATCGACCGCCAGGGCCAGGGTCAACGCCGAGTCGATGCCGCCGGAGAGACCGAGCAGGACGCCACCGAAACCGTTCTTGTCGATGTAGTCGCGAATACCGCGCACCAGTGCCCGGTAAAGCGTGCTTTCGGCGGGCGGCTGATCCGCGGGCGACCAGTCGTGTGCGGTCAGGCTGCGCGTTTGCGGATCGAATTCGGCCCACAGCAAGGTATCGGTAAAGGTCGGCGTGCGCGCGGCGATGCTGCCGTCGGCATTGACCAACAACGATCCGCCGTCATAGACCACCTCGTCCTGGCCACCGACCGTGTTGAGGTAAACGAAGGCGCAGCCGGTTTCCCTCGCGCGCTCGGTCAATACCGCTTCGCGGGCCTGCTGCTTGGCGCTGTCCCAGGGCGACGCGTTGATCACTACGATCAGTTCGGCGCCGGCCGCGGCGGCCATGGCAGCCGGCTCGGCTTGCCAGACGTCTTCGCAGATCAGCACGCCCACGTGCACGCCGTGGATCGTCGCCACCATGCTTTCGTGGCCGGGACGGAAATAGCGCTTGTCGTCGAATACGCCGTAGTTGGGCAGCGCCTGCTTGTGCGTCGTCGCCTCGACCCGGCCGTGACGCAGCAACGAGGCTGCGTTATAGACCTCGCCCTCGCTATGTGGGTGACCCACTACCGCGGCAACGCCATCGGTTTCTTTCGCCAGCGCCTGCAGCTCGTTCTCACAAGCAGCCAGGAAGCTCGGCCGCAACAGCAGATCCTCGGGCGGATAGCCGCTCAGTGTCAGCTCCGGAAACGCCACCAGCGAGGCCTTGCCTGCTCGCGCCTGGGCCAATAATTCACGCACCTTGGCGGCATTGGCGGCTACCGCGCCGACCGGAAAATCGAATTGGGCCAGCGCCAGGCGTAGAGCAGTCATGGATGGTTTCTTGCGTGTCGGGACTGGAGCCATCAATGGTAGCGCATCGGTTTTTTGCAAGGCCCGCACCCGATGCCACGCCGCCTTGTATCAGGCCAGCGGCTGCACCAGTAACAACGCGGCCAATCCGAACATGAGCAACGCGACCAGGATATCGAACACCCGCCAGGCATGGGGTGCGCGAAACATCGGCAACAGCATGCGTGCCCCGAAACCAAGCGCCGAAAACCACAGCAGGCTCGCGGTACAGGCGCCCCAGGCGAAGCGCCAGTTGCCGCCGTCGACGTAATGCGTCGACAGACTCCCCAGCAACACCACCGTATCGAGGTACACGTGCGGGTTGAGCAGGGTAAACGCCAGACAGGCCAACAGCACACGACCCAAACTGGCCGCTCCCGCGTCGGCTGGCCGCAAGCCGCTTTCCCCTTGCCATGCCCGGCGCGCGGCCATCAGGCCATAGACGGCAAGAAACGCCGCGCCCACATACCTCAGCCATTGCAGCAAGGCGGGCTGCTGCTTGATGGCCAGCCCCATGCCCGAGACACCCGCGAGGATCAGGGTCGCATCGGCCACGACACATATCAGGACCACGGCGGCCACGTACTGACGCTGCAGACCCTGCCGCAACACGAACGCATTCTGTGCGCCGATCGCAACGATCAGGCCGGCGCCGGCACCGAGGCCGGCGAAATAGGCATTGAGGGACATAGGGAGTTCCAGCGGGCAAGACGCCACTTTCTGGGAAGCACCCGATTTAGTAAAACTCATTTTTCTTACATAAGATTAGTTTTATTAATCTACGGGCAACCGCCATGAGCCTGATCCACCCTCAGCTGACCGCCCTTGCCGCCGTGCTGGACGAGGGCAGTTTCGAGCGCGCCGCGCTGCGCCTGTCGCTGACCCCATCGGCCATATCCCAACGCATCAAGGCGCTGGAAGATCGCCTGGGTCAGATTCTGGTGCTGCGCCAGTCGCCTTGCCGCGCCACCGATGCCGGCAAGCGACTGCTACGCAGCCTGCAGCAAATGCGTCTGCTGGAGACCGAAGCGCTGAACGATTTCGGCATGCAGCAACATGAAGTCCCAACGACCACCATCGCGATCGCCGTGAATGCCGACTCCCTGGCAACCTGGTTTCTCGACGCACTTGCCGACCTGCACAAGCAGCACGGCTTGCTGTTCGACGTACACGTCGAAGACCAGGACCATTCCACCAACCTGCTGCGTGAAGGCGCGGTGCTAGGCGCAGTCACCGCCGACGCCCATCCCATACAGGGCTGCAGCGTGCAGCCGCTTGGCATCATGCGATATTTGCCGGTGGCATCACCCCAATTCGTCGAGCGCCATATCGGCAAGAAACTCGATGCCGCCGCGCTGAATGCTGCGCCGATGCTGGTATTCAACCGCAAAGATGAACTGCAAAGCCGTTTCATCCGTAGCGTGACGCACGCGTCAGTAACTCCGCCGATGCACTATCTGCCGTCGTCCACCGCTTTCGTCGATGCCGCCGCGATGGGCCTCGGCTGGGCGATGGCGCCCGAATCCATGGCCCGCGAACGTCTCGCATCCGGAACGCTGCGCGTACTTGCCCCACGCCGCTGGCTGGACGTGCCGCTGTATTGGCAGCATTGGTCGATCCGTGCGGAAACATTAGGCTGGATCAGTAACGCATTGCAACGAGCTGCCGCAACCACGCTACGCAAGCCTGAAAGGTATTGATCCAGGCTTTGTCGGATGTGGCGCTCTCTTGCGGCGGTCGTTCCCTTTCAAACGCGGCTGACTGAATCGCTCACAGGCAATCTAATTTGCCTTACAACGCAATCGCACCATAAGAAGCAGCATACAAGCTCCAAAAAAACGGAGTCTCCACATGCGCAAGATGCTCTGCTCGGTCGCCACCCTTTCACTTGCCAGCCTCGCTTCGATATCTCCGCAGCAAAGTCATGCCCAGGACCTCAAGGGGCATTTCCTGCGTGCCGATGCGCTGCGAGTCGACAGAAAGCTCATGAATTCACCCATGCTGTCCGATCACGCTCCAGCAGGTGTGGTAGCAACGCAGCAATATCTAGATTACCGGATAGAAAGTGCAAAGCTTCTAAGTGCCTCCGGCGAAGATGACGGCTCACTCATTGTCGTCAGGAAGGAGGACGGCAGCTTCGTGGCGCTGGTCGACACATCGCATGGGCGGGGCACTGTCGTTGGCGACGCTGACGGCTCACAAACGTTCATTGAAGAGCCGGCGAATGACTACATGAAGACGGACACGCTGGAGCAACCGGAATCTCTATCGGTAAAGACCTCTCTGGCAACGGGCGACGTGGACAGTAACGGGGTTGCGATCATCGATCTGCTGGCAGGTTTCTCCAGATCCGCCGCGGACCGCGTCGGCGACCCCATGGCTTACGCGCTCGGACAAGTCGAATCGGTAAATCTGAGATTGCGCAACTCGAATGTAACCAACGCGCGACTACGCCTCGTGGGTATCGAGATCATCGAGCATGACTATCCAATCAACACAGGAACCAACGGGACACTGAACCAACTGTCCAAGCTGTTCGCCAATGGCATGAAGCAATACAGCCCGGACCTTGTTGCCGGCTTTTTCAACGGCGGAACCGGCGGCAGTACCGCGTCGGGGTGGGCTTTTGTGCCAGGACGCTTCAGCATCCAGCACGTGAATGCGCCCGGCGCTTTCCGCCATGAGGTCGCTCACAACGTCGGTGGCAGTCACTGCAATACCGGGCAGAAAAGCTATCAGTTCGGTTACGACAATGGCAAATCGCGCAGCGCGCTCTGCGGGAACAGTACGGCCTATTACTCGAGCCCGCTCCTGACCGACGAGCACGGCTTGCCGCGTGGAAACGCGGAAACGGCGGATATGGCCAGGCTATGGCGCGAACGCGCGACAGCCATGTCCGCCTACGCCAAAGCCGTCATCCCGCTGGATTAAGCATTGCCAAAAAAAAGGCCGCGACATATCGCGGCCTTTTTCATCATCGACAGACGATGCTTACTTCATCAGCTTGGCGAGCGTCTTGCCCAGATCGGCAGGCGACTTCACCGTGGTGACGCCGGCCTTTTCCAGCGCGGCAAACTTCGCCGCAGCGGTGCCCTTGCCACCGGAGATGATCGCACCGGCATGGCCCATGCGCTTGCCGGCCGGGGCCGAGGCACCGGCGATGAACGACACGACCGGCTTCTTGACGTACTCGCCGATGAACTCGGCGGCGTCTTCTTCGGCGCTGCCGCCGATTTCGCCGACCATGATGATGCCTTCGGTCTGCGGATCGTCCTGGAACATCTTCAGGCAGTCGATGAAGCTCAGGCCGTTGATCGGGTCGCCGCCGATACCGATACAGGTCGACTGGCCCAGGCCTTCGTTGGTGGTCTGGAACACGGCTTCATAGGTCAGCGTGCCCGAACGCGACACGATACCGACCTTGCCCGGCAGGTGGATGTGACCCGGCATGATGCCGATCTTGCACTCGCCCGGGGTGATGATGCCGGGGCAGTTCGGCCCGATCAGCACGGTTTCCGGATGCTGCGCCAGCACGTTCTTGACGCGCAGCATGTCCAGCACCGGGATGCCCTCGGTGATCGCGACGATCACGCGGATACCCGCGTCGATCGCTTCGAGGATCGAGTCGGCCGCGAACGGCGGCGGCACGAAGATCACCGACGCATCGGCGCCGGTTTCGTCCACGGCGTCAGCAACCGAGTTGAAGACCGGCAGGCCGATATGCTGGCTGCCGCCCTTGCCCGGGGTTACGCCACCGACAACCTTGGTGCCGTAATCCAGCGCCTGCTGCGCGTGGAAGGTGCCCTGCTGGCCGGTAAAGCCCTGCACGATCACCTTGGTGTCTTTGTTAACGAGAACGCTCATGCTTGGATGCTCCTCACTTCGCGGCGGCCACGGCTTTTTGCGCCGCGTCGTTGAGATCGTCGGCCGGCGTGATCGCCAGGCCGGAGTTGGCCAGGAGTTCGCGACCCTGTTCGACATTGGTGCCCTGCAGGCGCACCACCACCGGAATCTTCAGACCCACTTCCTTGACCGCGGCGATGATGCCTTCGGCGATCATGTCGCAGCGGACGATGCCGCCGAAGATGTTGACCAGGATGGCCTTCACCTTGTCGGACGAGGTGATCAGCTTGAACGCCTCGGTCACGCGCTCCTTGGTGGCGCCGCCACCAACGTCGAGGAAGTTGGCCGGCTCACCGCCCGCCAGCTTGATCACGTCCATCGTGGCCATGGCCAGGCCTGCGCCGTTGACCATGCAGCCGATGGTGCCGTCCATCGTGACGTAGTTGAGGTTGTACTGCACGGCAGCCGCTTCGGCCGCGTCTTCCTGGGTCAGGTCGCGCATGGCGGCCAGGTCGGAATGACGGAACTCGGCGTTGTCGTCGGAATTGACCTTGCCGTCGAGGGCGGCGAGGTTGCCGTCTTCGAGGATCGCCAGCGGGTTCAGCTCGACCAGCGCGAGGTCCTTCTCGTTGAACAGCTTGTACAGGCCCAGCATGATCTTGGTCAGCTGAGTGACCTGCTTCGGATTGAGATCCATCGCGAAGCCGAGCTGACGGCACTGGTAAGGCTGCAGGCCTTCGACGAAGTCCACCACGATGGTGTGGATGTCTTCGGGCGTGTCCTTGGCGACCTGTTCGATGTCCACGCCGCCGTGCTTGGAGGCAATGAACGACACCGACTTGGTGTCGCGATCGACCAGGATCGACAGGTACAGCTCCTTGGCGATGTTGGTGGCATCGGTGACCAGGACCAGGTTCACCGGCAGCGCACGGCCGGCGGACTGGTAGGTTTCCATGTTGGTGCCCAGCATGCCCTTGGCGGCAGCGCGGACATCATCGAAGCTCTTGCAGAACTTGACGCCGCCGGCCTTGCCGCGGCCGCCTGCGTGGATCTGAGCCTTAACCATCCACTGCGTGCCACCAAGGTGCTTGGCGGCGTCGACAGCGGCGTCGGGAGAGTTGGCAACCTTGCCCGGCGGCACGGCAATGCCGTACTGCGCGAACAGTTCTTTAGCCTGGTACTCGTGGAAATTCATTCGATACCTCGAGCGAACGGGGGAAACAGTGAAAACCGCATGCCGATCCACCGGCATGGGTGAGGAAAGCGGACGGCGGTACTACAACGCGCTGCCGGCATGCAGTGCGCTGCCGTCATGCCTTCGCATGACGAAAAACCGCGCAATACGGCCAGGTATTTTCGCGGAAGCGGGGGTCGATGGCAAAGGGTTGTTGCGGTGCAACGGGCGGCAACCCGGCCCTGGCGAACAAAATCCCTACCGATTCCGTGACTTCCCCGCTCAGAGCCACGAGCTAAAAGGTGGCGCAACCCGCAGTTCCCCATCCCCCGTTCCCTGTTCCCCCGCCCCATTCCTATACTGAGCGCATCGCCCACGCCATCGAGTGCCGCCCTGGTGTCATCCACCGCACCGCCTGTCCCGTCCGCACCCCGCCAGGCCACCGAGGCGATCCGCCACGAACTGTCGTTTCTCAACTATTTCCGGCTGGTACAGGCGTTCATCTACGTCGGGCTGGCGTTCAGCCCACCCGGCCTGGGCTGGCCCAAGCTCAACGATGTGGGCTTCGCCCGCGACGTAGCGCTGGTCTTCCTGCTGTTTACGATCGTGGTACTGCTCCTGACCCGTCGGGGCACGCAGCGCAGCCGTCTGGTGGTCTCGGGCACCCTGGTCGTGGATATCGTCGCCGCCGTCCTGGCGGTGACGTCCATGCACGACGCCCGCATCGGCATCGCCATGATGCTGGCGGTGAACCTGAGCGCCGGTGCATTGATCCTGCCGCTGCGCCTGTCGCTGTTCTTCGCCGCGCTGGCCACCCTGGGCATCCTCGGCCATTCGGCGGTGGAACTGCCCAGTGCCGACGCCAATATGGACCGCGAGCTGCTCGAATCGGGGCTGTTCGGCCTGGCCTATTTCGCCAGTACGCTGCTCTGCCATGTCCTGAGTCGGCAGATGCGCGCGACCGAGGCGCTGGCCGAGCAACGCAGCATCGACCTGGCCAACCTGTCGCAAGTGAACGAACTGATCATTCGTCGCATGAAGACCGGCGTGCTGCTGGTCGACGATGCCAACCGCATCCACCAGATCAACGAATCGGCGTGGATGCTGCTGGGCAACCCTTCCGCCGATCAGCGCGACCTGGGCCGCCTCGCGCCCGAATTGTCGCGTCGCCTGTATCACTGGATGACCTCCGGCAAGCTCGACGAGACCTCAACCCAGTTGGCTGATGGGGTGCCCGAGGTGGTGCCGCGCTTTACGCGTCTGGCGCCCAACGACGACTCGCACGTGCTGATCTTCCTCGACGACACGTCGCTGGTGTCGCGTCGCGCCGAAGAGCTCACGCTCAGTTCGCTGGGCCGCCTGTCCGCATCGATCGCGCATGAAATTCGCAATCCGTTGGCGGCGATCCGCTACTCCGCACAGTTGCTTGCCGAGTCGACCGACCTCAATGGCACCGATCAGCGCATGGTGGAGATCATCAACAACCACTGCGTGCGCCTGAACGAGATCATCGAAAACATTCTGCAGCTATCGCGGCGCGAACGCTCCCGCCCGGAAACGCTGGATCTCGGCCGCTGGGCGCTCGGTTTTGTCGAGGAATATCGCCAAGGCAACGACCTGGGCGAAGACTCGCTGCGCGTGATCGCCGGCAATGAGCCGGTCGCCGCGCTGGCCGACCCGCAGCAATTGCAACAGGTAGTGTGGAACCTGGTGCAGAACGCGTTGCGCTATGGCCGCATGCCGGGCCAGCCGGCGCGTGTAATGGTCGTAGCGCGACACGGCGAACATGGCGTGCCGATTCTCGAAGTGATCGATCGCGGTCCGGGTATCGCACCGAAAGTGGCGGCACAGATTTTCGAGCCGTTTTACACGACGCACGAATACGGCACGGGGCTTGGGCTGTATCTGGCCAGGCAGATGAGTGAGGCCAATCAGGCGTCGCTGGAGTACGTACGCGTAGCGGGTGGTGGCAGCTGTTTTCGGCTGGTGCTGACGCCGTCGTATAAGGGGAAGAATGTGGAAGCCGAGGCGTAAGAGCGCCCCTCACCCCAACCCTCTCCCCCGGCAAAGTGCATGGACCGGAGACATAGGTAACAGGTGTTCGGGGACATGGGTTACACCTCGCAAAGGGCCGGGGTGAAGGGGCGCTCTCACGTAGCGCGCACCACCAACTCCACGGGCAAAACTTCTGACTGCACCGTCTCGCCCTGGATCAACCCCAACACCTTGCGCGCCAGCAGCGTGCCGCCTTCCTGCCAATCCTGACGCACCGAACTCAACGGCGGCATGAAGCTCGCCGCGAGCGGCATGTCGTCGTAGCCGACGACCGCGACGTCATGGGGCACCTTGCGCCCCAATGCCTCCAGCGCACGAATCGCCCCCATCGCCAACAAGTCGCTGCAGGCAAACACCGCATCGAACGAAACGTCGCGCGCAGCGAGCGATTCGATCGCGTCGATACCCGAGGCGACGGTGAACTCATCGCGACGGATCAGCAGCGGCTTGATGCCATGCAATCCCAATTCATCGACAAAGCCAGTCAGGCGCTCGAAGATTTCCAGATGCCCGGGGTTGCCGATAAATACCGGATTGCGGCGACCCTGGCCGACAAAATGCCTGGCCACGACAGCGCCGCCCTCGCGGTTATCGCTGCCGACTACGGTGTGTTCATCGTGCTCGGCCTGCGCACCCCACACCACCATCGGCAGGCCCAGCTTGTCGAAGCGGCGCACCGCATCCTGCCGCACACCTTGCCCAAGCAGGATCATGCCGTCGGCGGCCTGCACCGCCGCCGCGGTAGCGCCCTGGCGCGTGGTCAGCAAGACGCTGTAACCGGCGGCGGTGAGCTCTTGCGAGATGCCGCCCAGCAGCACCAACGGATACGGATCGAACATGGTGCGGTCGTGGCTCGGCTTCATCTCCACGATGACCGCCACCGTGTAGCTGCGGCGGAGACGGAGGTTGCGCGCGCTGACATTGAGTTTGTAGCCGTGCTCCCTGGCCAGCGCCTGGAGGCGATCGCGCGTTTCGCGGTTGACCAGCGGACTGTCGCTGAGTGCGCGCGATACGGTGATCTTGGAAACCCCCGCCAACCGAGCCAGATCGGCCATGGTCAGGTTGGCAGGTAGCGTGTCCCGCGCTGGTGTTTTCCCGTGTTTGCCGCTCAAGACCAGACCCCATGAATCCTGTGCTGATGGTGCCCTACAAATACCGGCGGTGGAACCTTCACCCTTGTATGCGCTTTGGCGGCTAAGTGAGTGAATTCCTTCACGAGCAGCCTCATCCAAAGCTAACCCCCCGTAAAACATAAGAAAATGCTGCGCCACAGCAAATGATATCGATATCTTGATATCGATATCATTTGCTGTAATGCTCCCGCCGCGCCGGGGAAGCGATCCGCAATAAGTCGCCCCATCCGCCGGATCGCGACCAGACACAGCACGACCAAAAAGGGGATTTCCGTTGGAACACCATGACTCGGTGCCGGCCAAAGCCACGGCGCAGGTACCGTCCAGCACCACGCCAACCGATCCCTGGGTGCTGACCCGTCGCTTCAACGACCCGGGCAGCTTTGCCCAGGACGAGAGCCTGTTTGCGCTTTCCAATGGCTCCCTGGGCGTGCGCGGCGGCCTGGAGGAAGGTGACAGCCCGACCCAGGGCAGTTTCCTGGCCGGCGTGTGGGAACGCACCCCGATCGAGTACCACGAACGCTTCCCGGGCTTCGCCGCGCACACCGACACCCGCGTTCCGGCCGCCGACGCGACCCGTATCCACCTGCGTCTGGGTGATACCCCGGTGCGGCTTGAAGACGGCGAATGGCTGGATTTCTCCCGCTCGCTGGACCTGCGCTCGGGAACCTATCGCCGCCACCTGCGCTGGCGCTCGCCGGAGGGCTTCACACTCGACATCGTCGCCGAAAGGATCGTCTGTCTGGACGAGCCCGGCCTGCTGGCGATCCGCTATCGGGTGAGTTCGGTCGACTATGACGGCCCGATCACGCTCGAGTCGGCCATCAGCACCGCGCGCGACGCGGTCGAACAGGGACACGATCCACGTATCGGTACCCGTCTCGACGGCGGCCTGAGCAATACCGATACCTTCGCCGAAGAAACCCTGGCCTGGGTCGGGCAACAAACCACGCACAGCGACATCCGCACGATCTGCGCACAGGGCCATACCCTGCTGGACGACAGTCTGGCGTTCCGTCATGCGGCCTTGGTGCCCCACGGCGTCATGCAGATATACGACGGCACGCTGCATCCGGGGAGCAGTGTCGCTATCGAAAAATACGCCGCGTACGCCTGGACGCGTCCGGCCGATTGCGAGCCGCACGCCGAACTGTTTGCACGCGCCGAGGCAGCACTGCAGCGTGGCATGCAAACAGGCTTCGCCACCCTGCTCGCACGACAGACCACGCAGCTGGAGCGTTTATGGCAGGACGCCGACATCGCCATCGATGGCGATCCGCAAAGCGAGCAGGCGTTGCGCTTCAACCTGTTCCATGTGTTCCAGTCCAGCTCGCGCGACGGCAGCGGCAGCACCGCGGCCAAGGGCCTGACCGGCGAAGGCTATGAGGGCCATTATTTCTGGGACGCGGAAATCTTCATGCTGCCGGTGCTGGCGACGCTCTCGCCTGCGCTTGCACGCAGCATGCTGAGCTACCGGTATCGCACGCTGGAACGTTCGCGCCTGCATGCGCGCGAACTCAACCATCCGCACGGTGCGCTGTATGCCTGGCGCACGATCAGCGGTGACGAATGTTCGGCGTATTTTCCTGGCGGCTCGGCGCAGTACCACATCAATGCAGCGGTCGCATGGGCGATTCGCCTGTATGTCGACGCCAGCGGTGATCTCGATTTCCTGCGCGATTGCGGCGCGGAGATGCTGTTCGAAACCGCGCGTATCTGGCTGGATATCGGCCACTTCAACCCGCGCCGCGGCGGGGCGTTCTGCATCCATGAAGTGACCGGGCCGGACGAATACTCCGCGCTGGTGCACAACAACCATTACACCAATCGCATGGCGCAGAAGCATCTGAACGATGCCGCCGCCACCGCCGTGTGGATGGCCGGTGTCGCGCCGGTGCAGTATGCACAGCTGTGCAAACGGATCGGCTTGGGCGAAGACGAAATCGCACAGTGGCGCCGCGCCGCCGACGTGATGTATCTGCCGGTGGACGAGCAACTGGGCATCTTTCCGCAGGACGACAACTTCCTCGAATTGCCGCGCCTGCATGTGCGCGCCGAAGAGGTAAAGAAGCCGCTATTGCTGCGCCTGCATCCGATGACCATTTACCGCCATCAGGTATGCAAGCAGGCCGATACCGTGCTCGCCTTGATGCTCGCCGGCGAGAACGTCGACCGCGACGCCAAACGCCGCAACCTCGAATACTACGAGGGCGTCACCATCCACGACTCCACCTTGTCCGCATCGACGTTCGGCGTGGTAGCGGCGGAAGTGGGCCAGACCGGCAAGGCGTATCGCTACTTCATCGATACGCTGCGCGTGGATCTGGACGACTCCCACGGCAACGCCGCGCACGGCATCCACATGGCGGCGATGGCCGGTAGCTGGCTTACTTTCAGCTGGGGCTTTGGCGGCTTGCGCGTCATCGATGGCAAGCCTGCGCTCAGCCCGCGACTGCCCGTGGCATGGAACGGGTACCGGTTCGGCGTACGTTGGGGCAACGCGCAGTTGCGCGTGAACGTCAGCGGCGAAGGCGTCCATTACACGCTCGGTCGCGGCGATCTGTTGACCTTCTATCACGACGGTATCGAATACACCTTGCGTGCCGGCGAAACCCTGTCGCTGCCCCGTGCAGACAGCAGCGCATCGCACGATGACCTCAAGGCGGTGATCTTCGACCTCGATGGCGTGATTGCCGATACCGCCGTCGTGCATCTGGCGGCATGGAAACGACTGGCCGATGAACTGGGCGTGCCGTTCGACAACCGCACGGCCGAGCGCCTCAAGGGCGTGGACCGTCTGGGTTCGCTGGAGATCCTGCTCGAAGGCAGCGACAAGACGTATAGCCACGCGGAAAAAGTGGCGCTGGGCGATCGCAAGAACGCTTATTACGTCGAACAGATCCAGCACTTCGGTCCGCAGGACCTGCTGCCCGGCGCTCGCGCCGCGGTCGAATCGGTGCGTGCCGCGGGACTGAAGACCGCACTCGCGTCCGCCAGCCGCAATGCGCCCACGCTGCTCGAAAAGATGGGTATCGCCGAATTGTTCGATTACGTGGTCGATGCGGCCAAAGTCACGCACTCCAAGCCGGACCCGGAAATCTTTCTCGCTGCCGCTGCCGCCTTGCATGTGACGCCGGAGCATTGCCTGGGTGTGGAGGACGCGGCCGCAGGCATCGAAAGCATCCTCGCCGCCGGCATGCGTGCCGTCGGCGTGGGCGACCCCAAGGTGCTTGGCCGCGCAGAAGACGTTCTGCCGGGCATCGACGCCTTCGACATCCGACGTTACCTCGAATCGGCTTCAACCAGACGGACCACCTCGGCGCAAGCCATGGCTGACAGCTCAGGAACATGACCGTACTGAGCAGCAGTACCGCTCCTTAAGAAACACAACAACAGTATTTTTTCTTTGATGGGGAGGAACATCATGAATATGCAACGCATGACCCGCCGGCTGCTCGTCACCAGCATCGCCGGGCTGTTGGCCACTTCGCTGTACGCACAAGACGCCGCCCCTGCGGCACCGCCCTCGCCGCAACAGGCGCAGGGCGCAACGCCGCCACCACCCCCGCCGCAGAACAAGAACACTACCAACCTGGATCAGGTCGTGGTGACCGGCACGGCGGCGGCAGGCGGTCTGAAGAAGATCGACACGTCGTACTCGATCACCTCGGCGACGCTCGACCAGATCCGTGAATTCAACCCAAAGAGCTCGGCCGATCTGCTGAAGATGGCGCCTGGCGTGTTTCCCGAATCCTCCGGCGGCCAGACCGGTGCGAACATCGAAGTGGCCGGCTTCCCGGGCGGTGGTGACGCGCCCTTCGTGAGTTTTCAGCTCAACGGTTCGCCGCTGTATCCGATGTCGACGCTGTCGTTCATGGAGAACTCGTCGATGTTCCGTCTCGACGACACCATCGACCACGCCGAATTCGTGCTCGGCGGCCCGGCCGTGCTGTACGGCAACGGCCAGCCTGGCCTGACCGCCAACTTCATCCTGCGCGAAGGTACCGACACACCCAGTGGCGATGTCGGCGTGACGTACGGCTCCGAAGGCATGGTGCGTCTGGACGGCTTCTACGGCTTCAAGGTCGCCGACGGCTGGTATGGCAGCGTCGGCGGGTTCTGGCGCAAGTCCGACGGTGTGCGCGACCCGCAGTTCTCTGCCGACAAGGGCGGCTCGCTCACCGCCACGTTGACTCACAACTTCGGCGACAGCGGCTCGCTGATGTTCTACGCGCGCGACCTGAAGGACCACAATCAGTTCGTCACCGACACGCCCATCCTCAACCCCGGCCGCGGTCAGTTCGACGGCTACCCGGGCTTCGATCCGCTGACCGGCACCTTTGGCAGCAAGGCCAATCAGTACAGCTGGATCCAGACCACACCCTGCAACACGCCCGGTTGCCAACCGGGTGGCCAGGGCTTGAATCTGGGCAAGGGACGCGGTGCCGACATCCTTTCGCTGGGTGGCAATCTCGATTTTGATTTTGGCAACGGTTGGAGCATCTCCGACAAGTTCAACTTCACCGGCGGTCAGATGAACACGATCGCCTTCTTCAGCACCGGCGCCAATCCGCAGACGCTGAGCAGCTATATCGCCGACGCATTGGTCTCCAACAACCTGCCGGCCAACACCACCGCCACCGCCGTCTACACCAATAACGGCCAGGCGGCGGACATGAACCAGAACGTCACCACGCAAGGCCTTTGGTCGGTGCGCAAGCGCATCCAGGGCGTGTCGAACGAGTTCCACCTGAGCAAGGAAATCTTCGAAGGCAATACGCTGACGATCGGCAACTATTCGGCCGTCTACAGCGATCACGACACCTGGTTCCTCGGCAACAACATGCTGCTGCAGGCCAAGAACAACCCGAGCCCGATCGCCGTCAACCTGGGCAATGGCGACGTGCTGTCCAATCCCGGCGGTTTCGTGAGCGGTCCGTCCACGGCGATCCGCGAGGCGTGGAACGGCTTCAACACAGCATTCTTCGTCACCGATTCGTGGAAGGTCGACCAGTGGTTGTTCGACGCCGGCATCCGCGCCGAGCGCCAGCAAGCCAGCGGCCGCATTCAGAACACCGCGACCGGCGACCTGGATGCCAATCCGACTACGCTTTACAACAACAACTCGCAGTACGTGGTCGCCGGCAATTCGTACATCAACTACAAGAAGACCGCGCCTTCCTGGACGGTCGGCGTCAACTACGAAATCCAGAGCAATATGAGCGTGTACGCGCGCATCAACGACGGCGTGCACTTCCCCGGCTTCGACGATCTGCGCGGCCTGCCCAGCCAGCCGGTCAACAAGATCCACAACATGGAAATCGGCTTCAAGTACCAGGCCGACTGGATCTATCTGGACGTCAACGCCTACCGCAAGCTGTTCTACAACGTGCCGTACACGATCACCCAGGGCAACGGCCAGCAGTTCTCGTTCGACTACGGCTCGGCGACCAAGGGTATCAACTTCACCACGGTGCTCAAGCCGTTCGAAGGCTTCTCGGTGCAGTTCAGCGGCGACTACATGGATGGCCACTACACGCATAGCGCCGCGTGTACGCCGTATACCGCCCAGGACGGCAGCTCGCAATGCGCCAGCCTCGATGGCATGCAACTGCAGCGCCAGCCGACGTTCCAGGGCCGCCTGACCCCCGGCTACGAATTCCCGACGGCGTGGGGCAGCATGAAGTTCTGGGTGACCTACGAGTATGTGGGTAATCGCACCGGCGATCTGATCGAGCAGCAACCGCTCGGCCAGTATCACGACTGGAGCTTCGGCGCGACCGCAAATATCGGCCAGGCGTGGCAGGTCAACCTGCAGGGCACGAACATCACCAACGAGATCGGCATTACCGAAGGCAACTCGCGCCTGTTCGGCTTCGCCAGCAGCGGCGGCGTGATCCTTGCCCGCTCGATCGAGGGCCGCGAAGTCAATCTGCAGGTGAAGTACAAGTTCTAAGCGCACTCCCCTCCGCGTTCCCCGGGTGTCGCCATGACGGCACCCGGGGTTCTTTTTCTCACCGCAGATCGAGGTGTGCATGAGCCGGTTCCGCATGGTCGTCGCGCTGGCGACGATCTACATGGTGTTCGCGATTCTTCTCAACAGTGTCGGCACGGTCATTCTGCAGTCGATCCACACCTTCGGCATCGACAAGCCGCAGGCCAGCCTGCTTGAGTTGTTCAAGGATCTGCCGATTGCCGTGACGTCGTTTCTGGTTGCCTCATTCCTGCCCAGACTCGGTTACCGGCGCGCGATGATGCTTGCGCTTTGCATCGTCGGCGGCGCCTGCATGCTGATGCCGCTTTACCCGAGCTTTCACACCACCGAATTGCTGTTCACCTGCATCGGTGTGTCATTCGCATTGGCCAAGGTATCGGTGTATTCATCGATCGGCCTGCTCACGCGCGACAAGGCCGAGCACGGCCGGCTGACCAATACCATCGAAGGCCTGTTCATGCTTGGCGTGCTGGCCAGCGGCTGGATATTCAGCGCCTTCATCGATCACGCCAATCCTGCCAACCCATCCTGGTTCAACGTGTACTGGCTGCTAGCCGTCCTTTGCCTGGGCACGGTCGCCTTGCTCTACGGCGCGCAACTCGATGAGTCGGCCGCGCATGGCGAGGCACGGCTGTCGATCGGACAGGCGATGCGCGACATGTACCGGCTGATGATGCGCTCGCTGGTCTATGTGTTCTTGCTTTCGGCGTTTCTCTACGTGCTGATCGAGCAGAGCTTCAGTACCTGGCTGCCAACGTTCAACAACGAGATTCTCAAGCTGCCCAACGCCATGAGCATCCAGATGGCGAGCATCCTGGCCGGCACCACTGCGCTGGGGCGCATTCTTGCCGGACAGCTATTGCGCCGGATGCACTGGCATACGCTGCTCAATCTGTGCGTGATCGGCATGGGCGTGCTGATCCTGTCCGTGCTGCCGTTGGCGAGCCATAGTCCATCCTTCGCGCCGTCGGGCTGGCTCGACGCACCACTGGCGGCCTATCTCATTCCCTTGATCGGCCTGCTGATGGCACCGATCTATCCGGTCATCAATTCCGTCGCGCTCAGCTCGCTACCGAAACCGACGCATGCGGCGATGACCGGTCTCATCGTGATCTTTTCCGCGCTTGGCGGCACACTCGGTTCGCGTATCACCGCGCTGGTGTTCGCCAGCTTCGGCGGCATCCATGCATTCTATTTCTCGCTGGTGCCGATGACGCTGATCCTGGTGACCCTGTTTTTGTTCAAGCGCGAGACCGATCGCGCCGGAACGCCTTCCCTGCCCGCGCCCGAGGGCGCCGCATGAGATCGACGACCCGCATGAACTCTTTTATCCGACATTTGCCGCGCGCACTTGTATTGAGCCTGCTCCTGGTAGCCACCCGCGTTGGCGCGGCGACCGACCCCAGCTTCGTGCTCACCGGCACCTCGGATCAATTCGACGGTTATTTCCCGAGCTATCTGGCCAACGGCTATTTCTCCACCATGACCTCGGTGCGCGGCACTGGGCCAACCATGGGCTACATGGTCGCGACGATGGACTATGCCAAGGACGATATCGCACGCCCGGCGGCGCTGCCCGGCTGGAACGAGATCGACTACAACCCGGGCGGCGGCTGGCTCAACAGCACGCGCGTGGCCAAGGAGATTTTCACCCACTATGCGCAGACGCTGGACATGTATGGCGCGACGTTGAACACGACGTACCGCTTCGTCTACGCCAACAAGTCCACCGACGTCGAGGTCGCCACGTTCGTCAGCCAGGACGCCAATCATCTGGCGGCCACCCGTCTCACCATCACGCCACAGTTCGACGGCAGCGTTGAGCTCACGTTTCCGATCCGTCTGTGGTCCGAGCATCAGCCACGTTTCCCGATCGCCAAGATGACCGGTGACGAGATGATCGCCGCAGTCATCGCCAGCGGACAGAATCTGGACAACAAGCCGGTGCCCACACCCGATCGCGCCGCGGTGTGGTATCCGGGCGTGGTGCGTATCCAGTCCACCGGCGGCGATACGAAGACGCTAACGCTATGGCTGGACGGTCGCGCGGAGCAAGGCGTGGCGGTCGCGCAGGCCGTCGCCGTCGAATTGCCGAAGGGACTCGACGTCGAGGACGTGCAACTGGAGCGGACGCCGTACAAGCTTTCGCTCAATCTGAAAGCAAAAGTCCGCAAGGGTCAGAGCTACCGCTTCACCAAATACATCGCCGCGTCGCGCGAGGGTTGGGGTGGCGACGCGAAGGCTGATCGGGCCCTGGCCGAGCAGGCACGTACGACCGGCTTCGATACGCTGCTGGCCCGGCATCAGGCCGCCTGGCACACGCTTTGGGAATCGGACATCCGCGTCGACGGCGATGCCAATGTACAGAAGGCGGTGCATTCGGATCTCTACTACCTGCTATCGAACACCACCACGGGCACGAGCTGGCCGATGGGTGCCTGCGCATTGACTCCTGGCTATGCCGGGCATGCGTTCTGGGACAGCGATTCGTGGGTCTTTCCCGCCTTGCTCCTGCTGCACCCGGAGCGAGCCAAGCCGATCGTGATGTTCCGTCATCGCACGCTCGGCCCCGCGCAGGCGCGCGCGGCGCAATTCGGCGCGAAGGGCGCCATGTATCCCTGGGAAGCCGATCCGGAAACCGGCAAGGACTTCACCCCGCATTTTGCCTATGAGGTCTACCGGGAGATCCATGTCAACGCCGACATCGCGATCGCGCAGTGGCAGTACTACAACGCCACCGGCGACGATGCCTGGCTCAAGCAGTATGGCTGGCCGGTGATCGAACAGATCGCGACATTCTGGGCCAGTCGCGTCAGCTACGACAAGGCGCACGATCGCTACGAAATCCATCACGTCACATCGCCGGACGAAGCCTATAACGACGTACCGAACGATTCGTTCACCAACGCCGCCGCGCAGAAGGCGTTACGCATCGCGGTCAAGGCGGCGGCGAAAGTCGGCGCAAAGGCCGATCCGCAGTGGAGTGTGATCGCGGACAAGATGATCATCCCGTTTGATGAGACAGCACAGCGCCATCTCGATTTCGACGCCTCGGTGCCGCACGACAAGATCACCTGGATGGGATCGTCGCTGGCGTGGCTGATGTATCCCAACCTCGATCTGCCGATGTCGCCGCAGGTACGCCGCAACGACTTCGACTTCCAGCTACACGAGCTGAAGGAGCATGGCGACGATCCGAACGAGATGATGATGGTGATGCTGGCGGTCGGCTCGGCGGAACTGGGCGATGCGCAGGGTGCCGGCGACTGGATCCGACGAAACCTCTCCGGCTTCCTGAAACCACCGTTCAACGTACGCACCGAGACGGTGGCGAACAACGCCGGCTATATCCTTGCCACATCGGCCGGCTTCGTGCAGAGCTTCGTCTACGGATTGAGCGGTCTGCGCATCGACGAGAACGGACTGGCCCAGGCCTATCCACCGGCGCTGCCGCAAGCCTGGACGTCGCTCGAACTCAAGGGTGTCCAGTTCCGGGGCAAGCGTTATGACATCACCATCGACCATGGCGCGGACGGCAAGGCCCGACTGACACGCAAAGAGCTCTGACCGAAGCGGCAGGGCCTGCCTTATCGCGCTCCCGGGAGCCTTGAAGTGAACCCGGCTCCCCTGCCGCTGGTTGCACATATCCATGCGGGCGGATGAGAACCGGCTCAAACCGCCCTTCGTCGCCTATGGCCAACCCCTGATCGGCCTCCTGATGACGCGGTGATCAATGCGGTCATTCCACCTCGAATCGAGCCTGGGGGCGCCTCAGCGACCACTACTACGACACCGGTCACCAAGACCGTAAGATAATCAGGGTTTGACGTGTCCGATGCGGGCGTTATCCTCCCTAGATATTCAGGAAACTTGCCAGCGCCATGAGCCAACAGACCGTACTGGTCATCGACGACGAACGCGATATTCGCGAGCTGCTTACCATCACCCTGGGTCGTATGGACCTGAAGGTGGAAGCGGTGGGGACCGTGGGCGAAGCTCGGCGCGCATTGAGCGAGCGCAGCTACGACCTGTGCTTTACCGACATGCGCCTGCCTGACGGCAACGGCCAGGAGGTGATCGAGCTGATCGCCGCCGGCCACCCCGACACCCCGGTGGCCATGATCACGGCCTACGGCAACGTCGATGCCGCGGTGAATGCACTCAAGGCGGGGGCGTTCGACTTCGTCTCCAAGCCGGTCGATATCCAGATGCTGCGTCAGCTGGTCCGTACGGCGCTCCGGCTGGCCGATGAAAAGCGCAGCGGCGCGGCAGCCAAGGGAGCCGGTTCGAGCGATCGCCTGATCGGCGACTCGCCGGCCATGCAACTGGTGCGCTCGACGATCGGCAAGCTGGCACGCAACCAGGCACCGGTTTACATCGCTGGCGAATCGGGCGTGGGCAAGGAACTGGTGGCCCGGCTGATTCATGAGCAGGGGCCGCGCGCCACTGGGCCGTTCGTGCCGGTCAATTGTGGCGCGATTCCCTCCGAGCTGATGGAAAGCGAATTCTTCGGACATCGCAAAGGCAGCTTCACCGGCGCGGTGAACGACAAGGAAGGCCTGTTCCAGGCCGCCCACGGCGGCACGCTGTTTCTGGACGAGGTGGCCGAGCTGCCGCTGCACATGCAGGTCAAGCTGCTGCGCGCGATTCAGGAAAAGGCCGTGCGCCCGATCGGCGGGCGCGACGAAGTCCCGGTCGATGTGCGCATTCTCTCGGCCACGCACAAGAACCTGGCCGGACTGGTCGAACAGGGCCAGTTTCGCCAGGATCTGTTCTACCGCATCAATGTGATCGAGCTGCGCGTACCGCCCCTGCGCGAGCGCCGCGGCGATGTGCCCTTGCTGTCCAATTTCATCCTGCGCCAGCTTGCCGCCAAAAGCGGCTCGGCACCCGGTAGCTTGATGCCTGCCGCACTGGTCTCGCTGGAAAGTTACGACTTCCCCGGCAACGTGCGCGAACTCGAAAACATCCTCGAGCGCGCGATGGCCATGTCCGACGGCGAAACCATTGATGTCAGCGACCTGATGCTGCCTCAGCGTAGCAGCCGTAGCGACATGCCACCCTTGCCGCAAGCCGGCCAGGCCGCGGTGGCAGCTCCAACGGCGGCAGCGCCGACACAACATCCCGGCGACGGCGGCCTGGACGACTACATCAGCAATCTCGAGCGCACCGCGATCATCAAGGCGCTGGAAGAATCCCGCTACAACAAGACGGCCGCGGCCAAGAAGCTAGGGATTACGTTCCGGGCATTGCGGTACAAGTTGAAGAAGCTAGGGATCGATTGAGGGAACGGTCGCGACTGAAGAGGACCTCGAATAACCTCAGTCTTCATCGTCGCCCCGGCGAAGGCCGGGGTCCAGTGACTTCAGTACGTTGAAACGCAAGGCACTGGGTTACTCGCTTCGCTCGCCCCTTCGGGGCCGCCTTCCGGGCGTTCTGCGCGCAAGCGCTTGTCCGGCCTTCGCCGGGACGACGGATAGGAAAGGGTTCTTAGAGGCTCCCTTCCGTCGCGATCAGCCGTGACGCAACGTCACCGCCCCCGACTCCCGGTCTGAATCGCTTCCCTCAACACCTTCAACAACCGCCGTGTCGAAATCGGCTTGTCGACCAGGTACAGGTGTTCCAGCGAGGGCAGCTCCGCCATGTCCAGTGGCCGATCCGGCCGGGCGAGCAAAACGACGCCGCGGTTGTATCCATGCTCCATCAGCGCGGCAAGCGTGCGTACGCCGGTGAAGAGATTCATATCGGCATCCATCACGACCAGATCCGGCACGCCGTGCGCCTCGATCCACTGCAACGCCGCTGTACCGCTCTGGGTGGCATGAGCCTGATAGCCCCAGGCATCGAGGGTGTCGCTCAGCAGCGATAGCTGCGCCGCCTCCTCCACCACCACAAGTACGCGCTCGGCCTCGCCCTGCAAACCATGCTCGTCGTCCATCTCGGCAGCATCGATGATCAGTTCGGCCAGCGGGATATAGAGACTGAAGAAGGTGCCCTTGCCTACCGAGCTCTGTACCCGCATCACGCCGCCATGGCTGGCAATGATGCGCTTGCACGACAACAGGCCCAAGCCCGTGCCGGCCTCCTTGGTGGTGAAAAACGGCTCGAACAGACGCGCCAGTACGTCCTGGTCCATGCCTACGCCGGTGTCGGTGACGGTGATCCGCAAGTACGGCCCGTTGCGCCGTTCTTCGATATCGAGAAAGAACTCCGGCGGCAACTCGACCTGTGCCGTTTCCACGCGCAGCTGGCCGCCGTGGGGCATCGCCTGGATCGCGTTGAGACACAGATTGAGCAGGCATTGCTGCAGCTCGGTGTGGTTGCCTTCGAAAGCGAGCTGCTCGTCCTCGGAGGCAATCTCCAGCGAAATCGACCTGGGCACGCTTCCCTGCAGCAGCAGGCGCAGCGCGTCCAGCAAGGCGCCGATCCGCACCTGTTCGGCCCGACGTGCGCCGCGTGCGAACGACAGCATCGACTGCACCATGTCCAGGCCGCGCTTGCCGCAATCGCGCACCAGCTTGCCCAGCCGCGCCAGACGCGGGTCGTCCTGATAATCCTGCAGGCTGTCGCCTGCCAGCAACAGCGGCTGCAACAGGTTACGCAAGTCGTGACTGAGCCCGCCGGCCAGCATGGCCAGGCTTTCGAAACGTTGGGCGCGTATCAGCTCGGCCTCCGCGCGACGGCGCGCGCGTTGGGCATCGGCTTCGCGCAAGGCCCGGCGCACGGCGCTGACCAGCCGCGCCGGATTCTGCTTGAGGATGTAATCGGTTGCGCCGTTGCGCAATGCTTCGATCGCGGCTTCCTCACCCAGCGTCGCGGAGATGAAGATGAAAGGCAGGTCCTGGTCGCGTTCGCGCAGAAGTTCCAGCGCCCGCTGACCGGAAAAGCCCGGCATGCTCAGGTCCGACAGCACGATATCGGGCCGAAACTCCTCGAGCGCCTCGAGAAAGCTCGGCTCGTCGTCGACCAGCCGTGACTCGTAGCTCATCGCGTCGGCATCGAGCTCGGACAAGACCAGCTCGGCGTCGAGCTTGCTGTCTTCGATCTGCAGGATGCGAATACCGCTTTCGGACATGGAAGAGGCTCAAGTAAATAACATAAGAACGACTACGTATTGCCCCCTTGGGGCACCAGCAGATGACGAGCACTTCGCACGGAGCGGGCACGGAGCAGTCAGATCATCGATCCCCATGGCTATCCTACGCTCAATCCTTATCCGGACGCTGATTGAGCACCGCCCAGAATTGGCCCAGCGTGCGGACCGCATCGAAGAACTGATCCACGTCGACCGGCTTGATGACATAGGCGTTGACACCCAGGTCCCAGCTGCGGGCCAGGTCGCTTTCTTCACGTGACGAAGAAAGTATGACCACCGGAACCTGCCTGAGCCTTTCGTCGCTGCGCATCTGGGTCAGCACATCCAAACCGTTCATACGCGGCATCTTGATGTCGAGTAACACCACTGCCGGCTCCACGATGCCCTGGCCGGCAAACGCACCGCGCGAATAGAGGTAGTCCAGGCAGTCGACGCCATCCTCCAGGTGCACGATGGGATTGATCAGGTTGGCGTCCTTGAGGGCGTCCATGGCCAGCTCTGCATCGGCAAGGCTGTCTTCGACCAGCAAGATGGGGCGGATATAACGTGTCATTGGCGTGCCTGCGTGAAAGACTCTGCCAGTTCGGAAGCCGGCAGGGTGAAGTGAAACCGCGCTCCTTCCCCGGGCTGGCCATCGGCCCAGACCCGGCCGCCGTGGCGGGCGACGATGCGCCGCACATTGGCCAGGCCGATGCCGTTCCCCGGAAACTCCGACGCGCGATGCAGTCGCTGGAACACGCCGAACAGCTTGCCCGCGTACTGCATGTCGAAACCGGCGCCGTTGTCGGCCACCACAAATTCGTAGTCGCCGTTACGGGCCCGCTCCACGGTGATCTCGATACGAGCGACCTCGCAATGGCCGGTGTATTTGACCGCGTTGCCGAGCAGGTTCTGCCATACCGTGCGCAACATGTTCTCGTCGCCGATCACGATCGGCAGCGACGCGACATGCCACACGATGTGACGCCCGGCGACATCCACGTCGCTCTCGGCCAGCGCACGCGCCTCGTCCACCTGCGACTGCATGTCCACCGGCTGCAGGCGCAGGGCGCCGCGGCCCAGTCGCGAGAACACCAGCAGATCGTCGATCAACAGGCCCATGCGCTGGGCCGCATCGCTGATCACGTGCAGGTAATGCTTGGTCTGCTCATCCGACTGCTCGCCCAGATGACGACCGAGCTTGCCGGCGAAGCCGGCGATATGCCGTAGCGGCGCACGCAGGTCGTGCGACACCGAGTAGCTGAACGCTTCGAGCTCCCGATTGACGTCGGATACCTGCTGCACCTTGCCTTCGAGTTGGCGGTTGAGCTCCTTGACCTCGCGCTCGGCCAGCGCGCGCGTGGTCATGTCGCTCACGGTCAGCAACAGGACCAGGTCGTCACTGCCTTCCTGTTCGAGCCGGCGCGCGTTGATCACGACGTGGCGATCGATACCACCGGCGGTGCGCTGGGTCAGTTCGTAATCCCAAAGTTCGCGATCGAGCGAAAGCACGTCGCGCAGGCGCTGCAGCAGGGACACATCGTTCCAGGCACCGTCGCCGATGTCGGCCAGCTTGAGCGAGTTCTGCGTCGCCGACAGACCATAAAGCTCGCGAAATGCCGCATTGACCAGCAAGGTACTCAAGCTCGCATCGAGCAGGGCAATCGGTTCGCGCACCGCCTGCACGATCATCTGCGAACGCATGACGGCCTGACCCTCGCGTCGCTCCGCATGCAGGCGCCGGGAAATCTGCCGCTCGGAGACGATCACCACGATGCCGAGCAAAAAGACCTGCGCCAGGGCCGTGATGGCCAGCACGACGCTGCTGTCGAACGATTGCTTCTCGGCATTGGCAAGGCGGCTGCCGAGAATGGCGTCCTCGTTGCGGACGATGTTTTCGATCAGGTCGTCCAGCTTGAACAATTCGCCCGCGTCGCGCATGGCGCCACTGGCACCATCGGTATCGCCGCGCACGTAGCGCAGCCGCGCCTGCTGCATCAGCGCCATTCGGCCATTGACCACCGTCGAAAGCGAGCCGATGAGGGTCTGCTGATCCGGGTTATCGCGCGTCATGTCGCGCAAGCGGGACAGCAGCCCGGGCGTCTCGTCCTCGGCCTGCAAGGCGCGCTTGCGCACGATCGCGTCGTTGTCGCCTTGCAGGATGCGATACACCGCCGCCTCGCTGTTGCGCGTGGCATAAGCGATGCGGAACGTGATCGACTTTACTTCCTGCGAATGGGCCACCAGCTCGGCCGCATCGATCGCCTCACGCGATGAGTTGCGCGTCACCAGATAGGGCAAGGCCACGATGACCATCACGGCAAACAGCAGGCCGCCAAGCCGCCAGCGCAGGCTGATCGCCGTCTTTACCCGGTGGGGGAACTTGCGCAGATAGGAACGGGGCATGTCGCCCATGGTTGCAGAAAGTGGGGGGCTGGGCCACCTGTTCTGAGGACGTGGAGCCTCCACCTCACCCCAACCCTCTCCCCGGCATAGCCAGGGGAGAGGGGCTGACTGAGGTGAGCTCAGCGTTTCGCACTTGCGCTACTTGCTCCCTCTCCCCTGGCTTCGCCGGGGGAGAAGGTTGGGGTGAGGGGGCGGGTGCTCGCGGCAACGTTTCTCGTTACTGCGCGTAAGGACTCATGCCCGCCGGCCGGCTAGCCACATCCTTGCCCCAATCACGATTCGGCTCGGCCTGCATCGTGAAATGCAGCTCGCCACCCGCCGTAATTTCACCGTGCCGCAGATACACGCGATCGAGCGGCTTGCCGTTCAAGGTGACCTTGCCGACATAAGGATGCGCGTCGTCCAGCGGCGACGCGGTCACTACGAACTGCTTGCCATTGGGCAGGTGCACCGTGGCCTTGGAAACAAAGGGACGGCCAATTGCATATTGATCGCTCGCCGGCGTGACCGGATAAAAGCCAAGTGCGGTGTACACGTACCAGGCCGACATCTGGCCAAGGTCGTCGTTGCCGGCCAGGCCATCGGGGCGCGGGGCGTACTGGCTGTCCATGATCTGTTTCAGACGACCCTGCGTCTTCCACGGCGCGCCGGCATAGTCATAGAGATAGGCCAGGTGATGGCTCGGCTCATTGCCGTGCGCGTACCAGCCGATCAGGCCGGTGATGTCTTCGACATTCTTGAAGTGCGACGGGTCGACCTTGGCATCGAACACGCTGTCGAGCTTGGCGGCAAATTTGGCATCGCCGCCCATCGCTCCGATCAGGCCCGCGACGTCCTGCGGCACGTACCACGAGTACTGCCAGGCGTTGCCTTCGGTGTAATCGCTACCGTAACCGGCGACATCGGGATCGAACGGTTCGCGGAACTGGCCATCGGTCTTGCGTGCACGCATGAAGCCGGTCTTGGCGTCGTATGCATTGCGCCAGTTGGTGGCGCGCTTTTCGAACGTCGAGGCGACATCCGTCTTGCCCATCGCCTTGGCCATCTGCGCGATCGACCAGTCGTCATAGGCGTACTCGAGCGTCTTCGATGCCGCCTCGGGTTCCTTGTCGATCGGCACATAACCGATCTTCATATAATCGCCGAGGTCGCCATACGGCTTGTAAGTAGCACTGGCAACCATCGCATCGAGCGCACGCTTGGCGTCGAAACCACGTACGCCCTTGATGTACGCATCGGCGATGACCGGCACGGCGTGGTAGCCGATCATGCACCACGTCTCCAGGCCCTGATAGGCCCACACGGGCAAGATGCCGAATGGACTGGTCTCGCGCGCCGCGATCAGCGATTGAACGAATTCGGTGCTCATCTTCGGCTGCAGCAGCACCATCAATGGCTGCTGCGCACGGTAGACGTCCCACAGCGACCAGGTCGAATAGAACTCGAAACCATTGGCCTTGTGCACGGCATTGTCCGGGCCGCGGAACTCGCCGTTGACGTCGGTGCTCAGCGTCGGCGACAACATGGCGTGATAGAGCGAGGTGTAGAAGCTGGTGCGCATCGCCTCGGGGGCGTCGACGTCGATCGTCGCCAGCGCCTTGTTCCAGCTCTCGCGCGCGTCGTTACGGCGCTTGTCGAAGTCCCAGCCATCGCCATCGGTCAACAGATTGGCCACTGCATTGTCTTCGCTGACCGACGAGATCGCGACCTTCACTTCCAGCGGCTTGCCCAGGTTACCGAAGTCGAACACGCCCACCAGCGCGCGGCCGCTCTGCGCATCATGATCTTCCGGCTGATGGCCCGGCCCCTTGAAACCCTTGTAGGGTGCATCGGTCTCGCGGTTGTAGAGCGTGCGCGAGACCATCGGTGCGGAGAACTTCATCGCGAAGCACAGTTCGCGGCCAGGCGCCCAGCCATTGGTTTGGCGGCAACCGGTGACGGTGCCGTCCGGATGCACGCGCAGCGACGACCACAGCACCTTGCCCTGGTAGTCGTAGACGCTCGGGCGCAGATCGAGCAGCACGTGCGCCGGCTTGCCTGCCGGATAGGTATAACGATGCCAGCCCACGCGGCGGCCGGCGGTCAATTCCGCACGCACGCCGTAGTCGGCCAGCGTCACGGCGTAATAGCCGGCCTGCGCCACTTCGCTGTCATGCGAGAAACGCGAGCGATAACCGCTGCCGGGCTTGGCCGGGTCGCCGGCATCGAGCCGTACGTCGCCGGCAATCGGCATCACCAGCACATCGCCCAGGTCCGAATGGCCCGAACCGGAGAAATGCGTATGCGAGAAACCCATGATGGTCGGGTCGCCGTATTGATAGCCGGCGGCCCACTTGTAGGCATGCTTGAAATCCGGCATGGCCGTGTCCGGCGACAGCTGGATCATGCCGAACGGCACCGTCGCGCCGGGGAAGGTATGCCCGTCCCCGCCCGTACCGATCCGCGGATCGACCTCGGCCGCGTGCCCGGACGGTTGGGCGCCATGGGCGGGAAAAGCCAGCGCCACAGCCAATAAACCGGGCAAGAGGCGGAGCGAAGCACGAGCAGCGATCATGGGTTCCCCTACGTCAAGGCAAATTTGGATCGGTCTAAACCCAAAGCTAACATGTGTCGACCACGTCGCGCATGTTGCGCTGCGCGATGTACTGTAGGCGCGGGTTTAGCTACATTTGGATCGTTCCAATGCAGATGATTGACGATGGAAAGCCTACCGCCTGCTCGTCGTAAGGTCACTCTGACGGATATCGCCGCCGGCTGCGGGGTGTCACGAGCGACTGTCTCACTAGTTTTACGGGGAAGTCCCTTAGTCAACAAGCACACGCGGGCACGCGTGGAAGAAGAATTGCGCCGGCAAGGTTATGTCTATAACCGTGCCGCTGCCAATCTGCGTCGCCGCACTTCGTCGAGCATCGCTTTGGTGATCAACGAGCTGGGCAACCCCTTCTTTGCCGAATTTGCCGCAGGCGTCGACGAAACGCTAGGTGCGGCAGGCTTTGTCACGCTGCTGGGCAGCACCAGCGAATCGACCGACCGCGAACAGGCCGTGCTCGGCTCGCTGATCGAGCATGGCCCCGGCGGGATCATCCTCTCGCCGGCCGAAGGCAGCGAGGCCAGCCGCGTGCTGGCAACGGTCGGTCCGCAGATGCCGGTGTTGCTGTTCAACCGCGAACTGGGCGGCAGCCTGCCCGAATACGCACACTGGGACCGGCTGATGCTGGACAACCAGCGCGGCGCACGCGTGGCGACCGAGCATCTGATTGCCCAGGGACACCAGCGCATCGCTTTTTTTGGCGGCCACAACGATTCCAGTTCCTGCAGCCAGCGCTATGCCGGCTATCTGCAGGCGATGGAGGCTGCCGGCTTGCCGGTCGCCGAGCACTGGCGCGTACAGACCGCCCCCACGCGCGTCGATGCCGCGCATCGCAGCGAGGAGCTGTTCCGCGCCGATCCGGCACCTACCGCCGCGGTTTGCTACAACGACGCAGTCGCGCTGGGTTTGATGCTGGGCCTCGCCCAGCGTGGCCTGCAGACCGGTCATGACTTCGCCGTCACGGGCTTTGACGATATTGCCGAAGCTGCTTTCAGCATGCCGCCATTGACCACCCTGGCTACCAACCCGCGCGCGCGTGGCCGCCAGGCCGCGCAACTGCTGCTGGCCCGGCTGCGCAATCCGCAGGCCGATGCCAGCACTACTACTGCTCCGGTGCAATTGGTCGTACGCGAAAGCAGCGGCCCACTCCGCTCCCCTTAACTCGCGAGGACTCCCAAGATCATGGCCCCCACCCCTCCCGTTATACCGTCGAGCTCGACCGCCTCAGGCGGCAAGGCTCGCTATACCGACTTCCCGTTGGCACTGGGAGTCATGACGACGATCTTCTTCATGTGGGGCTTCCTCACATGCTTGAACGACATCCTGATTCCGCATCTGAAAGCCGTGTTCGAGCTGAACTACTTTCGGGCGATGCTGATCCAGTTCACCTTTTTCGGCGCGTACTTTCTGATGGCGCTGCCCTCGGGCTGGCTGGTGGCAAGGCTGGGCTATAAGAAGGGCATCGTCGCAGGCCTGGTAGTGGCAGGCATCGGTGCGGCGATCTTCTGGCCGGCCGCTGGCATGCGCTCCTACCCGTTCTTCCTCGGCGCGCTGTTCGTGCTGGCAACCGGCATCACCGTCCTGCAGGTCGCCGCCAACCCTTACGTGGCGCTGCTTGGCCCGGAGAAGACCAGCTCGAGCCGCCTTACCCTGGCGCAGGCACTGAACTCGTTCGGTACCTTCCTGGCGCCGTGGTTCGGCAGCGTGTTGATTCTTTCCACTACGGTGAAGAGCGCGGCCGACATCGCCAAGATGTCGCAAGCCGACCAGGTCGCCTATCGCATGCATGAAGCAGGCGCGGTGCAAGGCCCATACATCGGCCTGGCTGTCGTGCTGGTGCTGCTGGCCGTGTTCGTCTATCTGTTCAACCTGCCGGCCCTGAAGGAAACCACCGCGTCGGCTGACGACGGCCGCCACAGCCTGCTCGACGCGTTCAAGATCCCGCACGTGTTCTTCGGCGTGCTGGCGATCTTCTGCTACGTCGGTGCGGAAGTGTCGATCGGCAGCTTCATGGTCAACTACCTGTCGATGCCCAACATCGGCCATATGAGCGAGCAGGAAGCCGCGCACTACGTATCGCTGTACTGGGGCGGCGCGATGGTCGGCCGCTTTATCGGTTCGGCGGCGCTGGCTGCGATGTCGCCGCGCAAGCTGCTGGCGATCTTCGCGGTGATCAACATGCTGCTGGTTGTCACCACCATGTCCACTACCGGCGATGTGGCATTGTGGTCGATCGTGGCCATCGGCCTGTTCAACTCGATCATGTTCCCGACCATTTTTGCGCTGGGTATCGAGCGCCTGGGCCCACTGACGGGCAAGGCATCGAGCCTGCTCATCATGGCGATTGTCGGCGGTGCGCTGATTCCGCCGCTGCAAGGCCACTTTGCCGATTCGATCGGCATCCAGCACGCGTTCTTCCTCCCGTTGATCTGCTACGCCTACATCCTGTTTTACGGTGCGCGCGGCTCGAAGATCGACGAATCCAAACTTCCGAATACGGCCCGTTGAGAGTTATCGATGCCAGGCAACATCCTTTGTTTCGGTGAAGCACTGATCGATTTCCACAGCGAAGGTCGTGACGAAAGAGGTTTCCCCCGCAGTTTCGTTCCATTCGCCGGCGGTGCGCCGGCGAATGTCGCGGTGGCTGTGGCGCGCCTCGGCGGTAACGGCGCCTTTGCCGGCATGCTCGGCAAGGACCTGTTCGGTGATTTCCTCCTCGATAGCCTGCAGCAAGCCGGCGTGAACTGTGCCGGCGTAGCCCGCACGGACGAAGCGCGTACCGCGCTGGCGTTCGTCGCGCTCGATGCCCACGGCGAACGCAGCTTCAGTTTCTATCGCCCGCCCTCGGCCGACCTGTTGTTCCGGCCCGAGCATTTTCGCGAGGACGATTTTCGCCAGGCGGCGGTGTTCCATGTCTGCTCCAACAGCATGACCGACCCCGCCCTGGCCGAAGCGACGCGCGACGGCATGCGCCGTGCGCGCCAAGCCGGTGCGCTGATCAGCTTCGATCTCAATCTGCGTCCGGCACTATGGCCCGATGGCGTCGATGCGCGGCCGGAAGTGTGGCCGGCCCTGCAACTGGCCGACGTGGTCAAGCTCAGCGCCGAAGAACTCGACTACCTCGCCGTCGATGGCGAAGAGGCCGTGCTGGAGAAGCTCTGGCAGGGCAAGACACGCCTGTTGATCATTACCGATGGCGCCAAAGGCCTGCGCTGGTTCCACCCCGATGCCGAAGGCGAGATGCCGGTGTTCTCCGTCCCCGCTGTCGACACCACCGCCGCTGGCGATGCCTTTGTCGGCGGCCTGCTGCATCGCCTGTCCACGCTCGAAGGCGACGATCGGCTGGACCACCTGGTCGGCGAGCTGCCGCACCTGCACGCCACGCTGCGCTTTGCCGCCGCCTGCGGTGCCCTCACGGTAACGCGCCAAGGCTCGTTCACGGCCATGCCGAGCGAGTCCGAAGTCATTCAATTCATGGAGAGCTTCGCATGAGCACCCCCACTGCTCCCGACTTCCGTTCCGAGTCCTTTCTGCTTGACCACATCAAGCACACGATGGTGTTCTACCACCCGCGCTGCATCGATCCGAACGGCGGCTTTTTCCACTACTTCAAAGACGACGGCACCATCTACGACCGCAGCCACCGCCACCTGGTGAGCAGCACGCGCTTCGTCTTCAACTACGCCATGGCCTCGATCGAGTTCGGCAAGCCGGACTATCTCGATGCGGTCCATCACGGCCTGAAGTATCTGCGCGAGGTGCATCGCCAGGCCAACGGCGGTTATGCCTGGACCATCCGCGACGGCAAGCCGGAAGACCTCACCTACCACTGCTACGGCGTGGCCTTCGTACTGCTGGCCTACTCCACCGCGCTCAAGGCAGGCGTCAAGGACGTCATCCCGTGGATGGACGAAACCTGGAACCTGCTCGAGAAATATTACTGGGACGCGGACGCCGGCCTGTATCGCGACGAATGCGATGCGAACTGGAACTTCAGCGGCTACCGCGGCCAGAACGCGAACATGCACATGTGCGAGGCGATGCTCGCGGCGTACCAGGCCAGCGACGACCCGCGCTATCTGGACCGCGCGCTGACACTGGCCGAAAACATGACCCAGCGTCAGGCCGCCAAGACCGCCGACAAGCCGGCCACCCACGGCGGCCTGGTCTGGGAACACTACGACATTCACTGGAATGTCGACTGGAAGTACAACCTCGACAACCCCAAGCATCTGTTCCGCCCCTGGGGCTTCCAGCCCGGTCACCAGACCGAGTGGGCCAAGCTGCTGTTGATCCTCGAACCGCTGCTGCTCGAGCGCAATCGCGAAGAAAAGTGGCTGGTGCCCAAGGCGCAGCACCTGTTCGATACCGCGCTGGAACACGCCTGGGACGACGCCAATGGCGGCATCGTCTACGGTTTCGATCCGGACGGAAAAGTTTGCGATGGCGACAAGTACTTCTGGGTACAGGCCGAGTCGTTGGCTGCGGTAGCGCTGCTGCACGCACGCACCGGCGATGCCAAGTACGACCAGTGGTACGAGAAGATCTGGGCCTATAGCTGGCAGCACTTCGTCGACCACAAATACGGCGCCTGGTATCGCATCCTGACCCAGGACAACAAAAAGTACGACGACGAAAAGAGCCCGGCCGGCAAGGTGGATTACCACACCATGGGCGCGTGCTACGAGGTACTGGCGCTGATCCGCGCCGGCGGCGTACCGTAAGCGATATGACGCGTCGCCTCGCCGATGCGAGGCGGCGCGTCAGACGCTGTAACGCCAGGAAGGCTCCTCCTTCCCCACAGGGTTTCGCATGAAAATGATCTCGACGCTCTCCGGCGCCATCGGCGCCGCTTTGTTGCTTGCCGCGGGCAGTGCGATCGCCGCCGATACGGCCAAGCCCCGCTTCGATCCGCGCGACACGTTCGCCCCGTTCGATTATCCGCAAGCCGTCAACGCGTATCGCTCGGGCAGCGGCAAGCCCGGGCCGCTGTTCTGGCAGAACCGCGCAGACTACAAGATCGACGCCACGCTCGATCCGAGCACACGCAAGCTCAGCGGCGACGAGCTCATTACCTATACCAACCACAGCCCCGACGCGCTCGACGTACTGTGGCTGCACGTCGAACAGAATCGCTACCGCAAGGATGCGCGCGGCGCGTTCACGTCGGGGAAATTCCCGACCGAGTTCACCGATGGCTACCAGATCGAGTCGATCGAGGTGGAAGACGCCCATGGTCATCGCCAGAAGGCCGAATGGACCGTCGCCGATACGCGCATGCAGATCCGTCTCCCCGAAGCGGTAAAAGCCGCTGGTGGTAGCGTGCGCGTGCATATCCGCTACAGCTTTACCGTGCCGGGCGAGTTCGGCGGCCGCATGGATTACAACGAAACCAAGAACGGCGATATCTACGAAATCGCTCAGTGGTATCCGCGGCTGTGCGTCTACGACGACCTGCGTGGCTGGGATACGGCGCCTTATCTCAATAGCGAGTTCTATCTCGAATACGGCGATTTCGAATACGCCGTCACCGTGCCGTGGGACATGATCGTGGTCGGCTCAGGCGAGCTGCTCAACCCCAAGGACGTATTGACCGCCACCGAACAGCAGCGCCTGGAGCAGGCACGGCACAGCGATACGACGGTGATGATCCGCTCGCCGCAGGAAGTGAACGAGCCATCCAGCCGTCCGAAGCAAAGCGGCACGCTGACCTGGCGCTTTCGCATGAACAACACGCGCGACGTCGCCTTTGGCGCATCCAAGGCCTTTGTCTGGGACGCGGCACGGATCAACCTGCCACAGGGCAAGACCGCCCTGGCGATGTCGGCCTACCCGGTGGAAAGCGCCGGCAACGATCGTTGGGGCCGCGCCACTGAATACCTGAAGAGTTCGACCGAGTACTTCTCCAAACAGTGGTATCCCTACCCTTACTCGGTGGCGATCAACGAGGCCGGTACGGCGGGCGGCATGGAATACCCCGGCATCACCTTCGACTCGAAGGTGGTGAAGGATCGTGTGCTGCACATGATCATCGCGCACGAGATCGGCCACACCTGGTTCCCGATGATCGTGGGTACCGACGAGCGCCGTAACGCGTGGATGGATGAAGGCTTCAATACCTTTATCGACGTCTACGAAGACGATGCGTTCAACCACGGCGAGTTCGCACCCAAGCGCGATAGCGAATATGCGCCCGGCGGCGGCAACCCTGCCGACGAGATGGCGCAGGTCATGAAGGATGCCGATGCGCAGCCGTTGTTGATCGGCGCGGACATGGTGCCGGAGAAGTACCGCCACCCGATGACGTACTTCAAATCGGCTTTCGGTCTGGTGTTGCTGCGTGAACAGATCATTGGGCCGGAGCGTTTCGATCCGGCCTTCCGGCGCTATATCGAGACCTGGGCATACAAGCATCCCAGCCCCACTGATTTCTTCCGTTTCATGGAAAGCCAGACCGGCGAAGACCTCGGCTGGTTCTGGCGCGGTTGGTACACCAACAACTGGCAGTTCGACATGGCCGTGCAAAAGGTCGCGCCCAGCCATGGCGATTGGAGCCAGGGCGCGGATGTGACGCTCGCCAATCTCGATCAGCTGGTGCTGCCCAATACGCTCGAAGTGCGTTACGACGACGGCAGCAAGAGCGTGGTGCGCATTCCGGTGGAAACCTGGCAGCAGCATCGCAGCTTCACGCTGCATGTGGACGGCACGCACAAGGTGGTATCGGCCACGCTCGATCCGGAGCACAAGTTGCCGGAAGCGGATCGGAGCAATGATGTGTTGAACGTCAAGTAGGCAACCTGACTACTGCGACTTCATAAAAACCTCCCCTCCTCGTCATCCCGGCGCAGGCCGGGACCCAGTGGCTTCGGTTTCCAATCTTCGCGATAGAACAGATTTTTGTTGGTTCTCGCGATAACCGATCATAAGGTCACTGGGTCCCGGCCTGCGCCGGGATGACGACTAGGAAGGTTTTCAGGGAATTCCCGGGAGTCGCACGCACAAATAATCCGCACTCGACTCGACGCTCGCTACACCACCGGCTCCACAAACTGATACTCGTGGTCATACGTCATCACCCGATTACGCCCACGGCTCTTGGCCAGATAAAGCGCTTGATCGGCCGCATCCACCCAGGCTTCCGCGCTCGGCATCCACCCTTCGAGCATCGCAATACCGACACTGACCGAGCACTCGATACCACCTGAACGGATCGTCGCTGTGCGCAGACGGATCCGTTCGGCGATATGCGCGGCAATTTCCGCGTTCGCACCCGGCAGCAGCACGACAAATTCATCGCCGGCAAAGCGTGCCGCCGTATCGATGCCACGAACCGACTGCTTGAGCAGGTTCGCAAACTGACGCAGCACCTCGTCGCCGGCGGCATGACCGCCATGATCGTTGATGCTTTTGAAATGATCGATATCCAGCATCAGCATCACCGACGAATGCCCGCGTGAACGCGCGGTTTTCAGCTCGGTATACGCCAAGTCGCTCCAATGCGTGCGACTTGCCAGACCGGTCAGCATGTCGGTACGGCCGATCTCCCGCAGCATCAGGTTCTGTTGCATGACCCGGCGCGCTAGGCCATGGGCGGACAGGCTGATCGCACTGGGGTAGATCAACAAAAACGGTACGCAAGCGAGAATCTCGATCGGCGAACTGGCAGTCCGGATCTGGAAACCGTTGAGCGCGGCGGCAAACGCACAGGCAATCAACTGCCCCGGTAAGGTTCGCAACAATAACCGCCAGCCGCCGACGTTCAATTTATCGGCCGCCAGCATGCTGATCAGCAGTACGCTGGGAAGCAGATTGAACTGCATCAGCGCCACCCACACGCCACCCATCGCCGAATCCACCCCCAGGTTGATGTATTCGGCAAATTTGGGGTTGCGATGGCTCATCGCCAGCCAGTAAGCGACCTGGGGCCAGATAAAGGCGTGCAAGATCGCCAGCAGCCATGGAATCGGCCCGGTATGGTTTTCGTGGAAAACCATACCCACGCAGAGGAAACCCACGCCCAGCCCCCAGGTTCGCAGTCGCCTGACACGGCGCACGAATCGGATGTCATCGGTCATGGGGCTACCTCGCTTCAGTCTTGCTGAGCACCCCGATGCAAGACATATGCCGAGCAAAATCGGGGGCTAATCCGCCTTTGGAGTGTCAAAAGAGGCGCATAAATCGCAGATTCCTGCCGTTCTGCGTCGCAAGCGGCCGGATCGACCGGCGTTTTCACAAAAATGAACGAACCTCCAAAGAGGCAGGAGCGCGGCCCGAATGACTACTCTACGCGGGGGAAAACCTACTGTAAGATCGCCCCGCCAGCCGCAAAGCCAAGATGGCGTCAACAAGGGCTATGGACTTATCAGGGGTGATGGTCCTTGGCTCGGCTAGCACCGAACTTGTTGACGCCGTCGAGGCAAAAATGGCCCGGGCTTGCGCCCGGGCCAGCCGCAACGTCCATTGTTGCAATCGATGGGACAGGGGAATCCCATCCGTGTGACCTGCAGGGGGTCAGATCACACATCTTCCGGACAGACCATGCTCTCAGCGAAGGGAGACGGGCATCCTGCCCTGCACAGTTGTCGGAAGCCGGTTACCGAAGCGATGTCTCCGCCTCAGTGAATGAGTGTTTATCCGCAAGCGTCACCTTGACCGCAGAACTACCGGTCCGGGCTTCGCGCTCGGCAATATGGGTGGCCAGGGCCACGGCGTCGAACATGTCCCTACGGTGAGCCAGCTGGCGATTCTGTCGCAGAACCTTCCAACCGTTGCGGCGACTGCCAGCCACACAATATTCGATTCGGTTCGTAATCATCGCTGCCTCGCTCGTGAGTCAGTGCCCTTCGTTGAGACACATCGTCGCGCCGAGCGGGTATGCCGGGATATAGGAAAAGTATGAAAAATCGGCCCTACCTGTACGGATGGTCCGATCGCCACTATCAGGGGTGCACGTCCGTCTCGCGCGCACTCCACAGCTCCGACGACTTCACATAATCATCATGTAATACACCGGCCAAACCGGCGTTTCTTGCGATTTCACGAACTCCATTGCAATGCGGCGCTCATCCAACCGTAAATTGCCTTTCCGTGATTGCGTATTACGTAACTGACGTTTATATAGACATCTATCAGATGCATCTGCGCCAGCGCGGGCATGTGTTTGGGGGCTGATTCGTAAAGCAACGGCGTCAAGGGTTGTGCATCGCATGACTCATGTGAGGGCCGCGACATCACGGCCTTCGAACCCGCTCGTGCGAGCGTCTGGCCCGCCATAGACCAGCCGATCCCATGAGGTAATCAATCTTCTTGGAAGAGGTTGATGCTTATGAATATGGTCTATCGGGTGGTTTGGAGTGCTGGCTTGGGCGCCTGGGTGGTGGCATCCGAACTGGCCAGATCACGACACGGCACCGCTTCGAGGTCTTTGCCTCGTCCCTTTCGACATACGTTGCTCGCCTGCACCCTGCTTGCCTTGTGCAGCGGCGGCAGCGCATTCGCGCAAAACGTAACGCTCGCTCAATACAACCCGCAAACCAACGACAACGAAGTCGGTGCGACAATCGTCGCGGCAGGCGCCACGGTCAACCTGAGCGGCCCGCAGCAATTCGTCACCGGCGATTCGGGTGCGCGCAACACCACCTTAGGCGCCTTGCTGGCGATCAACCGGATACTTTCCGGATCGCAATGGATCGGCGCATTGCGGCTCAATCCGGGCTCGCAGAACTTCGGTGTGACGGTGCCCGACCCGATCACCGGCGGCACACGCGTAACCTCCACGTTCGCCACGGCCAATCTGGTACCGGTCGCACCGGTAACCAATGCCACGACAGTACCCGACGACGTCAACGTCAACGGGGCACAGTACATCGACATGCGCGTAGCGACCGTCGGCACGGGTGGCGGTACGCTCAACGTCAATATCGGCGGCGCCGCCGGCTCGCTGTCCACCGCCAGCACCAATGCATGGACCATCGCCGCCAAGCAGTCCTCGCTGTTCTACGCCGATGGCTCCGGCGGCAATGCAAGCACCATCAACTGGAATTCCAATAACCGCATCAGCTTCATCGGCGATGTGGCACCGACGACCACGCAGACCTTCAGTGTCACCAATGTGTCCGCCTATGGGGGCACCTTTACAGTCACCACCGCAGACGGTGTCACCAGCACGCATACGGTCAACAACGATGCGGACCTGCGCACTTACAACGACTGGCTGATCAGCCAGCTGCGAAGCGGCAACCTCGATCCCACGCAATACAACGCCAATTTCAACAAGGCCTATACCTCGTCCACCCAGACGATCGGCTATACCGCCAGCGCCACCGCGCCGGACGAGGTGACCCTGCCGATCGGCGACCGCATCGTGATGCATCTGATCGGCGCGCAGGCATCGGGCACCATCGCCGCCGGCAAGACGCTGGAAGTATCCAACTCGAACAATGGCGCGATCCGCGCCGAAGCCGGTGCGCAGGTGGCAAACAACGGCACCCTGGCTGCCACGCACACCGCTGGCGACGGCACCGCGATGCTGCTGACCGGCAACGCCACGCATGGCGACAACAACGGTGTCATCAACGGCAATTTCTTCCTCAACCCCAATGGCTCGACCGTCGATGGCGCCTTCGGCTCGAACGTGGTCGACGTGGCCGCCCAAGCCACCTTCAGCAATAACGGCATCCTAAATCTGGCAACGGGTGCAACCAACGGTGCCGGCGCTTCCGCCGGCATTCGTTTAGGTACGGGTACCAGCGCAACCAGCAGCGGCATCATCAACGTTGGCGTGACCGGTTCGAAGTCCAATGGCTCGATGACCGGCGTACTGCTCAATGATCCGACGGCGTCGTTTACCAATACCAGCACCGGCACGATCTATATCGGCCGCGGTCCGCAGACCAGCGCGTCGCAGAACCCCGCCGATGTCGCGATCAATCAGGGTTCGTTGACCGCCGGCATCACCGTCAACGGCAATGCCACTGCGCTGAATCAGGGCACGATCACGATCGGTAGCAAGACGCAGAATGCCGCCGGCATCACCGTCAACGGCGGCATCAACGCCAATGTGGTCAACAGTGGCACGATCAATATCAATGGCGCCGCTGCCACCGTGCCTCGCGAAAACGACGGCATCCTGGTCACCAATTCGGGCGGCGTCAGCAATACCGGCACCATCAACTTGAACGGCGTCAACGGCGTCGGCATCAAGGTACTGAGCACCAATGCGACGGCGTCGAATGCAACATCTACCGGCACGATCAATGTTGCCGGCGGGGCCGACCCTGGCAGCGGCACGCGCAATTTTGGCGTGTGGGTGGAGGGTCAGGCTTCGGGCACCGCCACGGCAACCGTCGGTGGCGCCATCGATTTGCTCGGCAATGGTGCCATCGGTATTCACGCACGCGGTCGCGCGACAATCGACGTAGCTGCCTCAGCGGTGCCGACCTTTTCCAACGGCACCAACCAGATCGCGTTCTTTGCCTTCGGTCCCAACGCGAAGATCAATGTCGCCAGTCCGACGTTGAACGTCACTACGACCGGCTCGACACTGTTTCGTGTCGAGAGCGGCGCAAACTTCGACGGTACCGGTTTGAACCTGACCGCATCGGGACAGAATTCGCTCGCCGTACTGGGCACCGGTGCACCCTCGGTGGTAAGCACCAAGGATGCGCAGATCAACGTATCCGGCGCAGGCGCCACCGGCGTGATCGTCGAAGGTGGCGCTACCGGTTCGATCGATGCGGCCACGAACGTGCAGCTGACCGGTGTAGGTTCCGTCGCAGGCATCGCCGATGGTCAAAAGCACACGCTCACGGGTGCTGCCAGCGGCTCTCCCGTGGCTACGACTACATTGACCAGCGCGGCCACCTTGACCTCAAGCACCGCCAACCTCACCGGATATATCGCACGCAACCAGGCCAAGTTCACCAACTCCGGCGATATCACGTTTACCGGTGCACACTCGACCGGTATCAGCGTGCAGTCGGGCGCCACCGGCACCAACAGCGGCAATATTTCGGTGATCGATGGTGGGACCGGCATCCTGGTCGACAGCAGCGCTACCAATACCACGACGACAGCCAACGATACCGGCGTGCTCTCGGTCAACGGCGGTAGCGTGGCCGATCGCACGCGCGGTGCCGTCGCCACCGGTTCGCGTGCGGTGGCAAACCTGCAAGCCGGCGCGCAGGTGCAGTTGAATGGCGTCGGCGCGATCGGAGCCGAGGCGATCAACGGTGGCACGGTCAACGTAGCGGCCGGCGCTACGCCGGTATTCAGTAATACCGATCAGATCGCCTTCCATGCACAAGGCGCGGGCGCCAAGATCGTCAGCGCCGCGGGCTCGTTGAATGCAAGCACGGATCGATCCAGCATTTACCGCATCGACGATGGCGCGACATTGAGCCTGAGCGGCAATCCGGTATTGACCGCATCGGGCGCCGGCGCACATGCCATCGACGGATCCGGCGCGGGCAGCGCCGTCATTACCGGTAGCGCCACCTTCAATATCTCCGGCGCCGGCGCGATCGGCGTACAGATGGATGGCGGTTCCAGCGGTACGGTAAGTGCGGGCACGGTCATCAATGTGACCGGCGCCGGCATCGGTGGCGTGGTGGACGGACAGCGCACAGGTATCAACGGCGCATTGATCGGCACACCGATTGCCACGACCTTGACCAACACGGGCACAGTGACGGGCAGCGGCAACGGCGCCACCGGTTTTATCGCGCGCAACCTCGGCACCTTCGTCAACAATGCCGCCGTCAATATGACCGGCACGGGCAGCACCGGTGTCCTGTTGCAAAGCGGCGGCACGTTGACCAATAACAGCACGCTGCATGTTGCCAATGGCACCGGCATCCAGGTCGAGGGAGCCAATTCGCAGATTCTCGGTCTGGGCAACACGACCGTCGATGACGGCGTAGCCGGCGTTCGCTTGTTGAACGGCGCACAGACCACGCTGGATGGCGAAGGAGGCAGCCTGACCACGCATGGGAGCGCACATGGCATCCTGCTCGATACCGGTGCCACGTCGTTGACGGCGAGCAATGCCACCATCACCACCGACGGTACGGGTAACGGCATAGAAAACGCCGCGGAAATCGGTAGCGTGTCGCTCGGCAATCTCACCATCAACACCGGCAACGGCGCCGGTATTCGCACAGCGACGGCATTCGACCCGGCCTCGACGGTCACCATGAATGTCGCCGGCAGCGGTACCGGCTTTGCTTTCCGCCATGCCGATGGCACCACCGCAAGCGGCGATCTCGACCTTGGCGCCGGCTATGTCGTCAATGCCAACGGCGTCGGCGCCACCGGCATCCAGGCGCTGACGACCGGTGCGGTGACCACGGCGGCCAACGTCAACGTCACCAACGCAGCAGGCGGCTCTGCTCTGGTTGCGGGCACGGCGTCGAGCACGACCAATACCGGCACGCTGGTTTCAGCCAGCACAGCGTCGCCCGTGGTCGATCTGGCCAATGGCAGCGGCACCACGTTCACCAATACCGGTACGATCCAGGCAAGCAGCACGACCGGGCCGGCCTTGCGTGGCAGTGGCGGCAACGACACGGTCAATCTGAGCGGCGGCTCGGTAACCGGCGATATCGCCACGGGCGCGGGCAGCGACCAGTTTCTGTGGACTGCGGGTTCGCTGGCCGGCAGTCTCACCATGGGCGACGGCGCAAACAACACGGCCACGCTTCAGGGTGTCGACCTGAGCACCACGACGCATCTCACCGCGGGTACCGGCAGCGGCAATACGCTCAACCTCGATGCCATCCAGTCGCGCGGCGGTTCGTTTGCGGCCGACGATCTCAGCAAGGGCGTCAATCTCGGCAGCGGCTGGAACACGATCAATTTCAGCAATGGCACCGCGTTTACGCTGACCGATAACCTCAAGCTCGCCAACAGCGATGTCAACATCGACGCCAGCTCGACGCTGTTTGCCGGCGACAATGTGCATCCGGTGATTTCCGGAGCATCGGCAACTTCGGCGCAGGTCACGAACGCCGGCTTGATCGATCTGACCAACGGCGCCGGCTCTCCCGGCAACAGCCTCGATATCGCCGGCGACTACGTGTCGCAAGGCGGCCAGATCAACATGATCAGCACGCTCAACTTCGGCGGCGCCTTGACGGATCAGTTCACCGATCGCCTGCTGGTGCGAGGCAATGTCACCACACCCGGCGGCCCGACGATTCTCAACATCACGCCATCGGCGGCTAGTACCGGCGAGCTGACCGACTTCAACCACAACAGCGCGGTGGATGCGAACGAAGGTATTTCGGTCGTGCAGGTGGCGGGCACATCGACGGCCGATGCTTTTCGCCTGGCCGGCGGCTTTCTTGCCGTGGGTCCCTGGCAGTACGGCCTTTACGCCTTCGCACCCGGCGCCAGCGCCGCAGACCAACGTGTCGTCGCCGGCAGCGGCAATCAGTTCTGGGATTACCGCCTGGCCAATATCTACATTTGCGAAACCAATTGTGTTCCACCGACACCGTCGAACCCACCACCGACGCCACCACCGGGCGCACCCGCCAACCCGCCACTGCCACCGGACAACACCGTCACCGCACCACCGCCGGCACCACCAGTGCTTCCCGACGACGGTTGCGTCGTCAATGGCATCGATAACTGTGCACCGGGCCGCCGTGCGGTGACCCCGCAGGTGCCTTCCTATATCGCCGCGCCAACGGCCCTGGCCAGTTATGGCATGCAGGTGCTGGACAACCTGCACAAGCGCCTGGGCGAAATACGCGACGAAAGCGCGCTGGACAGCAACATCAACGGGGAAGCGTTCGCACGCTTTATCGGTGGCGACTACGACTACAGTACCGACCGCAGTTTCCGGCAGTACGGTTATAACTACGATCAGCAGACGCGCGCCTTGCAGATCGGCGCGAATGTCCTCGATGTCGACTCGGACAAGTCGACTTTTCGGGGCGGCGTGGCCTATACACACGGCACCACGCGCGTCGAGCCGCATGCGGCCGATGGCTTCAGCCGCACCAAGTACTACAACAACAGCATTGCCATGTATCTCACCTGGCAGGATGTCAGCGGCTTCTATGTGGATGCGGTGGTTTCGGGCGATCGCTACAACGGCGACGTGGATACCGCCGGCCGCCAGTCGATTGGCCACCTGCGTGGCACCGGCTGGACCGCGTCGCTGGAAACCGGTTATCCGTGGAAGTTCGACAGCGGCTGGGAGCTGGAACCGCAATTGCAGTTGACCCGTACGCACCTGCTGCTGCACAACCTGACCGACCAGAGTGATGCGCTGGTGCGCTACGACGACTACAACCAGAACATCGGTCGCATCGGCGTACGCCTGGATCGCACCTGGATCGATAGCAACGGCCGCTACACCACGCCGTATCTACGCCTGAACTATATCCAGGGCTGGGGTGGCAGGCCGCAGGTGAACGTGGCCGCCGCCGATGCGCCCGCGATCAATCAGACGTTTATCGGTGGCAGCTATGGACGTGCGGCGGAGTTGGGGCTGGGCGGTACGTATAGCTTCGGCAAGCAGCTGTCGTTCTATGGCGAGGCGGATTATCAGAAGGATCTGGGGAGTGCCGGTACGCGTGGTTGGGGATTGAATCTGGGGGCGCGGTGGAATTTTGATTGAGGGTGGTTGAAGAGCGCCCCCTCACCCCAGCCCTCTCCCCCGGCGAAGCCAGGGGAGAGGGGGCACACTGAGGCAAGCTTGAATCTTGCGCGCTTTTTGCTCCCTCTCCCCTGGCTCTGCCGGGGGAGAGGGCTGGGGTGAGGGGGGCTCTTCAGCGCACTAATGAAAGTCACGCGAACTGACCGCCAATGCGCCAAGCATCGGCGACAAATCCTCCAACCGATGCGCGATCACGTGCCGCACGCCGCTCTCGGTCTCCAGCCGCCCTTCCACCGCCATCAATCGCGACTCCAGCAGCACGCGCCGCTGTCGCACAGCTAGGTCATGCCATACGACTACATTGGTCGTGCCATCCTCATCTTCCAGCGACATGAAGATGACTCCGCTTGATGTGCCCGGCTTTTGTCGCAAGGTCACCAAGCCGGCTGTGCGCACCAACCGCCCATGCGGCAATCCCTGCAAATCAGCCGAGCCACGACAGCGCCGCGCACGCAATTGGGCGCGCAGCAACTTCAGCGGATGCGGCCCCAGCGTCGTGCCGGTCATGGCGTAATCGGCGAGCATGTTTTCCTCGACGGTCGGCAGGGGCAGATGGATCTCCTCCTGCTCGGGCACTTCGCCGAACAACGGCCGTTGCGGCTCCACACCTGTTACGGCCCAACGTGCCCGATGGCGATGACCAACGAGCGCACGCAATGCGCCCGCATCAGCCAGCAAACCGCTGTGACGGTTATCGATGCGCGCGCGGCGGCATAGATCGGCCACGTCGGTGAACATGGCCTGGTCACGCGCTTCGGCAATCGCATTGGCTACGTCTTCACGAAATCCGGTAACCAGTCGCAGCCCCATCCGAATGGCCGGCTGCCTGCCCGGATCGTGTGCATCTTCGAGCGTGCAATCCCAGTAGCTGTAGCGCACATCCACCGGCAATACCTTCACGCCGTGCCGCCGCGCGTTCTGCAGCAATTGATCGGCCGTGTAAAAACCCATCGGCGCCGAGTTGATCAGGCCGCAGGTAAATGCCGCCGGCTCGTGGCACTTCAGCCAGCTGCTGACATAAGCGAGCAAGGCGAAGCTGGCGGCATGCGATTCGGGGAAGCCGTAATCGCCGAAGCCCTGGATCTGGCGGAACAGGCGCTCGGCGAATTCAGGCTCATAGCCGTTTTTCAGCATGCCGCCGATCAATCTTTCGCGGTGCCGCTCGATATGGCCGTTGCGTCGCCATGCCGCCATCGAACGCCGCAATTCGTCGGCCTCCCCTTCCGTATAGTCTGCCGCGACAACGGCAATCTTCATCACCTGTTCCTGGAAAAGCGGTACGCCCAGTGTGCGCTCGAGTACATCCTTCAATGCTTCCGATGGATAGTCGACCGGCTCCAATCCCTGCCTTCGACGCAGATACGGATGCACCATATCGCCCTGGATCGGTCCCGGCCGCACAATCGCCACCTCGACCACCAGATCGTAAAACTTTTCCGGCCTGAGACGAGGAAGCATGGCCATCTGTGCACGTGATTCAATTTGAAATACGCCGATAGTGTCGGCCTTGCAGATCATCTCGTAGGTCTTCTTGCAATCGCCCTTTTCACCGAGAATACGCGCCAGCGTCCAATCGCCACGTCCGGTATCGCCAAGCATGCGGAAGGTTTTCCGGATCGCGGTAAGCATTCCCAACGCCAGGCAATCCACCTTCAACAAGCCCAGGTATTCCAGGTCGTCCTTGTCCCACTGAATTACCGAGCGATCGTCCATGGCCGCATTCTCGGTCGGCACCATCGTGTAGAGCGGCTGCTGGGAAATGACGAACCCGCCGGGGTGCTGCGAGAGATGGCGCGGAAAGCCGATCAACTGCTCGGTCAGGTCGACCACGTTGCGCAGCAACGGCGTATCGGGATCGAAGCCGCGCTCGCGCAGATGCTGGTCGATGGGCACGTCCACGGCCCAGCGATCCATCATGCCGGCCAGCTCTCCTGACAGGTCCTGGGAAACGCCCATGGCGCGCGCGACATCGCGAATGGCGCTGCGGCCGCGATATTGGATCGCCACGGCCGCCAACGCCGCGCGTTGCCGGCTGTATTTTTTGAACACGTACTGCAGCACTTCCTCGCGCCGCTCATGCTCGAAGTCGACGTCGATATCCGGCGGTTCGTTGCGTTCCTGGGATAGAAATCGCCCGAACATCAATTTCATCTCGTCAGGATTGACCGAGGTGATTCCCAGCGCGTAGCACACGGCAGAATTGGCCGCCGAGCCGCGGCCCTGGCAAAGAATGCCTTCGTTTCGCGCAAACCAGACCACGTCATGCACGGTGAGAAAGAACGACTCGTACTTGAGCGTCTGGATCAAGTCCAATTCCAGCTCGATGGTCTTGCGTACTTCCTTCGATTCACCGTGCGGCCAACGCCAGCGTATACCTTCCTCGGTCAGGTGCCGCAGCCAGGTCGTGGTGGTGTGTCCGGCCGGCACCAGTTCGCTCGGATAGGTATAGCCCAGCGCCTCAGTGGTCAATTCGAAAACGCAGCGCTCGGCAATATGCATGCTCTCGTCGAGCAAGGTTCGCGGATACACCGCCGCCAGCGCCTTGCGCGTACGCAGATGCCGCTCGCCATTGGGAAAGAGCCGATAGCCGGCTTCGGCCAGCGTGGTCTTGTGACGGATGGCGGTCATCACATCCTGCAATTTCCGTCGCGACCGCACGTGCATGTGTACGTCACCGCTGGCTACCAACGGCAAGCCAAGCTGCTGGCCCAGTGCCGTCAACGCGGTCAGACGGGCCGCATCATCAGGACCGCGATGCAGTTCCACCGCCAACCATGCGCGTTGTGGAAACGCCTGCTTGAGCCATGCACCTTCTGCCACATCGCCGACATCATCCGGCAGCCAGAGCGCCAGCAGTCCATCCGTATAGGCGATATCCTCGCGCAGCAACCGATACTGCCCTTTCTTCGCACGCATGCGCGCTGTCGTCAGCAACCGGCACAACGCCACATAGCCTTCACGGTTCTCCACCAGCAGCACCAGTTTCGGGCCGTTGTCGATGCGCACCTCGCTGCCGACAATCAATTTGATGCCGGTCGCATCCGCCGCCTGCTTGGCACGCACGATGCCGGCCAGCGATCCCTCGTCGGTAATCGCCAAGGCGTTGTAGCCCAGTGCCGCGGCGCGCTCGAACAACTCCATCGCAATCGACGCGCCGCGCTGGAAGCTGAAGGCGGACAGGCAATGCAGCTCGGCGTAATCGGGCAGTTCCGCATTCATGCAAACCACCCATGCAGCATGAACGCACCCTGTTCGCCCGGCGGACGAAATGCCCAGGCACGTTGGCCCTGGCTGGTTTCGACGACGTAATAATCGCGGCGTACATCGCCATCCCACCAACCGCTTTCGATGCGCTCGGGGCCGGCAAGAATACGCAGATGCGTGTCACGCAATGGAATCGGCTGCGCCAGCAACCAGCCGGGACGCGGCAGCTGCGGCATGGCATCGATATCGGCTTCGGCGGTTTGCCATGCACGTTCCGGCCGATGGTCGGCACGCATGGCCACGCCATGTACAGCCTCATCGCCCAGCCGTGCGCGCAAACGTTCGCGTAGTTGCTCCCACGGCATCGCCTGTTGAGGTCGCGTGTCGAACAGATCGCGCCCGGCAGGAACGAAGGGCGGCAGCTGGTGCGCCAACAGTTCCATCATGCGCACCGGCGCAGGCAGTTGCAGTTGTTCGAGTCGACTGCGCGCCACTTCGAACAGCATCGCAGGATCGCGTTCGGCCGAGAGCAGGCCGATCGGCAACTCGGTAGCCGCCCCGCGCTCGTGCGAAAAGCGCAACAGGAAACGCTGCACGCCGCCATCGCGACCGGCCAGGTACATGCCCAGGTCGGAGGTGAGACGACGCAAGGGGAACAGCAGGGATTGGCTGGAGCTGACCTCGTAGTTGAATTCGATCCGCGACTCGAACGCGTCCGATGGCTGGAAGTAGCGCAAGGGTGTCGCCAGCGCACCGCGCAAACGATCCAGGTGATCGAGCGCCTGCTCACCGATACGCCGGCCCAATGCAGCGCGCGGCAGCGCAAAGACCTGATGCAGATGGCGCAGTCCCATCCGTGCAAGGCTAGTCGCGACATCGCCGGGTAAACCGCAGCGCGCTATCGGCAACTGATCGAGCGCCTGCTGCAACGGATGAGCAGCGGTAATGGCCACGCCATCGTGCACATTGGCCAGCACGCGGGCCGCCCAGGGATGAGGCGCGAGCACGATGCGATGACGAAACCCAAGCTCGCGCAGATCCTCGCGCATCTGCGCTTCCAGGCGCGACCAGGGACCGAACAGCCTGAAGCTGGCTTCTACTTCGATCAGCAGGGCCGCGGGGAATTCGCGGCTGACCAGAGAGCCGTAGCGATACGCCCATGCAGCGAGAAAGTCGTGCCAGTGATCGACATCGGCCGCGTCGTAATCGACCGCATCGAAGCGCGCACAGATCGCCTGCGCCACGCTCAGGGGCTGGCCGGCACGCAATCCGGCAGCCTTGGCCGCTTCGTTGACGCTGCGTAGTACGCGCCGCTGCGCCGGTCCGGCAATCAGGGCCAGCGGTTCGTCCGGCGTGGCGTGCCGGCGCACGACGCCGTCGAGCGCCAGTTGCGGCAGGAGAATGCATGCCCACAACATCGCCCGGCCCTCATCCTGCAAACGGAATGGGCAAGGTCGGCGGATTGCCGCCACGACACTTGAGCACGCGCAACTGCGCTGGCTGCGCATCGATGGCGATGCGCAAGGCAGCCGGCGACGGATTCGCCGCGGCACTGGCCGAGCGCATGGCAAAGCCCAGGCACTGCCCGGTTTCGGCCGCCAGATGCAAACGTCGCAAGGCGCGATCGTCTGCCTGCTGCGGCCAGCACAGCACCGCCGCGCAAGCGGCCGAACGCAGGCACTGCTCGGCGGCCCACAACACATCGCGCGTGTCGGCGCGGATCACCTGCACCTGCCGCATGCGTACGCCGGCATTCGCCCATGCCGTGGCAAACGGCAGATACGGCGGTGCGATCAGCGCGATCATGCCGGCGTCGTGCGCCTGCGAAAGACGCGCCAGGGTCGGCCATAACAGGCGCAATTCGCCCACGCCATCCAGCGGCAACAGCAGTTCGCTCAGCGCCGACTCGGGCCAGCCGCCGTTGGGCAGCGCATCGTCGAGCGCCGCCCAGCCGGTAGGTTGCTGCGATGGCGCACGCGCATGCGGTTGCCCGCGCCAGATGCGGCGCGCATCGAGCAGGCTGTCGATGGCGACGACCTGGCCCATCACGCCGGCCTGATCAAACCAGCGAACAGGCCTTCCAGGGCAAAGTCATTCGTGCGCGGGTCGACCTCGATCGGCGCATAGGACGGATTACGCGGCAGCAGGCGAATGGCGCCGCCATGACGTTCCCAACGCTTGACGGTGAATTCGCCATCGATGCGCGCCACCACGATCTGCCCGTTGCGCGCCGTGGATGCGCGCTGCACGCCGATCAGATCGTGCGGCAGGATGCCGTCGAGCAACATCGAATCGCCGACGACTTCGAGCAGGTAATCGGGCTTCAGGCGAAACAGGCCGGGATCGAGCGCGACATGTCGTTGCACGTCGGTATCCGAACCGATCGGCCGGCCGGCGGCGACACGGCCCAGCAAGGGCACCTGCAAGACGCGCGATGCATCCTGTGGCGGCTCGATCAATCGCACCCCTCGCGCCGTGCCATCGATCAGCTCGATCAGACCCAGGCGCGCCAGCGCTTCCAGATGCAAACGCGCCGAACGGTTCTGCTTGAGGCCGAGGGCAGCGGCCATCTCCATTTGCGAAGGCGGATAGCCATGGTCGGCGATATGCCGGCGCAGATACTGCAGGAGGCGTTGCTGGATGGGTGTCGGGCTCATGTTACTAATTTTAGTAAATTCCTGGCGCGCCGTATAACCCATTGATTTAGCTTGCATCATCTTCGCCGTGCAGGCACAGGAATGCCCTGGCCGCTCTTGCCAGGCGATTGAACTACCCCGTTATGTCATCGCCTGCGACGCATGAATTGCACAGCTCGGTCACCGTGCGGAGCGTACTTAACAAGCCACGACGCTTTTCACGCATAGAGAGAGGGGCCATGAATACGACACAGAAACCTACCGATTCGATTGGACCGGCAAAAAGCAAGGGCGGGATCGGTTACGTCCTGCTCTGGCTGTTGGGCGTGCCGCTACCGGTGCTCATCTTGATCGGCCTGTTGCGCGGTTGCGCCTGATCGCCACCGCCAAGGAGAACTCACGATGACCGACGTTGCCATTGCATCGCTCAATGACGATCCCGCCACCTGGCGGGCCATGAACTTTCGCGCTGTCTTTGCCGGCTGGCTGGTGGCAACCGGCGTAGCAGCCCTGCTCTACCTCGCCGGCCTGGCGATGGGCTTTTCCGCATTCGACGCCGACCACATGGGCGGCGGGGCCAAGGCCGTGGGTATCGGCAGCGGCATCTGGATCGTGCTGGTGTGGGCCGCCTCGCTGTTTGTCGGTGGCTTGTTTACCAGCTGGTTCGACGCCCATGACGATCAGACCATCGGCAGCCTGCACGGCGTTGCCGTATGGGGGCTGTCGGTCACCGCATCCATGCTGTGGCTTGCCCTAGGACTGGCCGGTGCCATGCATGCGCATAACGGCATGTCGATGGGGCACGATGAGCACGGTCCCATGCAAGGCGGCCCCGATACCCATGCAGCCTTGATGGGAGACGGCTCGGTAGCCGTACTCGACGCCAATATCGCATCGCGATTGCCCGCGTCACGCGATCACGGTGCAGCGATGCCTATCGTCGCGGCGCTGCTCGCAGGCAAGGACGAAACCGCAGCGAGCCTGTTCTCGGCCAATGCGGGCGTAACGCATGCCGCCGCCGCGCAGACGCTGGCCGGGCTATCGGCTGAAACGAACGCGGCCCGCGCGGATGTGAAAAGCACCGCCGACCGCACCGCGCACAATCTCGCCGCCGGCTTGTGGGCCTTGGTGTGCGGCCTGCTGATCGGCCTGGTCACGGCGGCCGTGGGTGGTTGGCTGGGCGCCGGACATGTGCACCGTGTCTATCATCTGCGGGCGTATCCGCGCGCATTGCGGCGCTGATCTGCAGCATGTCGAAAGCCAGGAGCCGGGTTATATGCCCGGCTCTTTTTGCCCGGCGTTACGCCGAGGCAAAACCGCCGTGCATGTCCATGGCGCCGGCATCGCGCCAACGCTCTTCGCCTTGTCGAGCCATGTCAGACACGGACGCTGGCGAGGATGATTCGGCGAGCTGAAAGAACGCCACCCGGCTGGCCAGGTGGTCGGCCTGCTCGCGCATCGCGCGGCTGGCCGCGGCGGCCTCTTCCACCAACGCGGCATTCTGCTGCGTGGTTTCGTCCATCTGCAGCACGGCGCGATTGACCTGCTCGATGCCGGCCGATTGTTCCTGGCTTGCCGCCGCGATCTCCGCAACGATGTCCGACACCTTGCTGACGCTGGTAAGAATGTCCTGCAACGCCCTGCCCGAGTGACTGACCAGTCGGCTGCCGCTTTCGACCTTCTCGGCACTGTCGTGAATCAACGCCTTGATCTCGCGCGCCGCCGATGCACTGCGCTGGGCCAGGTTACGTACCTCGGTGGCTACGACTGCAAAACCTCGCCCTTGCTCGCCGGCACGCGCTGCTTCCACCGCCGCGTTGAGCGCGAGCAGGTTGGTCTGGAAAGCGATCTCGTCGATAAGGCCGACGATATCGCCGATGCGCCGGCTCGAGTCGCCGATCTCGTCCATCGCGTGCACGGCCTTGGCCACGACGTCACCGCCCTGGCGCGCTTCGTCGCGAGCATCGCGCGCCAGCTGATTGGCGGCGCTGGCGTTATCGGCATTCTGGCGCACCGTCGCGGTCAGCTCTTCCATCGACGATGCGGTTTCTTCCAGCCCCGCGGCCTGCTCCTGCGTGCGTTGCGAAAGATCGTCGTTGCCCTGGGAGATCTGCTCGGCGCCGCTACGCACGATGTCGGCACCCTGGCGCACGTCGCTGACGATATCGGCCAGGCGCTGCCGCATCCCGGCGAGCGTATGCAGCACGCTGCCTTCATGGAACGACTCATCGCCATGCGCACGCACATCGCCGTCGGCAATGCGCTGCGCCATCGCCATGGCCATGTGCGGCTCGCCGCCGATGCTGCGGCCCACGCCACGCACCGCGATCAGCACCACGCCGAAAACCAGCAAGGCCACCAGTGCGGCGAACGCGCCAAACTCCAACAGCACACGGTAGAAGGCCTGTTGCACATCTTCGATGTACACACCCGTGCCCAGATGCCAATCCCATGCCGGCGTCATGCTGACGTAGCTGATCTTCGGCAGCGCGCCCTTGCCGTCGGGCTTGGGCCAGGTGTAGTCGATAAAACCATGGCCCTCGCGCTTGTCGAGCGCCACCATGGCGCGAAAAAGTTCCTTGCCGTTGGTGTCTTTCTTGTCGCCCACATTGCTGCCGACCATCTTGGGCGATACCGGATGCATCAGCATCACCGGCCCGGAATCGATCAGGAAGAAGTACCCGGTGCCGTTGTCCCAACGCATCGCGCGCAGCTCGTCCATCGCCTGGCGCTGTGCATCGGCGCGACTGAGCTTGCCGGACGATTCCAGCGCCACATAGCGATCGATAATGGCCTGCCCGGCATCGATATAGCCACGCAGGTTTTGCTTACGCTCGGCCAATAATGTCGACCGGCTTTGCAAAGAGGCAAAGACCGTGAGTGCCACCAGCCCGATAGCAACCACGCCCAGGATCGCGGCAAAACGCGATTTCATGGTCTTCATAGATTTTGCCCCTGTCATGCCTACTGCCTACTACCCGTACTTGGACCGGTTATCGTCCGGCCATGGGGTGGCTATCGGCGGGGGATCGAAAAATCTTGATAGGCCAAATGGCCAGTGGCGAGACCGGCTCATCCGAATAACCCCGGTTCCTCCCATCGTCATCCCGGCGCAGGCCGGGATCCAGTGACTTTGCAGTCGGTTATCGCGAAAACCGGGAACCGAAGCCACTGGATCCCGGCCTTCGCCGGGATCACGAATAGGGGGGATTTCGCTATGCGGCGTAGCAAGATTTCAAGGATTTCGTGCGCGCCTATACTCATCACACGATTCACGTCCACCGAGATGACCGATGCGTTCGCTGCCCCCGCTCAATCCCTTGCTGGCATTCGAGGCCGCATCGCGCCATCTGAATTTCACCAAGGCCGCGCGTGAGCTCAACGTTACCCAGGGGGCGATCAGCCACCAGATTGCCGTGCTAGAAGAGTATTTCGGCGCGAAGCTTTTCGAACGCAAGAGCAACCAGCTGGAGCTGACGCCCAACGCCGCTGCCTATGCGGAAACGCTGCATGCCGCGTTCGATGATGTGCGCAGGGCAACCGCCAGCTTCAGCGCCGCTGTGTCGCCACGCACGACGCTTACGATCAAAGGCTATCCGCTGCTGCTCAGCCGCTGGCTGACACCACGCCTGCCCGCTTTCAGCCGACAGTTTCCACATATCGATCTGCGGCTGGTCTCGGTATCCGGCGCAAGCCTGGTCGATTTCGAAAATCAGGATATCGACATCGGCATCCGTTACGGTCGCGGCCGCTGGAAAGGGCTGACCAGCCACCTGCTGTTCGCCGACGAGCTCATCCCGGTCTGCACCAAGGCCTTGGCAAAAACGCTGCACCTGAAGACCGCGCGGGACTTGGTCGGCAAGCCTTTATTGCAGACCCACGCACGCGTCAACGACTGGCCCGACTGGTTCAGCTGTGCCGGCGTGGACGACGAAAACGCGCTCAAGCAACTGACTTCGTTCGAGGACCTGGGCATCGTGCACCGCTTCGCCATCGAAGGCAGCGGTATCGCCATCCTGCAGAAGAATTACGTGGAAGACGATCTACGCGAAGGCCGCCTGATCATCCCGTGCGCTCCGGTGCTGAGACGCGACCTGGGTTATCACCTGGTCACGCCCACCAACAGCGCAAAAGACAGCAAGGTGAGGGAGTTTTCCAACTGGCTGCTGGCCAACCTGGGCTAGCGCTGGTCCAGCATCCGTTGTGCGAGCTTCAGATGCGGCGCATCGACCATCTCGCCCCGTAACGACACCGCGCCAGCCTGCGGGTTTTCTGCAAAGGCGGCCACGATAGCGCGAGCACGCGCCAGCGCCTGCTCGGAAGGCTCGAACGCGCGATGGATGGTATCGAGCTGCGCGGGGTGAATGGCCATCATGCCGGTGAAACCATCCTGTGCGGCACGCGTCGCCACCGCTGAAAGACGTTCGATATCCGTGAAATCGGGATGCACCGTTTCAATCGCCGGCACGCCTGCCGCATGCGCGGCAAACAGCGACAGCGATCGCACCAGCTCATAGGGTGAAGTAAACCGCCCTGCCTCGCGCACCGCCACGGCGCCGACCGCCGAAGACAGGTCTTCCGCTCCCCAGGTCAAACCGAACAGACGATGCGAGACATCGCGATAGGTTCCCAGTTCGAAGATCGCCGCGGGCGTCTCGGTCGCTATGGGAAGGATCGGCAAATGCGCCAGTCCGACGCGGCCCAATAGCGCATCGAGTTGAGCGATCGATTCGCGCCCCGCTGCCTTGGGCAATACGATGCCGTCGGGTGGATAATCGGCCAGACATTCGACATCCGCGCGCGCCAGACCGCTTTGCAAGGGATTGATGCGTACGAACAGCAAGGTATGGCGCGTCTGGGTCGCCAGAAACCTGGCGAGGATGATGCGAGCATCGGCCTTTCGGTCCGGCGCCACCGAGTCTTCGAGATCGAGCACTACGCTATCGGCCACCGACTGTGCGGCCTTGACCATGCGTTCGGCGCGATCGCAGGGTACGAACAACAATGAGCGCAATCTCATGTCGGGCTCCTGTGTATCAATGCCGTGCGCTGACATTCGCAGACCAGCTCGTCGCGCTGATTGATCAGGCGATGCAGAAACACCACGATCCCCGCCTCTGGCCGTGAACGACTGTCGCGCAGATCGACAACCTCGGTCTCCGCGTGCAGGGTATCGCCGATAAAGACCGGCTGCGGCGTCTTCACGCGGTCGTAGCCCAGGTTCGCCAGCATGGTGCGCAAGGTGGTGTCACCCACGCTCAAGCCGATCATCAGGCTGAAGCTGAAGGTGCTGTTGACCACGATGCGGCCGAACTCGCTCTGCCGCGCGTATTCGGCATCCAGGTGCAGCGGCTGCGGATTGTGCGTCAACGTGGAAAACAGCAGGTTGTCCGTTTCTGTCACGGTGCGGTGGATGTCGTGCACAAAGCGGTCGCCGACCTGGAATTGTTCGAAGAAGCGTCCGGCCATGGCGGGTCAGGCCAGATGCTTGTGGAAGAAATCCAACGTGCGCGACTGCGCCAGGTCATATGACGCCTGGTCGAACGTCGGCCGCTCCTCGCAACCGAAGCCATGCGATGCGCCGTCGTACACGAAAATGTCGATACCCGGCTGCGCCGCGCGGATCGCCTCGACGTCGGCCATCGAAATGGAATGATCCACTTCGCCGAAATGCATCTGCACCGGGCAGCGTGGCACCTCGTCCTTGTGATTGACGATGCCGCCGCCATACCAGGCGACCGATGCTGCAAAGGCATCGCTGCGAGTAGCACCCAACCAGGCAACCCGGCCGCCCCAGCAGTATCCGAGCACACCGACCTTGCGTGCACCAAACGCTGCCCGTGCGGCCTCGATATCCATCATCGAGGCCGACTCCGGTACCTGCGCGCGCAGGGCGAAACCGTATTGCAGGTCTTCCGGGCTGTAACCGAGATCGACCTTGCGCTCGGCGCGATCGAGCAGAGCCGGCGCGATCACCGAGAAACCCGCCTTGGCCAGCTGCGCACAGGCATAGCGCATATGGCTGTTCACGCCGAACACCTCCTGCAAGACCACCAGGCAATAGGGCGAATCGTCCGGGCCATCCCGATAGGCATCCATGTCATGCCCGTCGGCAGCGGTGAGCGTGATCCAATCAGCCATTGCTTTCGTCTCCTGTTTGCATGCACCCGCTTTCCGGTGCGCGAATAGACGTGGTGCGCCGGACGCGCGCCACGCTCAGAACTTGAACGAGATCTCGCCGCCAAGCACGGTGGCGTTGGGATAACGCTTGGCGCTGAATACGCCAGGGTGAATCAGGTACTGCACGTCGGGCGTCAGGAACATCCAGGGCGTGAGCTGGATCTTGTAGGACACGTCGACGTACTGCTCCGCGCCCAGGTAGCCGAAGTTCGGCTTTGCCGCGACCTGCGCGTTGAACTTGCGCGTATTGAGATACGACTTGGCCCAGCCCACGCTCAGTACATCGTCCGCGCGATTGGCAAACGGACCGAGCAACAGGAAGCCCAGCGAATCGTAACTGGCGATCTGCGACGTACTGTGGTTGCTCTCGGTCCAGTTGCCGAACAGCACCATGCCTCGCTTGTTGTCGCCGCCGAAGTTGAAGATCATCTGGTCGAGCGACAGCCAGCCGCTATAGCGACCTTCGTGCTGGATTTTCGCGTTGACCACATCAGGCGCACGGCTGGTGTCGTAGTACGCACCGATCTTGTAATGGCCGGGCAGCTTGTCCTCGCCCAGGCCTGGACTCCAGCCCAGTTCGGAGAGATAGATCACACCGGTCGAACCGCGGGCGTCGAGCCGGAAGCCCTGGTCAGGGTCGGTGAAACGCGTCGGATTGACGTCGAACACCGCTACTTTGAGGTACCAGTCCGGACGGAAAAAGCTCGTGACGCGCGCACCCATCTGCGCACCGGGCGGATTCTGGAAACCGCTGGAGTCGGCGGCGAGCGAGTTGGGATGACCGCAGAACCCCTGGTTCAGAAAACTGCAAAGCAGCGGGTTGTAATCGAACTCCGCCGCAGCCGGAAAATAACCGATCTGATAGGCCAGCTTTCCGTTGAACACGGTCTGCTTGAAGCTCAGGTTCGCCAGACGGAAGTTTTCGCCCTCGCCATAGTTACTCTCGATCGTGACACGGGTACCGGCCAGCAATGAGGCATTGGAGCCGTAGCGATCGGACACGGCGAACGTCAGGATGCCGTTGTCGATACCCGCCAGTTTCTGCATGTCGAAATTGGCGCCCAGGATCACCTGGTTGTTCGTCGAGGTCCCTTGCTTGGCGCCGCCCTTGGTGACATCGGCCGACTGCACCTGATAACCGGAGAAGATGTCGACACCGGCATCGCGCCACTTCGAACGCACGCCGCCCCAATCGCCGGTCATGCCCTGTTGATGCCACCAGTCCTGCATATTGGTGTTCGGCGGCGGCGAATCGATGCGCTGTTGCGGCGGATCGTTCTGCAGCGCGTCCGCCGCATGAACAGGCGCACACAGCGCCCCCGTCAGAAAAACGAACGCGGCCGCACTCGTGGCACGGATCCGCGTTCGCGATGGATGATGCTTGGACATAGTTACCCTCCCCTTGGTGACGTGATTACTGGCTTCCTCCCTCCGTCCTTGATCCGTATGCATCCTTGTCGCCCCGGGAGGTGGCCAATTTTTTTTGCGCACTTACCCCGACAGGCTTGTCGCCCGCCTGAAAACAAACGCTTTGTTTGCGACCGGCTGGCCGGCACGCTGGCCGGTGCGGCCGTCGTGTTTAGGTTCTGCTCATGGCGATCAATGCCTGTTCGGACTGACGTTCGTAGTACGACCACAACAAGCGCAGCAAGCGTGGATTGAACGTGCCGCGCGCGCAGTCCGCGGCCTCTTCCTGGCTAAGCGGCAAGGCGCCACCGAGAATCTCCGCCTCCACCTGCTTGCGTGCGTTCTCTTCAAAAAACGTGCTGCGGAAAAAGGCGATCTCCGCCGTCTCGCCGACCACTACGCTGCCATGACCGCGCATCTGCACCGCAACGTTCTTGCCCAGCGCCGCCGACAGCGATGCCGCTTGCGGATCGGAAACCACCAGGCGCGGATCATTCCAGGTCGGCACGCCCGTATAGAGGAAGGCACCATGCAGAAACACAGGAACGACATCACGACCGGCAATGCCCAGCAGCGTCGAGTGCTGCGCATGCAGATGCGTGACACTCATGATTTCCGGGCGATCGCGGTGAATCTGCGTATGGATGCGCCACTCCAATGGAATCTCGCCACCAGGGTGTTCGAGGATCTCGCCGTTGATATCGAACACGAATACCTGCTCGGGCTGCACCAGCCCTTTCTCCGAACCCGCACCAGGGCTGAGCAGGATGCGATCGGTGCCAGGCACGCGAATCGACACATGGCCGAACATGCCGATCGAACCCTGCAGGTTCAACATCCGGCACATGACCGCGGTTTTCTTGCGCAACTCCGCTTCGGTCTCGACCGGTGCTACGTCGGCATGCATATCTGTCATGGGAGAAGTCCTCGACAACTATCTGGTTTAAACAAATCTTAGGAACGCGCGTCCGTGCCGGCTGCCGTCTCATCGAGACGCAAGCCGCGAAAACGGCGATAGCAAAGGTAGATCAGCAACAGCGCACCGATACCGCCAGCCAACAGCGGGATGAGCGGCACCAGGAACAATTGCGGCAGCGGCGTGTGACGCGCGATCAGCCAGCCCCCGACCACCGGGCCTGCGGTGGAGACAATGCGGCCGATAGCGCTCGCCCAACCCGCTCCCTTGGAGCGAATGCTGGTCGGATAGATCATGCCGGTCACCGCATTCATGCCCAACTGGCTGCCGAGCACACAAGCGCCGGTAAGAAACACCACGCCGGTCAATGCGACATGCGACAAGCCGGCCGTACCGATCGCCGCCACCACCGGACCACCGATAAGAAAATAGGCGGCAATGGCGACAATGCCCCAGCGATCGATCAGCCGGCTGATCACCAAGCCACCGACGATGGCGCCGACGTAATAGGCCGCCTGGGTAACCGCGGTCTCATCGCTGGTCAGGCCCGCCGCGCGAAACAGGGTCGGCATCCAGCTGTTGACGAAGAAATTCACCACCAGGGCTGCGGAAAACAACAGCCACACCAGCAGCGTGATCCAGCCCAGCCCATCCGTGAAAAGCAGCTTCGGAGAAAAGGTATGGGCGCCCTGGCTCGGCGTTGACACCAGCAGTTGGGTACGCGGCGTAATCGCCAGATCCGGGCGCAACTGGGCGGCCAATGCGGTGGCCTGCTTGCTCGCGCCCTTCTTGGCGACCAGGAACTTGATCGACTCGGGCAGCATGAAATACAGCATGACAGCGAGCAGCAGTGGCGCAATGCCACCCACAAAGAAGAACGCACGCCAACCGAATGCATGTTGCAAGGTCGTAGCGACCACCGAAGGCAGGATGCCGCCGACCGCCAGCCCCATGAACATGATGATGATCAGCGTGGCGCGTAGTCGCTTGGGCGCGAACTCGGCGTTCAATGCGACGGTGTTGGGCAGCAGGCCGCCCAGGCCCACGCCGGAGACGAAACGCAGCACCAGCATGATGTGCAGATCGGGCGACGCCACGATCAGCAGACTGAACAAGCCATACACCAGGGTCGAAAGCAGGATGGCGATGCGGCGGCCATAGTGGTCGCCGATGTAGCCGAACAAGGGGCCTCCTGCGGCCATGCCGACCAGGCCCGCGCTGAACACCGGCCCCAGCTCCGACGCCGGAAAGTGCCAGGAGCGGATCAACTCGGGCGCGGCATAGGACATGGCCGCCAGATCGAAGCCATCGGCGCATTGCACCAACAGCGAAAGAACGACGATACGAATGACCAGCGCGCCGATTTTCTGGCCGTCGACCAGCGTGTCGATTTCGATGGATTCGACTGGCTTCATCACTCTCTCGTGTTCGCCGGTCGCCGACGCGCGGGGCACCGTTCCGACCTGATTGGCATGGAAGATATTCATCGAGACCTAGCGGTGCTCGCCCAGGAACGCCCAGACGTTGCCCTCGATGATCGCGCGCGTGACCTCCTCGGAAAGCTCGGCATCCTTGATCGCGCCGATCGGATCGATCTCACCCAGGCCGAACGGATAATCGGTACCCATCAGCACGCGATCGTTGCCATGCTTGTCCACGACCAGGCGCAGGCTGGCCGGGTCGAAGGTCAATGCATCGACATAGATCATCCGTGCATATTCGCTGGGCTTGCGCTGGATGTTCTCGCGCATTTCCGCGCGTACTGCAAAACCCTTGTCGACACGACCGAGCACCAGCGGGAAAGCACCGCCCGCATGCGCGAAGCAGATGTGCAGGTCCGGCAATTTCTCCAGCACGCCGCCAACGATAAGTCGCGTCATGGCCAGAGCGGTTTCGAGCGGATTGCCGACAATGTTCGGCAGGTAATAACGCGCCAGGCGCTCGCCGCCGATCAACGGTTGCATCGGGTGCACGAAGACCGCCACACCCAGGTCGCGACACGCCTCGAAGAAGGGGAACAGCAGCGGATCGTCCAGGTCGCGACCGGCCGGGCAGCTACCGATCTGCACCGCGCGCATGTTCAGCTGCTCGCGCAGAAAACGCAGCTCTTCGATCGCGCGATCGACATCCTGCAGGGGTACCGTGCCCATGCCGGCGAACTTGTCCGGCTTGGTGGCCACCAGCTCGGCAATATGCTGATTGAGGAAACGCGCCACCGCCTGCCCCGCTTCAGGAGCAGCCCAATAACAACTCAGCATCGGAATGGGCGAGATCACCTGTAGATCAACGCCCTGGCGTTCCATGTCGATCAGGCGGCGGTCCAGCGACCAGAACCGATCGTCCAGCTTCATGATGGTGGATTCCCCCATCATCAGCATGGCCGAATCGTCCGTCTGCGGCACCAGACTGGGCCAGCGCCCCGGACCGAACTGCGCCTTCCAATCAGGCAGCTTGTCCGGCGGCGGGATGATGTGGGTATGGAAATCGACGCGCATGATCGGGTTACTCGTACGTTGTTTCAGCGCAGCCGATGGCGCGCAAGGAAAGCCAGCGAACGCTCGCGCGCCAGCGCGGCGGATTTGGGCTCGTAGAAACGGCGGTCGTTGCAGCTGAAGCCGTGCTCGGTGTCCGGGTAGAGATGCATCTCGATCTCCGGATGCGCCTGGCGGATCTTCTCCACGTCGGCGAGCGGAATGTATTCATCGTGCTCGGCGAAATGCAGCAGCACCGGCGCGTGCAACGTCTCGTTGGCGTGGCCTGCGATCTGCGCACCGTAATAACCAACGGCGCAGACCACGCCGTCCAGGCGGGCAGCCGCCAGATAGGCCAGCGAACCGCCCCAGCAGTAACCCAACGCCGCTACCGGCCCGAAAGGCTTGACTGCATCGATCGCCGCCTGGATATCCAGCATGGTCTGGTCGAGATTGAGCTTAGCGCGCAGTTCGCGCCCTTTCTGCATGCCTGCCGGGTCGTAACCCAGTTCCACGTCACGCTCGACGCGGTCGAAAATGGCCGGTGCGATCGTGTGATAGCCGTCGCGCGCATACTGTTCGGCCATCTCGCGAATATGCGCGTTGACGCCGAAGAACTCCTGCAGCATCACCAGCGAGCCGACAGTCGCTCCGGTCGGTTCGGCCACATAGGCCGACAGGCGATGCCCGTCGCTCGCAGTGATGTCGATGCTGTTGCCCATGCTTCTGACTCCTAAACAAAACCGCTTTCGAGAGGCTGCGCGAAGGACAGACCGGAAATGCCCTCCTTCGCGTCGAAACTGCTGGTAACCCGTTTGCCGATCAGGTCGCGCAGGGTCTCGGAGGTACCGCCGCCCAGGGTTCCGTAGCGCGCGCCACGATACAGGCGCGATACGACGCTGTCGTCGGTGAAACCGAAGCCGCCGTGTATCTGTAGCGCCTCGCTGGTCACTTCAAGCGACATCTCGTTGCAGCGAATCTTGGCCGTCGCTGCAAGCAAGGCATCGGGAAAGGGATCGGCCGAGAGGCATGCGCGGTAAAGCAGACCGCGCGCGGCTTCGATCGCAATGAACATGTCAGCCAGCTTCCAGCGCATACCCTGGAAATCGCCGATCGATCGACCAAAGGCCCTGCGTGCGGCGGCATAGGACACCGCCTCGTCGAACGCGCCCTCGGCCAGGCCGAGCGAGATACTGGGATTGAGGCAGCGCTGTGTATTGAATGCCGACAGTAGCGACTTCAAGCCTGACTGGCGCACGACGAGCTGATCGAGCGGAATTTCGCAATCCGTGAACGTCACCTCGTGCAGGTTCTCGCCGCCGAGCGTATGAACCTTCGAGGTCAACGCCAAGCCGGGGGTCCCTTGTTCCACCAGGACACAACCGATACCGTCGAGTCCGGGCTGACCGTCAACACGCGTGAACACCACAAACAGTCCGGCCTCCTCGGCGCGGCTGATCAACGACTTGGTCCCGTTCAAGACAACCTTGTCGCCACGAATCTGCGCATTGGTGGTGTAGCTGGCGACATCGGTGCCGGCGTGCGGCTCGGTCAGGCAGATCGACAGCACGCAGTCGCCGGTACATACCGCCGGCAGATATGCCTGCTTGATGCGTTCGGGAGCGAACGCGGAAATCACGCGGGTCTGCGTACCCACCTCGCCTAGCACCGCCATGGCGGTGATGTAACAGCCCTTGGCGATTTCCTCCAGCACCAGTGCGGTGTCGAACACGCCCAGTTCGGAGCCGCCGTACTGCCTGGCCACCGCCATGCCGAGCACGCCGATATTGGCCAGCTTGCGCATGTTCTCCCAGGGGAAGGAGCCATCGAGCAGTTCTTTTCCGCGCCCCTTGAACTCGCCCTGCACGAGCTCGCGCACCTGCGCAATGCGGTGGCGCTGCTCCTTGCTGAGCGATATGCCGAGCGGCGTGGCGGTGTGATGACGGGTGATGACGTTAGACATCGGAGCGAGTCACTCCCTCGACGAGGCTTTCGATACTGGTAAAGACGTGCGCACCGACACCGCGCAGCGCTGACGTCTTCGATTGAATGGTTCCGCGTCCGCCCTGAATCAGCGCACCGGCATGGCCCATCGTCACGCCCTCGGGCGCGGACGAGCCGGCCAACAGGACAAACACGGGTTTGTTGAACGCCAGCCGCTCGATTTCCGCAGCCAGCTCTTCTTCTTCGGTGCCGCCGATTTCGCCAAGGACCAGCACGGCGCGCGTCTCTTTGTCCTGCTGAAAGAACGGCAGCAATTCGGCGAAGCGCATGCCCTTGACCGGATCGCCGCCGACGCCGACCCACGCCGACTGGCCGATGCCACGGCTGGCCAGACGGAAGCAGGTTTCATAAGACAGCGTGCCGCTCTTGGACATCACGCCCAACGGTCCGGGCTTGAGCGATACATCGGGGATAAACCCCAGCTTCATCCGGTTCGGAATGGCCAGACCCGGCGTAGACGGCCCGATCCAGAACGCGCCATGTTCCTTGACCATCGCGTAGGTGGCCATGGCATCGCGAACCGGCACACCTTCGGACGGCGACACGATCAACTTGATGCCCGCATTGAGCGCCTCGCCCACCGCACCGAGCACATCCATCGGTGGTACCAGGGTGACGCTTGCCGTGGCGCCGGTGGCAGCCACCGCTTCGCCGCAGCTACCGAACAGCGGCGTATCGGATACGTCGCGCCGGGCATTGGCGCCGGCGATGCCGCCGACGATATTCGTGCCATAGCGTTTCATCAGCTCGGTATGGCGGCTGCCCATGCGGCCGGTGGCGCCCTGCACCAGCACCTTGGCGCGAGGGTCGAGATGAAAACCGCTCATACCGCCACCCCCGCCAGTTCGACGGCTTTCTGCAAGGCCTTGTCGAGATCGAACTCCACCGTGATCCGGCGCCCCGATTGCTCGATCAGCTGCTTGGCCACCGGGAAGTTGTTGCCGATCAGCCGCGCGACCACAGGCACCTTGATCTCCGGCACGGCATCGAGCGCAGCAAGCAACAGCTGTGCGAATTCGCCGAGGTCGGTGATGCCCGCGAAGACATTGACCAGCACCACAGCGATGTCCGGGCCGCGCGTGAACTGCTGCAGCACCTCGATCAGTCGCGCCGGACTGCCACGCAACTGGCCGGTACGCACATCGCAGAAATTGAAAGGACGACGCCCTGCCTGCAGCATCTCATCGATCAACATCATGCTGAGCCCGGCGCCGGTGGTCAGCAGACCGACCTGGCCATGCGCATCGATACCGACATAGTCGAAATCGTGCTCGAGCTTGAAGTTCGATTCGCGGTACGCGTCCGGACGTGCGCGGATCGCCTGTTCCAGTTCCGGCTGGCGCGGTAACGCGCTCTCATCGACACCCAGCTTCATATCGCCGGCCATCCAGCTGCCGTCGGCCAGGACGAATAACGGATTGACTTCGAGCAAGGTCGCATCGAGGCGCAGAAATGCGCGTGCAAGCTTTTCGACGGCATCGCCCAGCGGCTTGTGCAGATCGTTCGGCAGATCGCGCAACAAAGTATGTGCAGCCGCCACGAGCGAAGCCTGATCCGGTGCCGCCACCGCGCTCAACATCGCATCGGCATGCTGCGCATGCGCCTCGACATCCACGCCGCCCTGGGCCGAAAGCATCACGCGAATGCCGCGCTCGGCCGCGTCCACCATGAAACTCAGGTACACCTCGCGTACGAAGTCCACCTTTCGCTCGATGCGAAAACCGGCGACGCGGTGCCCCTTGATCGTTGCGTCGGCATGTTTGCGGATGAAGTCGGCAGCTTCGACCTTCGATGCGGCAAAGCCGATGCCCCCAGCCTTCCCACGCCCACCAACGCCTACCTGCGCCTTGACTACCCATGCCCCGTCGTCGAGCGCCAGGCTGTCGAGCGCCCCGCTATCGACAAATACACCTGGCGGAATCGGAATACCCAGGGGGTGCACCAGTTCTTTCGCGTCGTGCTCAAGTAAAAGCAAGTTCGGACCTATGCGTTCAGTACGTTGAACGGGAGGCAGTAACTACGGCGCTCCCATCGATGGCGATGGAAGGTAGTCAAAGTGCCGGCCATTGCACACGGACGATTTGACATCAGCACATGAGAAAAACTAATCGAAAGACCCTATGAGCACAGGTGCACGCATTGAAGCAAGAGTGAGTGCAACAGGGCCCTCTTGCGGCGCTATTAAGCGGTTTCTTGGAGTAAGTAGCGCAGGCCATGGTGCGCAGCGTCATGCGGGCCTTGCATAAGAACGCCGGCCGCCGCTGAGAAAAATAGTTGATTGCAGCGCGATGCCGCTGGAGCGGCCTCAACGATGGGGCATCACTCGCATGTGCGGACATTGAGGTATTCGTCACGGCCAAACAGTTCAACTCAACCTATGACCGCACATATGCCAGACCGCCAGACCACTATCTATGTGAGACACCCGCCGGCGCGAGGCCGCGACTGGATCGTCTCGATAGCCTCGACGCCGGATCAACGCTTTTCCAACGACAAGGAAGCATTGCGCTATGCCGTGGAACGGGCACGGACGGATGCGATCAAGGGTTTTGCTACCGAGATACGTATCGAGAATGAGGATGGGAGCTGGCAGACGTTGATGCCGGATTCTTTTGGCGGGTAATCGCCTCAGTTTCTATTGTCATCCCGGCGCAGGCCGGGATGACAAATAGGTGGCGCTTTTTCAGCCTCAGTGCCGCCCCACCACCAACACAGTAAAGCTCCCCGGCACCATCGTAGGACGCTGTCCCGCCGGCTGATCCTTGCTCAACGTCGCGGCCGACAAATACAGCCGATGCTGCTGCGAATCCAATGCAAGTGTGCGCGCGCTCGGCTGCGTGGGCACGGTCGCCTTGACGCTGAAATGATCGCTGTCGTCTTCATGCACGGCGGTAATCGTGCCGCTTTCGCCATTGGAGCTGTAGACCGTCGCATCGCCGGCATCGAAGACCACGGCATCCGGCCCGGAGCCGATCGGCACGGTGGTGACCAGATGTCCGGTGACGCTATCGGTCACAGCCATCTTCTCGTTGTCGCAGACCGAGAACAGGCGATGATGCGCAATGTCGATCGCCAAGCCACTCGGCGATTCGCAGGGTGCCAGCGACCAGGTCTGCAGCAACTTGTGGCTGCCGGCGTCGATCTGCACGAGTTCGGATTTGTCTTCGATGTTGACGAAGATATGGCCGTCCGCATCGGTGACGGCGAACTCCGGCTTGCCGGGCAAGGCCACGGTATCGATCACACGTTTGCTCGCCGGATCGATCACGCTCGCGTTATGACTTTTGCCGTTGAACGTCCAGACGCGATGCGAGCCGGGCTCGTAAACGATCGCATCGGGCTTTTCGCCCGTGCCTTCGATCGTCGCGACGGTCTTGAGCGAGTCCAGGTCGAACACGGTTACCGAAGCGGTAAGACCGTCGCTGACAAAACCCTGCTTCAGATCTTGCGCGATGGCGATGCCATGTACGCCGGAGGTGTTGTCGATGCTGCCGACCTGGCGCATCTGCCTGGTATCGATCACCAATACGCGATCACCGCGGCTGACAAACAAATGCTGCCGCTGGGCATCGAAGCTCAGGTAATCCCAGCCACCCGTACCGCCCAAGGGCAAACGCTGAATCACACCCAATACAGTCGCTGGCGTTGCAGCGTCCGCCGCGCAAGGCAGCAAGCCTGCGCCAAGCATCCCAACCAGGAGAGCAACGCGATTCAAAGGAGACATGGGGCACCGTAAAAAGGAAGGTCCGCTCAGCATGAGGGTATGGACTTAGGGGCGGCTTAGCCCATCGCGATTGACTATGTAATAAGAATCACTATCATTTAGACCCTATCTGTCCGTCAGCCGGTCCGGGCTGCGGTTTCTCGTACAAGGTCATCGTCATGCGTCAAACACTCTCCAGAAGCGCGCTTCTGGTCGCCATCTCGTTCGCGCTCGCGCACCCGGTGCACGCTGCCGACGATGCGACCGCCGATACGACGCAGACCAAGGCCACGCAAAAAACGGGCACGCAAGCCAAGGACAGCGTGGCCCTGGACGCGATCAATGTGGTCTATTCGACGACCAAGACCGTCACACCGACGGTGGAGATACCGCAATCGGTCAGCACGGTTACGCCCGATCGCATGCACACCTACGGCGTACAGGGCCTGGATGAAGCGGTGCGCTACATGGCCGGCGCCGTGGGCGGCAGCTACGGCGCGGATCCGCGCAGCGACTGGATCCTGATTCGCGGCTATGACCCTGCCCGCTTTCTCGATGGTCTCGCCCTGGCCAATGGCGACTGGACCGGCGATTCGCGCATCGAGCCTTACGGCCTGGAACGTGTCGAGGTCAACAAGGGCCCGTCATCGGCCATGTATGGGCAGCTACCGCCCGGCGGCATGATCGACATGACCAGCAAGCGCCCGAGCCTGGAGGCACCGCACGAAATCGAGGCGACCCTGGGCAGCTTCGGTCAGAAGCAGCTCGCGGGCGACACCGGCGGCCAGCTCGACAGCGATGGTCATTGGCTTTACCGCGTGGTCGGCCTGGCGCGCAAGGGCGATTCGAACCTCAATCACTCACAGGACGATCGCTATTACTTTGCGCCCAGTCTCACCTGGAAGCCTGACGACGACACGTCGCTGACAATCCTCGCGCGCTACCAGCGCAGCCTTTCCAATGGCGTGGGCGGCTTCTTGCCGTCGCAAGGTACGCTCTATCCCAATCCGAACGGCCGCATTCCGCGCGATGTGAATCCGGGCGAGCCGGATTACGACCACTACCACAAGACCGATATGTCGAACGGTTACGAATTCACTCATCGCTTCGACGATGTCTGGTCGGTACGTCAGGACCTGCGCATACAGAACGCCAAGGTCGATCATCGCTCGATCGGTGCCCTTGGCCTGGAAGCCGACCTGCGTACGCTCGACCGCTACAACTTTCCGCTGATCGACCAGGCACATGTGTTCGCCGTCGACAACCAGGCCGAAGCGCGCTTCAACACCGGCGACGTGCAGCACACCGTGCTGATGGGCGTGGATTACCTGCACAGCCGCAACGACTACCGTTCGGGCTTTGGCAGCGCGCCTTCGATCGACATTTTCGACCCGGTCTACGGCGCACCGCTACCGGCCACGCCTTTCACCACGCACACGGACAACCTGCTCGAGCAATTGGGTGCGTACGTGCAGGACCAGATCACCCTGGGCAAGTGGGGCATCGTCGCCAGCGGCCGGCACGACTGGGTCACCAACGACGTCAAGGACGATATCGCCGGCAGCGCGCGCACGCAGAAAGACAATGCCTTCTCCGGCCGCCTGGGACTCAACTACACCACCGACATCGGCCTGGTGCCGTATCTGGCGTACTCGCACTCGTTCAAGACGACGGTAGGCACCACCTTTGCCGGCGAGGCATTCAAGCCGACTACCGGCGATCAGTACGAAGGCGGCGTGAAGTACCAGACGCCCGACGGCCGCTCGCTGATCACCGCGGCGGTCTACCAATTGACGCAGAAGAACGCGTTGACGGTCGACCCGAATCATCTGTTCTTCTCGCTGCAGCAAGGTCAGACGCGTACGCGCGGGGCGGAGCTGGAAGCGAACGTCGCCGTCACCGACAACTTCGCCATGACCGCCGCCTACGCGTACACCGATGCCAAGGTCACGCGGGCCAACGATGCCACCTTGGGCAAGCAGGTCGCACTCGTACCCAAGCGACAGGCATCGATCTCGGCGGACTACTCGCTGCATGAAGGCGCACTCGCCGGTCTGGGCTTCGGCGGCGGCGTGCGATACATCGGCGAACACTATGGCGATGCGAACAACCTGTTCCGTACCGGCGGCTATGTGCTGTACGACGCCAACGCCCACTACGACGTTGAAAACTGGCGCTTCCAGGTAACGGCTGCCAATCTCTTCGACCGCACCTACATCACAGCTTGCAACAGTGCAGCATGGTGCTACTACGGCTATCCCCGCGAAGTCACCGTGTCAGCACGTTATCGCTGGTAGCGATCCCTCAAAAGAACAAGCCCGCCTCACGGCGGGCTTGTTCTTTTCTGACCAGCAGACGCTCACTCAGGGAATGTTCTTCTTGAACACCACGCTGCCGGATGCAGGTGCCGCCAACGAGGTGAGATTGAACGAACACTGGGTTGCGCACGTCCCGGCATTCGTAGCCAACCACAAGTGGTTGCCATCGCTCCACACCAGATCCGCCAGACCGTCGCTGTCGTAATCGTCGACACCGACGATCTGCCCGTTCGCGCCGGTGTTGTCGATCGCCACCAGCGCCTTGCGCTGGCTGCCGTCCATCAGCCAATACCCCCACTGGCTACCGTCGGTCTTGTTCCAGACAAGGTCCGCCTTGCCGTCGCCATCAAGGTCGCCGACACCCACCACGCTCCATCCGCTGGCAAAGGTGCCAGCATACTCGCTGGTAAAACCGACGCTCGTACCCTGCACGTTGCTGTACCACAGGTACAGGTCGTTATTTGCACTGCTCCAAAGCACATCCAGTTTGCCGTCACCGTTGAAGTCTCCTTCGGCAATCGGAAAATAGCCTGGCGTGAACGACGTGCTGTAAAGCGCGGTACGCGTTGCACCGTTCATCAGCCAATAGCCGAACTGGTGCGTATCCTGATCGATCCAGTAGATGTCCGCCTTGCCATCGCCATCGATGTCCCCCGTGCCGACAACGTTCCAGCCGGCGGGATAGGTCCCCGCATAGACAGCCTTGAAGCCGTTGGATGCACCCTTGCCACCGAGCCAGAGGTATAGATCGTTGTTGGCGCTGGTCCAGAGGATGTCCGGCACGCCATCACCATCGAAGTCGGCGACACCTACCGGGTAATAGCCAGCCGCCACGGTTTGCAGAATCTGCTGCGTGCCCAGTGCATTGACCGGGCGTACGTCCAAGGTCGAGTCGGCCGCATGCGTCAACACGATGTCGTTCTGACGGAACGGTGCCATCTTGAACACGGTACCGGCGCGTGCGCTGCCGCCGGTCACGGTTGTCCCATAGAAGTTGTTGTCGACACCGATGATAAGCGGCCATGGGTAACTGCCATCGGCCGTACCTGACGCGCTGAAGTTGTACAGCGTGTGATACGCGCCATCCTGGGTTAGCGCGAATATCGTGCCCGTCGCATTGGCACCGCCGGAACTGGCGGTGCCATACAAGTTGCCATCGGGCCCCAACGCGAGCGAACTGGTCGGTGCGGAGCCACCGACATTGACGTTGAAGCCGGCGGCAAAGCTGTACAGCGAGGTGATCGTCGCCGTCGTCGGATCGAACTTGAACAGCATGCCGGTACCGTTGGCGCCACCGGCGCAACGCGCACCGTACAACTTGCCATCGGCAGCCAAGGTCAACGCGCCGCTATTGGGCGGAGATGGCGAACCGCAAGAACCGGTTACCTGTGGGGTCGGGAAAGACTGCAATGCGGTAACTACACCTTGTGGCGTCACCTGGTATATGGCACCGACATTGTTGGCACCGCCAAAGCGTGTAGTACCGTAGAGATTGCCGTCCTTGCCAACCACCAGCGCACCCATCGGATTGATGCCGACCGTGTTGGCGGTGGCGCCTCCGAAGGTATAGAGCAACGTAAACGTGCCGCTCGGCGAGAGCGAGAACAGTGTCCCGTCACTGTTGACGCCTCCGGTATAGGCCACTCCGTAGAGTGTCCCATCCGCTGTCTGCACGAAACTGGCTTCGGGAGACGAACCGTCGGCGTTGCGTTCCAACAGGCCGTTCGACGTCTGCGGTGCGAAGTTGTACAGCGTCGTGTACTGCCCATCGGGCGAAAGGCTATAGATGGAACCGGCCGAGGCGTTGCTGGCCGATGAATTGACCGTCATTCCGTAAAGGAGACCATTGCTGGCCTGCATCAGACCGCCCAGGGACTGCACGTTCTGGTTCCTGGGAAACTCGTAGATGTCGGTGTAGTTGCCCGCAGGATCGACACCGAAAACGCCACCGCCCCTGGTGACGCCGCCGCCCGCCGCTACACCATAAAGGTGGCCATCGCTGCCCTGGGTCACCGTCCAGGCATTCCCGATCAGGCCCTGTGCGCCACCGGGAGCATTAGCCAAGGTCACCGGTGTCAAGGTCGGCGTATTCGCCAATGCGGCGGACGCGTGCAAGACCGCCATGGCCATGGCTACGGCGCCCGCAAGGCCACGCAAATGAAGCGTGGATTTTTTCGTGTCATTTTTTGAATTGGTTTGTGCAAGCTTATTACGTTCCATCGTTTTCCCCTTTAGAAAATAGAGATAAAGCGGACACACCGAATAAGCGCTCGCCTTCCGCGAAAATCACGGAAGAAATCGCCGTATCGACGAGACCGACTGCACTACCGACATCACGGCCACAACAGACATGGGTATCTGAGGCGATGCCTCACGCCTCGATCACGCCGACGCCCCGCACGGCATAGGCGAATCATGAAAACCAAGTCATGCAGCCATTAGACACAAGGCCGCGCTCAAGGAATGAGATTCAGCTCAACAGCAAAAACGCAATATATTGCGTAGCAATATCAAGTACAGGGCGACCGAGGGAATTCGAATCACCTCGATCGCACTATCGCTACAGCAAGCTCTCCGGCTACGTCAGCAGGTTAGCCCGCGTTTTCGGCGAGGCCACCCTTGCCGAGCCCGAATGCGTAATACAGCACGGTCAACACAACAAGCCAGAGGGGCCCAACGATTAACGCGACACGCGTATCCGGAAAATAAGCCATCAATCCGGCAACCAGCACAAGAAACGCCAGTGCGAACCACGATGCATAGGGATAGAACGGCATGCGGAACTTCAGGCGATCGCGTTCGCCGTCACTCAGACGGCGTCGAAATGTCATCTGCGTGATCAGCACGATGACCCAGGTCCAGATGGCGCTGAAGGTCGCGATCGAGGTAACCCAGACGAAAACCTTCGCCGGCACCAGGTAGTTCAGCAGCACACCAAGCAACAGCGCCACGATGGAGACCTGCACCGCCCTGTGTGGAATGCCTTCGCGTGATGTCACCGCGAACGCCCGCGGCGCCTGCCCCTGCTGGGCCAGGTTGTAGAGCATGCGGCCCGTGCTGTAGATGCCGCCATTACAGGACGAAAGCGCCGCGGTGAGCACCACGAAGTTGATGATGCCTGCCGCGGATTTGATGCCCAGCCGCTCGAAGGTCATGACGAAGGGGCTGCCTTGTGTGCCCAGCTCGTTCCAGGGATAAAGCGACAGGATCACGAACAGCGCGCCGACATAGAAGATCACGATGCGCCAGAACACGGAATTGATCGCATCGGGAATCGATTTGTCGGGATTGTCGGCCTCGCCGGCCGTCAGCCCGATCATTTCCACGCCAAGATAGGCAAACATCACCATCTGCAGCGCCATAAGCACGCCTTGCGCGCCGTTGGGCATGAAGCCGCCATGCGCCCACAGGTTGCTTATGCCGGTCGCTACGCCGTGATTGCCGAAGCCGAACACGATCATCGCGCCGCCGCCCACGATCATCAGCACGATCGTTACCACCTTGATCATGGCGAACCAGAACTCGAACTCGCCATACGCCTTGACCGCGGCCAGATTCACCGCGCCCATCGCCGCCAGTGCGGCCAGCGCCCAGATCCATTGAGGCACATCGGGAAACCAGACACCCATGTAGACGCCGACGGCGGTGATTTCCGCCACACAGGTCACCAGCCACATGAACCAGTAATTCCAACCGGTCAGATAGCCCGGCAAGGGGCCAAGGTAATCCTGGGCATAGCGACTGAAGGAGCCGGCTACCGGGTGGTGCACGGCCATCTCACCCAGCGCGCGCATGATGAAAAAGATCGCAAGGCCGCCCAGCACGTAAGAAACAAGGATTGCCGGTCCGGCGAGCTTGATGGCGTTGGCCGAACCCAGGAACAGCCCCACGCCAATGGTGGAGCCCAAGGCCATCAGGCGAATGTGGCGCTCTTTCAGGCCACGCTTCAACGCTTGCTCATTCGTATGCATAAGGTCCCGGTACCCATGGCGTGTGACGTCTGGCGATGAAGGTCGATATCCGTTCGAGCCGCCAGCCACCAAGCATAGCGCTTGCCATAGTGGTCTTTGAACAGTACTGGGACGATGGGGGCATGATAGGCATCGCATGCCAGCCACTTGCGCCTCGACGCAGAGAGTGCCTGAGGCACTCTCTGCGCCGCGGAGTTTCAGGCCGTGGCCATCCCTATCGAGCGATTGAGGTAACGCTGCAGTTCGCTTTTATCGAATACCGGCTCCGTGATGCCGCTACCGCGCAGGAACTCGTGAACATTGCTGCAATCCCATTCATAAGTATTCTGGTAGAGCTCCACGGTGGACTGCCCGTCATACATGACATCCTTGAACAGGCTCAGCAGCGGATATAGCGGGGCCTGATAGTCGGGCTCCCACTGTGCCCGCCACTGCGCATAAGGAATTCGCCGGAAAGGAAAACCGAAATCGGTTTCGAGCTTGTCGAAGAAGTCCTGCAGCGTAAGATTGTTCTCCCGCGAGTGAATCAAATTGAATTTCTTTCCCAGCGCAGCGGGATTGCGCGAAATATGCGCGATCGCGCGCACCATGTAATCCACGGTGGTCAGGCCTTCGCGCAGGTCACGCAACGCCGGCACGGTACCTTGCGTAAGGCAGGTCTTGACCAGCCGCGACCACCACTGGTATTCGGCGCAGACACCCGTCTTGCTGTGGAATGTGGCATAGCCGAGCCGGAAGGTCATAAGCGGCAGCCCCTTCTTTGCCGCCAGATCGGCAACCTTTTCCATCACCCACTTGCTGCGCACATAACCGATGTCGGTGATGACGGCCGGCAGATTCTGGTCGATATCGTCGCTCTCCAGCATCACGCGCTTGCCCGTGTGCAAGTGGCCCCAACTGTAGACGGAGATCGTCGACAACAGCGCCAGCGGCTTGAGTTTCCCCGCTGCTGCGAACTGAATGACCTCCCTCAGCCCTTGCACGTTGTCCCTCCTCATATAGGAGTACGGCTGGATGAAATTCACGGCACTGGCCGAGTGATAGACCATGTCGACTGTGCTGCACAGGTACCGATAGTCCGATGAGGCGAGGCCGAATTCCGGCTGAGCCAGATCGGCGGCATAGACTCGAATGCGAAGCAGCTCCGTCGGCCTTAGCTGGATATCGTTCTTGCTCAACACCTCTTCCAGGCGCAATTGCGCATGCTCTTCGCTCTGCGCTCGAATGGGACAATGGATCGCCGCGCGAGTGGTAGCGAGCAACTCCTGCAGAAGATGGATGCCGACAAATCCGGTAACGCCGGTGAGAAAGACGTGCTTGGGCGCGGCGATCTGGCCTGGTTGACTGGGCTGATCGAACACCACGCCCTCTGGCAGATAGACATCATCCTGCAAGGCACGAATCGGCTCCGCATCGACAGCAGGGGCCGAAGTTCCCGTTCTGCGTTGCAGCTCGGCGTGCAGCGCGCTGACACTGGGGTGTTCGTAGATGTCGCGTATATAAGCCTTGATGCCTAGCTTGTCCGAGATGTCCTTGATCAAGTGAGCCGCAAGCAGCGAATGACCGCCAATCTCGAAGAAACTGTCGTTTGGACCAAAATCGTCATGCCCGAGCAATTCGCTGAAGATGTCGGCGATGACCGCCTGCCCTCCTTCATAAGCCGCCTTCCTGGCACCCGATACGGGAGCAAGCTTCATCGCATGGCGTTGCAGCAAGGCCTGCTTGTCGGTTTTTCCGTTCGAGGTGAGAGGAAACTCATCGACCAGGAGGTAACTGGCGGGAAGCATGTAGTCGGGAAGGACGACCTTTACCTCTTCCTTGATGGCGGCAATCAATGCGCTGTCGTTGTCACCCGTGGATCTATCGACGATCAGGAACGCAACGATCTCTTTCCTGGAAGGATCACGTGGCGAGGTCGCTCCGACGGCGGCCTTCCTGACTTGCGGCAATAACGAAAGCTGAGCTTCGATCTCGCCAAGTTCGACACGGTTGCCGCGGATCTTTATCTGTTCGTCGCGCCGACCGAGGAACTGAATGCTGCCGTCGGGCAGGAAACGGGCAAGATCACCGCTGCGATAGAGACGCTTCCCATCGCGGACGATGAACTTGTCGTCCGTCAATGCGCTGTTGTTCAAATAGCCCCTGGCCAGCCCCGGGCCTGCAATGAAGAGCTCGCCAGGATCGCCAGCCGGGACGTCGGACAGAACGTCATCGAGAATCAGGACCTCCGCGCCGGCAATCGGCAGGCCAATGGAGGACGGCATACCCCGGCTGGCGCTGATCACGCGGCTGGCGGTGGCAAAGATGGTGGCCTCGGTGGGGCCATAGTAGTCGACGAGCTGATAGTCCACGCGATCGGTATCGATGGGATTGAGCTTCTCGCCGCCGGTGAACAAATAACTCAGGGTGGTCTGTACCGCGGAGGTCGCGTTGACGACATCGCGCACCATCACCGTCGGCACGAACGCATGGGTAATGGCATGGCGCGCATAGAAATCTGCCAGCATGTCGGCATCGATGCGCAAGGCGTCGTCCAGCAGATAGAGCGGTGCACCAGCGCACAAGGCTGACCATATCTCCCACTGAGATATGTCGAAGCCGATTTTCGCCATCAACGTGAGCCGGCTTTGCGACGAGACCGAAAACTCCCGGTTATGCCACGTAACCAGATTGACTAATGAGTGGTGTTCGATAACCACGCCTTTCGGCATTCCGGTGGTGCCCGACGTGAAAATCACGTAGGCCGCTTGTTCTGGCGCAAGCGCCTCGCGCAGGCGCTCGACCGGTTTGCCACTCGGCTCGCTGATGGCGCTGCACGCTTCGATGGCAACGCATTTGCACTGCCCTATCGCAGATGACCCCGCAGTAGATAACGCCAGGGAAGCACCCGTCTGTTCAACAATGTAGTGCTGTCTTAGCGCCGGATAGGTTTCGTCGATCGGCACGTAGGCGGCACCGGCCTTGACGATCCCGAGCAATCCAATGATGACCTCCGACGAGCGGCCGGCCAATAGCGGCACAAGATCGCCGGGCTTTACGCCTCTTTGGATCAGGAAATCTGCAACAGCATCGCTGCGCTTATCGAGCTCTGCATAGGTCAATAGGCGACGGCGATCGATGAGGGCGGGTGCATCAGGGTGCAGGTCGACTTGATAGCGAAAGTGATCGAGTACGGTATTTATCGAGGACATGACTGGCCCTCCGTGGGCACACGGATTCCGCGTTGATGGTTAATGAGAAATGGCTTTTTTAAAGCCCATTAAGCCTCTCGCATTACAACCATGCGTGTTGTGAGCGACACATCAAAAATAAAGTCGGTCATTATTTCTATTGTGACTTGCACCACGATTATCAGGCACTAATGTGAGAGCCACTCTGATCGTCACCCATCATCACGCGCCCCTCTTTAGACGCTTCACAGGAGCGAAAAGGGAGAAGGGATAACCCCTTCTCCCTGGAAGCAGGAATCGTTTATCTGAACTAATTCGCTAGACAGCTGAGAGCTTTGAGCGTGTTGATGCCTGTACCTGTAAGTTGGGCAAAACCCGGTTCGACGATCGCATGGTTTTGCGCATAGATCATGAAGCTGCGCAGTGCCGTCAGATCCGTCGCGTTGCCCTTCTGGTTAGCGATCAGGTAGGTCACCGCGACGATCGGGTAGCGGGTCGACGGCTGTATCGCATAGGTATTCGGATCGACGATACCCAGGCAGTTCGCCGTCGAGTTCGGCGTCTGCGTGCCCAGCATGACAGTGGGGCTCGTACTAACGATGACTCGGTCATATAGGACCGTGACCGGGAATGTGGCTGGAAAATCAGTCACCGGATCCTTGCCATCGATAGTCGCGTGACCCACCGGGTTGATGCCAATACCGGAATGATCGAGCGCGTCGCCGGTACCGGCGTAACCGATCGCACCGTCGGTTGCATTGACGGCGACGATGACGTTGGCATCGCCGTTGGCGCCTATCTTGGACGTAGCGGTATTCAGGGGAACCAGAGCGATCACCGAACCGGATGCGGGCGAAAAGAAATTCTGACTGGTCTGAAAGTGGCCGCCACCGATAATGCCGCAAACGGCAGTCAGGTAATTGGAGAAGTTGAACGTGCTGCCGCTATCGTCCGCACGATAGACAACCTTAATGGCCTTGGACATAAAGGCCGAGTTCAAGTCGTGCCAGTTGGTAATGGTGCCAGCAAAGATGCCGCAGACCTGTGCTTGAGTCAGGTTCAGCTGACTGGACAGGCTGGAGTTGTTATAGACGATGGCGATGGAGGCCGCGATCGCCGGGAACTGGACGGGCTCGCCGCGCGCCGTCCCCTTGTTGGCTATGAATGTCGCGTACTCCGCTGACCAGTACGGCACGCCCGAATCGATGAAATCCGGCTGCACCACGGCGGTCGTCGGGACACTGAACCCGGTGAGCAGCAACACATTGTTATCGCAGATGCCGGTGGCGGTCAGAGACGGCGATCCGCTGGTGTCGCCGTTGATCACGCGCTTGCCATTGCCGCTGCCGGTTTGACAGTACTGCACATGATTGGACGCACCAGCCCACGCGCCGAATATTGAGCTGGCATCCACATCGGCCGGCAAGATCAGACGATTGGGGGCATTCCATCCAAAGTAGGCGCCGACAGGCAGCGTGGATCCGCCGCCATAGAGCGTGGTGCCCATGGCACTGGACATCATCGCGGCGCCGGCGAAGAACAGGGTTGCTCTCACCAACATCTTCGTGCGGGCATGGGACCTATTAATTCCGTAACTCATCGCGTATCCCCTTTTGAGAAATGCCCCCGGGATTAGGGGCTTGTTATTTGTGCAATCAATCAATGACGTTGTAGTTAAGTAAAAAAGGCGGCATATATTCCCCGCTCATTACAACGCAAGCCAAATATGAAAAGTGGCCAATCTTTCGAGTGCATGATCCTGGCTGGCCTCATGGCTCTTGCACATTCGGTGCCATTTGAAACTGGACTCAGCCAAAACCCATGGGCTGCTGCTCAAAGAACGCAGCGGACACCGGAAGGCGACTTCTCGTGTCGTGCTCCAGACGCAGACCCATCCACCCCGGCAAGAGCGAGCGCCGACCTTCGCGGCACCCCACGCGCCGGGCACCTTGCCGGAGTCTTGGCCCCATAAGTTAAGGAGGCCCGGACGGCGCCAGGCCATGCTGCGGCGCAGCTTGTTGAGCCACCCCTCTTTAGTATTATCTTAAAATAAGACAATTGGCCGCGGGCAGCCGCAGCCTGTCTTACAGGATAGATGGACGGCTAGGTGCGCAGGGGGCGCCGACAGCCTGGATTGCGCATAGCCTCGGCCCGGCAGAAAAGGGACAACGAAGCATTGCGTGCATGTCTGACGGGTATTCCACATAGATTGGGGAGGGGTTGTCATGCAACATACGAAGTTGGCGATCGTTATTCGCCGAGCGCTGATGGTGACGGGAGTCGCCTGCTTGACCGGTTACAGCATGCAGGGACACGCGCAAACGAGTCCGACACCGCCGCCAGCCGGCACGCCATCTTCCTCCTCGCCCGATCAGGCCAGCACGGACGCGTCAGGCAAGACGAACGATAAGGACAAGAAGGTCACCGAGCTGAATGCGGTTTCCGTCACGGGTCAGCTGGCCGCGATCCGCAAAGCACAGGCGATCAAGCAGGACGCCGTCAACGTCGTCGACTCGATTTCGGCCGAAGAGACGGGCAAGTTCCCCGACCCCAACGTGGCTGACGCTTTGCAGCGCGTGCCCGGTGTATCGGTCAATCGCAGCGGTGGCGAATCGAGCCAGATTGCGATCCGCGGCTTTGGACCCGAATTTGTCGCCGTCACGGTCAACGATCGCCAGATGGCCACGGCATCCGGCTCGCGCGCCTTCAACTTCGATGTGCTGCCTTCTGAAATCATCAGCGTCGCCCAGGTCAACAAGACCTCATCGGCGGACATTCCCGAGGTCGACATCGGTGGCGTGGTCAATATTCAGACCGCGCGGCCGTTGGACTTCACCGGCATCCATGGCGCGTGGAGCGCGGCGGGCGTCAACAGCAACCTGACCGGCGACTGGCAGGGCAAGACCACGCCCAAGGCATCGGGTGTCTTCGGCTGGACGAACTCGGACCACACCTTCGGCTGGATCGCTTCGGCAACGTATTACAAGCGCAGCGACACGCAGCTCAATACGCAGGCCAACTCCTGGTACACCAACCAGAACATTTCCCAGCTCTCTCCTGGCCCCGGCACTGCCGGTTACACCAACGTCGCGGTGCCCGAGACCCTGGCCAGCAACGTCGTCGACGAGACGCGTACGCGCAAGGGTTTCAGCGGCGCCATCGATTGGAAGCCGTTCGATCGGCTGACCGTTCAGTTCGACACCTTGTATTCGAGCTATAAGGTCGACCCGCTCGAGCACGAGTTCGGCGAGTACGGCAACACCGCCGATATCCAGTCGATCACGACCGATGCCAACAACACGGCGCTGAGCTGGGTGCGCATGGGTTCCGGCCCCAACGTCATGGCGAACGACTATGTCATGTCGTACAACCCAAGCTACGAAAAGAGCACGCAGAATGGCTTGAACCTGGGCTTCGATATCGATGAATCGACCAAGCTCAGCCTGGATATCTCCAACTCCAAGGCCTGGAACAAGCAGAGTCCCGATGGTTACTTTCTTGTCATCGGCGCGAAGAACTTTGGAACCAATCCGACCTGGACCAATGGCGGCAGCAGTGAACCGCCGAGTTATTCCAATATCCTGTCGACGACGGATTTTGGAAACCTGAATGCGCACTGCTGCAATGCCGGCTCCGGTAGCAACGTCACCAATACAGTTAACCAGTATCAGCTCAAGCTGACGAAGAGCTTCAAGGATGGCGTGCTTTCCGAGTTGGCGTTTGGCGCGGGGGTCACCGACGATTCGGTCAAGTCGATCAACTGGAGCACGCCCAACAGCATCCTGTGTAACGCCTACTGCGGCTACAGCATCTCCGTTCCGCCCGATGCCGTGGGTGCGTATGTCTACACGGCGCCCGACAAGATCCATGGCGTGTCCTCACCAGGCTTGCCGGCGCAGTGGATCCAGTACGATCCACGTGCCTATCTCAACTGGCTGACTACGCCTGCGGCGTACAACCAGTTGACCCCCGATAAGCGCGCGGCGCTGCTTGCCGGCCTGGCCGCCAACGGCGGCACCTTGAACGCGGCGCCCAACCCGGGCAGCTACAACAAGGTGTCGGAGAACGAGAAGACGTTCTTCGGCAAGGCGCTCTTCGAAGGCACGATGTGGGAGAAGCCCTGGGCCTTGGATGTGGGTGTGCGTTATCTCGACATCAACTCCACGTCCACGGCGATCGGCCAGCCGCCGATCAGCTACTACATCGATCCGAACGACACCAGCGATGGCCAGGTCGCCTATGGCCCGCTGGCGCCGCAGTCCGCCGATGGCGGCTATCACAAGTGGCTGCCGTCGCTGAACTTCAAGCTGAGCCTGCTCGATAACCTGATCTATCGTTTCTCGGCATCCAAGACACTGACCCCGCCGGAACTGAGCAACCTGTACTACAACCGCAGCTTCGGCACCCGCCCGAACTCGCTGACCATCTCGCAAGGCAATCCGCAGCTGCAGCCGTATACCTCGCGGAACTTCGACATGGGTCTGGAGTGGTACATCGACGACGCGAGCTACATCGCGCTGGAAGGCTTCTACAAGAAGGTCAGCAACTTCAGCACGCTGGTCAGCACGCCGGTGGAATTCCTGACCAACCAGGCCAACGGACAGCCGCTGATCTGGACGCTGACTCAGCCGATCAACCTGAACTCGTCGAAGATCTATGGCGAAGAGTTCACCTTCAACTACCAGTTCACGCACATCCTGCCCGATCCGTTCGATGGCTTGGGCTTCCTGGCCAACTACACGCACGTGTCCAGCAGTACAAACCTGAATCCGGGCACGATCGCCGCGTCGGGCAAGTTCGCAGTGCCCGGCATCGGCAACTCGGCCAACGCGAGCCTGTACTACGAGAAGGGCCCGGTCCAGGTGCGTCTTGCGTACAACTGGCGCGGCGCGTATCTGAACAGCATTTCGTACGGCGCCGGTGCACAGCCGGACACACGAAAGGCCTATGGCCAGCTTGACCTGAGCGCGAGCTACGACATCAACAAGCACGTGACGGTGTTCATGTCTGGCACCAACCTGACCCATCAGCACCTGTACGACTACTCCGTCTATCCGAACCGGTTCCTCTATGCCGAAGCGGATGGCACGGTGTACACGGTCGGTGTTCGCGGCACCTTCTAACTTGCTCGATGGAATGAGCGCTGCTTGACTGACTTCGGCCCCGCGGATGATCCCGGGGCCGAAGTCGGTGCCGCCCCTGGCGGATATCAAGCTTTCTCCTGGGTCAACGAGGTATGCCAGTGAGTTCATTGAGGCACGTCTTAACCGGTGCGCTGCTTGGCGCGTTGTTCGCCGGCAACCTGTCTGCGGCACCGACGCCTTCCAATCATGCCCTTGCCATCGAGCAGGGCCAGTTCATGCTCGACGGCAAGCCGTTCCGAATCATCTCCGGCGAAATGCATTACGCGCGCGTACCGCGTGAGTATTGGCGCGCGCGTCTGAAGATGGCCAAGGCAATGGGGCTCAACACCATCACGACCTATGTGTTCTGGAACGCGCACGAAGCGACACCGGGCCACTACGATTTCAGCGGGCAAAACGATGTAGCCGAATTCATTCGCGAGGCGCAGCAGGAAGGCCTGTATGTGATTCTTCGCCCGGGTCCCTACGTGTGTTCCGAATGGGAGTTCGGCGGGTTTCCTGCCTGGCTGCTGAAGGATCCGGGTACCCAGGTGCGCAGCACCGATCCGAAATTCATGGAGCCTGCACAGCGCTGGCTGCACCGGCTGGGCCAGGAACTGGCGCCACTGCAACTGACGCATGGCGGCAACATCATCGCCGTGCAGGTAGAGAACGAGTACGGCAGCTTCGGCAAGGACAATAGCCCTTATCTGCAGCAGATTCGTCGCGATATTGTCGACAGCGGCTTCGATAAATCACTGCTGTTTACCTCCGATAGCGCCGAGCAGCCGGGCTCGCTCCCGGGCTTGCTCGAGGTGATCAACTTCGGCGTCGGTCACGCACAAGAGAAGTTCGCCAAGCTGCATACGTGGCAGTCCACCGGGCCTTATATGGCTGGTGAGTACTGGGTCGGCTGGTTCGATCATTGGGGCGCGCCGCATCACGTCGCCGATGCCAAGAAAGTCGCCGGCGAGCTGACCTGGATATTGCAGCAAGGCTATTCGGTCAATTTCTACATGTTCCATGGCGGTACCTCGTTCGGCTGGATGAACGGCGCCAACTGGGACGACGACAATTACCAGCCTGACGTAACGAGTTACGACTACGACAGCCCGCTGGATGAAAGCGGACGGCCCACGCCGAAGTACGATGCCGCGCGCCAGGTGATCGCCAAGGAAACCGGCGCCACCCTACCCCCGGTACCGGCCACACCGCCCACCCAGGCGATCGATGGCATCAAACTGGATGAGGCCGTGTCACTGTGGGACGTCTTGCCGACGCCTACCGCATCGCACGAACTCAAGACCATGGAAGCCTTGGACCAGGCGTACGGCGACATTCTCTATCGCAAGCGCGTGGCCACCGATGCCTCAGGCGAACTGCGAGTCGATGGTCTGCACGACTATGCCCAGGTCTACGTCAACGGCAAACGCGTCGGCACGCTCGACCGCCGGCTGAAGCAGGATCGCCTGACACTCAAGCTCGCCAAGGGCGACACGCTCGATCTGCTCGTGCAGAACGACGGACGCATCAACTTCGGCGAGAAGCTGCTCACCGAGCGCAAGGGCATTCTGGGATCCGTCACCCTGCAAGGAAAGGCATTGCAGGACTGGCAGATCTATTCGTTGCCATTCAACGACAGTAGCGCGTTGCACTACACCCGCGGCCCCTGCCGGCACGCCCCGTGTTTCTATCACGGCACATTCAATGCGCCGGTTTCCGGAAGCGCTGCTGCAGATACGTTCCTGGATACCGCCGGCCTGGGTAAGGGCTTCGTCTGGCTCAACGGGCACCCGCTGGGCCGCACCTGGAGCATTGGCCCACAGCGCACCTTGTATATACCCGGTGTCTGGCTGAAGCCCAGCGGGAATCAGCTGGTGGTGCTGGATCTGCTGGTGGAAGGCCAGCCGACGCTCGCCACGCTCAAGCAACCCATGCTCAGCACGCCTACCGTGCCGATGCCATGACGCATGATCCGATTTCGTTCAAACAGTCACGGGGAACATCGATGAAAGATTCCATTCCGAGCTTGTTGCGTACGGCAGTTTCATTCGCATTCGTTGCTGCCACTGCGGTGACTGCCATGCCGGCACACGCGGACGCGGGCGCGCCTGCATTGCCGCAGATGGGTTTCAACAACTGGAATTCCACCCACTGTCGCGACGAGTTCGACGAGGCGATGATTCGCGGCGTCGCTGACAAGTTCATCAGCCTCGGTTTGCGCGATGCGGGTTATCAGTACGTCAATATCGACGACTGCTGGGCGAACTGGCAGCGCGACAAGGACGGGCACCTGCAGCCCAATCCCAAGCGTTTCCCCAGCGGCATCAAGGCGCTTGCCGCCTATATCCATCAGCACGGACTGAAGTTCGGCCTGTATTCCAGTGCCGGCGTTTCCACGTGCGAGCCGTTGAAGGAAAACCGTGGCTTTCCCGGCGGCCTTGACCACGAGAAGGACGACGCGGCGACCTTCGCCTCCTGGGACGTGGACTACCTCAAGTACGACAACTGCAACAACCAGAAAGTCGATGCCCATAAACGCTATACCGCCATGGCGGAGGCGCTGCGCGGAAGCGGCCGGCAGATTTTCTTCAGCATGTGCGAATGGGGTGAGAACAAGCCTTGGCTGTGGGCCGGCAAGCCGCCAGTCGATGCCGGCTCGTGGCGCACCACCGGAGACATCAGCGACAGCTACGCCTCGATGTTGAAAAACTTCAAGGAAAACGTGGTGCTGGACCGCTATGCAAGCCTTGGCCATTGGAACGACCCGGACATGCTCGAAGTGGGCAATGGCGGCATGACCGACGTCGAATACCGTAGTCATTTCAGCCTGTGGTCGATCATGGCGGCACCGCTGCTGATCGGTACGGATCTGCGCACGATCAAGCCCGATGCGTTGCAGATCCTGCTCAACAAGGATGTCATTGCAGTAGACCAGGATGCGCTCGGCGTCCAGGGCCATCAGGTGCGCGACGCGGGCGGCATTCACGTCATCGTCAAGCCACTCAAGGATGGCAGCCGTGCTGTCGCCGTGTTCAATGAAACCGATGCGGCGCATGGCGTCACCGTTGAAGCCAGCGAGCTGGGCCTGAAAGCCGGCCAGAGCTACAACGTACGGGATCTGTGGGCACACACCCAGACGAAGGGTGATGGCTCGATCAAGACGGATCTGGCGCCGCATGCGACCGTGATGTATCGCATCGGGCAATAAGGACGTCGAGGGATCTTATAGCCGCGGCTCGGTAAAGTCGCGGCTTTCCACGATTGAAGGGAACCTCGAAAAACTCCTTCCTACTCGTCATTCCGGCGCAGGCCGGAACCCAGTGGCTTTGCGATCGGTTGTCGCGAGAGCCTGCAAGAGGCAGCTCCATCGCGAAAACTAAAAACCGATACCACTGGGTTCCGGCCTACGCCGGAATGACGATAGGAAAAACTGAGGTTTGTTGAAGTTTCCGAGGTTCTGCGAAGTCGCTCCTACAAACTAGCCGAGCATTGCTGGTTTGCGGGAGCGACTTACGTTGCACTTGCCGCGGAAGCGGCCTTGGCCGCACGTTCCGTCTGCTGCTTCTTGATATTGCTGCGCGAGTCGGAAACCATCTTGATCATCGCCTGGCGAGCCACTTCCGGCTGGCGGCGACGAATCGCCTCGTAGACCTTGAAATGCTGCGGTAACGCGTTCTTGAAATTGGCCGAGTTACGCGCCGACAGCACAAAATAGGTACCCAGTGCCGTCTCGATCACCGAGAACAGCGACGTAAGCAATTCGTTGTTCGTCGCGTGCAACACCGCTTCGTGAAAAGCCAGGTCGGCGGTGGTCCAGGCCTCGAGATCCTCGGCGGCAGCCATGGCCTGGTAAGCGTTTGCGATGGCCTCCAGTTGTTCGTCGCTGCGCCGCCGCGCGGCATTGACCGCGGCAGCCGGCTCGATGATCTCGCGCATCTCCACCAGTTTGTCGACGAAGCTTTCGGTAGGCATCGAGGCACAACGCCAGGCCAGCACATCCGAGTCGAGCTGGTTCCAGTACGTCTCTTCGCGTACGCGCGTGCCCGTCTTCTGGCGCGATTCGATCAGTCCTTTCGCTGAAAGCACCTTCATCGCCTCACGTAACGCGGTGCGGCTGACACTCATGCGTTCGGCCAGGATTTCCTCGCGAGGCAGGCTTTTACCCGGCTCCAGTTCACCGCTGACGATTAACCGCCCCAGCTCCTGGATCACCTGATGATGCAAACTGCGTACAGTTCCGAGTTTCACCATTCGCTGTGTTTCCTTTCGGGTGCGTTCCCCATGGCGGGATAGCCTCGAGGCGAGGTACGTGGCGGAATCAAGTCAGCTGGCTCTGTTCCAAAATAAGAACCGTTATCAATGACATTGCGCTGCCCTTCGACTCACCGGGCGCCGCGTGTGCCGTTTCACCAGCGGCCATGCAGCTATTTGTCATACAAATATTCGTATGTAGCTTTATAGCAGGTTGAATACGAGGCGTCATCTATTCTGAGGGGCAAAATATCGAGCTACGCGACGTGGCGTGGCCAACTCGATTTCCCGTTCATCGCGTCTAAAAAGGGCATGACGGGAAGCCGAACGAACGGTCGCTCGGAGGCGTCGTTCTTCGCTGGAAGATCGACACGCCACCCGAAGCACTCATCGCCGCGCCGATGAGTCGAACCGGCGATGACGCCCCGGCGGCAGGCTTCAGGACAATGTGCGCCGCGCGTCAAAATTTTCTAAAGCACGCCCGCCATGTCGATGGCCCATCGTTCGGGATGCGCGCGAGGAGCACCAAGAGTCGCCGGGCGTTGTATGCGTCACAAGGGGTGTTCCGGCATGCCTATCTGGATATCTGGACCGTGCACCCGCGCGCAAGGGCCCATCCGCGCCGCGCAATCGCACCAAAAAATTGCGGATCAATTAATTTTCATCTGCACGATGAAAAAACTCCATTATTTATCATGATTGGCTTGCTCGCCCCTTAGCATCTCCTTACATTAATATTAATATTATTAAATAATCGAGTTTTTCATGGCATAAATAAGGCAAGACTTAGTTTAAACTTAGCGCATTATCTTTCGCACTTTAAAAGTGGCCAATTAATCTTTTTGTTATCCAAACGTCATATAGCACCCCTACGGTGTCGGCCCTTCCACACCCCGCCAACACCGGAAAAACAATGACACGATCGAATCACGCGTTGCGCCGCTGTGCGCCGGCTTATCTCGCTTTGTGCGTTGCCATGGCCATGGCTGACCCGACTTCGGCACAGGATGTGATCAACAACGGCAGCGCTACGGCGAGTGGCTCAACTCCCTCGCATAATTCACACGACAACAACTCATCAACCAACGCCAAAACACTGGCCGGCATGCAAGTGACGGCGAATTCGGCGGTCACCGATATTGCACCGACCCAGGGTTCCACGATCGCCACACAGCCGCAGTCAATTATCGGCAGCACGTATATTCAGGAGAATATTGCGCCGACGGGCGACTACGCGGACGTTGCCTCCATCGCACCGAGCGTATATGCCGTAACGCCCAATGGCTCCGGCTTGATGGAAGCACCCGTGGTGTCCATACGCGGCTTCCAGGATGGTCAATACAACGTGACATTCGATGGCATCCCGTGGATGGATTCCAACGACTTCACGCATCACTCCACGTCCTATTTCACCAGCCAGGAAACCAGCAGCGTGCTGGTCGATCGTGGCCCTGGTACGGCCGGCACGCTTGGCAATGCCACGTTCGGCGGCACGATTGCGGTCGATACGCTCGATCCGCGCAACGAGTTCGGTATCAGCCCATACTTCAGCCTCGGTAGCTGGGAAACTGCCGTGGAGGGCGCTCGCATCAATACCGGCCACTTCACCAACAGCGGCACCAGCGCCGTCATCAACGTGCAGAACAGCGACTCGGACGGCTACCTGACCAATGCCGGCCAGCGCCGCCAAAGCGTGTTTGCGAAGATCGTGCAGCCGTTGGGCGACAACACCACGCTGACCTTCGCCGCCCTGTGGAACAAACTCAACCAGTATGTTCCGTTCGGCGCCACCAAGGCGCAAATAGCGCAGTTCGGCTCGAACTATGCGCTGAATAACGACCCGACCAGCCAGGCCTACTACCGGTATAACCAGGACAAGATCAACACCAATCTGGGTTACATCGGCCTGCACTCGGAGTTTGCCGGCTGGACGATCGACAACAAGGCCTATACCTACGGCTACAACCATTTCGGCTTCAATGGCGAAGATCCCAATGGCGAAACACCCAACGGAACCGTCTATGCGCCGGACAACGTCCCCGGCCAGCACATGCGCAACACCAACCGTTCGTGGGGCGACATCTTCCGCCTGAGCAAAGACCTCGGACCGGGCGAAGTGCGCACCGGCGTGTGGTACGACCATCAGGCCGATCTGCGCTGGCTGTATGAATTCGACGACACGCTCGATGCACTGAACCCCGTGATTGCACCGGGCGCGCCTTCGCTGGCATTGGCCTCGGCCGATCGCATCATGAATAACACGCTGGTCACCATCCAGCCGTTTGTCGAATACCAATGGAACATTACCGACAACGCCTACTTTGTCGGCGGCGTGAAGTACAACTACTTCAAGCGCACCATCGACGCACCGGTCAACCAGAAGACGGAGACCCCGCTGAACTACTCCAAGGACTGGAACGCCACCCTGCCCTCGGCCGCATTCCACTACGCGTTCAACTCAAACTGGACGGCCTATGTGCAATGGGCCAAGGGTTTCCTGGCGCCGAATCTCAATCTGTTCTATGTCCCCAATCCGGCAGCTTCCGACAGCATCGTGCAACCGGAAAAGACCACCAATATCCAGCTTGGCACCACCTGGAGCAGCGACCGCCTGACGCTGTCCGGCGACGTCTACAAGATCAACTTCAACAACTTCGTGCAGAGCCAACATGTTGGCGGCATCACGGAGTACTACAACGGCGGTGGCGTGCATTACAAAGGCCTGGAGCTCGAAGGCACCTACATGCTGGGTGGCGGTTTCAGCGTCTACGCCAACGGTTCGCTCAACCGCGCCATCCAGACCACCGACAATCTGTGGAACGCGAATACTCCGCACAAGACCGCCGCGCTGGGCGTCATCTATAGCAATGGGTCGGTGTATGCGTCGCTGATCGACAAATTTGTCGGCAAGACCTATTACACGGCCAACAATACCGACGACACGCCGATCGGCGGCTATGCGATCACCAACTTGGCGGCCAGCTACCGGTTCGATCCACACATCAGTGACGTCAGGGATATCAAGATCGGCGTACAGCTCAACAACCTGTTCAACAACACGTCCATCAATGCGCTGGCCGGCACCACGGCCGCGGATAGCACGCCGCTGTACTGGACCATTCCGGCGCGCAACTTCAACTTCACCATTACGGCCGACCTGTTCTGACCAGCACCCGGCCGGGAAGGCGAACAAGCGTGTTTTGCAAACACAAAGCCCCTGAAGGATCAGGGGCTTTGTTTGAAAATCTACCTTGTGTGTCTCAGGTATGCATCAGAACGGAATATCGTCGTCATCGAAGCTATTGTCAGCCGGTGCCGGCGCGCTACGCGGTGCATCGTTGCCGCCGCGCTGATTGCCGTAGTCGCCGCCACCGCCACCACGCTGATTGCCACCGTAGTTTCCGCCGCCCTGGCGCTGACCGCCGCCACCGCCGCCCTGCGAGCGCTGATAGTTTCCACCACCGCCACCACCGCCACCACCACCCGTGCCACCGCCTTCGCCGGCGTTACCGCCAAGCATCTGCATTTCGGCGGCGATGATGTCGGTGCTGAAACGCTCGACGCCGTCCTTGTCGGTGTACTTGTCAGTACGCAGCGAGCCTTCGATGTAGACCTGACGGCCTTTCTTCAGGTATTCGCCGGCAATCTCGGCCAGACGGCCGAACAGCTTGACGCGATGCCACTCGGTGCGTTCCTGCTTTTCGCCGCTCTGCTTGTCGGTCCACGACTCGGACGTGGCGATGCGGATGCTGGTGATCGCAGTGCCGTTGCCGGTGTAGCGGGTTTCCGGATCGGCGCCCAGGTTGCCGACGATAATGACCTTGTTGATGCCACGTGCCATGGATGGATGTCCTCTGTGAGCCGGCCGCAGCTTGAGGGGCTTTTGCGGCCGGGATGGTTTGGCCCGTCATGATACGGGCAGGCCGTCTCACGAATATAGACTGGACGGCAGACGGGCTTTGTGGGCGAACGCCCGGGGATCCGCATGGGTATCCCAAGCTGTTCATCGGATTGAAAAAATCCTCAACGGGGCAACAGCAGGGTCGATCGCGGGCGGGCCGAACATGCCACCCGGGCCCCAGGTCACCACCGGACGCACGATCGCTCGAATCCAACCGCGCTCGATCGGCCCGAAATAACGGCTATCGAAAGAATAAGGCTGCGTATCGGACATCACCCAAAGTTGGTCCGGACCAAGCAGAAAATCCTTGCCGGCAAGGTGCGGCAGCGGCCGTTGGCCCAGGTCAGCATCCAGCGGCCTACTCCAGGGCAGGAGACGTCGATTGACGCGTACTCCGTCTTGGGCCACTGCCACCCTATCCCCGGAAACTCCGGCCACGCGCTTGAGCAGTGGGCGATACCCGGCAGGACAATGGCCCGGCGAGAAATAACGACGGGCGGCAGCCTCCGCGAACGCGTTCTCCGGCGGAGAGCAGAACATGACGTAGCTGCCTCGGCCCACCGGCGCATCCGTCGTCCAGTACAGGCCCTTGGGCAAGCTACCGGTGAAGTTCAGGCGCATGCCGGTCAGATAGCCCACGCCGAGCACCGACCAGGTCAGCACCAGGGCGAATATGGCGCAGCCGCCGCTTACCCTCAAACCGCGGCGAAGATTCAACGGAACTCTACCGTGACCGTCAGCGCCTTGTTCGCCGTACCCGCCCTGGCTGCTGCTGTCGTACGTTGATAGCGCGCACGGAAACCAAAGTCCTGCCCAGTACCGACCGCGGGCAACGATGTCATCCTCCCGGGTACAACGGCGACATTTGCGGGACCTTCTATTTCGATGCCCACGCCCTGCGCGCTATTGGCGTCGAGCGAGAACAAAGAGCCATTGGTTCGATCGGCGTCAGAGCTCTTGCCGAAAGTGATATCTGCAATGACATGTTGCGGATCGTCGCACTCCTTCATGACCAGCCGGAAAGGACGCCAGGGAGACCCGTCGCCGACTCGTGGCATGCTGCCGATGGCATGCGTGCCCAGCGATACCGACTGAGTCAGCGAGTCGTTGGTGATCGAACAGCTTGGCCGCGCGATGGTCAGGTTATCCATACTTATGGTGCGGTACGCGCCACGCCTGACGTTGTCCGCCAGCGTGACGACGGATTGCGCCAGCACTCCCCGCTCAAATTGGCCGTACTGGATAGGTCCAGGCAGTCGTACAAGCTGGTAGCGTAGCTGGGCGTTGCCATTGATCGTGGTTTGAACCGTGAATGTCTGGCGCCGGTCGATGGGCAAGACCTGAAAATCAGGATCGCCCGTTTCCTTGATGGCAAAGCGTGCGCCAAACCCGGAATCCCGCCCATTCACTTTCAACGGGATCACGGATGGATCGCTTGGCGCGGACGCCATCAATCCGCTGTAGAAGCGCGCATCCCCCGGAAAACAGATCAGCTGCGTTAGATTGGGCCCGCTGACCACGCTCTCCGAAACAACCTCCCCCACCTGAACTCCGCTTCCCACAATCAGAGCGCTGCTTCGCTGAATCGGAAATTGTTGCGTCCTGGCGATCGAACAGCCTGCCCAGGCGGGGGCGATCTGGAACGCAGTGGATGCCAGCAACACGAGCGCCATGCGATGACGCCTGAAGAAAAAGGGATGACTCATGCTTGTTTTCTCAAATGATTGAACGATTAGCTGGCTTGGCCGTTGCCGCTACTCGGCAGCCTTGGCAATCTCGTTGACGATGCGAACGGGAAATTGCGCACTCAGCCACTGTTCCCAGTCATATGCCCTGCGCATTAACTGTGCGCGATACCGCTCGTTGAAACGAGGCGTCCGCGAGTGGTAGTTGGCGACACGGGTCCAGATGTCTCCCCTGTCCTCGTGCAGGTGCCCGCGCAGTCGCCAAGCCGCGAGTTGATAGGCATAGATGAATCGCGTACCGTTAAGCACCACGCCCGCGTTCGCCGGCTGATTGGCAATGAAAAACCCCGAGATCAATGCCATCACGCACTTAAGTGCGATCTTCCTTTTTTTCACGACACAATATCCAACATCAGGAAGATGATCGATGCTTTGCAAAAGGGAGGCCGCCGAATGGGCCGGCCACCCGAGTAAAGACGCTTGGCGGCGCGTTTACGGCGACGGCGCAGCTTCGTAGCTGACCGTGTACATCACAGAGCTGTTCGCCGGACCGGCCGTAACGGCGCCGGTACGCACGTAACGCGAGATGTACGCAAGCGTCGCCTCATTGTTTGCGACAACTTCCTTGATCTGCGAGCTGCCCTGATCATTGAAGATGTCGATCTTGCTGCCGAGCTTATTGGCCAACTCGATCTGCACGCCGGCCGCAGCGCCTGCGCCCTGCAGAATCAGCGATCCCGTCGTGGGATCCACGGTCGGACCAGGCTCGAAGTGAGCGTACACCCTCGTACCGTTGGTGCAGTTGGTGTCACCAGCACCGCCGATCCGAATGCGAAAGCCCGTCGCGCCGGCGGTATCGCTGATGTTTGGCATCGAAGACGTGTTCACGGTCGGCATGGTAACGGTGAAGCTCGATGCCGGCGCGCCGGGCGCAGCGCCATTGATGAGGCACGATGTCGTAGTAATCGCGCCATTGAAGGTAATGATGCCATCGGCGGCAAACGCGGACGGCGCAGCCAGCGCCGCAGCCAGCAGTGCGGAAGAGAGAAGCTTCAGATTCATCCAATCAATCCTGTGGGAATGAAAGTCGGTAGCTACCGACCTACGGACGCGGGTCTTTCGAGTGAAGGAGAATAACCCCGCGTTCCGTAGGCGAATTCTCCTCGCACACCGCAAACAGTTCTTTAGAATTTATTTTAAATATTTGATTTTAATCACGAAATTATTCGATGACAAATATTCAAAAAAAGCAGAACTACACCTGACGCCGCCGTAGATGCATCGGTACGGATCACTCTGCGCGCGCGCGAATCGCTTTTGAAAAATCATCCGCCGGACCGCTGCGCCTGGCCAGCTCGGTGATCCGGCTACGCTGACGGAGCTGATCGACCGAGATACTCCGATCCACGACACCCACGTCATGGAAATACTCGGGAAGATAGCCGGTCAACAGCAAACGATAGTCTCGCGGCAGATCCGTGCTGATCTGCCTGGCCATGCGGTAGACGATCGTGGTGCAGTTGGACGTCAAGGTGTTGTAGAACGTCGGTGTGCCGACCAGTTCGTTGGCCGCCTGCACATACGATAGAAAAAGCGCATGCATCGCCTGCTTGTCCATCTGCAATGGATACAGGTAATCGTCTTCGCCGCGCACATTGGTTCGCACGCGGATGATGTCGCGCTCGTCGGCTGCGACAAGAATCGTTTCGAACTGGCGGAAGAACCCGCCTATCGGCGAATAGCTCTCCCCACGCTCCTTGCGAATCTCGACGGAAAAGACCACATGCCGTCCGTCGTCGAAGCCGAAGGAAATCATCGCGTGCGCGATCGCCGGACTTCCCCAGTACGACAGCACTGCATCGGCCGACACCAGATGTTCCAGATCGTACTGGCGCGCTTCCCAATGAACGTCATAGTCGTCGTCCGTACGCCAGGTAAAGTTGCGCACATGCTGCAGCGTGACCTGGCTGCCTTGCACCGTGCCGCTGAGTAGCTGCGCTACGTCGTCGGACCAGACCCGGTCGTTGGACGGCTTGATCGTCGCCCACCATCCCAGCAGAACAAGATAGGCCAGACCATAAGCCGCCAGCGGCAGCCAGCTGCGCTGGATAGCGGCGAACACCAGCAGCGCAATCGCGCCGATCAGCCAGACGGCGGCCGCCACGGTTCGCATGACCGACCCCAGGGGCAGTTGATACCAGAGCGCCAGGGCGCCCCATAGCCCGGACAGTACCGTGACAAGCACCACCAGGCCCGCCAGCGCCGCCCTGCCCATCCTCCGCCCTATGCTCATCGTCTCTTTCCCGCGGTGTGTGGACGCCCCTGACAAGGGTGCAATGTTGAAGACATCAAGGCAATGCATGATTGGCTTAGAATCCGCCCACTCCCCGAATACATCGGCATAGGGCTCCATGACACCTGGATCGAGGACCTGGATCGCACGATACGTTGTCCTCGCGATGTCGCTATGCCTGAGCGCATGCGCGATGGTCGGGGTGAGTCGCGTCAAATCACACGAATACATCAGCGGCCAACGCAACGATGTGATCGCTACCGGTCGGGTCAGCGACCAGACCCTGCAGTCGCTCAATGTGGTCGCACTCAACCCGGATACCTGCGCAAAGACTTTCGACGCCTGCGTGGATACGGTAAAGGCGTCGGCAGGGCTCAACGACGAACAACGGCTTTCCGCGCTCTCCGAACTCTGGCTGGGCAAGGCGATTCGTAACGATCGCGCCGACAAGGACGCCGAGATGGACGACTCGACCCTGGATGCGTTCCTGCAGGCGTCGCGTTATGCCTATGCGTATCTTTTTTATACGCAGCGCCGCCCTGAAGACCGCGTATTCGAGTTGCGCCAGGTACAGGTCATCGGCTTCTACAATTTTTCCGCCCAGCGCGCCATTGCACGACTCTTCCAGGAATTGCCGCACCTTGCACCGGGGTGGACGCAGGCTTCACTGGCCAACTGGACCTTTTTGCCGCCTCAGGCCGACCTGCGCCTGGCCGGCGGTGTTAACGCGCCATCGGAATTGATCCCCGCCTCGACATTGCGGTTCAACGGCGTGCGCAACGTCTATCGACGCGACGGCTTCGGCACCGAGTTCGTGGCCGTCACACCGCCCGTCACCGCCAATGACGACATCCCGTGGCGGGAACCGGAGTATGTGCCGGCCACCGGTGCCCTGGTGTTCGATGGCACGACGCTGGATGCGGTATTGGCAACCCGGCGCATCCAACTCATGGCCAGGAATCCCTACAGCGACGACACGATTGCCGTCGGCGGCCGCTCGGTCCCGCTCGCCGCGGATTTCACGGCCCCGTATGGCATCTGGCTGGCCCGATCCGGCTTCGCCAGCCAGTCGATCCGTTCCCTGCTTGGCAGGGAAGGCGGCATCACGACGCCGCGCGTGCTGCTGATGCAGCCCTATGATCCGAACCGGCTTACCGTCGTCATGCTGCACGGCCTGGCGAGCAGCCCCGAGGCCTGGATCAATGTGGCCAACGAGGTCATGGGTGATGAGGCGTTGCGCAAGAACTACCAGGTGTGGGAGGTCTACTACCCCACCAATGCGCCGATCGCGGTCAACCTTGCCGGCATTCGCAAGGCGCTCGACGCCACGTTCCGGCATTTCGATCCGGGCGGCAAGGCGCGCGCATCGAACAACGTCGTACTCGTGGGACACAGCATGGGCGGCGTGATCGCGCGACTGCTGGTGTCCTCCAGCGGCGATCACTTGTGGAACGTCATCCCGACCCGCTCCGATCTGTCTCCCGCCAAGCAGGCGCGGCTGCGCCAGCGTCTAGCCCCCTATCTGCAATTTAAGCCGATGCCGCAGGTCACACGCGCGGTATTCATGGCCTCCCCGCATCGAGGCACGCCAGTGGCGAAATATCGCCTTGCGCGCCTGATCGTCAACCTGATTCGACTGCCCGTCAATGTGATCAAGGAAGTCGCCAGTTTCTCCGACTTGCTCAAGAACGATACGCCCGACGGTACGCCTGCACGCATTCCCACCAGCATCGACAACCTCAGTGACAGCGATCCCTTCGTCAAGGCGGCTGCGGATCTGCCCATCTCGCCGGCGGTGCATTACCACACGATCGTCGGCGTGTATAAGCCCAACGGCCCACTGGTCGACTCCAGCGATGGCGTGGTGCCGTATCGGAGCGCACACCTGGACGGCGCCGACTCCGAGTTGGCGATACCGGCATGGCATAGCGTGCAGGAGACGTCAGCCGCCATTCTCGAACTGCGACGGATACTCAAGTTGCATGCAGACGCTGTGGCGGCGGGCAAGCACTAGTCGCGGATGGAGCTTCCCGCCCCGCTCCAGACTCACGCCAAAAACCGGTAGCCCACCCCAGGCTCGGTTTTCAGCCAGCGCGGCGTCGTCGGGTCGTCGCCCAGCTTCTGGCGAAGCTTGCCGATCACAATACGCAGGTAGTGGGTGTCCTCGACATGTGTCGGCCCCCATAGCTCGCGCAATAACTGCTGCTGCGTCACCACGCGACCGCTGTGGCGCAGCAACATCGCCAGCACGGCGTATTCCTTGCGCGTCAACGACAATACCTGACCGTCGAGAGTCACCTCGCGCTGGGCCAGGTCGACATGCAGGCGGTCATCGTCGTAACGCGGCAGCGCCTCGACCTCGCCCGGCCGATTGCGTAGCAATGCGCGCAGGCGCGCCATCAGCTCCTGGATGCCAAAAGGCTTGGTGACATAGTCGTTGGCGCCTGCGTCCAGTGCACGCACCTTTTCTTTCTCGGTGTCGCGCACGGAAAGCACCAGTACCGGCAACTGGCTCCATTGGCGCAGGTCGGCCAGCACCTCGTGGCCCTCACGGTCAGGCAGGCCCAGGTCCAGGATGACCAGATCCGGGCTGCGCGTGGCCGCCAGCGCCAATCCCTCTTCGCCGTTGGCCGCCAGCAATACCTCGTAGCCCTCGGCGCGCAGGCCGATGTCGAGGAATTTGCGGATCTGCGCCTCATCGTCGATCACGAGCACGCAGGGAATGGCAGCGGTCATGGCGGTGTGGGTAGCGGCAACGTAATGCGGATAGTCGTGCCGATGCCGTCGCCAGGCAAGGCCTCGACGCTGCCGCCATGGGCGCCGATCATGCCCCGGCAGATCGCCAGCCCCAGGCCGGTGCCTTGCGGCGCGCGGTCCCCACGCGAGACGGAATAGAACATGTCGAAGATGAGCGCGCGCTCGTCTTCGGGAATGCCCGGACCACGATCGATCACGTCGATGGTGATCTGCTGCTTGTCCGTATGAGCACGCACCAGTACGCGTACCGGCTGATCGGGTGGCGAGAAGCGCGCTGCATTTTCCAGGATATTGAACAGCGCCTGCTCGATCAGTGCCGGGTGCACGAACAGCAGCACGGTATCCGGCGGCAGGGCCGTTTCCACGCGCAGATCCGGAAACAGCTTGCGCAGGCGGCTCACCGCAGCGGCGACGATCTCGGCCGCATCGGTCCAGTCGCGATTGAGCTTGAGCGTGCCGTGGCCCAGACGGGTCATGTCGAGCAGGTTCTGGATATAGCGATCCAGCCGCTGACCTTCGCCCAGGATAGCGTCCAGCAGTTCCTGGCGTTCCTGTTTCGGCAACTGATCGCCGTAACTGGACAGGGTGCCGGCCGATCCGATCATCGAGGCAAGCGGCGAGCGCAAGTCATGTGACACCGACGAGAGCAGCGCATTGCGCAGGCGCTCGGTTTCGCCCTGCACACGCGCGCCTTCCAGCTCATCGGTCAAGCGCGCACGCTCTAGCGCCTGGCCGATATCCTGCGCCATCGCCAGGGCAAGGCTGCGCTTGTCCGGATCGGGTTCACCCGCCTCGGCGTCGAAGCGCAATGCAGCCACGCCCAGATGCGTGCCTTCACCGCCGAGGGGAAGCACCCAGCACGGCGCGGCGTTCAAGGTATCGGTATAACGACCGGCTTGCTCGGCATGCTGCTCGCTCCACTCGGCGGCGGCGAGATCCTGTGCGATGAGATGAAAATCGCGCGGTGCGGTAGCGATCACGTGCAGTATCTGGGATGCGTCTCGCGCGAGTATGGCCACGTCGCAACGCAGGGCATGCGCCAATGCCGCGGCGCCCACTTCACGAATGCCGGACGCATCGGTGCTGGTCGACAAACGCTGTCCGAGCGCCAGCAAGGCACGCGCATGGGCATGCGCAGCGCGCATCGACTCGACCTGACTGGCCAAACGGGTAGCGAGCCGGCTGCACACCAGCGCAGCGACCAGAAACAGGGTTACTGCCAGCAGATCGTCCACATTTGAGATCGCCAGCGTGTAGCGCGGCGGCGCGAAGAAGAAGTTGTAGCCAAGAAAACACAGTACGGCGGTGTAGACCGCCACGGCCATGCGCGTACGCACCGCCACCACCAGAACAGCGGTGAGGAAGATCAATGCCAGATTCGCTACGGACAGATAACGATCAGCGATAAACGACAAACCGAACGCCACCAGCGTGGCGAGCGTGGCGTAGACGTACTCGCCGCGCCGCCCTCGCCCACCCGGCATGCGCAGGCGTCGGCGCGACTGCGCGCGTTCGGCCGGTGTGGCAATGATGGTCAATTCAAGGTGTGCGCCGTAGCGCAGCAACTGCTGCGTCAACGAGCGGCCCAGCATGCGCGCCAACGGCCGCTCGCGCGTGCGTCCCAGGATGATCTGGCCTATGCCTTCGCGGTCCGCATGTGAGATCAGCTCATCGGCAATGGCATGTCCGCGCAACACTACGGCATCGCCGCCCAGGCGTCGTGCCAGCCGCATCGCGCTGTCGAGGCGTTCACGCCGTGCCTTGTCCAGGGTGCTACCGGTATCGACGAAGGCAACGCTCCACGGCGCGCCGCGACGTTCGGCGATACGTCGCGCGATGCGTACGAGATACTCGCTTTGCGTGTGGCCATCGATCGCCGCGAGAACACGCCGGCGGACCGGCATGACGCCACCGCGCGCCAGCATGTGTTCGCGCAGGTCACTGTCGACATGCCCGGCAACCGTGTCCACCGCCAGTTCGCGCAGAGCGACGAGATTCGTGGGTGAGAAGAACGCATCCAGCGCGGCAGCGGCCGTTTCCGGCACATAGACCTTGCCCTGCTTCAGGCGCTGGATCAATTCACGTGGCGGAAGGTCGACCAGCACGATGTCGCGTGCGCGATCGAGAAACGCATCGGGTACCGTTTCACGCACCGTGACGCCGGTAATGCGCCGCACCTGGTCATTGAGGCTTTCCAGGTGCTGCACGTTCAGCGCGGTATAGACCTCGATGCCCGCTTCGAGCAGCTCGGCAATGTCCTGCCAGCGCCGCTCATGCCTGCTGCCAGGCAGGTTGCGGTGCGCGAGTTCGTCGACCAGCACCACCGCCGGTCGCCGCGCGAGTGCCGCATCGAGATCGAATTCGGTAAACGATTTGCCGCGATATTCGACGGGACGGCGCGGCAGTTCTTCCAGCCCTTCCAGCAAGGCCTGGGTTTCCGCGCGGCCATGGGTTTCGACCAGGCCGATGACGACGTCGATGCCTTGGCGCTTGAGCTCTCTTGCCGCAGAGAGCATCGCAAAGGTCTTGCCGACACCAGGAGCTGCGCCCAGAAAGACTTTCAGGCGACGCTCGCGATCTTCGCTGGCGGCATCGAGCAAAGCGTCGGCTCGCGCTTCGCGGGAAGGCCCGGACGTACCCATCATGCCCCCGCAATCCGGGAAGCGACCATGCAGGATGAATCTCTGTTTTTTGGCTGCATGGCCTTGTCCGTAGGGTTAAGCTTTTCCCGCAAAGCGCGAGTTTCCAAAAAGTCTAACGCTTTTGCAGGTCGTCCAGTGCAAGGTTGAGCTGCAGCACATTCACCCGAGCCTCGCCGAGCACGCCCAACTGACGACCCGAACTGGCCGCTGCCACCAGGCCACGCACCTGATCCTCACTCAAACCACGCAACCGGGCCACACGTGCGAGCTGATACTGCGCCGCGGCGGGAGTGATCTCCGGGTCGAGTCCACTGCCCGATGCGGTCACCAGATCCGAAGGGATGATTGCGCTATTGCCCGGATCGGCCGCATGCAACGCATCGATGCGCTGCTTGACGGCATCGGTCAACGCCGAATTGGTAGGGCCAAGGTTGGAACCGGTCGATGCATTGCCGTTATTGGCCATCGGTGCGGTCGCCGACGGCCTGCCCCAGAAATACTTCGGGTCGGTAAAGGACTGGCCGATCAGGCTCGAACCGACGGCATGGCCGTCATGCTCGATCAGGCTGCCATTGGCTTTGGCCGGAAACAGCAGCTGCGCCGCACCGGTGACGACCAGGGGATAGATGACGCCGGTGATCAGCGTCATCAACAAAAGCATCGTAACGATGGGGCGTAGCTGCTTCACGGTGTTTACCTCAGTAGTGCAGGATGGCGTCGACGATGGCGACTGCCTGGTAGTTCTTCTTGCCGGCGTTGTATGCGTTCACCTCATACGAATGCTCGTAGCGGATTTCCGGACGAATTTCCAGATCCGACGATACCCAGTGCGTCAGGCCCAGGGTGTGGCTGCTGTATTTCGTGGCATACCCGGTGCGCTGACCCTTCTGGTCGTTGTAGAACTCGTTGCGGAACGTCAGCATGTTGCTGGAGTTCAACTCGAAGTTCAGATAGTTCACCGCACCGTATTCGCCCGCCTTGCCCGGATACGGCGACGAAGCCACGACGCCCGGCTCGCCATCCGGCCCGAAGCCCGGAATATTGCGGCCGTACATGTAGTAGGCCTCGGTCTGCATATGCACCTTGGAACTGAAGCGATGGCCCCAGGTCATCACGTACATCTGCACGTTGTTGTAGTTGTAGTCGGACGTGTTCCAGTTGTTGACGCAGGGATACAGCATGTCGTTGTTGTCTTTGGACACCCAACGTACGCAGGCCTGCAATGCCGGCCGTGCCGAATGATTCCACGGCGCCGTGTCGTTGCTGCCATTGATGCCAAGCTGCAACGTCCACTGCTGGCTGAGCCGCGTCGTAGTCATGATGCCGGTCTGGGTATACGGATCGACCGTGTACAGGATCGAATGCGTGACCAGGTAGTTCTGCGGCGAGAACTGCGCCTCGATGTCGGGTAGCGACAAGTAACGGCCGAAACGAATCACCATGCCCTCGGCGACGGAGGGGATGTAGAGGTCGTAATAGAACAGCATCGGATCGATGCCATAGACCTTGCCAGCCAACGGACCGTTCGAATTGGGGTGGTTGAGCAACTGGTTGCTGAACACGCCCTTGGTTACGGTGTAGTGGTAGTCGTAACCATACAAGGTGGAAATGTTGAAACCCCAATCCACATGATCGGTCTGGACCGTGTCTTCCACGCGGGTAAGGTTGATGACGAGCTGATCGAACTCCACGCGGTTAGGCCGCGTCGCATACGACAACGGATAGTTCGTGAAGCTGGACGAACTCACGTTGGCCGACGGATTGATCCAACCGTTGATCTCGACACGGTTGCGCTTCATCCAGTTGCCGAGGCTGGTGCAGGCGAGCGCTTTTTGCAGCGGGTACTGGCCGTAGGCCACCGGCACGCCGATGGGCGCAGCGACGCCACCGAGCTGCCATTCGCCATTGGGGAACGGCGGCGAGTCGAGCGGCGCATCCATCGCGCGGCGCTGAGCGGCGGGAGCGTTCGGGTCCGACGGCTGAGCATCTTCACGGTAGGCCGCGGCGAGGCGCGAGCCAAACCCGTGCGAACAATCGTCGCTCGCGGGCTGGCTTGCGGCAGGCGGCCCCAAGGCCTGGCTCGCCGCCTGTGGCGCGTCATCGGCCAACGCCTTGCCAACGGGGATCAGCGCCATCATCACGGCAACAGCTAGAACTTTCTTTACAGACATAGTAATTCGAATCCGGTCCCGCAACGGACCGCCTCTGGTGGTTGAAACAACAATCCGAAGCTTTTGGCGAGCGCGGTTTCAGACGCGCCCACTATCGAGCCTTCGCGTTAGATCCCGGCGTACCCGCCCCGTACATATTCATCGTCCTGCTGCGTCGCCTCGCTATCGTTTGGCGCGACGCGTACCTTGGCGTGCATGGGGAGTGCAATCACCACATCGCAGGGCGAGTCGTTGGCCGACAGACGCAACTCCATATCGGGGTGTGTTTCGTCGGGGAGGGAAACCGAGAGCTTCAGGGTATTCATCGCTTGCTTTGATCCTTGTCGGGAATTAGGCGAGACCGCACAGCACCAGCAACAGGTCGATCAATTTGATGCCGACGAACGGCACGGCGATGCCGCCGAGGCCATAGACCAGCAAATTGCGACGCAACAGCGCACCCGCGCCCAATGCGCGGTACTTGACGCCTTTGAGTGCCAGCGGAATCAGAAAGATGATGATCAATGCGTTGAAAATGACGGCCGACAGAATGGCGCTCTGCGGCGTAGCCAGATGCATCACGTTGAGCGCATTGAGCGCCGGATAGGTGGTGGCGAACGCCGCCGGAATGATCGCGAAATACTTGGCGATATCGTTGGCGATCGAAAAGGTCGTCAGCGCGCCGCGCGTGATCAGCATCTGCTTGCCGATCTCCACCACCTCGATCAACTTGGTCGGATTGGAGTCCAGATCGACCATGTTGCCGGCCTCCTTGGCCGCCTGCGTGCCGGTATTCATCGCCACCGCCACGTCGGCCTGGGCCAGCGCCGGAGCGTCGTTGGTACCGTCGCCGCACATGGCGACCAGGCGGTTTTCGGCCTGGATGCTGCGAATCAATTTCAGCTTGGCTTCCGGGGTCGCCTCGGCAAGGAAATCGTCCACGCCGGCTTCGGCGGCGATCGCCGCGGCAGTGAGCGGGTTGTCGCCGGTAATCATCACCGTCTTGATGCCCATACGGCGCATCTCGGCGAAGCGTTCGCGGATACCGCCCTTGACGATGTCCTTCAGCTCGATCACGCCCAGCGCCGTCGAACCCTCGGTAACAATCAGCGGAGTGGCGCCACGACGCGCGATGTCTTCGGCCATCCGCTTGACCAGCGGAGGCAGATGGCTACCCAGCGAATCCAGATAGCGTTCAACCGCATCGAGCGCACCCTTGCGAATATGACGCTCGCCGATGTCGACGCCGCTCATGCGGGTTTGCGCGGTGAACGGAACAAACTGTGCGTGACCGGCTTCGAGCTGGCGCTCGCGCAAGCCGAAGCGTTCTTTTGCCAGCACGACCACGCTGCGGCCTTCGGGTGTTTCATCGGCCAGCGAGGCCAGCTGCGCCGCGTCGGCAAGGATGCTTTCTTCGATACCCGGTGCCGGCATGAAGGCGACCGCCTGGCGGTTGCCCAGGGTGATGGTGCCGGTCTTGTCCAGCAATAGCACGTCGACGTCGCCGGCCGCTTCCACCGCACGTCCCGAGGTGGCGATGACATTGGCGCGGATCATGCGATCCATGCCCGCAATACCGATGGCCGACAGCAAGGCACCGATGGTGGTGGGAATCAGGCAGACCAGCAGCGCAACCAGCACGGTCAGCGTGATCGGGTTGCCCTTGCCGGCGACCTGAACGCTATAGATCGAATACGGCAGCAAAGTGGAACACGCCAGCAGGAAGATCAGCGTGAACTTGGCCAGCAGGATCGTCAGCGCAATCTCGTTCGGCGTCTTGCGGCGCGCGGCACCTTCGACCATCGCGATCATGCGGTCGAGAAAGCTCTCGCCCGGATTGCTAGTGATGCGCACGACAAGCCAGTCGGAAAGCACACGCGTACCGCCGGTGACTGCACTGCGGTCGCCGCCCGATTCGCGAATCACCGGCGCGGATTCACCGGTAATCGCGCTTTCGTCGACACTGGCCGCGCCGACCACGACTTCACCGTCGCCGGGCAACAATTCGGTGGCTTCGACCAGTACATGGTCGCCGCTGCGCAGCTCGCTCGACTCGACAAAGGTGATCGCCGCATCGCGCTGCGGACCGGCCAGTTTCTTGGCCATGACGTTCTTGCGCGAGCTGCGCAATGCGGCCGCCTGGGCCTTGCCGCGGCCCTCGGCCAGCGCTTCGGCGAAGTTGGCAAACAGCAGCGTGAACCACAGCCAGACGCTGACCCAGAAGATGAACGCGGTCGGCGCCTCGCCGTGGCCGGCCAGGGCCTGGATCCATAGCAGCGTGGTCAACACGCTGCATACGAACACCACGAACATCACCGGGTTGCGGAACTGCAGCCGCGGCGACAGCTTGCGGAACGAATCGGCCACGGCCTTGAGAATCAAGTCGCGGTCGAAGCCGCGCACGGCATGGGTTTGAGTAGTCATCGAATCAATGCCCTGACATCAGGTATTCGGCGATCGGGCCAAGTGCCAGAGCCGGAAGAAAAGTAAGCGCGCCAACCACGATCACCACGCAGGCAAGCAAGGTGACAAACAGCGGCGTATGCGTGGGCAAGGTGCCAGCCGACGGCGGTACGTGGCGCTTGGCGGCCAGCGAGCCGGCCATGGCCAACATCGCGATGGCCAGCGGAAAGCGCGCAAAGAACATGCACACGCCCAGCAAGACGTTCCAGAACGGCGTGTTGGTCGATAGACCACCAAATGCGCTGCCGTTGTTGTTCGAGGCCGAGCTGACCGCATAGAGCACTTCGCTGAAGCCATGCGCACCGGGGTTGCTGACACCGGCGACACCCGCTGGTGCCATCACCGCAATCGCAGTACAGATCACGACCAGAGCACACGGCAACAGCACGGCGAGACTGGCCATCTTCATCTCGTACGCTTCGATCTTCTTGCCGAGGTATTCGGGCGTACGGCCCACCATCAGGCCAGCGATGAACACCGCGACGACTGCGAACGCGAGCATGCCGTAAAGACCCGAACCGACACCGCCGAAGATCACCTCGCCCAACTGCATCAGCCACATCGGTACCAGGCCACCCAGTGGAGTGAGCGAGTCGTGAGCATTGTTGACCGCGCCGCAGGAAGCGGCCGTGGTGATCGCCGTGAACAGGCCGCTGGCGGCGATACCGAAGCGCGTTTCCTTGCCTTCCATGTTGCCACCCGGCTGCAACGCGGTGGCTTGCTGATCGACAGCCAGACCATGCAGTGCCGGGTTGCCAGCCTGCTCGGCGGCTACCGCACCGATGGCCAGCGGCACAAAGATCAGCAGCATGGTGGCGAGAATTGCCCAGCCCTGTCGCCGATCGCCGACCATGCTGCCAAAGGTGATGCAAAGACCGCCCGGAATCAGGAAGATCGCCAGCATCTCGATAAAGTTGGCAAGCGGCGTCGGGTTCTCGTAAGGGTGCGCGGAGTTGGCGCCGAAGAAGCCGCCGCCGTTGGTGCCCAGCTGCTTGATTGCAATCTGCGATGCGGCCGGCCCCATCGGCAAGCTCTGCGTATCGACCGGCGACTCTTTCGTCACGTCATGACCGGCCGCATCCTTGAGCACATTGCCCTGGGCATCCTTGACCTGCTCCACCTGTACGATGTGCTGGGTCAGCGGCACGTCGACGTAGGCCTTGAAGTTCTGCACCACGCCCTGCGAAACCAGCAGCAACGCCATGACCAGCGAGAACGGCAGCAGGATGTACAAGACGCTGCGCGTCATGTCGACCCAGAAATTGCCGATGCTCAACGAGCTCTTGCGCGTGAAGCCGCGAATGACCGCAATCAGCACCGCGATACCGGTCGCGGCGGAGAGGAAGTTCTGCACCGCCAGGCCGAGCATCTGCGTGAGATAGCTCATCGCGTTCTCGCCGGAATACGCTTGCCAGTTGGTGTTGCTGGCGAAGCTGATGGCCGTGTTCATGGCCGAGTCCGGCGTGATTGCCACGAAATGCTGTGGATTCAGCGGCAGCCACTGCTGCACGCGCTGCAACAGGTACACCACCAGCAGGCCGGCGATGTTGAACAGCAGCATGGTCATCGCATAGCGACGCCAGCCCATGTCGTCCTCGGCACGAATGCCCGAGGCGCGATACAACAGGCGCTCCACACCCGCACCCAGGCGATTGACGCGATTGGGCGTATCGGCAAATACCAAGGCCATGTACTGCCCCACTGGCTTGACCAGCAGCAACAGCACGATCAGATAGATGGCTACCTGAAGAATATCGTTCGTGGTCATTCGAACCACTCCGGTTTGAGCAGGGCCACGCACAGGTAGCCCGTCAGCGCCACCGCAATAACGGTGGCCACGACATAAACAAAGGTCATGGGAATTCCTGGTGGCTTACGCGAGGATTCGCGTCAGGGACGTTTGCCGAGGCGGTCGCAGATCAGCAGAAAGCCGATGCTGGCCGCACTGAGCACTAAACAAAACAGCAGATAGACGATATCCATGGGATGCCGATCGAAGGAGGTAGTGCAACGACGCGCACTATAGGAATCGGCACATAAGAAAGGGGTAGCGGTTTGGGCGGGTGGCGTATAGAACGCGTAAATTTTTACATCGGGGATGTAAAAACCCCCCCCTCACCCTAGCCCTCTCCCCCGGCAAAGCCAGGGGAGAGGGAGCTAAAAGCGCGCAATATCCAAACTCACCTCAGTGTGCCCCCTCTCCCCTGGCTTTGCCGGGGGAGAGGGCTGGGGTGAGGGGGCGCTCTTGCCCTAGATCAAGCCACCGTATGCGTCGGCACGATCATCACACCCTCATCTTTCTCAGGCGCCAGATGCTCGATCGCGTAACCGGCGGCATCCCACGCATCCAGGCCGCCAAGCAGCGGCCTCACATGACGATACCCCCGATCGATCAGCGCCTTGGCCGCGATCGCGGCGGAGGTCTCGTTCGGGCAGTTGCAGTAGATGATCAGCTCGCGGTCGGTCGGAATATCGTGCAGCGCCTGTTCCATGCTTTTCAGGTCGGCCAGGACGGCTCCCGGAATGATCCGCGTGTCGACCACCCGCGCCGCCGAGGAGCGCACGTCGACCACGATCGGCGACGCCCCGGACGCAATCGCGCCGGACAGCTCGTCGACCGTAATGCGCGCCATCCGCAACGAATGCAGCAGGCGCCTGCGCTGCCACCACTTGGCGGCGATATAAAGAGCAAGCAGTACAGCGATGATTTCCAGCGCGACCGTGCCGGCGCTGGCCAGCAGGTTCAGCACATGATCGATCTGCGCCGAGAAGACGTAGCCAAGGCCGATGGCGACACCCGCCCAGATCAGCGAGCCGGCCACGTCCAGCGCTATGAATGCCCAGGGCCGCAACCCCATGGCGCCCACCAGGGGGGGCGCCACCGTCGACAGGCCCGGCACGAACTTGGCGATCAGCAACACGCGCCCGCGCCAGCGCTGAAAGCGCAGCTCGGATTGTTTTACGCAGGAATCGGGGGAGAGCGAAATGCGGCAGATGGTGCGCATGACGCCGGATCCATAACGACGTCCGGCCCAGTACCAGACCAGATCGCTAAGCAGGCAGCCGAGCACCGCAGCCGCCACGACCGTGGCCAAGGGCAGCTGGCCATTGGCGGCCAGGGCACCGGCGACCACCATGGTCGGCACGGCGGGCACAGGCAGGCCGGCCTGCTCGACCAGGACATTGAAAAACACCAGGAGGGCGCCGTACTCCGCAATCAGAGCGATAATTTGGCTGGCCATCGGCAGACGCCTCGATCGGTTTATTCCCCCCGCTTCGCCCCATCTGGGGGCGCGGCGGCCGAATTGCAAACGCTGGATTAGCGCCGGTAACGGACCCTACCAGGTCGCTTTCCTGCGTACCGGCCCCAGCCCTCCGATGGCGCAAGTTTAAGCTATTGCAACGCCCACGCGCCGCAACAGCACCCACCTAATAGTTCCGGACAGAAAGCCTCAGTCGCGGACTGGCCTTGCTCTACGTCTATAATCTGGCTCATTCGTAACTGCGACTCCCACATGACCACGATACCTGCCGACGCCATCCGTACCGCCGACTTCGCCGCCGTGCGCGCGCTCGCCGCCGCCGACATGCAGCGCGTCGATACGCTGATCCGTCAACGTCTCTCGTCGGACGTGGTCCTGATCAACCAGATCGCCGACCACATCATCGCCAGCGGCGGCAAGCGCCTGCGCCCGATGTTGCACGTACTTTCCGCGGCGGCGGCAGGTTATCGCGGCGAACAACACATCAAGCTGGCCGCTGTTATCGAATTCATCCATACCTCGACGCTGCTGCACGACGACGTGGTGGACGAGTCGGACCTGCGTCGCGGCCGCAAGACTGCCAATGCGCTCTGGGGCAACGCAGCCAGCGTACTGGTCGGCGACTTTCTCTATTCGCGCTCGTTCCAGCTGATGGTCGAGCTGGACGATATGCGCATCATGCGCATTCTCGCCGACACCACCAACACGATCGCCGAAGGCGAAGTGCTGCAGCTGCTCAACATCGGCAATGCCGACGTCGACGAGGCAGCCTACCTCGCCGTGATCGAACGCAAGACGGCCGTGCTGTTCGCGGCCGCAACGGAACTGGGTGGCATTCTCGGTGGCTTGCCGGACCCTCAGGTGGCCGCGCTGCGCCGTTACGGCATGGAGCTGGGCTACGCCTTCCAGATCGCCGACGACCTGCTCGACTACGTGTCCGACGCCGATACCCTGGGCAAGAACATCGGCGACGATCTGGCCGAAGGCAAACCTACCCTGCCATTGATCTACGCGCTGAAGAACGCCAGCCCGGAGCAGGCGCAATCGCTGCGCCATGCGATCGAACATGGCGGCCTGGATTCGCTCGATCGCATCATTGCCGCCATCCGCGACTCAGGTGCACTGGAACGCACGCACGAGCGTGCCGTCATGCATGCCGATGCCGCACGTAGCGCACTCGATCACCTGCCGCCATCGACTTATCGCGATGCACTCAGCGCCTTGGCCGATTATTCGGTAGAACGCAAGTTCTGACACAGGCACTGCAGACCGCCTGAAGAAAGCTTCGATAAAATCTCAGAAGGCCAGCAAGTTCTTGCAGGAGCGACTTCAGTCGCGACGGAAGTCGCTCCTACAAAGATCGAGAAAGTCCTCGATGTTTTACGGCGTGCCGGCAAACGCGCCATGCAGCCAATCGCGCATCAACCGATAGCTGCGCTGCGCCGCACGCTCGTCATATTTGCAACCCGGCGAGTTCTGACCTTTCTCGGTAAAGCAATGCACTGCATTGCCGAGCACGACGAACTGCCAATCGGCCGGGCTTGAACGCATCTCGTCCATGAACTTGTCCGCGTCGGGCATGGTGCCCTTGTCGTCGGCGCCGTTCATGACCAGCACGCGTGCCTTGATGTTCTTGGCCAGCGACGGGTCGTCGGTCTGCAAGGCGCCATGGAAGGACACGACGGCCGCTACATCGGCACCGCTGCGCGCAAGATCGAGCACGGTCGAGCCGCCGAAGCAGAAACCGATCGCCGCCAGATGCGCCAGATCGATCGGCGCGCTCTTGGCCTGTGCCTTGAGCTGACTGAGTGCCTCATTCACACGCTTACGCATCTCGGCGCGATTGCCATAAAGTGGCTTTACCGCCGCCATCGCCTCGTTATCGTTGGTCGGGCGAATCTTCTCGCCGTACATATCGGTAACGAGAATCACATAGTCCTTACCGGCAATGCCGTCGGCCTTTTCCAGCGCCTGATCGTTCACGCCATACCAGTTCGGCACCATCACCAGGCCAGGCCGCTTGGCGCTGACCGCATCGTCATACACCAGCACGCTGTGGAAACGCGTGCCGTCCTGTGTCCATTCGACCGGCTTGTGCACCATCTTCGCCTGCGCGGCGAAGGAACAACCGGCCAGCAACAACAGACAAGCTAAACGAGCCATACGCATGGTTCTGTCCTCGGGTGGCGAAAGTTCAGTCAATAGCGAAACAGCGACAAATGGTTCAACGCCCCGCGGCGTGTGCCGCAATACGCCGCTTCAGCGGCCCCAGGCGATCGAGCAGCCGTACGCCCAGACCGCGCGCCGCCACGCCCGGCGACGCCTGCCATGCGTAGACGCGAGCGAGCGCGTCGAAACCAAGCGCATCGAGCGTGTCGGCACTGCGACGGCGGCGCGCATAGCGGCGCAATACGTGTTCGGCGGCGATATCCCGGCCGGCATCACGCGCGACGCGCAAGGTGTCGCGCAATTCGGTGACGTCGCGCAGCCCCAGGTTCACGCCCTGTCCGGCCAACGGATGCACTGCATGGGCAGCGTCGCCGAGCAGCACGAAGCGTTCGGACTGATAGCGTTCGGCGAGCTGCAATTTCAAAGGAAATGCCGCGCGCGGCGTCGTCGCCAGGATCGGCCCAAGGCGAAAATCACTGGCGATGCCAAGCTCGTTCAAAAATGCCACATCATCCAGCGCCAGCACACGCTGCGCTTCGGCTTCGGGCAAGGACCAGACGATCGAGCTGCGACCATCGGCCAACGGCAACAGCGCCAGCGGACCGGTCGGAAGAAAACGCTGCCATGCCGTGTTCTGGTGCGCACGTTCGGTACGCACGTGGGCGACGATGGCGCGCTGGCCGTAGTCGCGGCCTCGCGTGGTGATGCCGGCCATGTCGCGCAGCGGCGAACCGGCGCCATCGGCGGCAACCAGCAGCCGTGCTGCGACCGGCTCGGCATCGATCAGCTCCAGTTGCACGCGATCCTCGCGTACCTCGAAGCCGTGCACCTTGGCCGGACACAGCCGGCGTACGCCGGCCGGCTCCAACGCCTGCCAGAGCATCCACTGCACAAGATTGTTCTCAACGATATAGCCGAGTAGCTGACGATCTTCGTCGGCCGCGTCGAAATCGATTGCCGCGCCGTTTTCGGCGTCCCATACATGCATGTGCGAGTACGGACCGCAGCGTGCATCGCGAATGGACGGCCATACGCCCAGCTCGTCGAGCAAGGCTATGGACGAAGGGGCCAGACCTACGACACGCAGATCGACTTCGTCGCTTGTTTTCCACGGCGCCGGCTCACGCGCTTCCAACAAGGCGGTGGCAAACCCGGCGCGGGCCAGACTCAAGGCCGCGGCCGCACCCACCATACCGCCACCGACAATGGCGACATCCAGCGCCGGGCCACGACGTCGCGCGGCATCACTGCGGAAACTGCTGTTCATGGCAGGCGTTCCAATACAGCGCGAGGCGGTTGACCACGAAAACCCATGCCCCGACGCGCCAGCAGATCCTGCAGTGGCGGCAGACGATCGCATGCCAGCATCGCCAGCGAGCGCAACGGACCAAGCAACGGCTGCTGCAGGCAGGCCAGACGCACCAAGCCATGACTCATGGCCATGGTGCCCTCGCGATCCTCCGCACGGCGCTCGGCGTAACGACGCAGCAAAGCCGCATCGCCCGGGTCGCCCGCTTCGGCAATCAGTTCCGAAAGCGTCAGCGCATCGCGCAAGCCCAGGTTGAAGCCTTGGGCGCCGATCGGATGCACCGTCTGCGCCGCATTGCCAACCAGTACGGCGCGGTTGCCGACCAGGCGCTCCGCCGCAACGCGATGGATCGCGTACGGGTATCGTTTGCCCGGACGACTCAGGCGCCCCAGACGCCAGCCAAAGCGCTCTTGGGCGAGTGCGACAAAACGCTCGTCGTCCATCGACGCCACTTCGCCGGCTTCCTCGGCCGGCACCGTCAGCACCAGCCCGCAGCGACGTTCGGCCAACGGCAGCAAAGCGATCGGCCCGTTGTCGGCAAAGCGTTCGAAGGCCCGGTTCCCATGTTCGCGCTCAGGCGTGACGGTGCAAACGAACAGGGTCTGTTCGTAGTCGAGCGATTCGGCGGGAATGTCCAATTGCTCGCGCACAAACGACTGCGTGCCGTCGGCGCCCACCACCAGCTTCGCATGCAACTGGCGCGGACCTTCCGGCGTATCGATATGTGCCAGCCAGCCATCGGCCTGCAACTGGAGCGAACGCAACGTGGCCGGTGCCAGGCGGGTCAGGTGGCGGCACTCGTCCAGCCGGCGCAATAACGCCTGGCCGAGCTCGCGTGCCGGCAGGGTCCAGCCCAGCGCATCGACGCCCTGGCGCTCGGCGTCCATGCGCACACTGCCAAATTCGCCGCTCCGGCTGACATGGATATGACGGATCGGCGTGGCGCGATCGGCCGCGTGGCGCCAGACGCCGATCGACGTCAGCCCGTTGACCGTGGCCCGGGCCAAGGCGAGATTGCGCTCGTCGTAGCTGGGCTGGGTATCGACACGCGGCGCGGCCGCTTCGACCAGGGTGACCGCACAACCGGCCGTGTCCAGGGCGATGGCGAGGCTGGCGCCGACCAGGCCGCCGCCGACAATCAGGACCGGGGCTGCAAAGGGGGGAGAGTCCGAGGCATGCATGGCGGCGATGATACGCGTTACGCACGTCACTGGGCTCCATCGCCGAGCACACGCCCGATGTGAGCTAAACTAGCCGCCTTAACCGTACGATCGAAGACCCCACCCGGAGCGCTCATGGCACCCAAGCAAACGCAACGCATCGGCATTTTCCTGGCGCTCGCGCTGGTCATGTCGGCCACCCGCCTGCACCACTTCGATGCCTTGCCGGACGCGTCCTGGGCGGTGTTCTTCCTGGGCGGCTACTGGCTGCGTGGCTCGACCCGCTGGGCCTTCCCGATCCTGATGGCGCTTGCCGTATTGGTCGACTTTTTCGTCATCACCCATGCCGGGATCAGCTTCTTCGACCACTACTGCGTGTCGGCGGCCTATTGGATGCTGGCGCCGGCGTATCTCAGCCTGTGGATCGGCGGTAGCTGGCTGGCCAAGCATCAGCGCGGCCTTGGCCTGCGCACCCTGGGCTTGGCCATCGCCGCCCTGTTGGTCAGCGAGTTCGTCTGCTATCTGCTGACCAACGGCAGCTACTACTGGATGAGCGCCACCGTGCCGCAGCCGCGCAGCATGGCCAACTGGTTCGCCAACTTCGGCGACTGGTACCTGCTGTTCCTCAAGACGACCGCAATCTATGTGGCTGTCGGCGCCGTGCTGCACGTGGTGGTAACTCAGCTGGCCGGCACGCTCAAGGCCGGGCAGCAGCACGACGCGAAGCAGTAATCCATCGTGGGCAATCGACTTTCCAAGATTTATACGCGCACCGGCGATGACGGCAGCACCGGCCTGGGCGACGGCTCCCGCGTCGGCAAAGATTCGCTGCGCGTTGCCGCCTACGGCACCGTGGACGAGCTCAACAGCACGATCGGCATGGTGTTGGCCAACGATGGCGTCGACGACGAGGTGCGCGAAGTACTCACCCAGGTGCAGCACGACCTGTTCGACCTGGGCGGCGAACTGTGCATTCCCGGCATGGCGATGATCGAAGACGCCGATATCGATCGCCTGGAACAGGTGCTCGACCGCTTCAATGATCCCCTGCCGCCACTGAAGGATTTCATCCTGCCAGGTGGCGGCATGGCCGCCTCGTGCTGCCATCTGGCTCGCACGGTGTGCCGTCGTGCCGAGCGCGAGGTGATTGCGCTGGGCCGCGAAGAAGACATCCGTCCGCAGGCGCAGCGTTATCTCAATCGCCTTTCCGACCTGCTGTTTGTGTTGTGCCGGGTGCTGGCGCGCGCCAGCGGCCATGGCGAAGTGCTGTGGCAGCACGAACGCCGTCGCAAACCCAAAGCCGGGTAATCGTGTTGCGCCTTTACACGCACCCGATCTGTTTGCAGCACGATCCGGGGCTTGGCCACGCTGAATCGCCGGCGCGGCTGCGCGCCGTACTCGATGCGCTCGACCATGATCGCTTCGCCGCACTGGATCGTATCGAGGCGCCGCGCGCCACGCGTGAACAACTCGCTCGCGTACATGACGCCGGCCATATCGATCGCATTCTTGGCAGCGCGCCTGCCGAAGGCACGCTGCGGCTGGACGAAGACACCCTGATGTCGCCCGCGTCCGCCGAAGCCGCCCTGCGCGCTGCCGGCGCTGCGGTGGCTGCCGTCGACGCGGTCATGAATGGCGAGGGCGAGCACGCCTTCTGTGCCGTGCGCCCACCGGGCCACCACGCCACCCGCGATCAGGCGATGGGTTTTTGCCTGTTCAACAATATTGCGGTGGCAGCCGCCCACGCTATTCACGCATACGGTCTGAAACGGGTCGCCATCGCCGACTTCGACGTTCACCATGGCAACGGCACGCAGGCCATCTTCGAGCAGGACCCCCGGGTGTTGTTCGTATCCAGCCACCAGTCTCCTCTGTACCCCGATTCCGGACGGGAAGACGAACGCGGTGTCGGCAACATCGTCAATGGACTGCTGTCGCCAGGCGACGGCTCATACGCCTTCCGCGAATTGTGGGGGAACGTGCTGCTGCCGCGCATAACAGGGTTCAAGCCGCAATTGCTGCTGATTTCGGCAGGCTTCGATGCCCATCGCGACGACCCTCTTGCCGACCTGCACCTCGGGAGCGAGGACTACGCATGGATCACCGAGCGCCTGGTCGATCTGGCTCGCTTGCATGCCAAGGGGCGCATCGTGTCGAGTCTCGAGGGCGGCTATAACCTTAGAGCACTGGCGGCAAGCGCCAGCGCTCATATTCAAAGCCTGCAGACCTGACGGCAGCGTGCTGTCAGAACCAGCTATCTGCCGACCAGACCTGAAACGCACCCCGAATGGTCACCGGAGAAGCACAGGTGCGCTGGACAAGGGACACTTCCTGACCTGGCCGCGGAGTGAGCGACGAGAGCTCCAGACATTTTCCGGTAGCGGCGTTGACGATCGTCATCGGGCCCGGGAAGCGCGGCGTACCTGTTTGAGCCCAGGGCTTGAGGATCCAGCGTTGTGACCAGTCGCCGTTGCACTCCTCCTGGCTGATGCCTGCGCCGTTCTCTGGCGAACCATCCTGAACCTGCATGCACGCGCCGGACGCCATCGACCAAAGATGATATTGCTCACCGGTATCGAGCGGGTCGTAAGCCATCCATTGCTGACCCGCGCTTGACGCATCGCATGGCGCGACTTGTATGGTCGCGCCATTTTCCGCGCTGCCATCCTTTACCTCGATGCAAAGGCGACCGCGACTCATGGTGGCGCTGATCGCGCCCGACCGGGTGAGCCCCGGTGTTCCCGACCAGGCAAAAGAGGACGCTTGTGCAAGCGCCCCCGTCAAGCTTGAACCAAGAAGCACAGCAAAAACTAAGCGTTTGTCCATAGGTAAAACTCCTTGTTGTAACAGCCCCAAAAGGCTTGACAAGTGTAAGCGCGAGGGCCTTGGAGTTTCCCTAAACCTATTGATTTTTAGGACGATTTTTTCTCGGACAAATCAATACAAAAGTGAACGTGATGAGCGTCGCCCGATCCATGGTGTTCTCAGCCCTCGGGCGTGAAATCCAACGCCACCGAATTGATGCAATACCGCATACCCGTCGGCTTCGGACCATCGGGGAATACATGCCCCAGGTGCGAATCGCATTGGGCGCAGCGGACCTCGACCCGGCGCATGCCGTGGCTTTCGTCCTCATGGAGGGTGACGGCGGCTTTATCCATCGCCTGATAGAAACTCGGCCAGCCCGAGCCGGAGTCGTACTTGGTATCGGACTCGAACAACTTGGCCCCGCAGGCCGCACAAACATACGTTCCTGAGGCCTTGTGCTCATACCACTTGCCGCTGAAAGGTGGCTCGGTGGCCGAGCAACGGCAGACGGCATATTGCTCGGGGCTGAGTTCCTCGCGCCACTGGGCATCGGTCTTGTTCAGTTTTGAATCGCTCATGGCTGAATCTCCCGCTAGGTTGGCTTAAAGCTTCTCTGCCTTAAATGGGGGCTTTCTGCTAGCTTTACGACCCTTCACAAGCCGACAGACTGCCCATCGTGACACGACGCCCTCTGCCCCCGCGCCGCCTCCTGGCAGTAGCCGCTGCCCTCGCCTTGATCGGCGCCCCCGGTGCTGAGGCAAAGAACAGCCAGGGACAGCATCGCAAGGCGTCGATGGACGGCACCGTACCGGTCTGCCCGCTCGGGACCTTCCTGTGCCCGCCGCGCCCGGACAACTACGCGATCTGCCGGCCCAACGCGATGCTGGAGTTCTACGACCCCACGCTGACCAAGGATTCCACGCTACGCAACACGTCCAATACGCATGCGTGGGCCGAACAGGTCGACAGCTCCGACCAGACCGTCTATCACCTGGAAGGCCGGGTCAAGATGGAGCGTGCGGACCAGCGTATGGAGTCGGATACCGCTGACTATAACGACGATACGACCGACTACGACGCCAAAGGCAATGTCCGCTACCAGGAAGCGGGCGAGCTGATCAAAGCCGACCACATGCGCGGCAATAACGATGCCAGCACCGGCACCGCGGATAACGTCACCTACCAGCTGCTGCAGTCGCGCGGCAACGGCACGGCGACGCAAGGGCATATGCTCGATGCCCAGCACAGCCACTACACGAACGCGGTCTATACCACTTGCGACGTCGGCCACCATCTGTGGGATTTCAAGGCCAAGGACATGACCTTGAACAAGGACACCGGCGTGGGCGTGGCGCGCAAGGCCACCATGCGCGTAGGTAATGTCCCGTTCCTGTACCTGCCCTATTTCACCTTCCCGATCGACAACCGGCGCAAGAGCGGCTTTCTGTATCCGACGCTCGGCAACTCCAGCCGCTCGGGCTTCATGGTCAGCACGCCGTATTATCTGAATCTGGCACCGAACTACGATGCGACGCTGGACCCGCGCATCTACAGCGACCGTGGCTTTTTGCTGGCGACCGAGTTTCGCTACCTGAACATTTTCCCGGGCACCACGGGTATCTTGAACCTGGAATACATGCCCAATGACACGGGCAAGAACGACGTGGGCGTGGTTGATCAGACCAAGGGTGAAGATCGTTACCTGATCAAGTGGGTCAACAGCTCGCATATCTGGGGACCGGTGTCCCTGGGTTTGAACATCAACCGTACGTCCGACCGTAACTATCTGCGCGATTTCGGCAACGACATTTACCAGTCTTCCACTGAAATCCTGGCCTCGAACGCTTATCTGAACGCGGGTGGTAGTTGGTGGAATGCCTCGTTCGGCGGCGACATCTATCAGAACGTCGACCCGACGCTGCCCGATTCGATAGAACCTTATAAGCGCCTGCCTCGCGCAACATTGAATCTGGATATCCCACTCAATCGCTGGTTTGACGTTGGCGCGCAAACCGAGGCAGTAGCCTTTAGCAAGAGTTCGTGGTCCAACTTCACCGTCAATCCGGTCAACCAGAGCGTCACGGTGGGCCCGGGAAACAATGCGCTGGACGGCAAGCGCATCGATATCTATCCGTATATCTCGGCAGACTTCCAGGGTTCGTACTGGTTCGTGCGTCCGAAAGTAGCGTATCGCTACACGACCTATCAGCTCGATGGCGATTACCGCCAGTTCGGCTATACCCAGCAGTTGGGCACGGGCGATATTTCGCCGTTCACAAGTCGCACGCCTAGCCGCTCGCTACCGGTCGTAAGCCTGGACAGCGGGTTGATCTTCGACCGCAATACCAGCCTGTTTGGCAGCAACTATACGCAGACGCTCGAGCCGCGCCTGTATTACCTGTACGTGCCTTATCGCAACCAGAACAACCTGCCGTTGTTCGATACCTCGCTGATGTCGTTCGACTACTGGCAGCTGTTCTCGCCCAACCAGTATTCCGGCGCAGACCGGCAGATGAACGCGAATAACCTCACCGCTGCGCTGACCTCGCGCCTGCTCGACGAGAATGGCGTGGAGCGTCTGTCGGTAAGCTTTGGCCAGATTCGTTATTTCACTCAGCAGCGCGTCCAGCTGCCGGTGGGCAATTCAGCGATCGATATCCCGACGGCGACCAACTACAACGGCTCGGACTACGTCGCTCAGATCACTTCGCAGTTGAACGACGACTGGCGCGCCAACGCCTCGTACCAGTGGAATCCCAATACCCGCCAGACCGATATGGGTGCGTTCGAGCTGCAACGCCGCATCAAAACCGATGGCGTACTCAACTTCTCCTATCGTTTCCGTCGCACACCCGGCACCACGCAGGTCCTGCTGGAACAATACGACGCCTCGATTGTCTATCCGATCTCCGATCGCTGGCGTCTGGTGGGAGACTGGACGTACTCGGTACTGGACAAGAAGACCGTGCAGGCGCTGGCCGGGGTGGAGTACGACAGTTGCTGCGTAGCTGTTCGCCTGGTCGGGCGCCACTACGTCAACAACGTCAATCTCTACAATCCCACGACCGCGAGTGCCAACACGGCCATCATGGTCGAACTCGAATTCAAGGGCCTGGGCGCGTTCAACGGTCAGACGGAAGGCATCCTCCGCCGTGGTATCCTTGGTTATCAATAACTTCCCTTTTTGCCACCCGCATCGCCCACAGGGGCGATTTGAAGGCCCCCGACTGATGAAGCAGCCCCTCGCGTTGTTCCTGTTCGCGATTGCCACCGCGACCGTCCTGCCCGCCCACGCCCAGCTGCTGCCGCAGTCGCAGGCGCCGCAGGGCAATCAGCCGCTCGACCGCATCGTGGCGGTGGTGGACGATGGCATCATCTTGCAGAGCGAGCTGAACGAGGCGATGCGCTCGGTCCAGCAGCAGTACGCCAGCGACCCCAGCCAGCTACCGCCGCAGGACGTCCTGGCCCGCCAGGTGCTCGACCGCCTGATCCTGATGAAGCTGCAAGTGCAGCGTGCCGACGACCAGGGCATCCATGTGTCCGACGCCGATATCGACCAGGCCGTGGCCGCCGTGGCACAGCAGAACAAGATGTCGCCGGAGCAGCTGCGCGCCGCCGTCGAGCAGGACGGTTCGAGCTTCGTGGCGTTCCGCAAGCAACTCGCCGACCAGTTGGTCGCCCAGCGCCTGCATGAAAGCGTGGTGCGCGACCAGGTCAGTATCAGCGATAGCGAGATCAACAACCTGCTCGCCAGCCCCACCTACAAGGCCGGCGAAGTCCACCTATCGCACATTCAGATCAGCGTGCCCTCGGGCGGCAACTCGGCCGATATCGAAGCGGCGCAAAAGAAGGCCCAGCAGGCCGTCGATGCGATCAAGGGCGGGATGGATTTCAAGGCAGCGGCGATCCGTTTCTCCGACGCCCAGGACGCCCTGGACGGCGGCGATCTGGGCTGGCGCCGTATGGACGAAGTGCCGCCGGCTTTCGTCGATTCGATCAGCACGCTCAAGCCCGGCGACGTGACCGCGGCCCTGCGCGGCCCGACCGGCTTTCACATCCTCAAGCTGATCGACCAGCGCGCACCGAGCCGCCAGGTCATCACCGAGTACCACGCCCGCCAGATCCTGATCAAACCCAGCGAGCTGATGACCCCGGAGCAGGCGCGCCAGAAGGCCGAGGATCTGTACAACCAGATCACGACCAAGAAGGGCGACTTCACCAAGCTGGCCAAGGACAACTCCAAGGACGACACCACCGCCAACGCCGGTGGCGACATGGGCTGGTTCCCGCAGCAGGCATGGGGCGGCGCTATCGCGCAGCAGCTGACCTCGCTGAAGGACAACCAGGTCTCGCAGCCGTTCCAGACCGAAGCGGGCTGGCACATCATTCAGCTGCTGGGAACGCGCCAGAGCGACCGTACCAACGACATCGAGCGCGATCAGGCGCGTCAGGCCATCGGCAATCGCAAGGCCGAGCAGGCTTACGACGACTACCTGCGCGAAATGCGCTCCAGCGCGTACATCAACGTGCTGGTGCCCGAACTGCGCGATCCGAACCTGCCCAATGGCGGCCAGAGCGGCACGGGCAAGTCCTGATGTTCGCATGAGCAACCGTCCGCCCCTGCCCCGGCTCGCGGTCACTGCCGGCGAACCGGCAGGGATCGGACCGGAACTGCTGATCCGGTTGGCCGCCAGCTCGCTGGCGGCCAATTTCGTTGCAGTCACCGATCGTGACCTGCTGCGCCGAGCCGCGGCACGCTGCGGCACAACCATTGAACTGATCGACGACGATGGCGCACCAGTGGCCGAGCGGCAGCCAGGCAGCCTGCGCATTCGCCACGTGCCGCTGGGCATCGAGGAGATTCCAGGCAAGCCCGACCCGCGCAACGCCCGGCATGTCCTGGCCACCCTGGCCGAAGCCGCCGATGGCTGCATGGCCGATCGCTACGACGCCATCGTCACCGCGCCGCTGCAGAAAGCATCGATCAACGATGCCGGCATCCCCTTCAGCGGGCACACCGAATTCTTTGCCGAGCGCGCCAGCGCCGACGTGGTGATGATGCTGGCCAGTCCCGAGCTGCGCGTCGCCCTTGCGACTACCCACCTGCCGCTTGCGCGGGTTCCGGCGGCGATCACCACGGACCTACTGCATCAAACCTTGCGCATCGTGCATCGCGAACTGCGCACCAAATTCGGTATCGCATCGCCACGTATCGCGGTGCTGGGCCTCAACCCTCACGCCGGCGAAGGCGGCCATCTCGGCCACGAGGAAATCGACACCATCATTCCCGCTCTGGATGCCTTGCGCGGCGAAGGCATGGACCTGCTTGGCCCCCTGCCTGCCGATACCGCCTTCGTCCCCGCCCAGCGCGAGCGCTACGATGCGGTGCTGGCGATGTATCACGATCAAGCCCTGCCGGTACTCAAGAGCGAAGCGTTCGACCGCACCGTGAACCTGACCCTGGGGCTGCCGTTTATCCGCACCTCGGTCGACCACGGTACCGCGCTGGATCTGGCCGGCACCGGGCGCGGCGACCCGGCCAGTCTCATTGCGGCGGCCAAGATGGCGCTTAGCTTGATCAAGTCCGCGCGATAAAGCCTGCCGATGTGCCGGCCTTAGCTCCTCACTCCTGACACCTGACTCCTGACGCCCCATGACTGCTCGCCCCAAGAAAAGCTTCGGCCAACACTTCCTGCACGAGAAGCGCTACATCGAGAGCATCGTCAGCGCGATATCGCCCAAGCCGGCTGATGTGGTGGTCGAGATCGGGCCAGGCGAAGGCGCCTTGACGCTGCCCTTGCTCGCCGCGGCCGGCAAGCTGACGGCGATCGAGCTCGATACCGACCTGATCCCCGACCTCAAGGCCCGCGCGGCAGCGGTGGGCCAGCTCGAAGTGATTCACGCGGACGTGCTCAAGGTCGACTTCACCGCGCTCGCGCGCGAACGCGGCGTCGACAAGCTCCGCGTGGCCGGCAACCTGCCGTATTACATCTCCAGCCCGATCCTGTTCCATTGCGTCGAGCACGCAGGCGCCATCCAAGACATGCATTTCATGCTGCAGAAAGAGGTCGTCGACCGTATGGCCGCCGAACCGGGCAGCAAGGTGTATGGACGTCTATCCGTGATGCTGCAGCTGGTCTGTCGGATCGAGCCGCTGTTCGAAGTCCCCCCCGGCGCGTTCCGGCCGCCGCCGAAGGTGGATTCGGCTGTCGTCCGGATGGTCCCCTTGCCGCCCGAGCGCCTGCCTCAGGCGGACCCGGCCCGACTCTACGCGGTGGTCAAGGCCGCCTTCGCTCAACGTCGCAAGACCTTGAGCAATGCCCTCAAGCAGGTCATGGACGCTGAGGCGATCAGATCGGCCGATGTCGACCCCAAGGCCCGTGCCGAGGCGCTCTCGCCAGCGGACTTCGTACGGCTGGCCCAGGTCCCGGTTCAGTAATCCCGCCGCCTGGCGTCGATCCGCACGGAATTCCCCCGTGCATGAGGCATGCTTGCGCCATGCATGGCAGCAACGCTTACAATCGCCTCATGAATGACAAATCCCCCTACACGATCGACGTGCAGGTCGCTTCCCGCTTCGTCCCCGATCAATCGAAGCCCGCTGACAATCGCTACGTGTTCGCTTACACCATCACCCTGCGCAATAACGGCGAGGTACCCGCGCGCCTCCTGACACGCCATTGGCTGATTACCGATGCCAATGGCAAGATCGAAGAAGTGCGTGGCGATGGCGTCGTCGGCGAACAGCCGTGGATGCGGCCGGGCGACGATTACGAGTACACCTCGGGCGCGGTGCTGGAGACTGCGGTGGGCACGATGCAGGGCAGCTATCAGATGCTCGCCGACGACGGCACGCATTTCGAAGCGCCGATCCCCGCCTTCACGCTATCCATTCCGCGCACGCTGCACTAGCGCCGATGGCTACCTATGCGATCGGCGACGTACAAGGCTGTTATCCCGAGCTGCAACGTCTACTGGAAAAACTACGTTTCGACCCGGCTTCCGACCGGCTGTGGTTCTGCGGCGACCTGGTCAACCGCGGCGGGCAGTCGCTCGACACTCTGCGCCTGATCCATAGCCTGCGCGACAACGTCATTGTCACCCTGGGCAACCACGATCTCAGCCTGCTGGCGATCGGACAACGGCGACCGGATGCGCAGTCCAAGGTGAACCCGGAGCTGCGCGAAGTCCTGTTTGCCGAAGATGCGCCGGTACTGTTCGAGTGGATGCGCGGCCAGAAGCTCATGCATCACGATGAGCAGTTGGGCTGGACCATGGTGCATGCCGGCCTGGCGCCGATCTGGACGCTGCGTCAGGCATTGCGCCAGGCACAAGACGTCGAGCGCGAGCTGTCGAGCCCACGCCATCCACGCATCCTGAAAAACCTGTTCGGCAACCGCCCGGCGGCATGGTCCAGCCGCCTGCAAGGCATCGAACGCATGCGCGCATCGATCAACACCTTTACCCGCATGCGCTATTGCGACGTGCACGGCCGCATCGACTTCGAAAGCAAGGGCATCCCCGGCACGCAAAAGCCCGGCATGTACCCTTGGTTCGAAGTGCCCGGCATGCGTCGTCGCGAAACGCGCATCGTCTGCGGCCACTGGTCGACCCTCGGCCGTTTTTCCGGCCTGGGCATCTACGCCATCGACACCGGCTGCGTCTGGGGCGGCAAGCTCACCGCCATTCGCCTGGAGGCGAACGACGAGCCGGCGTACATCACGGTGGATGCAGAGCCGCATCGGAAGAAGATGCCCGGGGGCGATTGAAGTTCAGCGTTAAAGACGCTGCCGCAGTAGCGACGACCGGGCACCTCGGGAAACTCTCCCTAGCCGTCATCCCGGCGTAGGCCGGGATCCAGTGGCGTCAGGCTCCGGTTCTAGCGATAGAGCAGACTCTTTGGGTTCTCGCGACAACTGACCACAAAGTCACTGGATCCCGGCCTGCGCCGGGATGACGATGGGAACACTGAGGTTATTAGAGTTTTGCTTTAGTCCCTAACCGTGGTGACTTAAACGACTTGTCGTGACTGAAGTCGCTCCTACAGAGAAGCATAAAAAAAAGCCGGCTTGCGCCGGCTTTTTCGTGGACTCAGCTCAGCTGCCCATGGCAGTGCTTGTACTTCTTGCCAGAACCGCAGGGGCAAGGATCGTTGCGGCCGACCTTCGGGCCGTCACGCTGCACCACTTCGTTCTCGATCGACGGCATCGGAATCTCGCCCAGCTCCGGTGCGCTCAGCGCACCCAGCGGAGCCCCGCCGCCCGTCGCCTGCATCTGCTGCTGCAAGCGCTCGGCCAGACGTTGTTGCTCGGCTTCCATCGCGGCGACCTCTTCTTCGCTGCGAATACGGATGCGCGCCAGCATCTGCACCACTTCGGCCTTGATGCGATCGAGCATGCTGGAGAACAGCTCATACGACTCGCGCTTGAACTCCTGCTTGGGCTGCTTCTGCGCGTAACCACGCAGATAGATGCCCTGACGCAGGTAATCCATGCTTGCCAGGTGTTCCTTCCACGCGTTGTCCACCACGCTCAGCATGATGTGCTTTTCCAGCTGGCGCATGGGCTCGGAACCGATCTGCTGCTCCTTGTCCTTGAACAGCTTGTCGACGCTCTGGCGCACATGCTCTAGCAGCGTGTTGTCATCGGCTTCCGTTTGCTGTTCGAGCCAATGACGCAAGTCGGCATGAACACCGAATTCGCTTTCCAGCTCACGATCGAGGCCCTGCACATCCCATTGCTCGTCGATGCTGTGCAGCGGCACGTAACGACGGACCAGGTTGTCGACCACGTCTTCGCGGATGTCGTTGATGGTCGCCGAGACGTCGTCGGTCTCGAGCAGCTCGTCGCGCTGCGCATAGATCACCTTGCGCTGATCGTTGGCGACGTCGTCGAACTCCAGCAGGTGTTTGCGAATATCGAAGTTGTGCTGCTCGACCTTGCGCTGCGCCTTCTCGATCTGCCGGCTGATCATGCGATCTTCCAGCGCGTCGTCTTCCTTCATGCCGAACATACGCATCCAGCGGCCGACCCAATCGCCGGCAAAGATGCGCAGCAGGTTGTCCTGCAGCGACAGGTAGAAGCGCGACGAACCCGGGTCGCCCTGACGGCCGGAACGACCGCGCAGCTGGTTGTCGATACGACGCGACTCGTGGCGCTCGGTACCGATGATGTGCAGGCCGCCCGCTTCGAGTACCTGATCGTGACGCTTCTGCCACTCGGCCTTGGCGCGCTTGCGATCGATGTCGTTAGCGTCTTCGGGCAACGCGGCCAGCGCCGCCTCGAGGCTGCCGCCGAGCACGATATCGGTACCGCGGCCGGCCATGTTCGTGGCGATGGTGACCGAACCGGGCGCACCGGCCTGGGCCACGATGTGCGCTTCGCGCTCGTGCTGTTTGGCATTGAGCACTTCGTGCGGGATGCCTTCCTTGCGCAGCAGGTTCGACAGCAGCTCGGACACTTCGATCGAGGTGGTACCGACCAGCACCGGCTGACCGCGCTTGTGGCAATCCCTGATGTCTTCGATCACGGCACGGTACTTGACCTCCTGGCCAAGGAAGACCATGTCCGAATTGTCCTTGCGGATCATCGCCTTGTGGGTGGGAATCACCACCACTTCCAGGCCGTAGATCTGCTGGAACTCGTAGGCTTCGGTATCGGCCGTACCGGTCATGCCGGCCAGCTTCTTGTACATGCGGAACAGATTCTGGAACGTCACCGTGGCCAGCGTCTGGTTCTCGCGCTGAATCGGCACGCCTTCCTTCGCCTCGACCGCCTGATGCAGACCGTCGGACCAGCGACGGCCCGGCAGCGTACGGCCGGTGAATTCGTCGACGATGATCACTTCGCCATCGCGCACGATGTAGTCGACGTCGCGCTGATAGATCGCGTTGGCGCGCAGTGCAGCGTTCAAGTGGTGAACGACAGCGAGATTCTTCGAGTCGTACAAGCCGCTGTCGGCATCGATCACGCCGGTCTGACGCAACAACTCATCGGCGTGCGACATGCCCTCTTCGGACAGATGCACCTGCTTCTGTTTTTCGTCGACCCAGTAATCGCCGGCACCGTCTTCTTTTTCCTGACGGATCATCTTCGGCACGATCTTGTTCACCGACAGATACAGCTGCGGCGAATCTTCGGCCGGGCCGGAAATGATCAGCGGCGTGCGCGCCTCGTCGATCAGGATCGAGTCGACTTCGTCGACGATGGCGTAGTTGAGGCCGCGCTGATAACGCTGGTCCTTGGACAGGGCCATGTTGTCGCGCAGATAGTCGAAACCGAATTCGTTGTTGGTGCCGTAGGTGATGTCGGCAGCATAGGCCTGGTGCTTGTCGCTGTGATCCATGCCCGGCCACACCACGCCCACGGACAAGCCGAGGAAGTTGTACAGCTTGCCCATCTGCGCGGAGTCGCGACGTGCCAGGTAATCGTTCACGGTAACCACGTGAACACCCTTGCTCTCCAGCGCGTTCAGATACACCGGCAGCGTACCCACCAGGGTCTTGCCCTCACCCGTACGCATTTCGGCGATGCGGCCCGAATGCAGCACCATGCCGCCGATCAACTGCACGTCGTAGGGGCGCATGCCGAGCACGCGCTTGGCTCCCTCGCGCACCGTGGCAAACGCCTCCGGCAGGATCTTGTCCAGCGACTCGCCCGCGGCGACACGCTGCTTGAATTCATCGGTCTTGCCGCGCAGCGCTTCATCGCTGAGCTTTTCGAACTCCGACTCAAGCGCATTGATACGCGCTACGGTCTTGGACAGCTGGCGCAGCACACGTTCGTTGCGGCTACCGAAAAGGCTCGTCAAGGCACGATTAAACATCGATCTTCCGGATCTGGAGACAGGAACGCCCGGTAGCTATGAAAGCGGCCGGGACGAAAGGATTGATGATACTAGGGTCAGGCGACGATCCCAACTTGCCGCTTTTTCCTGGGGATGGGGTGGCGGCAAAGTCGAGGGTTTTCAAGGGTTGCGGGGGTGAAGCTGCTCGCTTCGCGTCGCTGTAAAGCCGGTTGCTACGCAACCTGGAAAGAGTAAAGGGGAAGAGCTAAAGCGCCAGTGCGGCTCTCGCTCCTCCCCTTTTCAGGCCGCGCAGAGGCCGGCTTTACAGCGACGCGAAGCGAGCGGCTTCACAGGCGGCGTAGCCGCCGGCCTCGCTTATCGGTGACTTTTTACGTACGCCAGCGGATTGACCACCCGTCCGTCGTACCAGACCTCGAAATGCAGGTGCGAGCCAGTAGAACGCCCGGTCGAGCCGGCCTTGGCGATGACATCGCCGATATGCACGCGCTGACCCGGATGAACTTCAAGCTGGCTGTTGTGAGCGTAGCGGGTCATATAGCCGTTGCCATGGTCGATCTCGACCACGTTGCCATAGCCATTGCGAACACCGGCGTAGGTGACCATGCCTTCGGCCACGGCCTGCACCGGCGTGCCGGTGGGGGCTGCGATGTCGATACCGGTGTGATGAGCGGCATGCCCGCTGAACGGATCGGGGCGGCCACCAAAATAGGAGGAGATATAGCCGTCGAGCGGCATGCCGGTCGGCTTGAGATTGGAGTCGATCTTGGCGTCGAGCAGGAAGCTCTGCAGCGCCGAAAGCTGGGCTTGCTGCCGGTCGAACTGCTTGGCCAACTCGTCGATGCTCTTGTCCAGCGTCTGCGGCAACGCATAGGGACTGTCGGACGTATCTTCGACGCCACCGACCGGCGGTTGCTCGTCGAAATTGAATTCGCCGTCGTCCAGCTTGCCTACCTGGGTGAGACGCTCGCCCAGGGCATTGAGCCGGGTGGACTGGGCTTGCAGTTGGCCCAGCTTGATGGCCAGGGCGTCGACTTCACGCTGTGCATCCTTGCGCATGTCGGCCAGTTGGGCATTCTGCTGGGTGACCTGCTTGTGTAGCTGTCCGATTTCGGCAATCGCCCCGTCACGGGGACTGGCCAGCGCCAAGGCCACCAGCGCACCGAAACCCGCACAGCCCACGACGGCACCGACTGCTACACCCAGTAGCCGATAGCGCAGGCGCCGATCAGCCAGATCCAAAGTTTTCGGCACCTTCTTGGTGCGTGATACAAGTATGATTTGCATTGAATTTCCACATCCGAGATGTCGGCATCACATGCAGCGTAACGACCCACCCTCCTCCGGCCCTGTCAGTCGCGGACCCAAGTCCGTGACCGAATTTGGCCCCGTCGCGGCTCTCGCAAAGAGAGCCGGCGAGCTGGAGGCGCTGGATCGTGCACTGCGCCAGACGTTGCCGTCACCGCTCCGCGAGCAGGTTCGTTTCGCCAACCTGCGCGACGGCCGCCTTGTTTTTTTGGCTCCCTCGCCGGCCTGGGCATCGAGACTGCGTCTTTCTCAGGCGCAGATACTCTCAGCCGCACACGCCCTAGGCGTGCACGCCAACGTGGTTACCGTGAAAGTGGCCCCCCTTCCGCCAACTCAAACCGAGCCGGACCGGACAAAACCGCTTTCTGCTGCCGCCGCCAATCACCTAAAGGCTGCTGCAGCATCAACCTCTGACCCCGAATTACGGGAACTGTTCCTGGAACTGGCGTCCGTCGCCGATATTTCTGCTTCCCGGACCGGCGGAACCCCCTAGCCGACATCCCGGCTCGTTCCGACACGCGGCGCTCCCGCGCCGATTCGACCAGCCACCCCCGGTGGCGAGGGAGGTTTATACCACGCGAACCCCGTTGACCAAGTGGCGATGTCATCGGTACGTGAACCGCGGCCGTGCGAAAGGGCGAGGTATATCACAAAAGGAAAAAGTCGCGCCAATGCGGAACGCTTTCCAGACGGCTCACCCCACCTTGAGACGCCCGGATTTTCGGAGGGCGACTTCAATCGCCCCGCACAGGCAAAACCATACGTCCGTTTGTTATTTTTTGTGGCATCAGGCAGTTAGCGCACCCCAAATAAAAAAGGCCGCGCTCAGAGGCGCGGCCTTTCTTGTTGCGGCCGGAGCCGCTGCGTCAGATGCCAGGGCGAATCAGATCGCCTGAGCCGGATGCGCGTAGGAGATCGGCGAGGTCGCCGGATCGTCCTGGTAGCTGACTTCTTCCCAGGCGGAAGCGTCGGCCATCAAGGTGCGCAGCAGCTTGTTGTTGAGCTCATGACCGGATTTGTGCGCGTAGTACGCACCGATCAGGCTGTGACCTAACAAATACAGATCGCCAATCGCGTCGAGGATCTTGTGCTTGACGAATTCGTCTTCGTAGCGAAGGCCGTCTTCGTTGAGCACGCGATAGTCATCCAGCACCACGGCGTTATCCATCGAACCGCCGAGCGCGAGGTTGTGTTCGCGCAGCATCTCGATGTCGCGCATGAAACCGAACGTACGTGCGCGGCTGACTTCCTTCACGAAGGAGGTCGTCGAGAAATCGATCTCGGCGCGCGAAGTGCGCTTGCTGATGATCGGGTGATTGAACTCGATCGAGAAGCCGACCTTGAAGCCTTCAAATGGCTCAAAACTGGCCCATTTATCGCCTTCCTGCACCTTGATCGGCTTCTTGATGCGGATAAAGCGCTTGGCAACAGGCTGCTCTTCGATGCCAGCCGATTGCAGCAGGAAGACGAACGGACCGGCACTGCCGTCCATGATCGGCACTTCAGGTGCCGACAGATCGACGTAGGCATTGTCGATGCCCAGACCCGCCATCGCGGAGAGCAGATGCTCCACGGTGGACACGCGCACGTCGCCATTGACCAACGTGGTCGACAGACGCGTATCACCGACTTTGTCGGGACGCGCGGCGATATCAACAGGCGGCGAAAGATCCGTGCGACGGAAAACGATGCCAGTGTTCGGTGCGGCGGGGCGGAGCGTCATGTACACCTTGTCGCCGGTATGCAGACCGACGCCAGTGGCGCGAATGATGTTCTTGAGCGTACGCTGCTTGATCATTTTTTAAGTACCTAGCTATAGGGGCAGCAGCCAACAGGGTACGGATGCTAACACAGTCTTAACCTATAAAATAGCAAACCGTACCGTACAGTCTGTTCGCACTTTCATACTTCTTTCATCTGTGAATGAAAGTCATTCAGCGCCAAGCAGACAAAAATCTCAATTCCATCAATGGATTAAAAATCGACTCGACCCCTGTGCCGGGACGGGAAAGTCCAGCAAAGGGGTCGGATCCAGCGGTCGTAATCCGTACGCCGCTCATCATGCGTCATCCGAAAACGCACAGTCTGGGAAAGCGTTCACCTAACAACTGGATGAAATCGCTTCTTTCAAAGCTGCGTCAGCGGACCCTGACCAACCCTCACACGGAGAGTCAGCGCGGGCGCGAGGAAAACCTCGACACCCGTCACGACAGGTTACTGACAGTCAGTTCGAGCTTTTGTTCACTTTTTTCTAAGATTTTTTTACCTCAGTATTTCTCGGTATCCAGACCTCAATCGGCCTGACGACGCAGGAAGGCCGGGATGTCCAGGTAGTCGAAGCTCGGATCGGCACTCTTGGCCGGCGCCGACTCGGTGCGGACATGGTTGGCCACCGTTTCCGGCTGGGCGTAGTCGACCACTTCGTTGCCGGTACCGGTACGCAGCACGACCGGGCGCGGACGCTGGCGCATTTCCACCTGCTGAGGTGCCTGATGGCGACCCGGCTGACGGGCGGCGGCGGCACGGTTCAGGCCGGTGGCCACCACGGTGACGCGGACGTCGTCCTGCATTTCCGGATCGAGCGAGGTGCCGATCACGACGGTGGCGTCTTCGCTGGCGAAGTCGTGGATCACGCGGCCGATCTCGTCGAACTCACGCATCGTCAGGTTCGGACCCGCGGTGACGTTCACCAGAATGCCGCAGGCACCGTTGAGGTTCACGTCTTCCAGCAGCGGGTTGTTGATCGCCGCTTCGGCGGCCGCCTGGGCGCGATCGTCACCACGAGCGGTGCCCGAGCCCATCATCGCCATGCCCATTTCGGACATCACGGTACGCACGTCGGCAAAGTCGACGTTGATCAGGCCCGGGGCCGTGATCAGGTCGGCGATACCCTGCACCGCACCCTGCAGAACGTCATTGGCTGCCTTGAAGGCATTGAGCAGGGTCACTTCGCGACCCAGCACCGAGAGCAGCTTTTCGTTCGGCACGGTGATCAACGAATCGACGTGCTGCGACAGGTCTTCAATACCCTTCAGGGCGACCTGCATGCGGCGACGGCCTTCGAACGGGAACGGCTTGGTCACCACCGCTACGGTGAGGATGCCCTTCTCTTTGGCCAGCTGTGCGACAACTGGCGCTGCGCCGGTGCCGGTACCGCCACCCATGCCGGCGGTGATGAAGACCATGTCCGCGCCTTCGAGCATTTCCTCGATGCGCTCGCGGTCTTCCAGTGCGGCCTGACGACCCACTTCCGGGTTGGCGCCGGCACCAAGACCCTTGGTGACGTTGCCGCCCAGCTGCAGGTGCGTGCGCGAGCCGCAGCTCTTCATCGCCTGCGCATCAGTGTTGGCGACGACGAATTCGACGCCTTCGATATTGGCATTGAGCATGTGTGCCACGGCATTGCCGCCGCCACCGCCCACGCCGATGACCTTGATAACTGCGTTAGGTGCGAGTTTTTCGATCAGTTCAAACATTTCCCGTCCTCCGTAGAGACGCATCATTGTCGTTGTAACCACGGCTACGACACCTCCTGCCGGTCCGTGGTGTCGGGCTTTTTCCCTGTGCCCAGGACAGCGCATCCCGCGCCGTCGGATTTCCAAAACTAGAAATTCTTTGCTAACCAACCGCGCAGGCGTTCGACCAGACCACCCACGCTGCCGCCCACCGGTCCGCCCGAGCGCATGCCGCCTGCGCGCGCGCCATGCAACAGCAGGCCCACGCCTGTGGAATGCAACGGATTGGCGACGACTTCACCGAGACCGCTGACATGCTGCGGCACACCGATGCGAACCATCTTGTGGAAGATCTCTTCGGCCAGCTCCAGCGCACCTTCCATGCGCGAAGCGCCACCGGTGAGCACCACGCCCGCGGCAACCAGGCTTTCGTAGCCCGAGCGACGCAGCTCGTCCTGCACCATTTCGAAGATCTCTTCGTAACGCGCCTGCACGCTTTGTGCGAGCGACTGGCGAGCCAGGCGACGCGGCGGACGATCGCCTACGCTGGGGACCTGGATGGTCTCTTCAGCATGGGCAAGCTGCGCCAGAGCGCAGGCGTATTTGATTTTGATTTCTTCGGCGTGTGCAGTCGGTGTATGCACGCCATAAGCAATATCGTTGGTGACCTGATCGCCGCCGACCGGCAACGACTTGGTATAGCGAATCGAGCCCTGGGTGTAGATCGCAATGTCCGTGGTGCCTGCACCGATATCCACCAGACACACGCCCAGCTCGCGTTCGTCATCGGTCAGCACCGACTTCGCGCTGGCCACCGAGGACGGCACCAGTTCGTCGACCGACAAGCCGCAGCGCTGGATGCACTTGCTGATGTTCTGCACGGCGGCCGCGGCACCGGTGACCAGATGCACACTGGCTTCCAGGCGCACGCCGCTCATGCCAACCGGCGAGCGAATGCCGTCCTGGCCGTCGATGCGATATTCCTGCGACTCCTTATAGAGCACCTTGCGATCGGCCGGGATCGCCACGGCGCTGGCCGCTTCGAGCACCTGGTCCAGATCGCTGGGGGTCACTTCGCGATCGCGGATCGGCGCGGTGCCGTGCGAGTTCCTGGTTTCCAGATGGCTGCCGGAAATCGATGCGTAGACCGAGCGGATATCGCAGCCGGCCATCAGCTCGGCCTCTTCGACCGCCCGCTGGATCGAATGCACGGTCGATTCGATATCGACCACCGAGCCGCGCTTCAAGCCGCGCGACACGTGCGTGCCGATGCCGATCACCTCGATCGGTTCACCCGGTTCGTACTCGCCGACGATCGCCACCACTTTCGAGGTGCCGATATCGAGGCCGACGACGAGTTGCTTATCGTTCCTGGGTTTCATGTGCGGGGCGTGCCTCCAGCATTGACGGCAGGCGCCTGCGAAGGCCATCGCACGGCGAATCCGTTGGTATAGCGAAGATCGGCGTAGGCAAAGCCATCGGTGTGGCCTGCCATCAGCTGTGGGTAGACGTCGAGAAAGCGGCGCAAGCGCCGGCCCGCCTGATCGCGATCGCCGACGACGATCTGTGCGCCAGTCGAGGTGGTCAGGCTCCAGCTGCCGCGCTCGGTAAGCGCAACGCCGGTGATTTTCAATTTGGTGTTGGTGAAGGCTTTTTGCGTTTCCGCGTAGAAGCTCACCACCTCGGCCAGGCGTGCGTCGGGGCCGTGCAGATCCGGCAGGTTCGCACTGGCGGCGGCATCGGGCGCGTCGAACACCATGCCCTGGCGGCTGATCAGCTTGCCTTCGTTCCACTTGGCGAAGGGCTGGCGCTCGTAGATGCGCAGCAGCAACGTGTCGGGCCAATGCTTGCGCACTTCCACCGACTCGACCCAGGGCATCGCCTCGATCGAGCGCTGCACGGCATCCAGGTCCAGCGCAAAGAAGCCCTTGCCGAGACTCGGCAACACGGCAGTGCGAATCTGCTCGGGCGTCAGGTGCTTGAACTCGGCCTGCACGGTCAACTCCGTCACCGGCCAGCGATTGACCGCAAACCAGCCACGCAGGACGCCGACGATCGGCAGCGCGACCAGCGCAAGCGCAAGGCACCAGGCAACGAGGCGGACTGCTCCCCTCACGCGTTACCTCCGTCGCGATCGAAACTGGTTTCCAGCACGCGCCAGCACAGCGTCTCGTAGTCGATACCGACGACCTTGGCGGCCTTGGGCACCAGCGAATGCGAGGTCATGCCGGGCGCGGTGTTCACTTCCAGCAGCCAGTTCTTGCCGTGCTTGTCGCGCATCACGTCCACGCGTCCCCAGCCGGAGCAGGCCAACGCATCGAACGCGGTCAGCGCGAGCTCGCGCATTTCCTGCTCGGCCGCGCCGTCGAGACCGGGGCAGATGTACTGCGTGTCCTCGGCGATATATTTGGCGTTGTAGTCGTAGTACTCGCCCTTGGGCACGATCTTGATCGTCGGCAGGACGTCGCGACCAAGCACGCCGACGGTGAATTCACCACCTTCGCGCGCATCGCCCTCGATCAGGGTCTCCATCAGCATGTCGCCGGGATAACGCTGCGCCAGCTCGACGGCCGCATCGAGATCTTCCGCTTTGAAAACGCGCGTGACGCCGACGCTGGAACCTTCCCAGGCGGGTTTGACGATCAACGGAAAGCCCACTTCGCGCGCCGCGGCATGCACATCGGCACCGCGCGGCAACGCCTTGTAGCGCGGCGTCGGCAAACCCATGGACAGCCACACCTGCTTGGCGCGGATCTTGTCCAGCGACAGCGCCGAGCCGAGCACGCCCGAACCGGTGAACGGCACACGCAGCGACTGCAAGGCACCCTGCAATTCGCCGTTCTCGCCACCGCCGCCGTGCAGGATATTGAACACGCGCGCGAAATGACCGGCACGCACGGCGTCCAGCAGGGCCGGAATACCGTCGATCGCGTGCGCGTCGACGCCGCGTGCCTTGAGCGCGGCCAGCACGCCGCGACCCGAATCCAGCGATACCTCGCGCTCGGCCGAGCTGCCGCCCATCACTACGGCGACGCGACCGAACTGGGCGGGATCGTTGATCGTCTTCATGACTTCTTGGTCCTCAAATGCCCGGCATTGGCCAGCTCTACTGCGGCCGAACCGATATCGCCGGCGCCAAGCAGCAACAGCAGATCGCCGTCGCGCAACAGCGTGGGCAGGGTTTCGGAAAATTCGCGTGGATGCTCGATCAGCACCGGATCGACCTTGCCGCGCGCGCGCACCGCACGCGCGAGTGCGCGACCGTCGGCACCGGCAATCGGTGCTTCGCCGGCCGGGTAGACATCGGTCAACACCAGCACGTCGGCATCGGCCAGCACGTTGGCAAAATCGTCGAGCAGATCGCGGGTACGGCTATAGCGATGCGGCTGGAATGCCACCACCAGGCGACGATCCGGCCAGCCACCGCGCGCAGCGGAAAATACCGCCGCAAGTTCGCGCGGATGGTGACCGTAGTCGTCGACCAGCAGAGCGCTGCCCTTGTCCAGCGCGATCTCGCCGCGTCGATGGAAACGACGGCCCACGCCCTGGAAACCGGCGAGTGCGTGCGCAATCGCTTCGGCTTCCACGCCAAGCTGCCAGCCAATGCTTGCCGCGGCCAACGCGTTGAGCACGTTGTGGCGGCCCGGTAGGTTCAGTGTCACCGGCAGGCTGCCTTCGCGGCCCGGCAGGTGCAGGTCGAAATGCATCTCGAAGCCGCTCTGCGACAGGTTCGACGCACGCACGTCCGCATCGGGCGTGTCGATGCCGTAGGTCATCACGCGACGCGTGGTGTGCTTGGCCAGCTCGGCCACTTCCGGGTCGTCGACACAGAGCACAGCCAGGCCATAGAACGGCAGGCGATGCAGGAAATCGCCGAAGGCTTTCTTCACCTGGGCGAAGTCACCGCCGTAGTTCTCCAGATGATCGGCGTCGATGTTCGTCACCACCGCGATCACCGGCGACAGCAGCAGGAACGAACCATCGGACTCGTCCGCCTCCGCCACGATGTACTGCCCCGTGCCCAGGCGCGCATTCGCGCCGGCGGCATTCAACTGGCCGCCGATCACAAAGGTCGGATCGTAGTCGGCCTCGGCCAGCACGCTGGCGGCCAGGCTGGTCGTGGTGGTCTTGCCGTGGGTTCCGGCAATGGCGATGCCGCGACGGAAACGCATCAGCTCGCCAAGCATCTCCGCGCGCGGCACCACCGGAATGCGCCCGGCGCGTGCGGCGACCAACTCGGGGTTGTCCTGGCCAATGGCGCTGGACGTCACGACAACGTCAGCATCGCCGATATGTTCCGCGGCGTGACCGACATGAACCGTGATGCCGAGGTTCTGCAGACGCTGCGCGGTCGGCGAGTTGGAGCGATCCGAACCGGATACGGCATAACCAAGGTTATGCAGTACTTCGGCGATACCGCTCATGCCGACACCGCCGATGCCGATGAAGTGCACCCGCTGGAACGTGGACATCAGTTCTTCGTGAGCATGCAGGCGACGCGGCGTCATGCGGCCACCTCCATGCAGGCGCGCGCGATCACCTGCGCGGCGTCGGGCTTGGCCAGCGTACGCGCGGCTTGCGCCATCGCGATCAACTTGCCGCGGTTGTCCAGCAGCGCTTCAATGCGCTGCGCCAAAGCCTGTACGTCCAGATCGCGCTCCTGAATCAATTCGGCCGCACCCGCGGCGACCAGCGCCTCGGCGTTGCGGGTCTGGTGGTCGTCCACCGCGTGCGGAAACGGCACGAGCACCGCGCCGAGTCCGGCGGCGGTCAATTCGGCCAGGGTCAAGGCGCCGGCGCGGCATATGGCCAGATCCGCCCATGCATACGTGCCGGCCATGTCTTCGATAAACGGCACGATCTGCGCGTCCACCCCGGCCTTGGCATAGGCTTCGCGCGCTTCGTCGATACCACGGTTGCCGCACTGATGCAGCACTTCGGGGCGCTGCGCCGGCGCCAGTTGTGCGAGCGCTTGCGGCAACACTGTGTTCAAGGCGCGCGCGCCGAGGCTGCCGCCCAACACCAGCAAACGCGGGCGACCGCTGCGGCCAGCCATACGTTCGGCGGGCGCCGGCAACGCGCCGATCGCCGCACGCACCGGGTTGCCCACCCATTCGGCGTTCGGCAAGGCGTCGGCAAAACCGGCCAGTACGCGACGCGCATAGCCGGCCAGCTTGCGATTGGTATAACCGGCAACGCGGTTCTGCTCGTGCACCAGCAACGGACGGCCGCTCAGGCGCGCGGCGACGCCGCCCGGACCTGCCACGTAACCCCCCATCGACAGTACGCTGCGCGGCTTTACCCGGCGCAACACGGACAACGACGCGATCAATGCACGCGCCAGCATCAACGGCGCCAGTACGCGCGTCTTCAGGCCTTTGCCGCGCAAGCCGCCTACCGGCACGGTATAGAGCGTGATGCCATGCGTCGGCACCACACGCGTTTCCATGCCGCCATCGGCGCCCAGCCACACGACAGGCACGCCCTGCACGCGTAGTGCTTCGGCTACCGCGAGGCCGGGGAAGATGTGGCCGCCGGTACCGCCGGCCATGATCAGCACGGGTGCGTTGGCCGTCATGCGCCCACCGCCTCGCGTACGGGCGTCGCCACCGCCGCACCAGCCGCTGCCGCTTTCGCATCAGGCACGGCCGTTGCAGGCATGCGCGTGGCCATCTGACGCGCATCGAGTGCGCGGTTGATTTCATACGTTGCACGCAACAACACGCCGGCCATCGCGCAGGTCAGCACGATCGACGAACCGCCATAGCTGATCAACGGCAGCGTCAGGCCCTTGGTCGGCAGCGCGCCCAGGTTCACGCCGATCGACACCATCGTCTGCAAGCCGATCATCAACGAAATGCCAAAGGCGACATAGCCGGCGAAACGCTGGCCCAGCTCGACACCCTTGATGCCCATCGACAGGCCGCGCCACACGACCATCGAGAACAGGCCCATGACGCAGAGGATGCCGGCCAGACCCAGCTCTTCGGAGATCACGGCAAAGATAAAGTCGGTATGCGCTTCGGGCAGGTAGGACAGCTTCAATACGCTTTGCCCCAAGCCCACACCGGTCCACTCGCCGCGGCCGATCGCCATCAGCGACTGGGTCAGCTGAAATCCGTCGTTGAACGGATCCTTCCACGGATCCATGAACGAGGTGAGGCGCTTCATGCGATACGCCTCGCTGGTTGCCGCGATCGCCAGCAACGGCATCAGCGGCAGGCCCATGCCGAACAAGAAGATCGGCCGCGCACCGCCCAGCCACACCATCGCGATCGCCACACCGATCATCAGCGTGGCCGAACCGAAGTCCGGCTGCGCCAGCAGCAGCAAGACGAACAGGCCCGCGACCAGCAACGGCTTGAACAAGCCCATGAAGCGCGTCTCGACGCTTTCGCGGTGACGCACCAGATAGCTGGAGATATAGATCACCAGAATCAGCTTGACCGCTTCCACCGGCTGGAAACTGGTCACCACCAGGTTCAACCAGCGATGCGCGCCATTGAGCTTCATCCCGAGGAACGGGAGAAACACGGCAAGCAGCAGGCTGAAGGCAAGCAGCATCAGCAGGAACGCGTTCTTCTCCAGGAACTTCAGTTCCGTGCGCATGGCCACGCCCGCCACCACGAAACCCAGCGCAAGAAACAGCAGGTGCTTCTTGAGGAAGTAGAACTCGCCCAGGTTCGAGTTCGCGGCGGCGACCGCGATCGAGCTGGAGGTGACCATGACCAGCCCGAGGCTCGCCAGACCGACGAGCGCGACCAGCAGCGGCATATCGAACTTGCCGCGCGGTCCTTGCCGCCGTTTTGCCTGGGTTGCGTCGAAGATCATCGTCAGCGCACCTTCAAGGTTGCCAAGCCGATCAACACCAGCACCACGCTGATGATCCAGAAGCGCACGATCACCCGCGGTTCGGGCCAGCCCTTGAGCTCGAAGTGGTGATGGATCGGCGCCATACGGAAGATGCGTTTGCCGGTGAGCTTGAAGCTCGCCACCTGCATCATCACCGACAGCGTTTCCATCACGAACACGCCGCCCATCACGATCAGCACGATTTCCTGGCGCACGATCACCGCGACGCAACCGAGCGCAGCACCGATCGCCAGCGCACCGACGTCGCCCATGAACACTTGCGCCGGATACGTGTTGAACCAGAGGAAGCCCAATCCGGCGCCGGCCAATGCGGCGCAGAAAATCGCCAGCTCGCCCGCACCCGGAATGACCGGAATCAGCAAGTGACGCGAAAACTCAGCGTTGCCCGAAAGATAGGCGAACGCACCCAGCGCGCCGGCCACCAGCACCGACGGCATGATCGCAAGACCGTCCAGACCGTCAGTAAGGTTCACGGCGTTGGAAAAACCGACGATCATGAAATACGCGATCACCACGAAGAACAGGCCAAGCGGCAAGGCCACCTGCTTGAACAACGGCAGAAACAGCGCCGTCTCGGCCGCCGGCTGCGCGCCGATCGCATGCGGGGCGGTGTAGTAAAGAACCAGCGCGGCGCCTAGACCGAACACCGACTGCCAGAAATACTTCCAGCGGCTGGCCAGACCACGGCTGTCCTTGAGTACCAGCTTCTTGTAATCGTCGTAGAAACCGATCGCACCGAAGCACAGCAGCACTGCCAGCACCACCCACACATAGCGATTGTGCAGATCGGTCCACAGCAAGGTGGCCACAGCAACCGACAGCAGGATCATCACGCCGCCCATGGTCGGCGTACCGGCCTTGGACAGATGCGTCTGCGGACCATCCTTGCGCACGACCTGTCCCGCCTTCAACGCGGCCAGTTTGCGGATCAACCACGGGCCCATCAGCAACGACATCGACAAAGACGTCAGCGCCGCGGCGATGGTGCGGAAGGTGATGTATTGGAACAGATGCAGCGCAGTGAAGTACTTCGCCATCCATTCGGCCAGCTCAGGCAGCATCGGAGGCTCCTCCCGTGTGCTTGTCGTTGCGCAAGGCGGAAACGACCTGTTCCATGCCGGCCGAGCGCGACCCCTTGATCAGCAGCGTGACGCCACCGTGCAACTGTTCGTTCAATGCCTTTGCCAATGCCTGCTTATCCGTGTAGTGCGCGCCGCGTTCGCCAAAGGCTTCCACCGCCGCTGCGCTGAGTGGCCCGACCGCAAACAGGCGGTCGATACCCTGCTTCTTTGCCCGCTCGCCGATGCCTGCATGCATGGCGCGCGCGTTGGGGCCGAGCTCCGCCATGTCACCAAGCACCAGCCAGCGCTCGCCCTGCGCGAGCGCCAGCGTGTCGATGGCGGCGCCGACCGAACCGGGGTTCGCGTTATAGCTGTCGTCGATCAGCACCCAGCCGGCCGCCATCGTCTCGGCGCGCAAGCGGCCGGCGATCGCCGGCACCTGTTCCAGTCCGGTGACGATCGTGTCGAGCGGAACATTGAGCGCCAGCGCGATCGCCGCGGCGGCCATCGCGTTGCCGACGTTGTGGCGCCCGGGCAACGGCAGATCCACTTCGGCATCGCCGACCGGGGTGCTCAAGACGAAGCGCGAGCCGTCGACGCCGAGCTCGACGATGTCGGCGCCGATATCGGCCTTGTGATCCAGCGCAAAGCGCAACTGGCGGCGCGAGCCGGCCAGGCCGCCGAAGAAACTGGCGAACGCGTCATCCGCATTGATTACCGCCACGCCGTCGACCGGCAACGCCTGATACAGCGCGCCCTTGGTTTCGGCGACGCCTTCCACGCTACCCATGCGCTCAAGATGCGCCGGCGCGATGGTATTGACGAGGCCGATATCGGGCCGTGCGATGGCAGCAAGATAGGCGATGTCGCCCGGCTTGCCCGCGCCCATTTCCAGCACGGCGTACTGCGTATCGGCCGGCATCGCCAGCAGGGTCAGCGGTAGGCCGAGCTCGTTGTTGTAGTTGCCCGCGTTCACGTGCGTGCGGCCGTGACGCGACAGGATCGAGGCCACCAGGGTCTTCACCGTGGTCTTGCCGTTCGAGCCGGTGATACCGACCACCTGCACGTTACTTTGCGCCCGCACCGCGCTGGCCAGGTCACCCAGCGCCAGCTCGGTATCGTCGACGACGATCTGCGCGATTGACGCGTCGACCTTGCGTGTTACCAGTGCCGCGGCCGCACCACTCGCTGCCGCCTGGGCAACAAAGTCGTGGCCGTCCACGCGCTCGCCCTTGATCGCCACGAACAAGTCGCCCGGTTTGATCTTGCGCGTATCGATGCTGACATCACCGACATCGATATCGGCACCCATCAGCTGGCCGTGTGTCCATAAAGCAATCATCGTCGCCCGCATCATGCGCGTACCTCCAGCGCCGCACGTGCGACCGCAAAATCGTCGAAAGGCCGCTTGCCCGCGGCGCTCTCCTGATAGGTTTCATGGCCCTTGCCGGCGACCAGCACGACATCGCCCGGCTTGGCCCGGGTTACCGCCCAGCGAATCGCAGCAGCGCGGTCGCGCTCGACTTTCGCCTGCCCGGGCCTGCTGAGGCCGGCGACGATCTGCGCGACGATGACATCGCCGTCTTCGCTACGCGGGTTATCGTCGGTCACGACGATGCTGTCGGCCAGACGCTCGGCGATTTCACCCATCACCGGGCGCTTGCCGGCGTCGCGATCGCCGCCGCAGCCGAATACGCAGATCAACTGGCCGGCGCAATGCGCACGCAACGCGGTCAACGCCTGCTCCAGCGCATCGGGGGTGTGCGCGTAATCGACCACGACCAGCGGTTCGTTGCCGAAACCGCCGAGGCGGTTCATGCGGCCGTTGACCGGCTCCATTGCCTCGACCGCCTCGACGATGCTTTCAAAAGGCTCGCCAAGCGCGCCCAGGCAACCGACCACGGTCAATAGATTGGCGACGTTGAAGCGACCCAGCAGGCGGCTGCTCACCGGGCGTTCGCCCCATGGCGTGCGCAATACGAAGTTCAAGCCTTCGGATGAGGTCATTATGGCCGTCGCGGCGATGTCCGCCTGTTCGTCACCGGCTGCGCTGTAGCGCAATGCACGTGCGTTCGGCGGCAACTGTGTCGCAAGTTCGCGGCCGAAGGCATCGTCGATATTGATGACCACGGCATGCAGGCTCGGCCACGCGAACAACTTGGCCTTGGCAGCACCGTAGGCCTCCATGCTGCCGTGATAGTCGAGATGGTCGCGTGTGAGATTGGTAAACGCGGCGACATCGAACTTCACCGCGCCCACGCGACCCTGCTCCAGTGCGTGCGACGACACTTCCATCGCCACATGCGTCGCACCTTCAGCGCGGAATTCGGCCAGCAGACCCTGCACCTCGATCGCATCGGGCGTAGTGCGTTCGCCGGCCTGCAAGTTGCCATGCAAGCCGGCACCCAACGTTCCGATGGTGGCTGCGCGATGCCCCAGGTGCTCCAGCGCATGCGCCAGGAGTTGCACGGTGGAGGTCTTGCCGTTGGTGCCGGTCACGCCGATGACGCTCAACGCAGCCGACGGCTCGCCGAAGAAGCGCGCAGCGATATCGCCGACGCGGCTATGCAGGTTGTCGATCCACAGTACCGGCACGTCCAGGGTGGTTTCGCTCGGGGCCGGCGCTTCGGCCAGCACCACGCGCGCACCACGCTGCACCGCGATGGCGGCAAACTTGATGCCGTGCTCGCGTGTGCCACGCAGCGCGAAGAAGGCATCGCCCGGACGCACGCGACGCGAGTCGAGATTGAGGCCCGAAACGACGATATCGCCGGCACTGGCAGTGTCGGCGATGCCGTGGAGCAGTTGGTCGAGGCGGCGTGTCGTCATGGCGTCGCGTCCTCGACCGGCGCTTCCTCGATATTGGGCGCATCCGGTGGCTTGTTGCCGACCAGGCCGTTGTTGCCCTGCAAAGGTCCACCGGCATACCAGCGACCGATGTTGTCGGGTGGGATGTTGAGCAGGCGCAACGCGCCATCCATCACCTTGGCAAACACCGGACCCGACACCAGGCCGCCGTAATAGCTGCCCTTCTTCGGGTTGTCGATCACCACGATGCCGACCAGTTGCGGATTCGATGCAGGCACCAGACCGGCGAAGGCGGCGCTGTAGCTGTTCTTCGAGTAACCGCCAGCAGACGCCTTGTGCGCCGTACCGGTCTTGGCCGCGACGGTGTAGTTGGCGATCCAGGCATAAGGCGCCGCCGTGCCGCCCGGCTGCGTCACGGTGATCATCATCTTGACGACCTGTTGCGCGATCTCCGGCGCTACGATCTGGCGCGCCTCGCCATCAACACCCTTGACGAAGGTCGGCGAGTGCATGATGCCGTTATCGCCGATGGTCGCGTACGCGTTGGCCAACTGCAGCGGCGTGACGTTCAAGCCATAGCCATAACCGAGAATCGCCTTTTCGAGCGGACGCCAATCGCGTCCGATCTTCATATGGCCGGCCGCTTCGCCCGGGAAGCCGCTATTGGTGCTGTTGCCGAAACCGAATGCGCGATAGGTGTCGTACATCAGGTTGGTATCGAGCTGCGTCGCGATATGCGCGGCGCCGACGTTGCTCGACTTGGTGAGCACGCCGGTCGGCGTCAGCACACCCCAGTTATGGGTGTCGTGAATATCGTGGCCGTAATAGAACCAGTGGCCGCCATTGGTATCGATCAGCGGGCTGTTCGGCGTGTATTTGCCACTGGAAAGCGCCGCCGTCATCAGGATCGGCTTGACCGTCGAGCCAGGCTCGAACAGGTCGGTCATCGAGCGATTGCGGCGGTCGCCCGGCTGACTGTTGTGCAAGGCGTTGGGGTTGTAGGTCGGCCAGTTCGCCATCGCCAGCACTTCGCCGGTCTTGACGTCGAGAATCACGACCGAGCCCGAGTCCGACTGCGACTTGTCGATCATGTTCTTCAGTTCGTTATAGGCCAGGAACTGAATGCGCCGGTCGATGCTCAAGGTCAGGTTGCGGCCCGGCTGCGGCGCACGCACCTGCTCCACGTCTTCGACGATATGGCCCTGACGATCCTTGATGACCCGCTTGGCGCCCGGCTTGCCGGCCAACCAGTCGTCGAAGGCCAGCTCCAGGCCTTCCTGGCCGTGGTCTTCGATATTGGTGAAGCCCAGCACATGCGAGGTGACTTCGCCGGACGGATAGAAACGACGATACTCGCGCTGCCCCGCCACGCCCGGCACGTTCAAGTCGAGCACGACCTGCGCCGCGTCGGGGCTGAGCTGACGGCGCAAATACACGAACTCGCGTTCCGCGCGTTGCAGCAGGTATTGCTTGAGCTCGCCCGCATTGATACCCAGCGCCGTGGCCAGCGCGGGAATGCGGTCTTCGTTCTCCAGCACTTCGGACGGATTGGCCCAGATCGACACCACCGGCGTCGACACCGCCAACGGCTCGCCGTTGCGGTCGAAGATCGTGCCACGCGACACCGCGATCGGCACCTCGCGCAGGAAACGCGCGTCGCCCTGGTTCTGATAGAACTGCTTGCGCACGACCTGCAGGTCGAAAGCGCGCGCGACCAGCCCCATCGAGGCCAGTCCCAGCACCACGACCACCGCGGTCATGCGACGGCGGACTTTGGGGCCGCTCTTCTGTTGGCGGCGCGCGGTCGGCGCGGAGTGATCGCGCCGGCTCATTGCGTCACCAACTGAATGTCCTGCGGCCGCGGCGTGAGCATGCCCAGTTTCTGCCGCGCCTCGTTATCGACGCGGCGGGGCTCGGCCCAGGTCGCCTGCTCCAGCTCCAGCTTGCCGTACTCGATATTGAGTTCGTCGCGCTCGTTCTGCAGGCGCGACAACTCGATGAACTGCACGCGGCTCTCGTGCTGCGTCCACACCACGGTGATCGCGCTCGCAAGCACGGCCACCAGGAGGATCAGCAGGAGGGCTGCGCCGATCACCTTCATGCGAGCTTCTCCGCCACGCGCAGCACGGCGGAGCGTGATCGCGGATTGACGGACAGCTCGTGATCGGAGGGAAACTGCGCCTTGCCCACGGCAGCCAGGCGCGCCAACTTGGCCGCCTGGGGCGGACCACGGCGACTGCCTTGCACCTTGCCGGAATGGTCGCGGATAAACAGCTTGACCACGCGATCTTCCAGCGAATGGAAACTGATGATCGACAGCCGACCGCCGACGTTCAGCCGCTCCAGCGCGGCGTCGAGCCCCTGTTTCAGGGATTCCAGCTCGCCGTTGACGCGGATGCGCAGCGCCTGAAAGCTGCGCGTGGCCGGGTGCTTGCCCGGCTCGCGGCGGCCGACAACGCGCTCGATCAACGCAGCCAGCTCGCCGGTGCGCAGGATCGGCTTTTCGGCGCGCTGTTCGACGATGGCACGGGCGATCTTGCGGCTGAAACGCTCCTCGCCATAGGTCCACAGCACATCGGCGATCTCGCGCTCATCGGCCTGCGCGATGAAATCCGCCGCGCTTTCGCCCTGCGTGGTGTCCATGCGCATGTCGAGCGGCGCATCGGCCATGAAGCTGAAGCCGCGGGCGGCTTCGTCCAGCTGCGGCGAGGAGACGCCCAGGTCGAGCAGGATGCCGTCGAGACCGGCGGCAGTTTCGTCCCACTCGGCCATGGAAGAGAAATTGGCGTGGCGGATCGACACACGCGCATCGCTGGCAAACTCCGCCTGCGCCGTGGCAATGGCCTGCGGATCGCGATCCATCAACAGGAGGCGACCGTCGGGGCCCAGGCGTGACAGCACCGCGCGAGCGTGACCGCCGCGTCCGAACGTGCCATCCAGATAACGCCCGCCAGCCTGCACGGCGAGTCCCTCCACTGCTTCACCCAGCATCACCGGGATGTGCCGCAACGCTTGTTGCTCGGCCATGCCGCACTCCCGTCCCGTATCCTTAAAGAACCACCTGAAAACGCTTTTTTGAAAAAGCCACCTGACCCGCCGCAACCCCTCCGGTTACAGGCGCAAATCGGACATGTCGTCGCTGATTTCGTCTTCACCGATGGTCTGACGGATCTTCGCCAGATGGGCCTGCTCGCTCCAAAGCTCGAACTTGTTGCCCATGCCCAACAACACCGCCTTCTTCTCGATGCCCGCCGCCGTCCGTTGGCTGCCAGGCAGGAGAATGCGTGCGGCACTGTCGGGTTCGACCATCGCGGCGGCACCCACCAGCTTCATCTGCAATGCGCGATGCACCGCCTTGACGCTGGGGAGCGCATTGACCTGGTCGCGCACCCGCTCCCACTCCGCGTGCGGGAACAGCCAGAGGCAGCCCGACTCGAAGGGGTTGTAGGTGATCACCAGACGATTGGCACAGGCCTCCTCAACCAGCTCCCGATACGCAGTCGGAATAGCCAGGCGGCCTTTATCGTCAACGGTGATGGCGGTTTCGCCCTGAAACACGACCGGCAGACTCCACGAAATCCCACGATTTCACACCGGGACCCACGATAGTCTCGCCCCTTGAGACTGTCAAGGGATTTTTGCTTGTGAATCAAGGAGAAAGGCAATGGTGTGGCAGTATTTCCAGCCTTTTCTGAGGAAGCCATTCAAGGTGATTGAATGCTCGGGATTTTTTGCTTTTTAAGCAGCGTTTTTTTGCGCCAGATCACAGTTGCCCGGAACGCAGGTTCTGAACATGCGTTCATCCCACCGACCCCCACCGCAAATGCGGCGGAGGTCGGCTTTAGAGAAGTAAAAGGAGTCGGCCTGTAAGCCGGGTTCTGTTCGCCTTGCGGCGCGACAGTCATTCTTCTCGGCCTGGCGTCACCGCCAGGCTCTAGCAACCAACCCGGGAACGACGCGGGCCGCGTCATAGTCCCCCTATTCGGTCTTGCTCCAGGTGGGGTTTACCGTGCCACGCGGCGTTAGCCCCGCGCGCGGTGCGCTCTTACCGCACCGTTTCACCCTTACCACGCGCATCTTGCGATGCCGTTCGGCGGTTTGCTTTCTGTTGCACTGGCCGTCAGCTCACGCTGCCCAGGCGTTACCTGGCACCTTGCCCTACGGAGCCCGGACTTTCCTCGATGCACTTGCGTGCGACGCGACTGTCCGGCCGACTCCACTCACGAGTATAGCGCCTTCCTCGACGCTCCCGTAATCGCCGCGGCCAGCTTGGCCGCCTTCGATGGCGGCAATTCCTCGCTGAGAATGGCAAAAACACGCTGCCCTTCGGCCAGATTTTCATCGACCTCTTCGCCACGGCCGGCCACCAGGATGACGCATTCGCCGCGCTGCTGATCGGGGTCGGCCACGACGCGCGCGGCCAGCTCGCCCAGAGGCTCGCCGATCACGGTCTCGAAGAGCTTGGTCAGCTCGCGCGCGAGCACCGCTTCGCGCTGCGCGCCAAAAACATCGCGCATATCGGCAAGACTTTCGGCCACGCGATGCGAAGACTCATAGAACATCAACGTTCGCGCGTCGCCGGCCAGTTCCTGCAGGCGGCTACGGCGCGCCGCGGCCTTGGGCGGCAGAAAGCCCTCGAAGACGAAGCGATCGCTCGGCAGGCCCGCCACCGAAAGCGCCGCAATCGCCGCACATGCGCCCGGCACCGGAATGCAACGGATACCCGCCGCCCTGGCCGCGCGAACCAGCCGAAACCCCGGGTCGCTGATCAACGGCGTGCCCGCATCGGAAATCAGCGCCACCGACTCGCCACCCTGAAGGCGGCGAACCACCGCATCCACCACATCGCGCTCGTTGTGCTCATGCAGTGCGATCGTGGGCGTGTCGATGTTGTAGTGGATCAGCAACGGACGGCTGTGGCGCGTGTCTTCGGCGGCGATCACAGCAACGTTTCGCAGCGTCTCCACCGCACGCACCGAGAAATCGTCCCGATGACCGATCGGTGTCGCGACCACCCATAACTGGCCCGGCTGAGGGTGAGACATCGCAGATTCCTTCAAACAATGAGTTACGCGGAGCGTTTCGTTGCGGCTCGGCGAGCGTGGACACCCTATATATAGATGTGTCCGCCAGGAGGCAGGCCACAAGAGCCCATCGCAAACACTTGCCGATGCCGGGTACGGCACGACGAGGCCGCATGGCGATCGGCTATGATCGCGCATTGTGACCCAAGACGATAATGGATCTACGGATGACCATGCGCCTGTATCGCACCGCGGCCCTGGGGCTGGCGATTTCGCTCGCCATGACCGCCTGCGTTCCACCCGCAGCACAACGTTCGCCGGCCGAAATCTCCGCATCGCTCAATGCGGACGCGCTCAGCCGGCAGGGGCAGTTCGATCAAGCCGCCAAGGCCTACCTGGACCTGGCGACGCTCGCACCGGATAACCGCGACCACTATCAGTTGCTCGCCGCCGAGGCATACAGGCAGGAAGGCAGGCTCGAGCAGGCTGCTCCGCTGCTGACCGGGATCAAGCGCGCACGCCTGACCAGTACCGACCCGGTGTTGTACGACCTGCTGCAGGCGGAGATCGCACTCAGCCAGCACGACGCCCCCCGCGCGCTGCAATTGACCACACAGCCCTCCGTGGCCGTGCCGGCCGCAATGCAGTTGCGTTTGCTGGAATTGCGCGCGCGCGCCATGGAAGCCAGCGGCGACTATTGGGGCGCGGCACGCAGCCGCGTGGAGATGGACAGCCAGCTCACCGGGCTCGACAACACGCAGAATCGCAAACAGATCATCGCCCTGCTCACTCGCGTCGGCGCGGATCCCTTGAAGCAACGCGCCGCCGGCATGCGCCCGGGCGACCGCATGCTGCCCTGGATCGACGAGGCACTGAGCCATATGGGCGTCGCCGTGGCCAGACCGCAGCCGGCACTCGACCAGCCGGTCGGCACCTTAATGCCCGGCGACAAGGCGAATGTACGCGAAGGCTACAAGATGCCCGGACGGGTGGCCCTGCTGCTGCCTGCCAGCGGCAACTATGCCGGCGCGGGCTCGATCATCCGCGAAGGCTTTTTTGCTTCCTATGCCGATGCCGCACGCAACCATGCGCCGCGCGCGGAGGTACGCGTCTATGACAGCGGCGGCACCGCGGCGAGTGCCACCAAGGCTTATCAGCAAGCAGTCGACGACGGCGCACAGCTGATCATCGGACCGCTGACGCGTGCCGAAGTATCGGGCGTCTTCGGCCTGAGCCAGTTGCCGGTGCCGGTGCTGGCGCTCAATCATCCCGACGACAAGGCGCTGCCGGCCACCGGCGCGAGCGAGTTCGGCCTGCTGCCGGAAACCGAAGGCGCGCAAGCGGCCGACCACATGGCCGAACAAGGCCTGCACAGTGCGTATGTCGTCATTTCCGGCGACGATTTCGCGCAACGCGCCGGCAGCGCATTCAAGGCCGAATTCGAGGCACGTGGCGGCACGGTTGCCGGCAACGGCACATTGGGCAGTGGCGTCAATTACGCCAGCGTCATTACCGGGCTGAATGCCGCATCGGCTGGCAGCGATGCCGGCGTATTTATCAGCATGAAGCCGCAGCAGGCTCGCCTGCTGCTACCGCAGCTGCGCCTGGCACGCATCAATGCGCCGGTTTTCGGCACCTCGCATATCTATGGCGGTGCGGACGACGCCGGCTCCAATCGCGACCTGGACGGCGTCGAGTTCTCCGATGCGCCCTGGCTGTTCGACGCACAGCCCGGACTGCCCAATCACGATGACATCGCCACGCCACTCCCCGCCGCACGCGGCGTGTCGGCACGCCTGTTCGCCTTCGGCATGGATGCGTGGAACCTGGTGCCGTATCTGGATTGGCTGCATGAACACCCGGGCAGTTATCTGCCGGGTGCAAGTGGTCAGCTGACCGCCGATCAGTTCGGTCGCATTCGACGCGTGCTTGTCTGGGCGAAATTCCAGGACGGCATCGCGCACCCTTTGAACGGCAGCCTGCAGATGGATAGCGTCCCGATGTCGGCTCCGCCAACGCAGGGGCCGCCGCCGCAGTCGGCGACGAGCGACAATCCGCCGACCTATTGATCCAGCGCAGTCACCGCGATGCTCGACCGCTTCACCAATCTCTTGTAGGAGCGGCTTCAGGGAACCTCGAATAACCTCGGTTTTCATCGTCGCCCCGGCGAAGGCCGGGGCCCAGCGTCTTGAGCACGGTAAAGAGTAAGGCACTGGATTCCGGCCTTCGCCGGGACGACGGATAGGAGAGGATTTTTAGAGGTTTCCTTCAGTCGCGACCGACCGTAACGCAGTCGGACATCACGACTGAAGCCGCCCCTACAAAGATGGCAGCGTTATCACTTTCCCGACGTGCACGCTCTCTTTTCCAGTAGCGCCCATGTTCACTGCACCGACTCGACACGCACACTGATACGGTCGATAACAGTGGTTGCGCCTTGAGGCTGCGGTAAAGGCAAAGCGAACCATGCGCTCGACCGGCAATGTCTTTGAAGATCACGCATGCGCGGCTCTGCAGCGTGCCGGGCTGGCGCTCCTCGCCCGCAACTACTACACGCGCCACGGCGAACTCGATCTGATCATGCTCGATCGCCAGACGGTGGTTTTCGTCGAAGTGCGCTACAGGAAAAACGCGCGCTGCGGCAGCGCACTCGACTCCATCACAAGCGGCAAACGGACCAAACTGATCCTCGCCGCGCAGAAATGGCTGATGTCGAATCCGAAGCACGCGCACCACGCATGTCGGTTCGATGTCGTCAGTTATGACGGAGCGCGGGAACATCCGCACATGGACTGGCTGCGTAACGCGTTTACTACGGACTAGGCCAGGGGCGCGCAGGGCTCACTCGCTAAACCAAAGCCGGCCAATGCCGTGACGAGCCGCTGATTCTAAAATAACTCTGAAATGCTTGTAGGGGTAATCCTACAAAACAAGGCCACAGGCCAGTCCTTTGCAGACAAGTTATTGCCAGTACAAGGAAATATTCTTACCGCACTCAGCATGCAGGGCAATACCTACCCGCATCACAGGCAGAACCTCACGTACTGGCAATACAACGACACTTGCGCCAGAATTCGCGCCGTACGGGGGCGCATGTATGAGCCTGGCTGGACGCTGACAGGAGATTCAGCGTCGGGCAAGAGCGGCGCCCAGGGGTAATCAACTCGTACACACCAGGGATAACAAAGCTGTATCGGTGTGGGCAAGGAGCCCTGCATGACATCCACGAGTGTGTATCGCGCGCAAGCAAATGCTGCCCGCCTAGCCTCCCACAGGCTCGAATTCGTCGGTAACGCCACGACGGGTTTCCTTCATTCCCACGCACCTGAGCGCCACCCGCGCCCCCAACGTCGGGGGCCGCGCCTGCGCCTGCGCTCCGTCGCCGCCTTCAATCACTCGACGCCCGCCCGCTAGGGAGCGCGCGTCTCAACGGTCAGCTTCTCCGCGTTCGTTTCTGCGAACACGCGGACGGCCCGTTATCCCCTTCATCTACGAGCACGACGTGAAAACACAGCTTTCTCATCTCGCCAAGGCAGGCGTTGCTGTTGCCGCCGCATTTGCCGTCACCGGTTGTGGCACGCCTGCGGCGAAGGATTTCGGCGGCCGCTGGAAATCCGTCAACCAGTTTCAGAAAGACACCACGGAAATTCCACTCGCACAGCCCTACGTGTTTTTCCCTGCCCCCATGGACGGCACCTTGAAAGCCATGTTGACGCGGTGGTCGAAAGACACCGGCTTGCTGCTCTCCTACCAAATGCCCTCCGACTTCACCTTGACCGCGGCCGCGGCGCGCATCCACACGCCAAACCTCCGTGCTGCCGCGGCGGAGCTCAATGCCGTGTACGCGCCGCAAGGCGTGTCGATCTCGGTAAATCAACGACAGATCGTCGTGCAGCCACTGGTTGTGCCGACACCCGATGCGCCACCTCGCTCTCCGCCTGAAGGGACAGCAGACCGCAGCGCGATCTAGGTTGGACCCGCAACGCCAGAGCAAGCTTATATGGACATTGGACGATGTTGAGCAAGAAAACTTCAAGCAAGAAAATCGATGAAGCCATCGGCAAATCGGTCAATTTCGAACTGACGATCGCCGACATGGCCAGGCGCAGCGAGCGACGCGCCTGGTGGGTGGCCGGCGCGACCATCGTGATGGCGCTGATTCTCGCCGGCGGCTATTTCTACATGCTTCCGCTGAAGGAAAAAGTCCCTTACATCGTGATGGCCGATGCCTATACTGGCACCAGCACCGTCGCACGACTGACCGACGATTTCCGCAACCGGCAGATCTCCACCAGCGAAGCCATCAATCGCAGCAACGTGGCGCATTTCATCATGGCGCGCGAGTCCTACGACGTGGCGATGATGAACCTGCGCGACTGGGTCACCGTGTTGACCATGTCCTCGCCGGATGTCGCCGCTGCGTACAAGACACTTCACGCCCCCAACAACCCGGACGCGCCGTACAACGTCTACGGCCGTGACAAGGCGATCCGCATCAAGATCCTGAGCACCGTGCTTCTCGGCGGCGGTCCTGGCAAGACGCCCAACGGCGCAACCGTCCGGTTTCAACGCAGCTTGTACGACAAGAAGACCGGCTCGTCGCAGCCGATCGATAACAAGATCGCCACCATGAAGTTCGTCTACAAGCCCAACTTGCAGATGGACGAGCGGTATCGCATCGAGAACCCGTTGGGTTTTCAGGTCACCGAGTACCGCGTCGACAACGACTACGCGTCGTCAGCTCCGGCGGAAGTGCAAGGCGATGCGCCGCCATCTCCGGCGCCCGCGCCGGCCAGCAGCACCACTGGCGCCGATGCCATGCAGCAGGGCCTGAGCGCGCCACCCGTGACCGAACAGGGCGAGCAGCCGCCGGCCGCACAGGCGCCGGCGCAAGGAGCGGGCCGCCGATGAACCGGACAACCAAACATCCTCTGGCCGGCATGCTGGGCTTGGCGCTTGCCTGCGCGGCGCAGACGGCCGCCGCGCAAGTCGTCCAGCAATACGAGTTCCAACCCGACCGCATCTATCAGGTGCGCACGGGCCTTGGCATCACGACGCAGATCGAACTGAGCCAGCACGAAAAGATCCTCGACTACAGCACCGGCTTCAGCAGCGGCTGGGATCTGACACGCCGTAACAACGTGTTCTATCTCAAGCCGAAGAACGTCGATGTCGACACCAATATGGTGATACGCACGGAGACACATTCGTACATCTTCGAGCTCAAGGTAGTCGCCACCGACTGGAAGTCGCTCGAACAAGCCAAGCGCGCCGGCGTGCAGTACAAGATCGAGTTTGCTTACCCGGGCGACACGAGCTTTTCGGACGAGGCAAAGAAAGCGGCGGACGTTCCCGAGCTGAGCACCGAGCTGGTCAAGGGACGCAGCTATAACTTCGATTACGACTACGCCACCCACGACATCAAGAAGACGCCCTGGCTGATTCCGATCAACGTCTATGACGATGGTCAATTCACGTACATCCGGATGGGCGACCTCAAGCAGTTTCCGACCGGCAACTTTCCGGCCGTTTTCATGCGCGAGAAGGAGCACGGCGAGGACGCCGTGGTCAACACGACGATCGAGGGAAACACGATCGTCGTCCATGGCACGTATCCCTACTTGATCATCCGCCAAGACAAGAACGTCGTCGGCCTGCGAAGGAACGTTAAAAAGTGAGCCCCCACACGCATCACGCCGATGGCGATGCCGACGGCATCGGCCACGCCGATCTGCCCGAGCAGGACGGCAATCCCTATTCGACGCAATACGCGCGCGAAACGGCCGCCCCCGACCTCGACGCGAACGCCCCGCAGCTCCGCTCGGCTGACGTACGACGAATGAACCATCGCGCCATGTTGTTCCTGGCGGGCATTGTCGTGCTGATTATCGCAGCGGCGATCTGGATGATGAACACCGCATCGCAACGCAGCGACGACGCACCCAAGCCGCGCTCGGAGACCGTCTCGATTCCCGATGCGCCCAGGGCCGTGCCCATGCTGCCGCCGCCGGACGCACCGGAAAAGCGAGCCGCTGCCATTCCGTTGGCGTCGGTGCCGCCGTTGCCCGACGTCCGCCAGATGCCGCCGCCGGTCGCGTCCGAAGGACCGCGTGGACCGTCGTTGATGGAGCGCCGCATGGAACAGGGCAATGGCTCCAGCCAAGCGGCTCCTGCCACCCCGGCGGTAGCGGCGGCCGATACGACGCCCAACGATGCGGTTACCAGCGCGCAGCCGTTGACTCATCCCGATGCGATCATGCTTCGCGGCACATACATCCGCTGTGTGCTGGAAACACGCGTGATCACGGACATTCCGGGATTCACTTCCTGTGTCGTGACGGAGCCGGTGTATTCGTTCAACGGCAAGCGCCTGTTGTTGCCCAAAGGCTCGAAGGTGCTGGGCAAGTACGACACCGTTCCCACCACCGACCGCGTTGCCGTGATCTGGGATCGCATCGTCACGCCCACCGGCATCGACGTGAACATGGCCAGCCCGGGCGTGGATGGGCTCGGCGGCGCGGGTCATCCGGGCCATCTCAATTCGCATTGGGGCAGCCGTATCGGCGCGGCGTTGCTGATCAGCATGCTCAGCGATGCGTTCAAGTACGAAGGCGCCAAGCACGGCCCTAGCACGACCGCATTGGGCAACGGCTATGCGGTGCAGTCGCCGTACGAAAGCAACACCGCCCAGACGCTGCAGAAACTTTCGCAGCAAGCCGTGCAGCGATCGGCCAATCGCCCGCCCACGGTCACCATCAACCAGGGCACGGTCGTGAACATCTATGTCGCCAAAGACGTCGATTTCAGCGGCGTGGTCGCGAGGTTCTAAAAGCACATGAACATGGACGACGGCGCACTCGCGCAGGTTTCAAACGAATTCCTGGAATACCAGTACGAAGTACTGGGCATCCGGGAGTTCATGGCGTCATCTGACGTCACCGAAATCTGCATCAACCGCCCTGGCGAGCTTTATCTGGAGAGCCGGGGCGGCTGGCAGCGTGTGGAGGTGCCCTCCCTCAGCTTCGAGCGTGCCCGCCAGTTCTGTACCGCGGTAGTGAACGAGAGCAACACCGGGCAGCGCATCACCGATATCGACCCGGTCGTCTCGCTCACCTTCCCCACCGGTCAGCGTGCGCAGTTCGTCATCCCGCCGGCGGTCGACGCCGGCAAGATCTCCATCACCATCCGTCTGCCCTCCAAGCAGACCAAGACCCTGGCCCAGTATCAGTCGGACGGCTTCTTCGACGAGATTCTGGAAAACCCGCCGGAGATCAGCGCCGGCGATCGTGAGCTGCTGGACCTGCGCGGCAGCCGGCGTTACGCCGATTTCTTTCGCCAGGCCGTGCTCAACAAGAAGAACATCGTCGTCGCCGGTGCTACCGGTAGCGGCAAGACCACCTTCATGAAGTCGCTGGTACATCACATTCCGGCTGACGAACGCCTGGTGACCATCGAGGACGCCCGCGAGCTGTTCATCGACCAGCCCAATGTGGTGCACCTGCTTTATTCCAAGGGCGGTCAGAGCACCAGCAACGTCACCGCCAAGAGCTGCATGGAAGCGTGTCTGCGTATGAAGCCCGACCGCATCATCCTGGCCGAGTTGCGCGGTGACGAATCGTTCTACTTCATCCGTAACTGCGCCTCCGGTCACCCCGGTTCGATCACCAGCTGCCACGCCGGCAGCACCGAGCAGACCTGGGACCAGCTGGCCTTGATGGTCAAGGCGTCCAACGAAGGTGCCGGTCTCGAATTCGAGACCATCAAGCGCCTGCTGATGATGACCATCGACATCGTCGTGCACATCAAGGCGCATGCCGGCCGCCGCTACATCACCGGTATCGATTTCAACCCGGGCCGCCATCTGGCGGAAAACCGGGCATAGACGAATCGGGAGAACGCCAGATGATCGCTGGAATTGAAATGATGTCCTGCCCCAACCTGTCGGTTCCAGCCGAGGTGATGCAGCACGTCGTGCATGTCGAATCCAGTCACAACCCCTACGCCATTGGTGTTGTGGGTAGCCAGCTCGTGCGTCAACCGCAGAACCTCGACGAAGCCATTGCCACGGCGAAGATGCTCGAAGCCAAGGGCTACAACTATTCGCTGGGACTGGCTCAGGTCAACCGCAACAACCTGGGCAAGTACGGCATCGACTCCTACGAAAAAGCCTTCGATCGCTGCACCAACCTGCAAACCGGCTCGCGCATCCTGGCCGAGTGCTACCGCAGCGCCGGTGGCGACTGGGGTAAGTCGTTCAGTTGTTACTACTCGGGCAATTTTGTCACGGGCTATCGGCATGGCTACGTGCAAAAAATCTATGCGTCCATGCAGGGCGACACGCGCGCACCGACGGCGCCCGTCCCGTTGGCCGGTGCAAGGCAGGCGCGCGTGCTGCCGCAAGCCGTTTCGGCGACCGACGGCGCCGCCTATCGCGTCGCCATCCGCAGCAGCGCGCTCGATACCGCCAGCGTGGCCGCTGCCGCCGCCATACATGCCGCGCTACCGGCCACGGCGACGAAGCCTTCCGCACCCACGCTGCCGCCCCCGGCGTTGCCCTCATCCGGCGTTACCGAAGAGGGCCTTTTTGTCCCCGTCGTGCGCGGCCCCAACGATCCCACCACACCCGCACCGATAGCCGTCGCACCTGCGGCGTCCGCCATTACAGCCAACCCACAACAACACGACACCCGCGATGCCGCATTTGTCTTTTGACTCCACCGGCATCGCATCTCAGTCATCGCATCACCGGCAACACCAGAAAGGCTTCAGTAAGTAGTACGGACCGCCCTCAAAGGCAGTCGTTTGCAACGCGACGAACATGGAACGTCGCGAGTCTTCAACCCAAAGGAAAGAGCGTTACATGAAAAACACATTGCCCTCCCACTCGCACAAGCACTTGCTGTCGGCCATGCTCGTAAGCACCGCCATGGCTTTCCTGCTCTCGGCGCCAGGCATGGCATGGGCCCAGGAGTTCGCTGGCGCGGACCAGAAGGTCTGCGGCTTCTTCACCAACATCAACGGCCTGCTCAACATGGCCTCGATCGCGGTGGTGACCATCGCCGTCGTGTTCGCCGGCTACCAGATCGCCTTTGCCCACAAGCGCATCGCCGATGTCGCCCCGATCCTGATCGGCGGCGTGCTGATCGGCGCGGCCGGCCAGATCGCCAAGATGGTAATCGGCGATACCGGCCAGCAATGCCAGGGGCAGACCTCGATGGTCGTCGAGTATCTGCTCAACCACTATGCATAAGAATCCGCTGTTTCGAGGCTGCACACGCCCCGCCATGTTCCTTGGCGTGCCCTATGTACCGTTCTTCATGGGTGCCGGCGCGTGTCTGCTCCTGGCGATGTACACCAACCTCTTCTATCTGGTGCTGATGCCCATGGTGATTTTTGCCATGCGTCAGATGGCCCGGCGCGACGAAATGATCTTTCGCCTGCTCGGGCTGCGCATGCACTTTCGCATGCGTGTGCGCAACCTCCAGCAGAACGACGGCATGTGGGTGTTCTCGCCTAACAGCTATCGATACGGCAACAACAAGACGTAACCCCGGAGGCGTCGGCGCGCTCGTCGCGCCTGACGCCTCCACGAATGGATTTCGACCATGTTCACCCCCGACAGCTCCATCAGCGACTTCATACCGCTATCGACCCACGTCTCACCGACGGTGCTCAAGACCACCGGCGGCGACTTCCTTCTGGTATGGCGCCTGGAGGGCCTGCCCTTTGTCGGGCGCGAGGAGTGGGAACTCGAACATCGTCACAACACCTTCAACCGCATGTTGCAGACGCTGCGTGCCCCGGACTTTGTCAACGTCGCCTTCTGGGTCCATGACGTACGCCGCCGCGGGCGCGTCAAGGACAGCAGCCGCTTCGATCAGCGATTCAACCAGCAGCTATCCGATGCGTACTACAGCGCATTGTCCGCGCAGAAGCTGATGCAGAACGAGCTTTATCTCACCATGCTTTATCGCCCCATGGTGAGCGGCAAGCGCTTTGCCGAAAAATCGGCCGACGTCAGCCGCCTGCAGGCCGAGCAGGACCAGGCGATCGCCACCGTGCGCGAGCTGGCCGGCAACGTGGAGGCCGTGCTGAAGGACTACGCCCCCACCCGCCTGGGCATGTACGAAGCCGCCAACGGCCTGGTGTTTTCCGAAGCCCTGGAGTTCTTCGGCTATCTGCTCAACCGCATCCAGGAGCCGGTGCCGGTGCTGCCGGCCCCGGCCTATAACTACCTGGCGGTGTCCAAGCACCGCTTCTCGGCCAAGACGGGGGACTTCGTCATCACGACGCCTACCGGCGCCAATCATTTCGGTGGCCTGCTGAACATCAAGGAATACACCGACGGCACCTACCCGGGCATCTTGAATGGCCTGAAGTACCTGGATTTCGAATACGTCATCACACACTCCTTCAGCCCCATGGGCCGCCATGATGCACTCAAGGCGCTCGACCGCACCAAGGGCATGATGATCTCCTCCGGCGACAAGGCGGTCAGCCAGATCGCCGAACTCGACCACGCGATGGATCAGCTGGCTTCGGGCAACTTCGTGCTGGGTGAATACCACTTCACTATCGCGATCTACGCACCCAGCCAGGACGCGCTATCGCAGCAGATTGCCGCGACGCGCGCGGAACTCTCCAATGCCGGCTTCGTCTCCATAAAGGAAGATCTGGCCGTTACCGCCGCGTTCTACGCCCAGTTGCCCGGCAACTGGCGATATCGCACGCGTCTGGCGAACGTCAGCTCGCTGAACTTCCTGGGCCTGTCCCCTCTGCACAATTTCGCGACCGGCAAAAAAGAAAACAACCCGTGGGGCGATTGCGTCACCACGCTGCAGACCACCAACGGACAGCCGTACTACTTCAACTTTCACGCCACCCATCCGGCCGAAAACTCGCTGGGCGAGAAAGCCATCGCCAACACCATGGTGATCGGCAAATCCGGTACCGGTAAAACCGCGCTGATCAACTTCCTGCTCAGCCAGGTACAGAAGCTCAAGCCCTCGCCGACGATCTTCTTCTTCGACAAGGATCGTGGTGCGGAGATTTTCGTGCGCGCCTGCGGCGGCAACTATCTCGCGCTGGAAAACGGCAAGCCGACCGGCTTCAACCCGTTCCACTGCGAGCGCAACGAAGACAATGTGCAGTTCCTGGCCGAGCTGATCAAGGTGCTGGCCGGCAAGAGCGTGTACTCCTCGCGCGAGGAAGAAGACATCTTCCGCGCGGTCGAGAACATGCTCGATACCCCACAGCACCTGCGCAACATGACGAACTTCCAGAAGAGCCTGCCCAATATGGGCGACGACGGCCTGTTCGTGCGCATGAAGAAATGGACCGCCGGCCATTCGCTGGGCTGGGTCTTCGACAACCCGGTCGACACCATCGACCTCAAGAAAGCCAACATCATCGGCTTCGACTACACCGACATCATCGACAACGCCGAGGTGCGCGCACCGGTGATCAATTACCTGCTGCACCGCCTGGAAGAGCTGATCGATGGCCGCCCGCTGATCTATGTCATGGACGAGTTCTGGAAGATCCTCGACGGCAAGGGCGGCTTGAAAGAGTTCGCCAAGAACAAGCAGAAAACCATCCGTAAGCAGAACGGCTTGGGCATCTTCGCCACGCAGAGTCCGGAAGACGCGCTCGCCAGCGACATCGCCGCCTCGCTGATCGAGCAGACGGCCACCATGATCCTGCTGCCCAACCCCAACGCCAGCCGTGAAGACTACGTCGAAGGACTGAAGCTGACCGAAGCCGAATATCAGGTCGTGGTCAGTCTCGACGAACGGTCGCGTTGCTTCCTGGTGAAACAAGGCCACGCCTCCTCGGTATGCCAGTTGAACCTGCGCGGACTCGACGACGCGCTCGCCGTCATCTCCGCCTCGACCGACAACATCGAGATCATGCACGAGATCTTGCGGGCGCAGGCTGCATCGCTAGGCATCGAACAGGACGCCCTGACGCCGGAACAATGGCTGCAGGCGTTCTACGACAACCGCAAGGGCAGCGGCAAAGGCAAGCCCGCCCCCTCCACGCCGCGCGCCGTGCGCACGGCCTGATTCGACATGGACGCATACACCATGGCCCCATCTTTCTCCCTCACCTCGTCGTTCCGGCGAAAGCCGGAACCCAGCGTCTTCACACGCCGCATCCTTTCTTTCGCGACAGTCCTGCTCGCCGCACTCGCCACGCCTGTTCACGCTCAATGGAAAGTCGTCGACAACGACGCCAACCGCACGCTCAAGGACATTCATCAAGACCTGAGCAACACGATCCATAAAGACCTATCGACCACGCTGCACCAGGATCTGCAGAAGATCTACACCCTCGGCGGCTACAAGCAGCTCGGCGACCGCGCGGTCGATCCGGATCAGCAGCTCACCGAGCAGATGCCGCAAAAGGATATCGAGCAGTGCAACAACATCACCAAAGGCCAGCAGCCCATCTGCGAGGAGATCGTCAAGACGCGCAATGCCCAGATGAACTACATGGTCACCATGTACAAGCTGGCCGCGCAAACGCGTAACGACCAGCTCAAGCAGATCCAGGACGAGCGCAGCCGGCTGCAAAGTAGCGACTACGGCAAGCTCGAAGACAACACGAACAAGCTCATCGCTTTGCAGACGCAATTGCAGATCGATCAGCAGCAGACGCAGACGGTCATGTATGCCTATGAGACACGGTTGAAGTACCTGCGTGAACTACAGACCAACTCGACCCATGGCATGCTGACCGGCAGCGACCCGTCACCCTCCTCACCGCTGGACATGATCAAGCAGATCGGCGCCGGCCTTGTCACCGGTGTCGCACTCAAGTCCGCGCTCGAAGCCGAGAAGACTTCCAAGCCGTCCGGCATGAAAACGCTGTCGTCGACGAACGGATGGTCGCCGCTATGAGCATGCTCGACACACTCAGCGGTTCACCGCTAGCACAGGCCGGCCTGGACCTGGAAGGAGCGACACAATTTGTCTTCTTCCAGGTGATCAACGATTTTCTGCGCGACGAAATCGACATCTTTCAATGGTCGCTGCTGCAGCGCACGACCCTGTGGGTTGGCAGTCTCGCGCTGATCTTCCTGACCCTGTGGATCATGATCCAGGGCTACCGCATCGTCACCGGGCAATCGCGCGAGCCGATGATGGCGTTGGTCGGGAACTCGCTCAAAGCCGCCCTGATCATCGGCCTTGCCACGAGCATGGCCGGCGGCTCCTCGCAGTTGTACTGGGCCATGACCGACGGCACCGCCAATCAGGTCAGCACGCTCGTTACCGGCAAGAGCAGCAGTCCATTTCAGAGTATCGACAAAAATCTGGCATACATGCAGCTGACGCTGACCACGATCGATTCGCTCAGTGGCGGACAAGGCAGCGCGCAGGATGACGCCAAGAGCCGCGCGATGTGGTTTACCGGCATTGGCTTGGCGGGGCCCGGGGTCATTGCCGGCTCGATGCTGTTGCTCAACAAGATTGCCATTGCGCTGTTCGTTGGGCTGGGGCCTTTGTTCATTCTGGCGTTGTTGTTTCCGCAGACGAAGTCGCTTTTCAGCAAGTGGCTTCTCTACGGCATCGGCACGATGTTCTCACTTGGAGTGTTGAGCTTCACCGTGACTTTGTCGCTGAAGATGGTAGAGGCAGTAGCCGCATCCTTTCTGGCGCGCTATGCCGCGGCGGACTTTCTCAATCTCGGCAATGAGATGAACGGCATCAACAGTATGGCCCTGCAACAAGGGGGCCTGGGCTTGGTGCTGTCGATTCTGATTGTCTCCGCTCCGCCTGTAGCGGCGACATTCTTCCAAGGCACGCTGGCTGCGTTCTCGTCGTATTCGTCGTTTGGGAATGTGGGGTCGCAGACGGCGCAGAGGCCGCCGGGGGTGCCAGGTCCAAACATTGAAAATCACCCCATCCCCAATCAGGACCGTTCACACAACATAGGTTCAGATGGTGCCAGACCAACAGCAGTGAGCAATCACGCCACAAGATCGTCTGGATCATTGCCACAACAAAACGACGAATTGAAACGAGCTTTGAAATGAAAAAACAAATTTATTTGGCGCTTACCTTCGTAGCCATCATCTATACGCCAACGGCATGGTCACAATGCGCACCGGGCATTCCTAGCGCAGGCAATCCCGGCTGCATTCCGCCTGATGTGCCGGGCTCTCCTTCAGGCGAATACAACAACAGCGACAATCACACTCCCGCAGCGCAATGGCAAGATAGATGGGGCGCATTGGTTCTTGATAGTAAAACCGGCGACGCTGGCTTCATAGCAAACCGTCAGACAAAGCGGGAAGCCGTTCAAGAAGCCATAGCATCGTGTGAAAGCGGCGGGAGCCACAACTGCACGCTTCGCATGACTTACTACAACCAATGTGCAGCCGTGGCATGGGGCGATCGAAACGACAGCGTAGGTCGTGGCCCGACGATTAGCTCCGCCCAAATCGAAGCCTTATCAAGTTGCGACAAAGTCACCTCAGGCTGCAAAGTCGTCTATAGCGATTGCAGCCTTCCTGAGCGGATCCAATAATACGTACTAATAACTATGAAAATTTTTGTAGCTTCGCTAGTTGGACTTGTCACAAGCACATCCGCCGCTGCGGACGGATATTACGAGCACCTTCAGTACTACAACAACGACCCCTTCACTTTCTGCACAGTCGGCGTGCCGGAAGACTGTTGGGCGCCTATCGATCCAGCTACCGGCACATTCACAGTAACCAATCAGTACTGCTTTAACGCCGAGTCGGCCATGACGTTCGCCCGGGTTTGTCCCAAGGCGTTCAACAGCACAAGCAGCGGCACGTCATCGACCAGTTCTGGCGACAGCGACCCTGCCAACGCCAGCCCTTGATCGCAGCCGAGCAGAGACAGATGCCACGTAAATGGATTAATGCCGCCGCCTTCGCGCTTCTTCTTTCAGCTTGTGGATCAGCCATGACCAATCCAAGCGTCACACGAAACCCGCATCCAAGGATGCACTATCAATTGATAATGACCATCAACGGCGCACCGGGTCCGTTCAACGGCATCAAGGGGCGCATGATGTACGAAGTGCAAAATAAATCATGCGTCCCAGAAGACCCGATCAGCGGCACCAGATCATCCCCCATCGAACGCCCAGAGTTCGAACTGACCGATAACGGTAACGGCGTCTATGTTGGCGATATCTACCTCGACCTTCTTGAAGGCGGCGACTACTTTGGATTAGGTGTATGCCAGTGGAAGCTGGTGTCCGTCACTGTCGCCATGGAAGCGAACAAAAACGAATTCTATCCAGGCATCTCCAACGACGAGATCTTGGCTCAGACCCCAATCACCTCTTACTTCTCAAAATCTCAGTACACAGATACATCAAGCCCGGGCGTCAGTGGCGGAGCTATGTTCAATCCGGCAACAGAAGAGACCAAGGACCAGTTCTTTTCCATCACATTGACTGCGAAGGGAGCACATTGATGGATGCCAATGTCAAGGAAGCCTCCTTACTAGCCGATGATTGCTACAACAAACGTAACAAAGGTGATCAGCCGATAATTGGCGGCATTAAATACAATATCCTAGTCGTCGCCGACAAAAAATCAGGCTATCAAGCAGTTGCTTATCAACGTGCCGATACCGGGCATGTCATCATCGCCGAGCGTGGCACAGAGTTTGGCCGCGAACCCATCCGTGATGGCATGCAAGCCGATGGCGGCATGGTTCGCGATGGGGTCAACAGCCAATACAACGACGCTATCGTCTTTACTGAAGACGTCATTCGGGAAGCCAAGAAAACAGAGCAAATCTTCAGGCACCCCATCACCTTCAGCACCACCGGCCATTCACTGGGCGGCACTTTGGCCCAGATCATCTCCGAGAAGTACAACTTCCCCGGCATCACCTTCAACGCCTACGGCGCGGCGGGCCTGAACTACGGCGTCCCCGAGGGCGGCCACCTCGTCAAGAACTACATCTGCGCCACCGATCTGGTGAGTGCTGCTAGCCGTCAGTTCGGCGAAACGCATATCTATGCATCGCAGCAGGATATCGATCGACTCAAACAAGGCCATTACTTGGACTCACCCCCTAAGGGCACCGAGCCAAACCCGTTCATGACCTTGAGCATCACCGCTCACCGCATGGGAAACTTTCTACCGAACAATGACATTCTTGGGAGGTCGCTCATCAGCCCGGAGAACGAGGCGCGCGCTCAAGCCTATAAGGCTGAAATCGATGCGTATCGTAGTCACATCCAGCAGAACCGCGAAGTCGTTGCCACCTATCTGAAAAACCGTGAAGCAGGCGTACCTGACCTGGCCAATCAAAAGGCGATGGAGAAACTGCGGTCTCAGGCATTCGACGCTGCCGTCGCACCGGCCCAAGAGGCCCATGCCAAAGGGAAGGAAAAGATCGCGCAGATCATCGACCAGGGCGTCACTGCCGCCGAATGGGCGCAGAAGAAAGCGGTCGATACCGCCAGGCGCACGTCTCACGCTATGGACCGCACCACCGATGCCATCAAGCATCAAGCACAAGAAACCTACCGGGACATTAAACACGGCGCAGAGGATTTACATCATCGGGCGAAAATCGCTGCTGACAGTGCCGTTCAGCATGCTGCCAAAGCCGCTCAACACGGCGCCGATGTCATTCACCGTAAAGCGCAGGCTGCCAGTGAGGCCGCATCGTCTGCCGCCCACTCGGTATCGGATGGACTTTCGCAAGTCCGCGCGAAGCTTAGCTCTTTGTTTGGCGACAACAAACCTGTCCCCTCGCTCAATCACTCCACTCACCCGGATCATGCGTTCTACAACGACGCACTCAAGGCGGTGAAGCATCTCGATGCCTCACAAGGCCGCGCACCCGATCATCGCAGCGAGCGGCTTGCCGCCGCCTTGACGGTCGCGGGCCGCAGCGAAGGCCTCCCCGGCATCGACCGTGTCGTGCTCAGCGACGATGCCTCGCGCGCCTTCGGCATGCACGGCGAGCCGCTATCTCCTTCGATGCGCTTAGCCGGCGTCGATACGGCGTGGGCCGTGCGTACCCCCGTCGAGCAGCACAGTCGGGACTGGCAGCAGCTTGCGCATCAGGAAACCCAGCAGCAAGAGCCACATCATCAAACTCATCCGAAGGCCCAGCCGCTTAATCCCGCGTATAGCATGTGACGAGGGCGATGCTTCGAACACTTCGCGCATCGACAGGGGTGCCGGCCCGGATCAACTTGCGAAGAGCGAGTTCTGGCCGTAGTGTCCACCTCGGGTCTTTCCAGCCGGCTCCAAATTCGCTATGACATGTCGTGCTGCCGCCTCTTTTCTTACCCGTCGACATGGCGTGCGGAGCATCGCTCTCTGCGCCTTGCTGTCGGTGTGCGGGCACGCGCTGGCCGCCCTGCAAGGCGAGAACCTGCTGCAACCGTTCCCAACGGGGTTCCGGATCGCCAACGAGCAGACCGAAGGGAGTGCTTCGCTGACGGAGATGGTCCCGGCCAACGAGACGGTGGATCAGTGGTCGCGCATGGTGACCACCCAGGTCTACCGTGGCTTGAGCGACGCCTCCTTTTTCGCCAAGTACCAAGGCCAGATGAAGGACCGCTGGTCGAAGGCTTGCGATGTAGCCGATGTCCAGCCGTTCTCCGACAACAGCGAGAACGGTTACGCAACTCACGTGTGGCTACAGGTTTGCGCCTTCAAGGACAAGCAGAAGAAGCCGGAGATCACGCTGTTCAAGTTTATCCAGGGCCGTGACGCGACGTATGTGGTGCAGATGGCCTCTCACTTTCAGCCGTCAAAGGCGCAACTAGCCGAGTGGATGGCGTATCTGGGCAAGGTAACGGTCTGTGACACGCGTCGCGTGGACTCACCCTGCCCCATCGACGAGTCCACCCGCGTTACCGTAAAGACCGCGCCGGAAGCCGCGAAGTAAGGTCGGCTACGCCTCGCCGCAACGGTCGGCGCTCTATCGCTGCGGTAGCATCCAGGAGAGATATTCGTGTTTTGAATATCTGACCGCGCAAATTTCGCGATACACACGATGTTTTCCGTCGGCTCTTGTCTCCGCTCCCCATGTCCCCGGCAGCCCTTTCCGGGCACCAGACAAAAAAACCTGAAAAATCATTATCAAACAGAAACAGGTATCGCTGTCTTACGTTTGCCTGACGCTTTGCAAATCGACTTATCTTAATGCGCCTACATTATCTGTCAGCATTCGCCTACAAAGTCTCCATTGCCTTCAATCCAATGACGAGATAATGACAATCAAAACAAATGAGACGCGCATCACATTTGGCCGTCCAATCGAACGCAATAAATTACGAATGACTCGATAAACGCCATGCTGCGACGCAGCCTCATGCAATCGTTTGAAACACAAAAACCCTTATTTTTCTGACGTGCACTAGCACAATCAGACATCTTGCGTCAGAATCCGGCTCGAGGGGACTAGGGCCCCCTCCAGGGGTCAATGTCGTCATCTCGGTAAGCCTACGGGTCGGGCGCGCGGGGCGCTCGCTTTCCAAGATACGCATTGGACGGTTCAAAAGATGTGGACGGCTTTAAAAGCCAGTCTGACAGGGAGCCTGAATGGAATCGACGATTTACAGTCCGCGGCCGCATTGCTCGGCCGCTGTAGCAGCGAAGAAACAGGGGATTACGGGCGGACTTACCGCCGACTTTTTTCTCAAGCTGCTCGAGCATTCGCCATCCTTGCAGGATGGCGAAGCTTTGCTATTCGCCTTGACTTGACGCTGCCACTTTGGCGGGCGTTTTTGGCGTGCTCGTAGTACTTGCACGCAGCGTGACACGCGGGTTTTCCGCGCGAATCCAGCTATTTCAATCTCACTTTGCGGGTACGACGTGAAAAAGGTTTACGTAACTCGAGCCCTTGGGGGCGCTTCGATGCTTGCGGCACTGGCCTTGTCCGGCTGCGGAACTCCGCCGGCAAAGGATTTCGGTGGCTCGTGGAAGCCGGTCAACCGGTTCCAGGATGCGCCCACCGAAATTCCGCTTGCGCAGCCATATGCGTTTTACGCGTCGCCTATGGACGGCACGCTCAAAGCGATGCTGACACGCTGGTCGAAAGACTCCGGCATGGTGCTGTCCTATCAGCTGCATTCGGACTACACGCTGTTCAAGCCGGTCTCGCAGATCCACACGCCGAACGCGAAAGCCGCCGCCGCGGAGTTGAGCGCGATCTACGCAAGTGAAGGCGTACAGATCACCGTGAACGATCGCCAGATCGTTGTCGAAGAAGCAACGACCTCGGTCCCTGACGCGACCAGCCCGGCAACCGACGCGCCTCCGGCAGCGGCTCCAGTGCCGGCGCCCGCTGCTCCAACGCAAAACGCACCGGCGAGCACCAAGTCATGACCTTCCTATTCGACATGACAGCTGACATGGGTGCACGCTAATGCTCAACAAGAAAACATCCAGCAAGAAAATTGACGAGGCGGTCGCGCATTCGGTCAATTTCGAAGTTACGGTGTCAGACCTGGCCAGACGCAGCGAAAAGCGTGCATGGTGGGTCGCATTCACCGCGGTCGCGCTTGCGCTGATCCTCGCCGGCGGCTACTTCTACATGCTGCCGTTGAAGGAAAAAGTACCGTACATCGTCATGGCCGACGCGTACACCGGCACCAGTACCGTTGCACGCCTGACTGAAGACTTTACCAACCGTCAGATCAGCTCCAGCGAAGCCATCAATCGCAGCAACGTCGCGCACTTCGTACTCGCACGCGAATCGTACGATTACGTGTTGATCGGCCTGCACGACTGGACAACGGTCTTGACCATGTCTGCGCCGGACATTGCCGCCGCCTACACCACGCTATATCAACTGGGTAACCCGGAAAATCCCTATAAGACCTATGGGAAAGAGCGCGCCATCCGGGTAAAGCTGCTCAGCATCGTGCTGCTTGGCGGCGGCCAGGGCCAGGCCCCTCACGGCGCCACCGTCCGTTTCCAGCGCAGCGTCATGGAAAAACTGACAGGTGCGACCCGCCCGCTCGATAGCAAGCTCGCGACGATCGAATTCACCTATAAGAGCAACCTCAAGATGGACGATGCGTCACGTATCGAAAATCCGCTGGGCTTTCAGGTGACCGGCTATCGCGTCGACAACGATTACGCGACTTCCGCCCCGCAGGAAACCCCGGCACCTGCCGATGAGCAGACCGCAGACCCGGCAGCCGCGACCAATCCGCAGGCGACCCAAGCCGGCGCTCCGGCACCAGGCACCGCTGCCGACGGCACCGCGCAGCCCGCTGCCGCACCGCAGTTCGCACCGCCTGCCGGACCGCAATTCGGGCCGACGGCAGTACCGCAATCCGCACCGGTGGGCACGCCGACAGGTCAGCCCCCCGCACAATCCTATGCACCGGCGCAGGCACCCGCCACGCCAGATCCACGCAACGCCGCTAATGGAGTGGGCCGTCGATGATCCGACCAATCAAATTCGCCCTGGCCGGCGTGATGGGCCTGCTTGCGGCCACGACTGTGCTGCCAGTCAGCGCACAGGTCGTGCAGCAATACGAATATCAGCCTGACCGCGTCTACCAGGTGCGCACCGGCCTGGGCATCACCACCCAGATCGAGCTGAGCCCGTACGAGAAGATTCTCGACTACAGCACCGGTTTCAGCAGCGGCTGGGAGCTGACCCGGCGCGAGAACGTGTTCTATCTCAAGCCGAAGAACGTCGACGTCGACACGAACATGATGATTCGTACGGCGACCCATTCGTACATCTTTGAATTGAAGGTGGTCGCGACCGACTGGAAGGCGCTCGATCAGGCCAAACGTGCCGGCGTGCAGTACAAGATCACCTTCTCCTACCCCTCCGACTCGGCGTTCTCCAAGCAGACCGACGAGCAGGCCGACGTCCCGCAGCTGAATACGTCGCTCGTCAAAGGGCGAAACTACAACTTCAACTACGACTACGCGACGCATAGCAGCAAGAAGGCGCCGTGGCTGGTCCCGGTCAACGTCTATGACGATGGCCAGTTCACTTACATCAAGATGGGCGACATGAAGCAGTTTCCGACCGGAAATTTTCCTGCCGTCTACATGCGTGAAAAGGAACACGGCGAAGACTCGCTCGTGAACTCGACCGTCGAAGGCAACACGATCGTCGTGCACGGCACCTATCCGTTTTTGGTGATTCGCCAGGAAAACAATGTCGTGGGACTGCGCAGGAATACTAAAAAGTGAGCCCGAATAATCCCTATATGCCTGACGAAGGCAACGAGAACGAGCACGAAAACGTTCCGCCGCAGCGCGAGAACCGTGCGTCGGACCCGTTGGCCAACAACCCTTACTCGAACCAGCAGCGTGCGGCCGAGGCACCGGATCTCGATGCCGGCGCACCGCAGCTGCGTTCGACCGAAATGACCCGCATGAACCGGCGCGCGATGGTGTTCCTCGCAGCCATCGTGGCACTGGTGGCCTTTCTTGCCGTGTGGGTGATCAAGGGCGCGCATCACGACGACAAGCCCAAGGCACGCGAAGAGACGCTGACGGTGCCGCAGGCGCCAGCCCCGGTTCCGCAGTTGGCACAGCAGACCGCCCGGCCAATACCGAAACTACCCGAGCCGATCAAGCTTTCGCCCACGCCCCCACCGCTGCCGGTCCAGGCCAAGGCAGCGCCTTCAGCTCCGCATGGTCCTACGCTGATGGAGCGCCGCATGCAGGGCGATGCCGCGGCGCAATCGGGCGACGGCAACGGCTTGTCGGGCGCGGGTGGCCCGCAGGCCCCCGCCGGTTATGCACCGGCACAGCAACGCCCGGGTATGGGCGGCCAGGAACAATGGTCACGCGTGCCAGGCCTTTCCGGTCAGCAGCACGCGCCGCTGAACTCGCCGGTTGGCTTGCCCGAGATCTCCAGTGCGCAACCGTTGTATTCGCCTGACACTATGATGCAGCGTGGCACGTACATTCGCTGCGTGCTGGAAACCCGCATCATCAGCGACATCCCCGGCTTCACGTCATGCATCGTCACCGAGCCGGTGTACTCGTTCAACGGCAAGCGCCTGTTGTTGCCGAAGGGCTCGAAAGTCCTGGGCAAGTACGACATGGGTCCGATCGGCGATCGCATGGCAGTGATCTGGGATCGCATCCTGACGCCGACCGGTATCGACGTGAACATGGCCAGCCCCGGTATCGACAACCTTGGCGGTTCGGGCAATCCGGGTTATCTCAACAACCATTGGCCGAGCCGTATCGGCGCCGCTCTGCTGGTCAGCATGCTCAGCGACGCGTTCTCGTACGAAGCGGCCGAGCACGGCCCCAAGACTCAGACCGTCGGCGTCGGTAGCGGTACCGTCACGGCAACACCGTTCCAGAGCAACACCGCCCAGACACTGCAGAACCTGGCGCAACAGGCGGTGCGCGACTCGGCTAACCGCCCGGGTACGGTCACCATCAACCAGGGCACGATCCTGTATGTCTACGTCGCCAAAGACGTCGACTTCAGTGGCGTGGTCGCACGCTTCTAACCTAAAGACGATGAACTGAAGAATGGACGACGGCGCGCTAGCACAAGTTTCAAACGAATTCCTGGAATACCAGTACGAAGTGCTGGGTATCCGGGAGTTCATGGCGTCGCCGGACGTCACCGAAATCTGCATCAACCGTCCCGGCGAGCTCTACCTGGAAAGCCGGGGCGGCTGGCAGCGCATGGACGTGCCGTCTCTCACTTTCGAGCGTGCCCGCCAGTTTTGTACCGCGGTAGTGAACGAGAGCAACACCGGACAGCGCATCACCGATGTCGACCCGGTCGTCTCGCTCACCTTCCCCACCGGTCAGCGTGCGCAGTTCGTCATCCCGCCGGCGGTCGACGCCGGCAAGATCTCCATCACCATCCGTCTGCCCTCCAAGCAGACCAAGACCCTGGCCCAGTATCAGTCGGACGGCTTCTTCGACGAGATTCTGGAAAACCCGCCGGAGATCAGCGCCGGCGATCGTGAGCTGCTGGACCTGCGCGGCAGCCGGCGTTACGCCGATTTCTTTCGCCAGGCCGTGCTCAACAAGAAGAACATCGTCGTCGCCGGTGCTACCGGTAGCGGCAAGACCACCTTCATGAAGTCGCTGGTACATCACATTCCGGCCGACGAACGCCTGGTGACCATCGAGGACGCCCGCGAGCTGTTCATCGACCAGCCCAACGTAGTGCACCTGCTTTATTCCAAGGGCGGTCAGAGCACCAGCAACGTCACCGCCAAGAGCTGCATGGAAGCGTGTCTGCGTATGAAGCCCGACCGCATCATCCTGGCCGAGCTGCGCGGTGACGAATCGTTCTACTTCATCCGTAACTGCGCCTCCGGTCACCCCGGTTCGATCACCAGCTGCCACGCCGGCAGCACCGAGCAGACCTGGGACCAGCTGGCCTTGATGGTCAAGGCGTCCAACGAAGGTGCCGGTCTCGAATTCGAGACCATCAAGCGCCTGCTGATGATGACCATCGACATCGTCGTGCACATCAAGGCGCATGCCGGCCGCCGCTACATCACCGGTATCGATTTCAACCCGGGCCGCCATCTGGCGGAAAACCGGGCATAGACGAATCGGGAGAACGCCAGATGATCGCTGGAATTGAAATGATGTCCTGCCCCAACCTGTCGGTTCCCGCCGAGGTGATGCAGCACATCGTCAATGTGGAGTCGGGCAAGAACCCGTATGCCATCGGCGTGGTTGGCGGTCAGCTCGTGCGTCAGCCGCAGAACATGGACGAGGCCATTGTCACGGCGCAGATGCTCGAGTCGAAGGGTTACAACTATTCGTTGGGTATTGCGCAAGTCAATCGCAACAACCTCGGCAAGTACGGCCTGGACTCCTATGAAAAGGCGTTCTCGGTGTGCTCCAACCTGGCGGCCGGCTCGCAGATTCTCGCCGAGTGCTACAACAGTTCCGGTGGCGATTGGGGCAAGGCCTTCAGCTGTTACTACTCGGGCAACTTCGTCACGGGCTATCGCACCGGTTACGTCCAGAAAGTATTCGACTCGATCAATCGCACGGCGATGCTTGCCAGCAATAGCCCTCGCGTCACGCCGATCCAGCTGGCCGGTCAGCAGCCAGCCAACCCGCGCGTAACGCCGCTGCCTGCCACCGCACCCGTACGCGAGGTACAGGTCCCGGTAACGCCCACGGGTGCGGCATACCGCGTCGCGATCCGCAGCTCCTTGATCGATACGGCGCTCAACACCCTGGTTTCACCCGCAGTCGCTTCCGCGGCGGATATCGATCCCGCCGCCGCGCAGGCCGCCGCCCAGTTGCAGGGCAACGGGCAGATGCAAAATCAGCAGGCACAGGCGCAAGCGCCCGGCACACCAGGCAACGGCTTGCAACGGATGATGCAGCAGGTCCAGCAGGCCAATTACCCGAATCAGGCGCAACCTACTGCCCCCATCAGTTCCATGCAGCAGATGATGCAGCAGGTCCAACAAGCCAACTACGGTCCGGCGCAGGCACAAGGCGCCGTGGACCAGCCGATAGCGCCGGCGGTGTCGCAACAACAGGCACCAACGATGGCCACGGCGGGCGGCACGGTGTCATCCGACGATGTCTTCGAACCGCAAGTGCGCGGCCCAAACGATCCAGTGCAAAGCCAGCCGCAAGCAGCGGCACAGCCGGTAGCACCCGGACAACAAGTCGCCGGGCAGCAACAGCCCGTTCCGGCGGCCGACCAGGCAGATCTTCGACAGGGGAGCGGCGATGGCGCCTTTGTCTTTTGAATGTGCCGAACGGATCCTGGCCCGACCCGCCACGCGCGAGGGCAATGGAACGGTTTCGGTTTCGCTTTGCGTAGCGGGAGCCTGTCACCCGCTGCGCTGGCCTTCGGGCCGCCACACTGCTGCGAACTTCGGTTCGAAGCAGTTCGTAAAAACCAGCTGCTCATTGCGCAGCTTTTCTTGACATAACGGTTGACGCACAACCGCACTGTTACCGAACTATTCAGAGGGAAAACCGAGATGGCACCGAAACTGCACAACGAGTACACCGAACACCAGGCCAAGACCGTACTGACCGGCCTGATGATGGGCATCATTCTGCTGGCCTTCATGCTGCTGCCGGAGCTGGCATTTGCTCAGGACAATCCTGACTTCACCGCGACCGGCAACAAGGTTTGCGGTTTCTTCGGCAACGTCAACAAGATCCTGAACATGACCTCGATCGCCGTCGTGACCGCCGCGGTGGTGTTCTCCGGTTATCAGATCGCGTTTGCGCACAAGCGCATCGGCGACGTCGCCCCCGTCCTGATCGGTGGCGTGCTGATCGGTGCAGCCGGCCAGGTGGCTAACATGGTCATCGGCACGACCGGCAACACCTGCTCTGCTGCGATCACCACGGGCATGCAGTTCCTGCACTATGCGTAAGGACGCGCTATTTCGCGGTTGCACGCGCCCACCGATGTTTCTCGGGGTCCCTTATATCCCGTTTTTCCTCGGTGCGGGCGGCTTCCTGCTGATGGCGATGTACCTGGGCAACATGCTTTACCTGCTGCTGATTCCGGTGGCCATTTTCATCATGCGTCAAATGGCGCGCCGTGACGAAATGATCTTCCGCCTGCTGGGACTGCGCCTGCAAGTTCGCACGCGGGTAAGGAACGTCAAGGACAACGAAGGCATGTGGGTCTTTACGCCCAACAACTATCGCCAGCCGGGCAAGGCGAAGCAGTAAAGAAGCCCTGGCAGTATCTGCCAGGGCGTTTCTTCAGATAACGACGGTACCGACATCATGTTTAACCCAGACGCCCCCATCAGCGAGTTCATTCCGATCTCCACCCATGTCTCACCTACTGTCGTGAAGACGACGGGCGGTGATTTCCTGATGGTGTGGCGTCTGGGTGGTTTACCGTTCGTCGGTCGTGAAGAGTGGGACCTCGAGCATCGCCACAACAGTTTCAATCGCCTGCTGCAAACGTTGCGTGCACCGGATTTCGTCAATCTGGCCTTCTGGGTGCATGACCTGCGTCGGCGCCGGCGTCTGAAGGACAACAGCCGCTTCAACCAGCGGTTCAATCAGCAGATGTCCGATGCGTACTACAACGCATTGTCGGCGCAGAAGCTGATGCAGAACGAACTTTATCTGACCATGCTCTACCGCCCGGTAGTCAGTGGTAAACGCTTTGCCGAAAAGTCCAGCGACGTAGCGAAGCTGGAAGCCGAGCAGTTGCAAGCCGTCAACACCATTCAGGAACTGGCCGGCAACCTCGAAGCGGTGCTGAAAGATTACGCGCCCAATCGTCTTGGCATGTACGAAGCCGCCAATGGTGTCGTGTTCTCCGAAATCCTGGAATTCTACGGGTATATCCTCAACCGCATCGATGAACCGGTGCCGGTTCTCAAAGCGCCGGTTTATGACTATCTACCGGTGAGCAAGCAACGATTCTCCGCAAAAACAGGCGATTTCGTACTCACCACGCCTACCGGCCAGAATCATTTCGGCGCGATCCTCAATATCAAGGAGTATGCGGACGCGACCTATCCGGGCATCTTGAACGGCCTGAAGTATCTGGACTTCGAGTACGTCATCACGCACTCCTTCAGTCCCATGGGGCGCCATGATGCGCTCAAGGCACTCGACCGCACCAAGGGCATGATGGTGTCGTCCGGCGACAAGGCGTTCAGTCAGATCGCCGAGCTCGACCATGCCATGGATCAGCTCGCCTCAGGCAACTTCGTACTTGGCGAGTATCACTTCACCATCGCGATCTATGCGCCCAGCCAGGAGGCCTTGTCGCAGCAGCTAGCAGCTACCCGCGCGGAACTCTCCAACGCCGGCTTCGTCACGGTGAAGGAAGATCTCGCGGTCACCGCCGCGTTCTACGCCCAGTTGCCCGGCAACTGGAAATTCCGCACACGCCTGGCGAATGTCAGCTCGCTGAACTTCCTGGGTCTCTCTCCCCTGCACAATTTCGCGACCGGCAAAAAAGAAAATAACCCGTGGGGCGATTGCGTCACCACGCTGCAGACCACCAACGGTCAGGCCTACCACTTCAACTTTCACGCCACCCATCCGGCCGAAAACTCGCTGGGCGAGAAAGCCATCGCCAATACGATGGTGATCGGCAAGTCCGGTACCGGTAAAACCGCGCTGATCAACTTCCTGCTCAGCCAGGTACAGAAGCTCAAGCCCTCGCCGACGATCTTCTTCTTCGACAAGGATCGTGGCGCGGAAATTTTCGTGCGCGCCTGCGGCGGCAACTATCTCGCGCTGGAAAACGGCAAGCCGACCGGCTTCAACCCGTTCCACTGCGAGCGCAACGAAGGCAACGTGCAGTTCCTGGCCGACCTGATCAAGGTGCTGGCAGGCAAGAGTGTCTACTCATCGCGCGAGGAAGAAGACATCTTCCGCGCGGTAGAGAACATGCTCGATACCCCTCAGCACCTGCGCAACATGACGAACTTCCAGAAGAGCCTGCCCAATATGGGCGACGACGGCCTGTTCGTGCGCATGAAGAAATGGACCGCCGGCAATTCGCTGGGCTGGGTGTTCGACAACCCGGTCGACACCATCGACCTGGAAAAAGCCAACATCATCGGCTTCGACTACACCGACATCATCGATAACGCGGAAGTACGAGCGCCGGTGATCAATTACCTGCTGCACCGCCTGGAAGAGCTGATCGATGGTCGCCCGCTGATCTACGTCATGGACGAGTTCTGGAAGATTCTCGACGGCAAGGGTGGCTTGAAAGAATTCGCCAAGAACAAGCAGAAGACCATCCGTAAGCAGAACGGCTTGGGGATCTTCGCCACGCAGAGTCCGGAAGACGCGCTCGCCAGCGACATCGCCGCGTCGTTGATCGAGCAGACCGCGACCATGATCCTGCTGCCCAATCCCAACGCCAGCCGCGAAGACTATATCGAAGGCCTCAAGCTGACTGATGCCGAATATCAGGTCGTCGTGAGCCTCGACGAGCGCTCGCGCTGCTTCCTGGTCAAGCAGGGCCACGCCTCATCCGTCTGCCAGTTGAACCTGCGCGGCCTCGACGACGCACTCTCGGTGATCTCTGCCTCGACGGACAATATCGAGATCATGCATGAGATCTTGCAGGAGCGCGCCGCAGCGGAAGGCGTCAAGGCCGATGACCTGCGACCGGAACAGTGGCTGGAAGTCTTCTACGAAAACCGGAAGGGCAGCGGCAAACGCAAGACATCCACCGAATCGCTCAATGCTCGATCGGCAACGAGATAACAAAACAGGCTGTACAAGCACTTTCCGGGAGGCTGCCGCCGCCAGAGGCGTGAAACAGGCAGCCACCCGCGTTTTTGCGAAGGAATGCCGGTGAAGTGTTCAACCCGTGTCATCAAAACGAGTGCGTGGCTGATCGTTGTGGCGCTTTGTGTATTCGGAGCCGCTTATGCGTTGCCTGCCCCCACGTCGACCGGTCAGACCGGGCGAGCCGATGTAGCCAACTTGCCCGGCTCGGTTTCCGGATTGCCGGGGATTACCTGCGCTCGCCAGGACAAAGGCTGGAATCTCCAATGCACTTACGGAGATTTCGAGATCGCCACCTATCCTGACGGCTGCGGCGCCCATGGCTTCTACGGCATGGTGTACGCCACAGTATCGTCGACGGTTGTGGTGCAGGATGGTTTTCCGAACGGAAAGGTCGTCGCGAAGCTGCACGATGAACAACTGGTTTGCGCTACCGCCGAAGCACGCGTCGCGGGGCACAACGACGTCGTCTGGTATTACCTGAAAGCCATACCGCGCGACAGCGTCAAAGCCTGCAAGGGCAAGTCGGTATGCGGACCGGAGAAGTTGCCCATCGAATGGGCCGTGCCGGCACAGGCAGCTCCTTGTCATGCAGGTGCCGATGGCAACTATACCGGCGCCTGCGCAACGGGCTGGGTAAAGGCCGAGAATTTCAGCGAATTTTCGAACGGGCTTTAACGATATTGTTGGATCGATAGCCGGAGGCTGTATGGGTCGCGAGATCTTTGAAGAAGCATATCGCCACTTCACGCAAGAGGGACGACGCTACGAATACGGTCGCGGCGATGGCCCACTGAAAAACCATTCGCCCAATCGTCGTTCCGACGCGAGCCGTACCGAGCAGGACCTGGATGGGGATGGCTTGCGTGGCGTGGACTGCTCCTCGCTTGTCTGGCGCGGGTTGCGCAACGCCGGCTACGACGTCGGCAAGACCCCTTTCGCCACCTCGCAATTGTTCGAAGGCAAACGCACTACGCCGTATGCACGCGAACATTTCGATGTGATTTCCGCGGCGGATGCGAGCCGCCAGCATGGCGCGCTGCAGGCAGGCGATATCATCATGTTCCGCAGTGGACATGGTCAGCACGTGGGCATCTTCCGGGGCTACGACGCGCAGGGAAATATCCAGTTTTTCGGCTCCCAGGTGAGCACCGGACCGGCTCTGGTAACCACCGGAACACGTCCTGGCGGCTACTGGAACGGAGGCGACTTCGAAATTGTCGGCGCGTTGCGCGCAAAGCCCGAGTTCCAGGTCCGTAAGCCGTTGCACGAAGCGAGTACCACACCGGCGGCGGGCGCGCCTCAGCGTCCGGCCGAAACGCGGAGCCAACGCGAAGCGGAGGTCGCCCCGTCACGCGCCTCGCTGGAACAGGGCGCGCGTGGAGATAACGTGCGCAAGCTGCAGTCCGACCTCGCCCGATTGGGCTATGGCGCCACAGCAGGCCGTGCATTGCAGGCCGACGGCGAGTACGGCCCGCTTACCGCTGCGGCCGTGAGTCGATTTCAGGACGATCGCCGTCTGCGTGTCGACGGAATAGCCGACACGCAAACCTGCGATGCGATTCGTCGGGACATCCTCGCCAGCGCTGCCGGAGCGCAACTGGACAACACTGCGCACCCCGATCATGCGCTTTACAAGCAGGCACTTGGTGCCGTACGTAAACTGGACGAACAGCACCAGCGTGATCCCGGCGAGCATAGTGAAAATCTGGCTGCCGCACTGACCGTTGCCGCACGACGCGAGGGGTTGAGCAAAATCGATCACGTCATCCTGAGTGAAGACAAGGCGCATACCTATGCCGTGCAAGGCGAGATCGATTCGCCACTCAAGCGGATCGCCGGCGTGTCCACCGCCGAGGCCGCTATCACGCCGGTCAAGGGCAGCAGCGCGTCGCTGGAGATGCTGAGCAGCGTCACTGAGCAGCAACAAGCGATGCAGGAGCGCCATTGGCACATTGTCGAGGTCATCCAGGAGCACCGTGCCGAACGTCGGGCAGAGCATGAAGCCCACCAGCATGCCCCTCCTCGCCTGACGCACGAGCGTTAGGATGGCCCTCGGCAGACACTCCGATCATGCGCGCCTCTACATCGTCCGGGGCGGCCAGGAGATATCGACATGTACTTCGCACAAGGCTTGCGCCGTGCGCTTCCCGTGCTGGCTTTCGGCTTTCTCACTTCGGCTTATGCAACCGCTATGAAAAACCCCGCGATCAAACACAATCCGACACCGAAAAAGCGCTACGACATCACTCTGACGGTCGATGGCGCGCCCGGTCCGTTCGATTCGATCACCGGGTTCGTGGAGTACAAGGTCGCCAACGACGAATGCGTCCCGCTCGAGCCGGTCAGCGGCGCCACGATCGCCCCGGAAGAGAAGGTACCGGTGGTGTTCAAGCACGAAGCGGGCAATGTCTATATCGGCGCGATCTACGCCGATCTGATGCAGGACGAGGATTACTACGGGCTCGGGATCTGCCACTGGCAGGTCGTTGCCGCTTCGGCGGTGCTGAAGAATAACGCCGTCGAATTCAGCCCGGCTATTTTTCATAAGGACATCGAGGCGCAACACGCGGTGTCGACGTACTTCGTCAAAGGCGATTACACCGACAACACCAAGCCGCATAGCGCCTTCGGCACCACCAACCGCTCGCTCTTTCAGCCCGAGTCGCGCACCGACGTATTTACGGTCACGCTCGCCGCCAAGGAAGATTTCCAATGACGCTCAGTGCAACCGACTATGCCCTGCTGTCGCAGGACTCGTACAAGACGCGCGAGAACAATAGCAAGGTCGAGCTGGGCGGCGTCTCGTACCGCGTGATGGATCATATGAACGATCCGGTCACCGGCTACCAGGGCACCGCCTACCAGCGCCTGGATACCGGCGAGGTGGTCATTGCCCATCGCGGCACCGAACAGGTGATACGCGATGGCGTCATCACCGACGGCGGCATGGTGCTGACGGGCCTGAACCTGCAGATGGGCGATGCAGTGGCCTTTACCAAGCGTGTCATGGATGAAGCCAAAAGCGACGCTGCGAAGGGACATTACACCGCCGATGTGACGGTTACCGGGCATTCGCTGGGTGGCACGCTGGCCGAAGCCACCGCCTATAAATTCGGGCTGCACGGCCAGACCTTCAATGCCTATGGCGCGGCTGGCTTGCTCGAGGGCATTCCCAAGGGCGGCAATCAAGTCATCGACAACGTGCGTGCTACCGACGTGGTGAGCGCGGCGAGCGCGCATTTCGGCGAAGTCCGTACCTTTGCCGTGCAACAGGATATCGACAAGCTCACCAAGGACGGCTACCGCGACAACAGTACCGCGCTCAGCCTGCGCAATCCGATCGCCGTGGCGGCAACCAGCCTGAGCGCGCACGCGATCGATAATTTCGTGCCCAACGGCAAGACGCTCGGTCAATCGATCATGTCGCCGGAAAACGAAGCGCGTTATGAAGCGCATAAGGGCATGATCGATCGGTACAGGACCGACGTAATGGATGCTCGCAAGGTCATTTCGGCAGGTTGGGAAATTCCCAGGGCCGTCGTGCACGGCGCGGAGTCGCTCGAGCATGCCGCCGCGCAAAAACTCGCCCAGACTTACGATGCGCTGCATAAGACCGCGGAGAATATCGGCCACAAGGTATCCGAGGTAGCGCACCATACGGTGGACCGCGTCGAACATGCGGTCGACGCGGCTCGCAAGACGGTGACCGACGACCTGTCCAAGGGCGTGCACTTTGTCGAGCAAACCGCACAAAAGGTCGGCCATGATGCGGTTCAAGCCTTCGATGCCGCAAAGCACGCCATCGGCGAGAAATTACATGAAGCCTCGGAGGCTTTGGACGCGGCTCGCAAGAACGTAAGCGACAAAGCGTCGCAGGTCTTCGATACGCTGCGCCATCCGTCCCACCTGTTCGAAAGCAATGCGGCGGCCAAACCGACGGCCCGGCTCGACCAGGTCGCTCATCCGGACCACGCCATGTTCAATCAGGCGTTACAGGGCGTGCATCGACTCGATGCAGCCCACAGCCGCACACCCGATCAAGGCAGCAGCAACCTGGCAGGCGCACTGGTGGTGGCCGCCAAACAGGACGGCATGAGCCAGATCAACCATGTCGCCTTGAGCGACGACGGATCGCGCGCTTTCGCTGTCCAGGGCGATCTCAATTCGCCATTCAAACAGATTGCCGACGTTCACACGCAGCAGGCCATGGCGACCCCGCTGGACAAGAGCACACAATCGTTACAGCAGATCGATCAGCACCAGCGGGCGCAAGCTTCTCAACACGAACAAACCCAGCAACAGAACCCCTCCATGCGCATGACGTGATCGGCTTGATGCGCGAGAATGGCGTCATTCAGAGGAGGCCCCGTCAGGGGGCGACATTTCAGGGCAGGATTTCATGAGTAAGAGCAAGTGGATTTGGGTAACGGTGCTGTTGCTTGCAGCGCTGGCCGCAGGCGAATACTTGTCCGGGCTATGTACGCTGCTGCTGCTTAAGCTCGGCACGGCGGAGCTCGGGTTCGGGACGTATTGGAGCTACATCGGCGCCCTGGACCTGCCCCAGGTGGCTCCTTACGTCAACAAGATCAAGATCGGCGGCTATATCGGCTTTGGCGTGCCGCTGATCCTTTGGCTGATCGCGTTCTACTTTATCGGCCGTCCCAAGAAGCAAGCCATGCACGGCGATGCGCGCTTCGCCAACAGCGGCGACCTGAACAAGCACGGCATGTTCAAGGCCTCCGGCAACGGCATCATCGTGGGCAAGTTCAAGGGCGACCTGGTACGCCTGAGCGGCCAGCAGTTCGTGATCCTGGCCGCCCCTACCCGATCGGGTAAAGGCGTGGGTGTGGTCATCCCCAATCTGCTCGAGTACCAGGAGTCGATGGTGGTGCTCGATATCAAGCAGGAGAACTTCGAGCTCACCTCCGGCTGGCGCGCCTCGCAGGGGCAGGAGATCTATCTCTTCAACCCCTTTGCCGAAGACCGCCGAACCCATCGCTGGAACCCGCTGACCTATGTGTCGTCGGATCCGGCGTTCCGCGTCTCCGACTTGATGAGCATCGCCACCATGCTCTACCCGGACGGCTCGGACGATCAGAAATTCTGGGTCAGCCAGGCGCGCAACGCCTTCATGGCCTTCACCCTGTACCTGTTCGAGAAATGGGAAGACGACGAAGCACGCAACATCCCTATCGCGCTGCGTAGCAAGCCGACCCTGGGCCAGGTGTATCGCCTTTCTTCCGGCGACGGTACCGATCTGAAAAAGCTGTACCAGCAGCTCTCGCAGCAGGCGTTCCTGTCCGGCAATGCTCGCTCGGCGTTCTCCAACATGCTGTCGCAGGCCGACGAGACTTTTGCTTCGATCCTCGGCACCTTCAAGGAACCGCTCAACGCCTGGATCAATCCGGTGCTCGATGCGGCTACCAGCGCCGACGACTTCCTGCTCACCGATGTGCGCAAGAAGCGCATGACCATTTACATCGGCATCCAGCCCAACAAGCTGGCCGAGGCCCGATTGATCGTCAATCTGTTCTTCAGCCAGTTGATCAACCAGAACACCAAGGAACTGCCGCAGAACAACAAGGCGCTCAAGTACCAGTGCCTGCTGCTGATGGACGAATTCACTTCGATCGGCAAGGTCGAGATCATCGCCTCGGCGGTGTCCTATATGGCCGGCTACAACATCCGCCTGCTGCCGATCATCCAGAGCATGGCCCAGCTCGATGCCACCTACGGCAAGGACGTTTCGCGCACGCTGATCACCAACCACGCCCTGCAGATCGTCTACGCACCGCGCGAGCAGCAGGACGCCAACGATTACTCCGACATGCTCGGCTATACCACCGTGCGCAAGGAAAACCGCACGCGTGCCAAGGGTGGCGATTCGCGCAGCGAATCCGAAGAGCGCCGTGCATTGATGCTGCCGCAGGAGCTCAAGGCGATGGGACCGGACAAGGAGGTTTTCCTCTACGAAGGCATCCCGCATCCGGTGCTGTGCGACAAGATCCGTTACTACAAGGACAAACACTTTACCGAGCGGCTTATGGCCAAGGTGGATGTCCCCACGCTCAAGATTTAAATGGATCTGCGAAAGCCCCGCCCTTCGAGCGGGGCTTTTTTTGATGCGAAGCGTCAAGACAGCGCCCGATTAGGGCGGCATCCTCAAGGTCTCAGGCGCGCCCCTGAAGGAGGAAAACATCATGAAAGGCAGCTGCCACTGCGGCAATATCCGTTTCGAAGTCGATGGCGAACCGACCCAGGCGATGGCCTGCAACTGTTCGATCTGCCAGCGCAAAGGCGCACTGATGTGGTTCGTGGGTTACGACCAACTGCATCTGGAGACGCCGGAGGCGAACCTGAGCACCTATACCTTCAACAAGCACGCGATCAAGCATCACTTCTGCGCCACCTGCGGCATGCATCCGTTCGGCACTGGCACCGACCCGAAGGGCAACCGGATGGCAGCTATCAATATCCGCTGCCTGGAAGGCGTCGACCTGGAAGCCATTCCGGTCACCCATTACGACGGGCGCGCGTTATAGTCATTGGTCGGGTGTGATCCAGCTATCGGAGAGCAGGTGTGTCGGACATAGGAAATAGCCCGCGTTGGATGCGATTGTTCCTTGTACTTGGGCTCGGGTTGGGGATTGTCGCGTGCACCCAGCAGGAAGCGATCGACAAACTGGTACCGCATCCAGAATCGGAATACGCGCAGAACGTCTTGAAGCAACTGCGTGAGCGTCAGCTCGACCAGGTCGAGACCGCGTTCGCGCCTAAGCTGCGCAGCACACCCGGGCTCGACGCAACGCTAGGGAAAATGGCCGATGAATTCCCACCGGGCGAGATCGTGTCGACGAAAGTCGTCGGGACGTACATGATGTCGCGCGTGTCCAGCAATAAGCCGGGAAGCACGACCTATAATCTTACTTACGAATATCAGTTTCCCCAGAGCTGGGTTCTGGCGAACGTGGTGCTGGTAAGAAGCGGAAACGAGCTGGAAGTTGCCGGCATGCACGTGCAGCGCGAGACCCAGTCTCTGGCACAGAGAAGCACTTTTACGCTCTCTGGCAAGCCGGTGTCCTACTGGTTGATCGCGGCGCTCGTCGCCGCGTTACCGCTATTTTGCTTTGCCAGCTTCATCGTGTGCCTGCGCACACCGATTCGCCGACGTAAATGGCTGTGGGCCGTTGCAACCTTGCTCGGCGTTGTCACGCTCAGCTTGAACTGGAGCACGGGTGAGTTCAGCTTCCAATTGATTTCGATCCAATTATTGAGCGCATCGGCGGTGGCGCGGATCTACAGCCCCTGGATACTTTCGATCTCGTTCCCGCTGGGAGCGGTCATGTTCTGGATCAAGCGGAAGCAGCTCAAGCAGGAGGCGCTGACCGCCAACACCGAGCCGCCGCCTTTATCACGTTCGACGAGCAAAGATCAGGTGCAGGCCGAACGCCACGAAGATGGCACCGGCAAAACCGTCGATCCAACGTGACAGGCGCAGGTAACCGCGGCGCATGGCGGGCATGGCGAACACGGCCGCCACCACCGCGAACCACAACACGGTCTCGGCCACCACCAGCACCCAGATGCCCCAGCGAGCCGCATGGCCCACACCGCTGCCGAGGAAGGCGGAGAACACGCTGCCGAAATAGATGATGGCTTTGGGGTTGGCCAGGTTGGTGAACAACCCGGCCCGCAGGGTCGCCAGGTCGCCTTGCTGCAGTACCGCGCGCGGCTCGCCAGCCACCTTGGGCGCGGTAAAAGCGCCGCGCAGCATCTTCACGCCCATCCAGGTCAGATAGAGGCCGCCGGCAATCGTCATCGCCCGGCTCAGCCACGCCAGCTTCTGCAGCAGCAACTGCAGGCCCAGCAAGGCCAGGGCCGCCCAGATCGCCACGCCCAGGGCGATACCGACCACCCCGAAGAACGCCTGCCGGCGCGAGCGACTGACGGCCGTCTGGGAAACGAAGAAGAAATCCGGGCCCGGCGTCATCAACGCAATGATTTGCACCAGGGCAATGGTCAGGAACAGGCTCATGCGGCGACTCCGGGGCGGGGTGGCGCCATTTTATAGGCTTTGCCCCCGCGCCGGCTCACCTGCCCGCAGCGCAGCTTGCCGCCTAGGGCGCCCTCCTCTACTCTTTGATTGTTTTGTGAGCATTTTTGATGGCCTAAGGGGACCCTGCGGCCGTATCTGCGGGGTTCAAATACGATGGAATTGCTGGGCCATATCCTTTTCGGCCTGTTCGGCCTTGCGATGCTTTTGGGCATCGCGTTTCTGTTTTCCAACAATAAGCGCGCCGTCGACTGGAAACTGGTCGGTACGGGCGTGTTGTTGCAGATCGTGTTCGCCTCGGCGGTGCTCAAACTGCCGCTGGGCCGCGATGTGTTCAACGCCATCGCCGGCGGCTTCGTGAAGCTGATGAGCTACGTCAATGAAGGCTCCAACTTCATTTTCGGCAGTCTGATGGACACCAAGAATTTCGGCTTTATCTTCGCGGTGAACGTGCTGCCGACGATCGTGTTCTTTGCCTCGCTCACCGGTGTGCTGTATCACCTGGGCGTGATGCAGAAGATCGTGCAGGCGATGGCCTGGGTGATCACCAAGGTCATGCGCGTCTCCGGTGCGGAAACCACCAGCGTATGCGCCAGCGTGTTTATCGGCCAGACCGAGGCGCCGCTGACGATCAAGCCGTATATCGAGCGCATGACCGAGTCGGAACTGATGACGGTGATGATCGGCGGCATGGCGCATATCGCCGGCTCCGTGATGGCCGCCTATGTCGGCCTGCTCGGCCATAACGATCCGGTCGAAATGCAGTTCTACGCCAAACACCTGCTTACCGCCTCGGTGATGGCCGCACCGGCCACCATGATGCTGGCCAAGATCCTGGTGCCGGAAACCGGCGTGCCGCTGACCCGTGGCACGGTAAAGATCGAGGTCGAGAAAACGACCGCGAATGTGATCGATGCCGCCGCCACCGGCGCCGGCGATGGCCTGAAGCTGGCGATGAACGTCGGCGCGATGCTGCTGGCGTTTATCGCGCTGATCGCCCTGCTCAACGGCCCGATCCAGTGGCTGGGCACCAGCACCTGGGGCGGCACCGGCTCGCTCAATGGCTGGCTCTCCGGCATGGCCGGGCACGACGTGGCCTTGAGCCTGCAGACCATTTTCGGCTGGATTCTCTCGCCGATCGCCTGGCTGATCGGCGTGCCGTGGCAGGACGCGACGCTGGTGGGCAGCTTTATCGGCGAGAAGGTGGTGATCAACGAATTCGTCGCCTATGTCGATCTTTCCAAGCACACCGACCAGTTGCTGCCGCAGAGCCGCCTGATCGCTACGTATGCGTTGTGCGGCTTCGCCAACTTCTCGTCCATCGCGATCCAGATCGGCGGTATCGGCGGGCTGGCACCGGGACGTCGTGCCGACCTGGCTCGCCTCGGTCTGCGCGCGGTGCTGGGTGGTTCGTTGGCGACGTTCATGACGGCGACCATCGCGGGCGTGCTCGAGCACGTTGGCTGAGAGCCGGTTAGTTCGGAAGCGGAGCGATCCGTTTCCATCCGGCGTCGAACTGACATCCGTCACGTGAACCGGCTGACCGGCGCGACTCGCCATCAGCCGGCACCCGGCGCATAGTCCACTCCATCGATTCTTCTCTGGGGCAGGGGCCGGTTGCGATGCTGATATCTCCCGTTTGGCTGGGCGTCGTCTTCGGTGTTTCCGAAACGGTCCTCTCATTGAGCCGCCGCGCCAAGAGCGGCGCGACCAACAAAGATTCCGGTTCGCTGGCATTGTTCTGGACCGCCATCCCGGTGGCCATGTTCATCGCCTATTGGGCGGCGGTGTCCTTGCATCAGCCTGTATGGCAATTGCCTTGGGAATCCACGCTGGCGACCATCGGCGACATCATGGTGATCACCGGCCTGATCCTTCGCTGGTATTCGATCATCTATCTCGGCCGCTGGTTTACCGTGAACGTCGCCATTGCCGCCGACCAGCCGCTGATCGACGACGGCCCTTATCGTTTCTTGCGGCACCCGTCCTATACCGGCGCGCTGATGGCCCTGATCGGCCTGGGCCTGGCGATCGGCAATACCGTATCCCTGCTGGCTATCGTGTTGTTGACCGTGCCGGTATTTCTGCGCCGTATCCAGGTAGAGGAGCGCGTGCTCGCCGAAGCATTCGGTACCCGTTGGGACACCTATCGTGCGCGGACCTGGCGGTTGTTGCCCGGCCTGTACTGATCAGGCCGCACTTGCCATGACACGGTCGCGCCCACACGACTTGGCCGAATAAAGCGCACCGTCCGCCGCGCGCATCCACGTCGACAGATCATGGCAATGCGTGCCGTCGAACAACGCCACGCCGATACTGATCGTCACTCGCAGATGTCTCAACTCCCCAGTAAGCAGGAGCGTCGCCACGCCCTCGCGCAGGGTCTCGGCCAAACGCATCGCCGCATCGGTACCGTAGGCAGGGCACAGCACGGCAAACTCTTCGCCGCCGATACGGGCGAGATGACAGGCCGAATCGACGTTTGCAGAGAGATAGCTCGACACTTCCAGCAGCACGAGATCACCTTGCGGGTGACCGACGCTATCGTTGATGGCCTTGAAGTGATCGATATCGATCAATAGCAAGGCATGCGGGTGTGCCGATGGGACGCGACGCGAATCGAGCAGCGACAGTGCGCGCTCCTGAAATGCACGACGGTTGTCGATGCCGGTCAATGGATCGCGCAGGGTCTGTGCACGCAACTCGGCCGCGTGACGACGCTGTCCGCGCCACAACTGGAACAGCAGCACGCTAATGGCTACCAGCGCGCTGGCGATCAGAATCGCGATCAGATTGATCAGCTTCTGTCGTTGCTGCTCGGCACGCGCTTCGATTTGCGCGGTTTTCAGCTGTAGATCCTTGAGCCGGTTGCTGCGCTCCAACTCACCGATCTGCAGCTCCTTTTCGCGCGTGGTGTAGCGATGCTCCAGCTCGGCTTCCATGGCACGCAACTTCGGCGTGTTGGTCGCATTGTCGAATGCAAGCACTTCGCGCACATCCGCCAGCGCCTGTTTCAGTTGCCCGGCCTGCTCGGCCAGCTCACTCTCGGTTTTCAAAAGATCGGTCAACTGCCCCCCGATGCCGGCATCTCGAGCCTGCGCTACGGTGGCACGAATGCGTTCGTAGGCTTCTTGAGGATGACCCAGGGCCGCCTCTGCACGCGCAACGTCGGCGCTGGAAAACAACGAGTCGCTGATTCGCCCGGCGGCAAGTTCGTGCTTCAGCGAGGTTTGCGACAGCGGCAACGCTTCGGCGGGACGACCTAGTTGCAGATAGGCCTGCGCCAGATTGTCGCCGACCATTACGCCCAGCTCATCGGCATGGATGCGATTGAATTCCGTACGTGCACGCTGATACGTCGCTGCCGCTTCGGCATAGCGGCTGAGCGACATCAAGGCGATGCCTTCATCGTTGAGCGCATCGGCGACACCCCAACGGTCACCCAATGCGGCATAGCTACTCTCCGCACGGTGACAGGCCTCCAGCGCCTTGTCCGCCTTCTCGTCCAGAGCAAAAGCGTCACAGAGCTGAAAGCGCGCCCAGGCGACGATCTGCGGATCGGCGTGTCCGAGCACCTTGTCGGCGGCCAGCAAGGCATTGCTCAAACCGCCACCGTCGCTGTCGCCCAACCCATTGGCGATATCGTGGCGCGAGCGCAGAAAACCCGCGGTGGCGGCGGCGACCGGATCGGCGGCCGTGTTGGCCATATTGTCCAGGCGCAATAGCGATTCGGTAAGAGCGGAATCGTCGTTCGCGTTGATGGCGGCCGTGCCCATACCCCACAGTAGAGCTCGCTCGCGGGCCGCGGTGAGCGCCGGGTCGACAGCATCCAGTTCGGCCCGTACCTTGGTGATGGTCCCGGCCGGATCGGTCACTGCCGGGCCCCGCAACAGGTTCATCGAGACATGGGGCGCCGGCACAGCCGCCGCAATCGGCAGCCATAGTCCGGCAATCAGGAATACGCCCCAGGCCCCCCGTAGCATTGACCGACGCCCCCCGCGTTGAGTGCCAACGGCGCCATTATAGCGATTCGGCGCTCCCTTCCCCGTTACAATGGACCGGTTATGCAGATCGGCCCCTACCGTATCGACCCCGCCGTGGTGCTCGCACCGATGGCCGGGGTCACCGACAAGCCCTTCCGCCTGCTGTGTAAACGGCTGGGTGCGGGCTTGGCCGTGTCGGAAATGACCAACGCCGACCCCCGCCTCTGGCGCACTCGCAAGTCGCTCAAGCGCATGGATCACGAGGGCGAGCCCGAGCCGGTCAGCGTCCAGATCGCCGGTTACGATCCGGCCATGCTGGCCGAGGCAGCCCGCTTCAACGTGGACAATGGCGCCCAGATCATCGACATCAATATGGGCTGCCCGGCCAAAAAGGTCTGCAACGTGTGGTCGGGCTCGGCGCTGTTGCAGGACGAGCCGCTGGTGGCACGTATCGTCAAGGCAGTCGTCGACGCGGTGTCCGTGCCGGTAACGTTGAAGATCCGTACCGGCTGGGACCGCGAGCACAGGAATGCACTCACTATCGCTCGCATCGCTGAGGATGCAGGCATTGCGGCGCTGGCAGTGCATGGGCGCACGCGCGCAGACAAATATGAGGGCGAGGCAGAGTACGAAACCATCGCGGCGATCAAGGCTACCGTGCATATCCCTGTACTTGCCAACGGCGACGTGACCACGCCCGAGCAGGCACGCCATGTCCTGAAAGCCACCAACGCAGATGCGGTGATGATCGGCCGAGGCGCGCAGGGCCGGCCCTGGATCTTTCGCGAGATTGCGCACTACCTTGCCACCGGCGAGCATCTGCCAGAGCCTTCGCTCACCGAAATCTGCGCGATCCTGGTGGATCATCTTCATCAGCTCTACGCGTTCTATGGCGAGGAGCAAGGCGTGCGCATCGCACGCAAACATCTTGGCTGGTACGCCAAGGATCGCCCGGAAAATGCCGCGTTCCGCCACGTGGCGCTGCGTGCGGAAGCTGCCGAAGAACAGCTACGGTTGACCCGCGAATATTTCGACGGCCTGCGGGATGCTCCGCGCATCGCCGCCTGACCGGCTTACGCCGGTAAACGGACGGCCGCACCTGCGCGCCACATGGGTTTCAGCATTACCGAAACTGCTGTTATTGGGGTTGTCGCTGCTGTTGGGCGGCTGCGAAGCGACGCTTTTTGCCGGCCTTAACGCTACCGACCAACGGCAAGGCATCGTTGCGCAACGCTCGGTCGAGTTCGACAAGCAGCAGCATCTGGCTTTGGACGTCTATCGTCCCATTCATGCTATCCATGCTCCCGTCGTGGTCTTCTTCTATGGTGGAAGCTGGGTGCGGGGGCAGCGCAACTGGTACCGCTTCGTCGGCGCCTCACTCGCGTCGCACGGGGTCACCGTAGTCATCCCGGACTACCGCAAATATCCGCAGGTCACCATGGACGGGTTCATGCACGACGCGGCCGAGGCCGTCGCATGGACGTTCGACCACGCCGAAGAACTCGATGCTTCTCCCGAGGACATCTTCATCATGGGCCATTCGGCGGGAGGCCAGATCGCCGCACTACTGGCCACCGACCCTTCCTGGCTAACCGCCTATGGGCGGCGCCCGAACGACCTCGCTGGTCTTATCGGCCTGGCCGGCTGCTACGACTTCGTCCCGATTCCGCCGTTTGAGAAGGACATGCTCGACGTATTCGGCCGCTCGACCCAGGAACAGTTGCGCGCCGAACCCGTTCACTTCGTGACAGGCCACGAACCGCCGATGCTGCTGCTGCACGGTACGGCGGACAAGGAAGTCGACATCGCCAACACCTATTCCCTGGATAACGCCATGCTTGCTCAACACGAGGATGTGACGATGCGCGTCTATCCCGGCATGGGCCATTCGTCTCTGGTGTTTTCGTTGTCTCGACCACTGGGGCATGAATATGTACTTAAGGACATATTGGACTTTATAAACGGGCATCAGACGGCCGAGCATAAGCAACTTTGAAATTAGGATTTGTTTTAAACCACTGACAATTTGTCAGTGCTAGCATTCCGTCAACTCATGAAGAGTTTGTCTGGAATGAAATGGATGTCTATACCGCTGATCTTGTGCGCGTCGTTCGCCACCTATCTCGCCGCCCCCATCAGTCATGCGGGCAATGACGCCATCCAGGCAGCGTTGCCACGCAGCGATGAGCAGAACAATGATCCGCGCGTCACGGCGCTTATAAACAAAGCCAATGAGCGCGTGGCCCAGGGCGAGTCGCCTGATGTCGTCGAGCGCTGGCTCACTGGCGCGGTAGAAACCCTTGGCATCGAAAAGACCCCACCGAGCTGGGACGTCTTTGGCCAGGCGCGCTGGAAAAAACTCGCCGAAAACGCGCGCTGATTCGTTAACCCCCTTCAACCCCATTACCGCCTTGGCGAGCGTCTCCATGACCTTCGCCAGGTCACGCTCGTCTCGTCACTGACCCAAGGAGGAGTCAATCATGTCTCGTACCATCACCATGCCCCGCATCCTGGCCATCGCCAGCAGGCCATCGACACAGCTGCTGCTGATGGTCGCGCTAGTGACCACGGTGCTCTTCTGCCCGGAGCTGGCATTTGCTCAGGACATTGGCGCAAAGGCCGACAAAGCCGTCGAGTGGATCAAGACGGCCGTTCAATCCATTCTCGTCGTCGCTGTGCTCGGCTCCGGCGTGCTGGCTGCATTCGGCCGTATGAGCTGGGTGACGGTCGGACAGGTGCTGGTAGGCGCCATCGTCGCGGGCCTGGCTACCGAAGTGGTCAATGCCCTTTACGGTGGCGGCGGCTGATCGTGGCCTTGCGAAGCGACCCGTTGTTCGGTGGCCTGACCCGTCCACCCAGCATGCTCGGTCTGCCGGTGGAAGTACTCATCTTCGTGCTGGCAGGCAGCACCATCGCGTTCCTGGTCGCCGGCATCCTGCACGCCGATGTGAGCTGGAAGATCGGCGCACTCGGCATGGGCGGCGTCCTGTACGGGCTCGCCCGGCTGGTCTGCGCCCGCGATCCTCGCGCGCTGCGCTATGTCGCCCTTCAGCTCAATACCAAAGGACGGCACATGGCGCGCGCCTACTGGCATAGCGGTTCGTACTCGCCACTGCCGTCCCGCAAGCGTTACTGACCGGAACCACGATGCTGTCGCCAAAACAGTCGTTGATCAATCGCTCGCGCTCCTTGCAGGAGTATGTGCCCTACACCTCCATGGTGTCCCCACACAATCTGCGTACCCAGGCGGGCGATACGTTGACGATCATCAAGATCAACGGCGCCGCGCACGAGGCCGCCGATGACGAAGACATTCAGGCATGGCACGACGCCTTGACCGGTCTGATACGCAATATCGCTTCGGAAGACATTGCGCTATGGGTGCATACGGTGCGCGAACCGCGCTCGGAGTATCCCGGCGGCTATTTCGACGATGACTTTGCGGGACGTCTCAACAGCCGCTATCGCGCGAGTCTCAGCGGCTTGCAGATGATGGTCAATTCACATTATCTGACCGTTCTGGTTCGCGGCAAGCTATCCCGTGGTTCGCTGTTGAACTTCGGAACACGCCGCACGCAGGAGAGCGTCCGCGAATCCATCCACGACGCGAGCGCCCGGCTCGACGAAATATGCAATACGGTGATGGCTGCACTCGCCCGCTACGGCGCACGCCGACTTGAGCTGTACCAGCAAAACGGCGTGGTTTTTTCCGAAACGCTGGAATTCCTGGCACTGCTGATCAATGGCGAACGCCAACGCATCGCCGTACCCAAGGGACGCGCAGCTCACGGCATGACCAATGCCCGTGTTTCCTTCGGCGTGGATCAGTTCGAACTGCGGCTGCCCGACCGGTCCCAGATAGGCGCCATGCTCGGCGCGGCTGCCTATCAGATCGAACGCACTGAACCGGGGCATCTGAATGTGCTGCTTACGCTGCCGTTTCCGTTCGTGCTGACGCAGTCCTTCAGCATGTTCAGCCGTGGCAAGGCGATGGCTGCATTGCAAAAACAGCAACGACTTCTGGTCAACGTGGAAGACGCTTCCCAGACCCAGGTCAACGACATCGCTCAAGCGCTGGATGACCTGGTGGCCGGCCGCTCGGTATTCGGTGAGCATCACCTGAGCCTGCAATTGCTCGCCGACGACAACAAGACGCTGACCGAGCGCGTGGCGACGGTGCGATCCGTGCTGGCAGACGCCGGCTTTCTGGTCGCCCGTGAAGACGAATGCATCGAAGCGGCTTTCTTTTCCCAACTGCCGGGCAACTTTCAGCTTCGTCCACGACCGGCGCCGATCAGTTCGAGCAATATCATCGGTTATACGGGATTCCACAATTATCCGCATGGCCGCCTGCACGGCAATCAATGGGGTGATGCGCTGACGTTGTTGAAAACGACCTCGGGCACCCCGTTCTATTTCAATTTTCATCTGCCGCCATCATCACGCCGTGGCGTGAACGAGGCCGATTCCGACGATCGTGTGCCGGGCCATACCCTGCTGCTGGGACCGACCGGCGCAGGCAAGACCGTGATTCAGGCGTTCATGCTGGCTCAGGCGGAAAAATACAAACCGACGGTATTTACCTTCGACAAGGATCAAGGCCAGGCCAACTTCATCCGCGCCATGGGCGGCCATTACGCGACCCTCAAAAACGGCATACCGACAGGCTTCAATCCGTGCGCCATGGAAGACACACCCGGCAACCGGAGCATGCTTATCCAGCTAGTCAAACGCTGCATCCGCGGCGAAGAGCTGGACTATCGTTTCTCTCCGCAACGGGAGAAGGAAATCCAGGATGCGGTTGACGGCATTTATGCCATGCCGTTCGAAGCGAGGCGCTTTTCAGCCCTCCTGGAATTTTTCGATCCGACCGATCCCAACGGCAACGCCGCACGTTTCCGCAAATGGTGCACGGGCGGCTCGCTGGGCTGGCTGCTGGACAATCCGCGCGACCTGCTGGAGTTTTCCGGCGGCCGCCATTTCGGCTTTGATGTGACCGACTTCCTCGAGAACGATGAAACCCGGACCGTCACTGTCATGTACCTGTTCCACCGCATGGAGCAGCTCATCGATGGGCGACGCTTCATCCTGAACATGGATGAGTTCTGGAAGATGCTTCAGGACGAATACTTCGAAGGCAAGGCGCTGGATGCCGTCAAGACCTATCGAAAGCGCAACGCGCTTGCGCTCTTCGGTACGCAGAGCCCATCCGATGTCCTGCGCTCACGCATCAGTCGTCAGCTCATCGAACAATGTGTCAGCCAGCTTTATCTGCCCAACCCGAAAGCGGCGCGCGAAGATTACATCGACGGCTTCAAGCTCAGCGAGCGCGAGTATGAAATCGTGCGAAAGGACATGGTCGAGCAGAATCTTCGTGGCTTTCTCTTCAAGCAGGGCTCGCATTCGACCGTATGCGAACTCAACCTGCACGGCTTCGACGACGACCTGGCGGTGCTTTCCAGCACCGCCGGTAGTGTCGAGCTGTCCGAGCGCGCCATCGCGCGAGTCGGCCCTCAACCCGATGACTGGCTGCCGGTCTTTCATCAGCTTCGCCGCGAGCGCCAATAGGCGCTGCATTCAACACCCACCCACGAGGAGTGATTCATGGAAAGGAAAACCGTGCTGAAAGCCACGACGCTGTGCCTGCTCTTTGCCGCAGCGATTCCAGGCCATGCCCAAGATTACGTCGACAACACCACGTCGCCACCCTCAGGCGGCGGGACGGGCGGCGAGCAAGCCGTTCACGACGCCAAGTCCTATCAGGAGCAGCAGGCACAGACCGCCGTGCTCCAGCAACAGCTAGCCGATATGGCCAAGCAATTGGACGAACTCAAGCAGCAGACCGGCGAAGTTAAAAAAACCAATGACGCGGTCACCGGCTCGAGTGGCAAAGGCAGTATCCAGACGCAGGATTATGGGGATTCGATCCCACGAAACTGGCAGGAAACGCTGGAGGCCTACAAGGGCGGCGGCCGTGTCGAGGAACTGGCAACCGCCATTGGCGACAAGTTCAACGCAGAAGAGAAAGAACTGGCAGGTAAATCCAACGAGGAAGCCGCCAAGTATTCCCTTGACCAGGGCGTCCAGCGCAGCACCAACGGCAGCGCACTGAATGCCCAGGCTTACGAATCGAGCGTCATCCGCACCGAGAAGCTCAAGCAGCTTCAGGAGCAGATCGACAAAACCTCCTCGCTCAAGGAGATCGCCGACCTGCAGGCTCGCATCCAGATCGAGAACAGCATGATCACCAATGAGCTGGTCCGCGCCCAGTCGATGAACGGTCTGCTGCAGGAATCCGAGTACGCCAAGGCTTACCAGTCCATCAAGGATCTGTCCTTGAGAGATAAGGACGAAGGCTCGAACTAACCGTCGTGCCGATCATCGCGAGCGCGTCTCCATGCGAGGCGCGCTCGCCTATCCATCTGAAGTGACTTGCCATGATTGCTATCGAAATCGCAAAATTCTTCCTGGATGACATCGTCAAAATCGTTCAGGACGCGGTCAACACCAATTCAAGCAATCTGATCCAGATCATCGAGCCAGGCGCCATTGCCATGCTGACGATCTATGTCCTGCTTTGGGGCGCGGGCATCGCTTCGGGACGAGTGAACGAGCCGCTCAAGGATGGTATCTATCGAATCCTGCGCATCTGCTTCGTCGTGCTTCTTGGTCTGACGGCCGGCACCTATCAGCAGGACGTCGCCGATTTCTTCCTCAAGGTGCCAGCGGAAATTTCCTCCCGCATCATTTCCCAGGGCAGCGCAGGCGACTCGGTCGGTCTGGCGAGCATCATCGACAAATCCGTCGAGAGAGGTTTCGACATAGGAAGCGACATATGGGAATACGGCAACCGTAAATTTGGCTTGTTCCATTTCAGTTATATCGTCTACTACATCCTGGCGATCATCATTTTCATATGTGTCGCCGTCATCGCAGGGATCGCCACCGCCCTCGTGTTCGTTGCGTATATCGGCCTGTCCATCGTGCTCGCTGTTGGCCCGCTGTTCATTCTCTTGGCCATCTTCCAGTCGACATACAAATATTTCGATGGTTGGCTAAGCCAGATCATCAGTTTTTCGCTGCTATTCATTCTGATCGCCACCACCATTTCGCTGTGTTTTACCCTCATGGAAAAATATATGGCGACCATCGAGGGTGGCGATGCTCTGGATGCGCTGGTCGGCATGCTCAAGATCATCGGCGCGACCGCCGCCATCATTGCGGCACTCTTTGAAACGAAATCGATCGCCAGCGCACTCGTCAGCGGCGCTCAGATGTCGGGACAGAGCCTTGTGAGCCGCGCTATGGGCAAGGTTGCTCAATCGCAGGGCCACGCCCAGACGGCACGTGCTGCGGTATCCAGCGTCTCGTCTGCCGGCCGATCCGCCGGTTCCGCGGCGGCCTCCGCGGCCAGCAGCGTGGCTACCGCGGGTCGCTCCCGCGCGCGACTCAACTTCCCTCGATGAATTATTCGGCCTAACTGGAGCAATGTTTTGACCGTTCGTCACGCCTTACTTGCTGTGTGTATCACCCTCATGCTCGCCGCCTGCGGCAAGGGACTGCAGAAGGCTCCGCAGTGCAAGGGCACTTATGTGCCTGTCAACGCACCGGAGCATTATTTGAAGGATGCTCAGCCGTGAGCAGCCCTGAAATCACCGCTTTCCTGGAGGCGTCGCGCGCCTGGGAGACTACCGAAGTGTCGCGCGCGCGCAAAAGCGAGCGACGCGCATGGTTGTTTGCTGGCCTGGGCATTGCCATCGGCCTCAGTGCCTGCCTGGCAGTTGCGCTCCTCACGCCACTGAAAACGGTCGAGCCCTTTGTGGTACGCGTAGACAAGTCGAGCGGTGGCGCCGATATCATCAGCCGCCTTGACGGAAATACCGTCGAGTTCGACGAGGCCATCGATAAATATTTCCTCTCCCGATATGTCAATTATCGCGAGGAGTATTCGGATGCTCTGGCGTACTCCGACTATGAAGCGGTATCGCTGATGTCCACACGCCAGGTCGGCGACGCCTATTACCAGGCGATCAATCCTAAGAATCCCCGCTCGCCCAGCAAGGTCTACGGCAAGGAAGGCGCGGTGGAGATCGTCGTCAATTCGATCGCCTTCCTCGGCGAAGGTGTTGCTCAGGTGCGCTTTACCCGCACCGAACGCCGGCCCAACGCCGAGCCGGTCGAGACGCACTGGATCGCCACCATTACCTACAAATATTCCAAGGCATCGATGGATGCGAAGTCGCGGCTGATCAATCCCGTCGGCTTCCAGGCCACCGATTATCGCCTCGATCCGGAAACCACGGGACAAACCAAGTGACCAGGCGTCTATTACTGCTTGCCATGTCGCTGTGCGTGGCAACTTCGCTCGTACATGGCGAAGCGTCACCTAACAAAGGGCGTTTCGACGCGCGCATGAAAACAGTGACTTACAACCGCGATGACGTCATCAAGGTCGTCGGGCATTACGGCTACTCGACCGATATCGAGCTGGCTCCGGGCGAGTCGGTGCAGGACATCGCACTTGGCGATTCGCTCGCCTGGGAAATCGCGCCCTCCGGCAACCACCTGTTCGTCAAGCCTCGCGAAGACAACGCGGTGACAAACATGACGGTGATCACCGACCGGCGTGTCTACCAGTTCGCGTTGGACGCGCGGCAGAGCCGTTCGCTGCAGGACCGGTCGATGTATTTCCAGATCCGCGTGCTTTATCCGGAAGACCTGGCAGCCAAGTCCAAGGCCGACATGGAGAGGCTTGCTGCGGAAGCCTATGCGCGCCGGGTCGAATCGTCGTTCCAGAAGAACGCGCTTCCGCTCAACTGGAATTACTACGCCTGTGGCTCACGCGAGATTCGCCCGATCGAAGCCTATGACGATGGCCGTTTCACCTACCTGCGCTTCCCAGGCGCGCAGGAGATTCCCTCGGTTTTCACGATCAACGCCGACGGCAGCGAAAGCATCGCCAATGGTGCGATGAATGGCGACCGCTACGTTGTTCAACTGACCGCGCGCAAGCTGGTACTACGTAAGGGCCAGTCGGTCGCGTGCCTGGAAAATCGCAGCTACAACCCTTACGGCATCGCGACGCCCACGGGAACAGCCAGCCCGGATGTCGAACGCGTACTGCGGACTCCCGCTGCACGTTCGAAGGTAGCGCCGCCTGCACGCGCTGCTCAACCGGCTGCGCCCACGTTGCCGGCACCTACCTTGAAGGTGGAAGGCGTCATGGCCGAGCCGACCTCCGGAGGCGCACATGTTCCGTGATGCTGATAACGCCGAATCCACCGATCGCGGCAGCGACTCCGACGCGCGTGGCATCCCGCAGGTAGGCAGCAAGCGCAAAGGCAATAAATACTTGCTGTTATTTGCCATTGGCTGTTGCGCGATCTTGGCAACATCGATGGGATCGCGCGCCATGCTCGACAAACTGCGCCACCGTGGCGAAGGCAAGCAGAAGGAGGCCACGCTTGAACGCGGACTGCCCGATCTGACTCGCGATGCATTCAATGCGAAGAACGCCCCGCCGCCTCCGCCGACGGCCAAGGACCCGGCCCCGGCCTCCACGGCAGGGCTGACGGCCGCGCAGAAAGCCACCATGGACCTTGCCGAACGCCGCAAACGCGCGCCGCTGCTGGCCATGGGCGGAGCAAGAACGAAGCCGACGACCCAAGCGGCAACGCTTGGCGCGACAGCTGCCGGAAGCAGCTCGGGTGGTGGCGGCTCGTCCTTGAGCAGCGCGTTGAGCGCCACCCGCACCGTGGAGGTGTCGGCCGGACAACTGACCGATCCCGACCTCACCCTGACACAGGGCAGTTTTCTCGACTGCTCCCTGGTGACGGCCATCAACAGCCAGCTGCCTGGCATGACCACATGCACGCTCAGCCGCAACGTTTACTCGACCAATGGCCATGTGCTGCTGCTCGAACGAGGTACCCGCATCGTCGGGCAGTATCAGTCCGCACAGCTGCGGCAGGGCATGGATCGCGTCTTCGTGCTGTGGACGCGCGCGGAAACACCCAACGGCGTCATCATCAACCTCGATTCGCCCAACACCGATGCGCTTGGCCGCTCCGGCCTGGAAGGCAAGATCAACCATCACTTCTGGCAGCGATTCGGCGCGGCCATGCTGGTATCCGTAGTGGACGATGCAGCGCAGTACGCCGCCAATTCAAATCGATCCAACGGCAATAGCACCATCAATTTCAGCAACAGCGCCAGCTCCGCGAACGACGCAGCCGCGATTATCGTCGAGAGCACAGTCAACATTCCGCCGACCCTCGACCGCGCGCAAGGCGGCCACGTCGGCATCTTCGTCGCAAGAGACCTTTACTTCGGCAGTGTCTATACGCTCGCTCCCAAGCACGAGGTGCCATGAACGCCGTAGCGATCGACGATTACAGCGGCGGCTCGGCCATCGCCACGTATTTGCAGCCGCTCCAGCGGCTGCTGGCGGGCGAGATCACCGAGGTGGTCGTTAATCGCCCCGGGGAGGCCTGGACGGAAGGGCGTGAAGGCTGGCAGCGGCACGACATGCCCGAACTCAGCTATGACCATCTGCGCATGCTGGCCAAGCTGATCGCCACGTCCACGCATCAGACGATCTCGGAGAATGCGCCTGTCGTTTCGGCGGCCCTGCCCGGTGGCGAGCGCGTGCAGGCCATCGTTCCACCGGCCGTGCCGCAAGGCACGGTCAGCCTGACCATCCGCAAACCTTCGCAGTTGCGACTGACGCTGGCCGACTACGAACGCGGGGGTGCCTTCGAACGCGTCGTACTCGGGAACGACGTCAATGAGGCGCTCGAATCCCAGTTGCACGAGCATCTGCGCGCCGGACGGATTCGGGCATTTCTCGAACTGGCGGTACAGCACCGCCAGAACATCGTCGTCTCCGGCGCCACCGGCTCGGGCAAGACCACCATCATGAAGACGCTGGTGGATCTGATTCCCACCAATGAACGTCTGATCACGATCGAGGACACACCCGAGCTGGAGATACGCAACCAGCCCAACCACGTGCGGCTTTTTTATTCCAAGGACGGGCAAGGCGTGAGCAATGCCACGCCGAAACTGTTGCTCGAATCGTGCCTGCGCATGAAGCCGGACCGCATCATGCTTGCCGAATTGCGCAGCGAAGAAGCCTTCTACTTCATTCGCAACGTCAACTCCGGACATCCAGGATCGATCAGTTCCGTCCACGCCACCAGTCCGCGTCTGGCCATCGAACAGCTGATGCTGCTGGTCAAGGAATCACCCGGAGGCGCGCACCTGTCCCGCGAAGATATCAAGCAGCTTCTTTTCATGCTTGTCGACATCGTCATTCAGTTCAGCGTGGTAAACGGCCGACGCTGCGTCACCGGAATCTACTATGAGCCAGAGCGCAAACGTTCCATCCTGGCTTAAAGCGACGCTGGCTGTCGTACTGGTCCTCGGTGCGATACCGCTTTGGCTTTACCTCGCCGGCGTAGCCTTTCACTGGCTTGCGTTTCGCGGCGAGGGTCCGGCGCCGGACCTGATGAGCTGGCTCAGCTATCGCCACTTCTATGGCGGCGATCCTGTTGTACGGAAGAAGCTGGCCATCAGCGCACTGGCGGCGACTGCCGTGGTGCTTTCGCCCATCGCCCTGCTGTGGCTAAAGCCTCGACAAGCTCTACATGGTAAGGCGCGCTTTGCCAATCTGCCCGAGATACGGCGCGCCGGCCTGTTGACCAACGACGGCGACGGCATCCTTCTCGGACGCCTCGGCAACCGCTTTCTCAGCGCCGGGCTCGCGCAGTTTCCGCACGTGATGCTTGCCGCGCCGACCGGCTCGGGCAAGGGTGTGGGCGTGGTGATTCCCAACCTGCTTAACTGGAATCACTCGATCATCGTGCTGGATATCAAACAGGAGAACTGGACGCTCACCGCCGGCTTTCGCAAACAGCACGGCCACGAGGTGTACCTGTTCGACCCTGCGTCGCCGCAACAGCGCACGCATCGCTGGAATCCTCTGGGGTATATCCGCTATGAGGAAGGACTGCGCGTGGACGATATCCAGAAGATCGGCAACATCATCTTCCCCGACGTCGACGGCGCCGACCCGATCTGGAGCGCCAGCTGCCGCTCTTTCTTTCTGGGCATCGTGCTTTACATCATGGAGACGCCAGGCATTCCATTGACGTTGGGTCAAGTGGCGCGCGAAGCCTTCGCCGATACCGAAAACCGCCTGATCGACATCATCAACGACCGGCGCCTGGCGCGTAATCCGCTTTCGGTGCTTTGCGAAAGCGCCCTGCTGGACTACGCCAATACCGCCGACGATACGCGTACATCGATCCGCAAGACCTTTACCTCGCGACTGGAGCTGTTTCTCAACCCGATTCTCGATGCGGCGACGTCTGCCAACGACTTCGATCTCAATGCCCTGCGCAAGCGCAACATGAGCATATACATCGGCATCACGCCGGATAACCTGGGCCGGCTCGCGCCGTTGGTGAATTTATTCTTCCAGCAGGTCGTCGATCTCAACACGCGCGAACTGCCTGAGCACAACAAGGAACTGTCGCGTCAATGCCTGTTGCTGCTGGACGAATTCAAGTCGCTGGGCAAGCTTCCGCTGATCGTCGATGCGATTGCCTTCCTGCGTGGCTACGGCGTGAGACTTCTGCCGATCTTCCAGTCGCCAAGCCAGATCCGCGAAGTCTATGGCGAAGAAGCAGCCAAGACGTTCTTTCAGAACCATGCCGTGCGTATCTCTTACACGCCGGCGGATATCGGCTCCGCTACCGAGATCAGCAATGAACTGGGCACTAATACCGTCAAGTCATCCTCAACGTCGCGACCGGATATGTTTTCCCAGGGCTCGCGTAGCGTCAGCGACTCCGAACAGAGCCGCGCCCTGCTCCTTCCGCAGGAAGTGATGGAGCTGGGTGCCGACGAGATCCTTGTGTTCGCACGTTCGTGCAAACCGGTGCGTGGCGGCAAGATTCGCTGGTACAAGGAGACATTGTTTTCCTCGCGCGTAATCGATCCCCCCGGGGTACCCGCGGCACCACCGGCCTGGTACGTGCCGCCGTATATGCCGCCGGCACCGCCGGCCTGATACATACATGGAATAGGACAGCTCGCTCAAAAGGAGAGAACATCATGGCTATCAGCAACGAACTGGAAGGCACCGAGCCGAATGCCAAATTCGATCGTGATCTGATGATACTTTGTCGCGCCGTTTATACAGATGCCAACACCATGGAGCTGCCAGCCGGCTGGCGCGAATTAAAGCGTGACGAATACCCGCCAGGCGTGGTGGATGCGGCAAAGAGGCAAGGCGATGGGGCGCCGCTTACGGACAGTCAATCCGGTTTCCGGGCGCGCATCTTCGCCCATAACGAACAGGGACGCGGCGAATCCTATATGGTCGCGTTTCGCGGCACCGTACCTGAAGAAGGACTGCGCAAGGCTGCGGCGGTCAATCTCGGCCAAGGCATGGGTTTTGAAACCAAGCAATATGAATTAGCCGAGCGCCTGTCAAAAATGGTGTACTCAAGCTGGGGCAAGAACGTCGCATTTACCGGGCATTCGCTCGGTGGCGGACTAGCCACGATGGCCTCAGTGACCACGGGTAATACCGCCGTCATTGTCAATCCCGCCGCATTGCATAAAAAGTCGATGCAACGCGTACTAACCTCCAAAGGAAAGACGGCCGACGATTTTCTGCATAAGGCCGGCCAAGGCCAAGTACGAGCCTATAGCGTTGAAGGTGACTTCCTCACCTCCAATAAGTTCTCTTCGCTGCAAGGTCCTGTGCCTGGCGCCATCGTTCCCCTGCAGCACTATTTGAAGCCCAATCTGAAGAACCAGGGCAAGCTGCATGCTGTCGAGCGCTCTGTATCGGCTATGGATAACGAGCTACCTTCGCGCTTCACGCCGTTGAAGGACACGACTGCCGTGCTGGCGGATCTCAATCTGTCACAGAGTGGAGGCAACGCCCAGGTGAGCGAACGACGCGCTCGCGTCTACGACGCCGTTGAAGCACATCTGCCGAACATGGCCCTGTCAAATTCCACTGTCATCCGGCGCGCCATCAATGCCGAGGTTCGCAACGAAACATTCAGAGATGCAGGACAGCCACTCGCTGGTCGCAAAAATCTGGACGTAGGCGCTTCTTCCAGGCTGCAACAGCGTGTCGTCTCGACAGAGACCAAGGTGGCGGTTACCAAAGTCGCGCAAGAGGCCATGCGAAAGATAAGCGGCGAGCATAGCGATCTGGTGCCGCGCAAATCGTCTCAAGACAGCCAGGACCGGACCTCTCGATCAGGGCGCAAACGCCGTCCTTCCTAGTTTGCCGAGCGCATCAGCGTGTCCGGATGTGTCGATTTCGGGGCGATGAACTACTGCGCCTCAAAGCCATAGCTCGCTAACAGCGGCTTAAGCGCATTCACCCAGATCGCGTAGCCCGCTGGGGTCATGTGCAGGCCATCCGCCCGGAGCAATTCCGGTCGCGGATGGCTCTGTGCATCGACCATCGCGGGGCCGATATCCACGAAGCGCAGGCCGGACTTGCCCTTTATCCAATGCGCGATGCCCTCGTTGGCCTCGTGCATTTGCGGCCAGAGATTTTCCCGGGCGATGCTGGGCTTGATCGAGATATAGACGATTTTCGTCTCCGGCAGGTCGTGGCGTACGCGCGCGACAAATGCCTGGAAATCATGGATTACCTCGGCAGAGGTAGCGCCTTCGGCGATGTCGTTGTCGCCGGCGTACATGACGATCACACGCGGGTGATAAGGCGTGACGATGCGATCGACGTAGAAGGTGGAATCGGCGATGGCCGAGCCGCCAAAACCACGATTGATCACCGGCACGCCGGGGAAATCGCCAGCCAGGCTGGTCCAGGCGTGGATCGACGAGCTGCCGATAAACAGCACACCGCGCTGGGGCGGCGCCTGGGTCTGGTCCTGCGCCGTAAAAGCGGCGATATCCGGCGCCCATTGCTGCGGCGGTGGCTGTCGGGCCAGCACCGAGCCGGCGGCCAGCAGCCAACCGATCACCAGGAGCATGGCGCTGCGCGCCAGACGGGCTTGCTTCATCGGAAACTCCTTGCCTGCCAAAGCCATGGAGCATAACCGCCTCCGGCCGGCCCGGCATGCCTGACCCTGGCCAGAGGCATGAACGGGCGCCCACTGTCATCCCATTTCAGTGTTTCCGGGGGCATACTGGGCAGTGAAATCGCGCCCCGGTCCGTGTATCCTGTGCGCCCCTTTTATCTCTTTATCCGAAAAGAAGGATATTTGCCCCGATGAGCAACTACCTCTTTACCTCTGAGTCGGTGTCCGAAGGCCATCCGGACAAAGTTGCCGACCAGATTTCCGACGCCGTTCTCGACGCGATCCTGGCTCAGGATCCGCGCGCCCGCGTGGCTTGCGAAACCATGGTGAAGACGGGCGTCGCCATCGTCGCCGGCGAAGTCACCACCAGCGCCTGGATCGACCTGGAAGCGCTGACCCGCAAGGTCATCGTGGATATCGGCTACGACTCGTCCGACGTCGGTTTCGACGGCGAGACCTGCGGCGTGCTGAACCTGATCGGCAAGCAGTCCCCGGACATCAACCAGGGCGTGGACCGCAAGAAGCCCGAAGAACAGGGCGCCGGCGACCAGGGCCTGATGTTCGGCTACGCCACCAACGAAACCAAGGACTACATGCCGGCGGCGATCTACTACTCGCATCGTCTGGTCGAGCAGCAGGCCAAGGTCCGCAAGAAGAAGAACTCGCCGCTGCCGTGGCTGCGCCCGGACGCCAAGAGCCAGGTCACCCTGCGCTATGAAAACGGCGAAGCCGTGGCCATCGATGCGGTGGTGCTGTCGACCCAGCACGATCCGAACGTCAAGCAGAAAGACCTGGTCGAGGCGGTGCGCGAGCACATCCTCAAGCCCGTGCTGCCTGCCAAGTTGCTGCACAAGGGCACCAAGTTCCATATCAATCCGACCGGCAAGTTCGTGATCGGTGGCCCGGTGGGCGACTGCGGCCTGACCGGCCGCAAGATCATCGTCGACACCTACGGTGGCTGGGCTCGTCACGGTGGTGGCGCGTTCTCGGGCAAGGATCCGTCCAAGGTGGATCGTTCGGCCGCTTATGCTGCCCGCTACGTGGCCAAGAACATCGTTGCCGCCGGCATTGCCGACCGTTGCGAAGTGCAGGTCTCCTACGCCATCGGCGTGGCCGAGCCGACCTCGATTTCGGTCACCACCTTCGGTACCGGCAAGATCTCGGACGAGAAGATCGAGAAGCTGATCCGCAAGCACTTCGATCTGCGCCCGTACGGCATCATCAAGATGCTCGACCTGATCCACCCGATGTATCAGCAGACCGCCAGCTATGGTCATTTCGGCCGCACCCCTTACGAAGTGAAGGGTCCGGACGGCAAGACCTACAGCGCGTTCTCCTGGGAAAAGACCGACAAGGCCGAAGCGCTGCGCGCGGATGCCAAGTTGAAGTAAGCCCGCTTGGGTTTGCCTGCAGAAAAGGCCGCGCTCGCGGCCTTTTTTGTGCGCATACTTCCGCCATGCGAAATGAGCCACACCTCGAACTGCGTGAACGCATCGCGCGGCTGGACCGCCTGGAAGAAGAGCTCCTCGACCGCCCCGCCGATAGCGCTGTGCGGCAGGCCATAGCGGACATCGAAGCCCTCAACCAGGCGTTATACCAATCGATTCGCGAGGCGATTTTTCGGGGTGAAGGACGCGACGCGATGCGCCTGTGGCTTGAATCATCCGACGATGCCTCGCCGGCCTACGACTACCGCGATGCCTTGATCAGTGGTGTGCTGCAACTGCCTGAGCCACGCGGTGAAATTGCCTCGCTGGAAAGAGACATGGTGTTCTACCAGCCGACACCGGCGCGGCGGATTTTCGATCTGCTCCAGCTGTGCCAGCTGCGCAAGGACGATCTGCTGATCGATCTGGGCGCGGGATTGGGGCATGTCTCGTTGCTTACCGCGATATGCACGCCTGCGCGCAGCATCGGTATCGAACGGGAGCTTGCGTATGTCCAGAGTGCAACCGAGGCGGCGGCAGCGCTTGGGCTCGAACGCGCCGGCTTCGCCTGCCAGGATCTGCGCGAGGCCGACTTAAGCAACGGCACGGTGTTCTATCTCTACACACCGGTGACCGGCGCATTGCTGGAGCAGGTGATGGCGAAGCTTGAATACGAAGCGGCGCGGCGGCCCATACGAATTGCAAGCCTTGGGCCCTGCACAGCCGTGCTGGCGCAGACCACCTGGCTTCAGGCGTCGCATCTGCCAGAGGAGCATCGCATTACGTTGTTCCACAGCACGTAGCGATATGGTGGCAGTATGGCCACGATTTCAGAGTGTCTCGAATAGCTCCCTACTCGTCATTCCGGCGTAGGCCTGAACCCAGTGGCTTCATCATTGGGTGCTGGCGAAAACTGACAACCGAAGCCACTGGATCTCGGCCTGCGCCGGGATGACGATAAGAAAAAACGCAGCTATACGAGGTTGCCTGTAGTCGGGATCGCAGCGTTACCCTGGCCCCGGGCTGATCCCATGCGTCAACATCGCCACCGCATGCCGCGCAATGATCTGCGCATCGATATGTGCCGACAGGGGATCGCCCTTCCAACGACGCACGGCCGCCATCGGCAGCGTGGTCAGGCCAAGCAGCGACACGAACAACAACGCCGGTTCGATGTCCGGATTGAGCTTGCCTTCTTTCTGCCAGCGCCTGACGTTTTCGAACATCGCCGCCTGGCGCTCGACACCAAAGCGTTTGCGCATGTGCTGTTTGAAGATGTCGTTGTCGCTGATCATCTCGCGGATCCACAACGCACCGAACCATGGCAGACGTGCGTTGGTGGCGACCAGCCGTTCGGCGATCAGGCTCAACGCCTTGATCGGGTCGCCAGGATGGGCCTGGAACACTTCTTCGATGTTCGCCCGCGCCGGCATGATGCGTTCATCGATCAATAGATCGAACAACTGCTCGCGCGTCTTGAAGTAATAGTGCGCCATCGCCGGCGTCATGCCGGCCTTGCGCGCGATCGCGCTGAGCGTGGTGTCCGCCACACCGTGGCGCGCGAACAGCTCCAGCGCGATATCGAGCAGACGCTCGCGCTGATCCTTGCTGGCAGCGGGTCCGGCGGGTCGCCCGGGGCGGCGGACGGGTTTACTGGTTTCGGTCGACACAGGGGCTCCGTAAGTCCTCCCATTCTAAAGGGCCGCACCCGACAGATTGACGGGCGGCCCAACTCTTGAGATATTAATAAACACATTAATTAATTTAAAGCCCAGCGATGTCCTCCCAACCGTTGCCGCAAGACGCCGCATTGCCGTCGGAGCCAGCCCCGGCCACCACGCCGACGCATCCCCCGATCCACGTGCTGTTCGGTGCCCTGATGCTGGTCCTGCTGCTGGCGGCGCTGGATCAGACCATCGTCTCCACCGCCCTGCCGACCATCGTTGGCGAGCTGGGCGGGTTCGAGTCCCTGTCGTGGGTGGTCACGGCCTACCTGCTCTCCTCCACCATCGTGGTGCCGCTATACGGCAAGTTCGGCGACCTGTTCGGCCGGAAAATCGTGCTGCAAACGGCCATCGTGATCTTTCTGCTGGGCTCGGTGTTGTGCGGACTGGCGCAGACGATGGATCAGTTGATCCTCACGCGCGCCTTGCAGGGCCTGGGCGGTGGTGGGCTGCTGGTAGTGACGATGGCGGCGATCGGCGACGTGATCCCGCCGGCCGAACGCGGCCGTTACCAGGGCCTGCTTGGCGGCGTTTACGGCCTGGCAACGGTGATCGGCCCCTTGCTTGGCGGCTTTATCGTCGAGCATCTGAGCTGGCGCTGGATCTTCTATATCAACCTGCCGCTGGGCGTTCTCGCGTTGCTGGTGATCGCGGCGGTGTTTCACCCGCATACCAAGCACGTCAAACACGAGATCGACTATTTCGGCGCCCTGTTCCTCGCAATCGCGTTGACGTCGATCATCCTGTTCACGACGCAGGGCGGCACGATTCTTCCGTGGACGTCTGGCCAATTGTGGGCGACGCTGATATTTGGCCTGATCTCGCTGGCAGGCTTCGTGATGGAGGAACGCAAAGCCAAGGAACCGATCATTCCGCTGCATCTTTTCAAGCAACGCACGTTCCTGTTGTGCAGCGTGATCGGCCTGCTGGTAGGTGCGTCGCTGTTTGGCTCGATCACTTACCTGCCGCTGTATCTGCAAGTCGTCAAAGGCGCTTCGCCGACCGGTGCGGGCACGCAGTTGATTCCCTTGATGGGCGGCGTACTGGTGACCTCGATCATCAGCGGGCGCGTCATCAGCAAGATCGGCCGCTACCGCATGTTCCCCATCGCCGGCATGGCCATCGCCTCGATCGGCTTAGGGTTGCTCGGCACGCTGGAAGAACACACGCCTATCGCGATGCTCTACCTCTATGCGGGCATTCTTGGCGCGGGCCTGGGCATGGTGATGCAGGTACTGATTCTTGCCGCGCAAAACAGTGTCGATTTCAAATATCTGGGCGTGGCGACATCCGGCGTCACCTTGTTCCGCTCGATCGGCGGCTCGATCGGCGTGGCGACCTTTGGCGCGCTTTTTACGCTGCGACTCAACGACCGCATCGCCGACTTCATGCCAAAGGCACCGCCGAACGCGCCACCCCGCGTACTGCGACCGGAAATGATCAACAAGCTGTCACCGGAACTGCATGCGAAATTTCTAAGCGCGTTCGATGAATCGTTGCACGGAGTGTTCTATATCGCTGCGTGCGTGGCAGCGATCGGCTTTATGCTGGCATGGTTGCTCAAGGATATTCCGCTGCGTTCGGCATCGAGGCCGCGTTAGGCGACCTCGACCACGTATCCCTACCCTCGATTCGAACCCGACAACACATCCACCCATACCGCCAGCACCAGGATGCCGCCCTTGACGATCATCTGCCAGGAGTTGTCGACATCCATGAGCTGCATGCCGCTGTCGAGGCTGGCCATCACCAGCGCGCCGATCAAGGCGCCATAGACCGTGCCAGAACCGCCGCGCATCGAGGTGCCGCCGATGAAACAGGCGGAGATCGCATCCAGTTCGGCGCCGGTCCCCGCCGAGGGCGAACCCGAGCCGGTGCGCGCCACGGTGATGATGCCGGCGAAGGCGCACATGAGACCCATCAGCGCGAAGACCACCAGCTTTACGCGGCCGACGTTCACGCCGGACAGGCGCGTCGCTTCCATGTTGCCGCCTACGGCATAGACATGCCGGCCGAACACGGTCTGCGTCGAGACATAGGTGAATACGGCAAGCAGCGCCAGCAGGATCATGACCGGAATCGGGATGCCGTTGGCATCGTTCAGCATGTGGATAAAGCCCGCAACGAACACGCCGATGGCGACGAGTCGTGCGACATCGATCCATAGCGGTGCCTGATGCAAGTTGAGCTTGGTGCGGCGCATGCGCCGGCGCACCGTGAGCGCAACAAGAATCAGGAAGATCACCCCACCGATCCAGCGCGAAAGCGCTACCGGCACAAAGCCCTGGCCGAGTGCCACCAGATCGTCCGGTGCCGGCGCGATCGTGGAGCTGCCGGTGACGTAAAGCACAATGCCCCGGAAGGCCAGCATGCCGCCCAGGCCCACGATAAACGACGGCACCCGCATCTTTGTCACGATAAAGCCGTTGAACGCACCGAGGAACAGGCCCAACAGCAGCACCGCGCCGATCGACGGCCACGTGCCCCACCCCATGTTGACCGTCAGGATCGCGACCACGCCGCCCAGTAGACCGAGCTGCGAGCCGATCGACAGGTCGATCTCGCCGGCGATGATGACGAACACCATGCCGCAGGCAAGCATGCCGGTGATGGCCATTTGCCGAAACAGGTTGGACAGGTTGTTCGGCGTAATGAACGCCGAGTCGGTCTTGATGTGGAAGAAGATCCAGATGACTGCGACGGCAATCAGCAAGGCGAGGATCTTATAGCGAACAAACAACTGCTGGATTTTCTGCGACTGCATTGGAAAGTGCTTCCCTGATGACGCGTGGAAAGTTAAGGATCAAGCGGCGTGCGCAGAGCCTTCGGCCGCATGCGAAATTGCCGCAGCGAGCACCTGCTCCTGGGTAAGGCCGACGTTACGGAAGTTGCCGCGCAGCTTGCCTTCGCCCACCACCAGCACACGGTCACTCACACCGAGCACCTCGGGCATTTCCGAAGACACCATGATGATGGCAACACCTTTGGCAACCAGCTCGAACATCAGCGTGTAGATATCGTACTTGGAGCCGACATCGACGCCGCGCGTGGGTTCGTCGAGTATCAACACCTTCGGCTGCGGCAACAGCATCTTGACCAACACCGCCTTCTGCTGATTGCCTCCGGACAAGCCGGCGATAGCCAGCTCGGGGCTTGCGGTCTTTACGCGAAGGCGCTTGATCTCGGCATCGACCGTCTGCAGCTCGGCCTGGCGGTCGATGGTGCCCGCATGCGCGTAGTGCGACAGCGTAGCGAGCGTAATATTGTCGCCCACGCCAAGCAGCGGCACGATGCCCTGGCGCTTGCGGTCTTCGGGCACCAGCGAGAGGCCGGCCTTGATCGCCTGCTCGGGGTTGTTCACCTTGATCGGCTTGCCCTCGAGGAACAGCTCGGCCTCGTAGCGCCCCGGATAGGCACCGAAGATCGCCGACACCAGTTCGGTACGCCCTGCACCGACGAGGCCGGCGATACCGAGGATTTCGCCGCGACGCACCTCGAAGGAGATATCGTCGACGCGCTTGCGGTTCGGGTTGGCGACGTCCCAGCAAGTGACGTGCTTTGCCTCGAAGACGACCTCTCCGATCTCGTGTTCCACCTTCGGAAACAGGTTCTCGATATCGCGCCCGACCATCGCCGTGATGATGGAATGCGTCGTCATCTCGCTCATGGGGCGGGTGACGATGTGCTTGCCGTCGCGAATGACGGTTACGGTATCGCACACGCGCGCCACTTCTTCGAGCTTATGCGAAATGTAGACGCAGGCGACGCCGTCGCGTTTCAGATCCTCGATGATCGACAGCAGCGTGTCGGTCTCGGACGAGGTCAGCGACGAGGAGGGTTCGTCCAGGATCAGCAGGCGCGCGTTTTTCGCCAATGCCTTGGCGATCTCGAACAACTGCTGGTAGCCGCCGCCATAATTCATCACCGGCGCCGCAACATTGACATCCTTGAGCTTCAGGCGGGCCAGCAAGGCATCGGCCTTTGCATACATGGCGTCATAATCCATGACACCGCCGAACTTCGTGCTCTCGTTGCCGAGGAAAATATTCTCGGCCACCGATAGCTGCGGCACCAGCATCAGTTCCTGGTGAATAATGACGATGCCGGCCGCTTCGCTGTCGCGCACCGAGGCCGCCTTCAACGGCTTGCCGTCGAAGACGATCTCACCGTCCCAGGTGCCATAGGGATAGACCCCGGAAAGCACTTTCATCAAGGTGGATTTGCCGGCGCCGTTCTCGCCGCACAGGCCTACGCATTCGCCCGGACGCACTGCCAGATTGATGCCATTGAGCGCGCGCACGCCGGAAAACTCCTTGACGATATCGCGCATCTCGAACAGGTATTCGCTCACCACGATTTCCTTTGCTCAAGACGGCGCCCGCCAGGGGCGCCGCCGGGTGTCGCATGACGCGTCAGTTGCCGACCTGGGCCGGCGTGTAGAACCCGTCCTTCACCACGAGATCGACATTCTGCTGGGTAAGCACGGTGGGCGTGAGCAAGATGGTATCCACGTCCTTCTTGCCGTTGTTCATCTTGCTCGTGAACTGGGGCGTTTCGCCCTTGGCGAACTGCACCGCAAGATTCGCCGCGTCGGTGGCGATGGCCTTGATCGGCTTGTACACGGTCATCGTCTGCGTGCCAGCCTTGATGCGCTTGATGGCGGCAAGATCGGCATCCTGGCCGGACACGGCCACCTTGCCGGCCAGCTTCTGCCCTTGCAGAGCCGCCACGGCGCCGCCGGCCGTACCGTCATTGGAGGCCACGATGCCCTGGATGTTGCCCTTGTTGGCGGTGAGGGCGTTCTCGATGATGGACTGCGCCTTCGAGGCCAGCCACTCGTCGGTCCACTGCTGGCCGACGATCTTGATATCGCCTTTCTTCACCAGCGGGTCGAGCACTTTCATCTGGCCATCGCGCAGAATCTTCGCATTGTTGTCGGTCGGCGCACCGCCGAGCAGAAAGTAGTTGCCCTTGCCGCCCGTTGCGCTCACCACGCCCTGCGCCTGCATCTCGCCCACCTTCTCGTTGTCGAACGAAATGTACGCGTCGACATCGGCATTGAGGATGAGGCGATCATAGGAAATCACCTTGATGCCGGCCTTCTTCGCTTCGGCAACCACCGTCGTGAGGGTCTTTGCATTGAACGGCACGATGACGATGACATCGACCTTGCGCGCGATCAGGTTCTCGATCTGCTGGAGCTGCTTCTGCTCGTTGGCATCGGCCGATTGCACCGACACCGTGGCACCCTTGGCTTCCGCCGCCGCCTTGAAATAGTCGCGATCACGCGTCCAGCGCTCGACCCGAAGGTCGTCGATGGAGAAGCCGATCACCGGTTTCTCCTTGCTGGCGTGTGCCTGTGGGACGGTAAAGACACCTGCGGCGGCGATCGATACGGCCAGCAACGTGTGTAGGGTCTTTTGTTTCATGCTCTCCTCCATGCGGTGGGGACCCGCCCGGATCAGGAAGGGCGGACATCTCCGCCCGGGACGTCTTGGGAATGGGCGGCTTGGAAATATAGCGGTTTCAGTTGCTCATACGAACGTAGGAACAAAGGGTGGCGCGTTTGCCGAAAATAAGCATGACGCGCTGCATCGGGCTCGCGTACCGCGGTGACATCCGGCATGGGACAGACGTCGTCCAGCAACGCATCGGGTTCCACCGACAGACGCGCAAGGCGGGCAGCACCGAGCGCCGGTCCGATTTCACCTCCACTGCGCAGCACCAGCGGCTTGCCTAGAATGTCGGCCAACATCTGGGTCCAGTAGGCGCTGCGTGAGCCTCCGCCGATCACGGTGATCTCTTCGCTGGTCAAACCGGTGCCCTCCACGGCGAGCAGGCCATCGAGCAGCCCCAGACCAACGCCTTCGAGCGTAGCGTTGGCAAGATCGCCGCGATCGGCATCCGGTCCCAGATTCGTAAAAGAGCCGCGTGCATGCGCGTTATTGTGCGGGGTGCGCTCACCGGTGAGGTAAGGCAGGAATAACGGCCCGTTTTCCTTCCAGCCGCGCGACTGCGCTTCGGCCAGCAACGCCGGCACGTCGGCCTGACCGGTAAGACGCGCGGTAAAGTCCAGGCAACTGGCGGCATTGAGCATCACCGACATCAGGTGCCATGTGTCCGGCAACGCATGGCAGAAGCTGTGCACCGCGCGTTCCGGACAGGCGCGAAAACCGTCCGATACGGCGAAGTACACGCCGGACGTTCCCAGCGAGAGCATCGCCTGACCATGGCGCACGATGCCCACACCCACGGCGCCGGCAGCGTTGTCGCCACCACCGGCCGCGACCGGCACGGCATGCATCCCCCAGCGCTCGGCAACGTCCTTGCGCAGGCGCCCGGCGGGCTGGCTGCCTTCGAAGACTTCCGGCATGTGGCTGCGGTCCAGACCGGTAGCGGCAAGCATGGCATCGCTCCATTGGCGCTTGCGGACATCGAGCCAGAGCGTACCGGCGGCATCGGAGGCGTCGGTCATGGCTTCGCCGGTGAGGCGCAGCCGCAGGTAGTCCTTGGGCAGCAACACCTTCGCTACGCGGGCAAACACCTCCGGCTCGTGCCGGCGCACCCAGGCAAGCTTGGGCGCGGTGAACCCCGGCATGGCAAGGTTGCCGGTGATCTCCCGAAACATCGGCAGCTTTTCCAGCTCGGTGCATTCGATATCCGCGCGACCATCGTTCCAGAGGATGGCCGGACGAAGTACGCGATCGGATGCATCGAGCAGCGTGGCACCATGCATCTGTCCCGAGAGACCTATCGCAGCCACACGACGCGGATCGACCTGCTTGAGCACTTCGGCCACCGCCGCCTCCGTAGCGATCCACCAGTCTTGTGGATCCTGTTCCGACCAGCGGGGTTTCGGATGCGAGACGACGAGCGGACTGGACGCGCTGGCATGCACCTCACAGACGGCATCGACCAGCACCGCCTTGACCGAGGAAGTGCCCAGATCGATGCCGAGATAAAAACGTGCCGAAGCTTCCATGTCCTGCTTCACCTTGCCGTACTTCAGCTCACCCATGGATATAGCGATTGACGAGGTTCTCCAGCTGCTCCTGCCGGCCCGAGACATGCTTCGGGTGCAGATCGCGGGAGATTGCCTCATCGGCAAGCGAAGCCAGCGTGAAACCACCTTCAAGTATTTTTGTGCCGAGCTCACCGTCCCAGCCTGCGTAACGTTCCGCCTTGAGTTCGGCGAGCGTATCGCGCTCGATCATCTTCGCCGCCTTCTCAAGGCTCAGCGCCAGCGTATCGATGGCGCCGATGTGACCGTAGAAAAGATCTTCCGGCGCACTGCTCTGGCGACGCAGCTTGGTGTCGAAATTGAAGCCGCCGGTGGTGAAGCCGCCGGCCTTGAGAATCTCGTAGATGACCAGGGTCATCTCCTCGACGCTATTGGGGAACTGATCGGTGTCCCAGCCGTTCTGCGGATCGCCACGATTGGCGTCGATGGAACCGAACATGTCCAGCGCGATGGACGTGGCCACTTCGTGGTGGAAGGAATGCCCCGCAAGCGTGGCATGGTTGGCTTCGAGGTTCGTCTTTACTTCACCTTCCAGACCGAACTCCTTGAGAAAGCCGTACACCGTCGCCGTGTCGTAGTCGTACTGGTGCTTGGTCGGCTCCTGCGGCTTGGGCTCGATGAGAATGGTGCCCTTAAAGCCCAGCTTGTGCTTGTGCTCCACCACCATTTGGAAGAAGCGTCCGAGTTGCGCACGCTCGCGGCGCAGGTCGGTATTGAGCAGCGTGTCGTAACCTTCGCGACCACCCCACAACACATAGTTGGCACCGCCCAGGCGATGGGTGGCCTCCATCGCGTGGCGTACCTGGGTGGCTGCGTAGGCGAATACTTCCGGTTGCGGATTGGTAGCGGCGCCGGCCGCATAGCGCGGATGGCTGAAGACGTTGGCGGTGCCCCAGAGAAGCTTCACACCGGTGTCGGCCTGTTTTTGCTCGAGCACGTCGACCATCGCCGCAAAGTTGTGCTTGTAATCGGCAAGGCTGTCGCCCTCGGGCGCTATGTCAGTGTCGTGAAACGTGTAGAACGGCGTACCAAGGCGTGAGAAAAAATCGAACGCGGCGTCGGCTTTCTCGCGAGCACGCGCCATCGGATCGCCAGCTTGCTGCCAGGGTCGCTCGAACGTGCCCGCACCGAACACATCCGAGCCGGGCCACACGAAACTGTGCCAGTAACAAACCGCCAGGCGCAGGTGATCGGCCATGCGCTTGCCCAGTATCTGGCGATTGGGATCGTAGTGACGGAAAGCCAGCGGATGATCCGAGGTCGGGCCTTCGTAGCGAACAGGAGCAACAGAGGAGAAGTACGACATGCGGTATTCCTTCGGGGAACGGAGCAGGAGAGCCAACACAATGAATGTCACCGATGCTGGCCAGCATCGGCCACCCGGTGCAATTGCGATTTCCAACGCGCAGGAAGGCTTTTTTGCTGCCGCACCGCGTCATGGCTCAGTCGTCCGATCCTGCTAATTTCAAAGCCATGGCACCGCACCGCATCGCTCTGCTGTTCAATGCCAACAAGGTCTATGACCGACAGGTCATTGCCGGTATCGGACGCTACCTCAACAGTACGCGCGTGGAATGGGACCTCTTTATGGAAGAGGACTTCCGCAGTCGCATGCGCGACATCCGTCAGTTTCGCGGCGATGGCGTCATCGCGGACTTCGACGACCCCCAAGCGCCCGACGCATTACGCAACCTGCATATCCCGGTGGTAGCGGTAGGCAGTTCGTACCACGATCTGGCCGCTTATCCGGCGGGCCTGCCATACATCGCCACCGACAACGTCAGGATCGTTCGTCTCGCCTACGATCACCTGATCGAGCAGGGCCTTCCGCGCTTTGCCTTCTACAGCATCCCGCCTCACCCGGGCAGTCGCTGGGCGCAGGAGCGCGAGCACGCTTTCCAGGCGATCGTGGTCGACGAATCGGTGGAAGGCGTCGTCTACCAGGGCCAACCCACCAGCGCAGGCGGCTGGGGCGGCGCCGTGGAGGAACTGGTCGCGTGGCTCACCGATCTACCCAAACCCATCGGCATCATCGCCACCACGGATGCCCGCGCACGGCAATTGCTGCAGGCCTGCGTGATCGGCGATATCGCCGTGCCCGAGCAGGTCGCCATCGTCGGCATCGACAACGATCCCATGGCTCAGTTGCTCACCCGCATTCCGCTCACGTCGGTGATCCAGGGCGCGGAGGAAATGGGCCGCACGGCCGCACATCTGCTCCACAAGATGCTGCACGGCGTGGATTGCTCCGATACACGAGTGCTGGTGCCGCCGGTGGGCATCAATGTGCAGGCATCGAGCAAATACCAACCGCTGCGCAGCCCTCACGTGATGCGCGCCTGCCACTACATTCGCCAGTATGGTTGTCTTGGCATCAAGACTGAACAGGTGGCCGACTATGTCGGCGTATCGCGCACCGTGCTGGAAGAACACTTCAAGCGCGAGCTGAAGCAGACCGTGCACCAGGCCATCCTGCAATACAAGCTGGACACGGCGCGACAACTCATCGCCGAATCCGACGCCTCGCTGGCCGACATCGCCGTGCGATGCGGATTCACCTCGCTGCAGTACATGCACACGGTATTTCGGCGCGAATACGATTGCACGCCACGCCAGTACCTCGACCTTCACCGCAAGCCGGCGCCCGCGCGCTGATCATCGCAGGCAAGGACCGCATCGCCCATGCCCGTTTCCGCAGCCATTGCCTGGGGTCACCTGCCCGACGGCCGCCCCCTGCACCGCTGGTCCCTGCGCAACGCCGCCGGCTCGCAACTGGATATCGCCGACCTTGGCGGCACCCTGCTCTCCTGGCAGACGCCGGATCGGCAAGGCCGCCTGGGCGAAGTGTTGCTGGGCCACGCCAACGCCGCGCAATACCTTGCATCCGATGCCTACATGGGATCGATCATCGGCCGCTGGGCCAACCGGATCCGCGGCGGCCGCTTCCAGCTCGATGGCATCGACTACAAGGTGGATCGCAACGATCGCGGCAATCACCTGCACGGCGGCAGCGACGGCTTTCACCTGCAACGCTGGGACGTGGAGCCGGAGGGCGATGCCCTGGTGCTGCGGCTGCTCTCGCCGGAGGGCGACGGCGGCTTTCCCGCCGAGGTGCGCGTGCAGCTACGCGTATGTCTCCATGACAGCGGCTACCTCGACCTGCGTTACGAAGCTACGAGCGATGCGGCCACGCCGCTCAGCCTTACCGCCCACCCTTATTTCAATCTCAACGACCGCCGTCCCGACATCCGCGACCACTTGATCCGAATCGATGCCGCGGAATTTCTCGCCGTCGACGCGCAGGCGATACCCATCGGTCGCCAGGCGGTGGCCGGTACCGCTTTCGACTTCAACGAAGCCGCACCGATCGGATCGCGCCTGCTCTGGCCCGATCCGCAACTCCGTCTCGTCGAGGGCTTCGACCACTGTTACGTGCCGAACGGCCCGTCGGGCGCCACGCCGCGCGCGATTGCCGAGGTGATCGAACCCTTGAGCGGCCGCCGCCTCGTCGTGGAAACCGACCGCCCCGGCATGCAGTTCTACAGCGGCCAGAAGCTGGCCGGCCAGCCTGGCAGGCATGGCAACCACTACGCGCCCTTTGCCGGTTTCGCGCTGGAGGCGCAGGCATTTCCGGATCAGGTCAATGGCCCGGACGCCGAAGCGGTCATCCTGCGCCCCGGCATGGTGTGGCGGCAGCACACGCGGTACGGCATCGACACCGTGTGAACTTTGCCGGGCTTGGCTCCGGCTGCAGGTACAATAGGCGGATGTCCCTAATCCAACTTCAGCGCGTCGACTTCAGTATCGGCGGCCCCCTCCTGCTCGAGCATGTCGATCTGTCGATCGAGGCCAACGAGCGCGTGTGCATCGTCGGTCGCAACGGCGAAGGCAAATCCACCTTGATGAAGCTGATCGCCGGCGAATTGCGCGCCGACGATGGCGAAGTGCGCGTGCAGAACGGCATCGTCGTCGCGCGCATGGCGCAGGAGGTGCCCCAGGGCACGTCCGGCAGTGTGTTCGACGTGGTCGCCGAAGGCCTGGGCGACCTGGGCCATCTGCTCGCCCGCTATCATCATCTGCTGCACGAAGGCGACATGGACGCGCTCGGCGATGTGCAGACCGAGATCGAGGCCCGCCACGGCTGGGACCTGGACCGCCGCGTCACCGACGTACTGACCCGGCTGGAGCTGCCGGCCGACACCGACTTCGCCGCCCTTTCCGGCGGTATGAAACGCCGCGTGCTGCTCGCGCAGGCGCTGGTGCGCAAACCGGACGTACTGCTGCTGGACGAGCCGACCAACCACCTCGACATCGAGGCCATCGGCTGGCTGGAAACCTTCCTCAAGCAGTTCGACGGCAGCATCATCTTCGTCACCCATGACCGCAGCTTTCTGCGCGCTCTGGCCACTCGCATCATCGAGATCGACCGCGGCCAGCTGACCAGTTGGCCCGGCGACTATGAGAAGTACCTGCGCCGCCGCGAAGAACGCCTGCATGCCGAATCGCAGGCCAATGCGCTGTTCGACAAGAAACTGGCACAGGAAGAAGTGTGGATCCGCCAGGGCATCAAGGCGCGCCGCACCCGTAACGAAGGCCGCGTACGCGCGCTCAAGGCGCTGCGTAACGAACGTAGTCAGCGACGCGAGCTCAGCGGCAACGCAAAGATCACGCTGGCCAACGCGCAGGCGTCGGGCAAGAAGGTCATCGAACTGGAGCACGTGCATCAGTCGTATGGCGGCCGCGTGCTGATCGATGACCTGAGCACCACCATCATGCGTGGCGACCGCGTCGGCATCGTCGGTCCGAACGGTGCCGGCAAGAGTACGCTGCTGAAGATTCTGCTTGGCGAACTCAAGCCGGAGCGCGGCGAGGTGTCGCTCGGCACCGGCCTGCAGATCGCGTATTTCGATCAGCATCGCTCCCAGCTCAATGACAGCCTGAACGCGCTGGATAACGTCGCTGAAGGTCGCGAGTACATCGAGCTCAACGGCCAACGCAAACACATCATCGGCTATCTGCAGGATTTCCTGTTCTCGCCCGAGCGTGCACGCGCGCCGATCACGCGGTTATCTGGTGGCGAACGCAATCGTCTCCTGCTGGCCAAGCTCTTCGCGCAGCCGTCCAACCTGCTGGTCATGGACGAACCGACCAACGATCTGGACGTCGAAACGCTGGAACTGCTAGAAGAACTGCTGACCGAATATCAGGGCACCTTGCTGCTGGTTTCGCACGATCGCGCGTTCCTGGACAACGTCGTCTCCAGCACCCTGGTGCTCGAAGGCGAAGGCCAGGTGGGCGAGTACATCGGCGGTTATACCGATTGGTTGCGCCAGCGGCCGGAGGCGCGTCGCTTGCAGGCCGAGAAGGCTGCTGCAGCCGCACCTGTTGCGGCTGCCGAGCCAGCCAAGGCCAAGCGCAAGCTCAGCTATAAGGATGCACGTGAGCTGGAACAACTGCCCGTGCGTATCGAGCAGCTTGAAGCCGATATCGCCGCCAAGACCGCGGTGATGAACGACCCGGGTTTTTATCAGCAGGACAATGCGGCGATCTTGCGGGCGAACGATGCCTTGGCTGCGGTGCAGGCCGAGTTGGATGCGGCTTATGCGCGGTGGTCGGAGTTGGATGGCTGAGTGCTTAAGAGCGCCCCTCACCCGCCCCTCTCCCTCGACAGAGCCAGGGAGAGGGGCGGGTGAGGGGATGCTCTTTGACCTTCAACCCGTATTCTGCAACCCCTGCGACACCCCATTCACGCAAGCCACCAGCGCCTTGAGCAAACCGTCATCGGTTTCGCCACCCTCGCGCCAGCGGCGCAACAGATCCACTTGCAGCAAACTCATCGGATCGACATAGGGATTGCGCAGGCGTATCGACACCGCCAGGCGTGACTCGCCGCCCAACAATTCCTGTGCGCCCTTGAGCTTGAGCAACCAGCGTTCGGTGCGTTCGAATTCACCCTGGATCGAAGCGAAATACGCTTCATGCAAGGGACCCGAAAGACGCGAGAACGCCTCGGCGATCGGCAGGTCGCATTTGGCCAGGACCATTTCGACGTCGTCGAGCATATTGGCGAAGAACGGCCATTCGCGCGCCATCTCGACCAATGCGTCTTCGCCATCGGCTTCGGCGATCGCTTCCAGCGCCGAGCCCAAGCCGTACCAGCCAGTGATGATCGAGCGGCATTGCGTCCACGCAAACACCCAGGGAATCGCCCGCAGATCCTGCACACCGCGCATCTCGCGTCGGCGTGATGGACGCGAACCCAGGGTCATGCGTTCGATCACGTCGATCGGCGTGGCCGCGCGGAAGTAATCGATAAAGTCTTTCCGATCCACCAGCTCGCGATACGTCTTGCGGCTGGCCGCCGCCAGCCGATTCATGCGTTCGCGCCAGATGTCTTCGCGCGCCTCGGTTTCGCGCGGACGCAGACTGGCACGCAACACCGCGCCCACGGTCTGTTCGAGATTGCGTAACGCCAAGGCCCGGATGCCATATTTGCGATGGATCACTTCGCCCTGCTCGGTCACACGCAGCACACCGGCCACCGAGCCGCGCGGCGAGGACATCAGCGCTGGCGCGATGCGCGAACCACCGCGGCTGGCCGAACCACCCCGTCCATGAAAAAACGACAATTGCACCTGCGCCTTCCCGGCCACCTCGAGCAACTCGACCTGTGCACGCTGCAAACCCCAGCGCGAAGCCAGCGTGCCGCCGTCCTTGCCGCTGTCGGAATAGCCCAGCATCACCCACTGGCGATTGCCACGCTCCTTCAGATGCTTGCGATAGAGCGGATCGTCCATCAACGCCTGCAAGGTCGCCGGCGCATTTTTCAGATCGTCGACCGTTTCGAATAACGGCGCGATATCCAGCGGCACGCCTGCGTCCACCGCCAGGCCACCGTAACGTGCCAGCGCCAATACGGCGAGCACGTCGGCCGCCGAACGCGCCATGCTGATGATGTACAGACCGACGGCATCGACGCCGTAACGCTTGCGCGCGTCATGCATGGTCTTGAACACGGCTTGCAGCGACTTGGCCTGCTCGTCGTCGCTGCCTTCGAAGCTACGCTCGCCACTGGCATAAGCACGCAGCGCCTCCACGCGCGCGGGCACATCGCGCTCCAGCCAACCCTTGTCGCCCAGCAAGGCGGACAAGGCCTCGTCGTGCACTTGCGAATCCTGCCGCACATCCAGCCGTGCCAGATGAAAACCGAAGCTGCGCACGCGCCAGATCAGACGTTGCACCGCATAGGCGCCGGCATAGAGGCCATGATGATCGATCAGACTCGTGCGGATCAGATGCAGGTCGTCGAGCAACTCCCTGGCATTCGCATAGCCTTCCTTGTGTTGATCGTCATGCGTCGCCTGCAGGCGCGCTTCGATGATGGTCAGCAGGGTCCGATAAGGCATATCCGCATGACGTGGGCGCACCTTGGCGGCCGCGTCGGGAAAACGTTGCCGATAGTCCAGCAGCTTCTGCTCCAGCCCGTCGTCGACACCCACCCTGCCCTCGGTCTGGCTGAGCAGACGCGCCAGGCCGGCGATATCGGCGATGTAGTGCTCGAGCACATGCGCGCGCTGCGTCGACAGGCTGGCGGCAATGGTATCGGCACCCACATTCGGATTGCCGTCCATATCGCCACCGACCCAGGTGGCGAAACTCAGGAACCGCGGCAACGGCACGGCGATGTCGTAGACCGTCTGCATCGCCTCAGCCATGGACTCATACAGCGCCGGCACGATGCGGTAGATCGGATTGGCAAGGTAAAAGCCGACGTGGTGATGTTCGTCCTGCACGGTGGGACGCAGTGGCGACGCTTCGGCGGTCTGCCAGCCGGAATTCAACGCCATGAAAATGCGGTCGTCGTCTTCCTTACGTTCCTGGGGAGTACGCGTCGGGTCGAAATTGTCCACCAGCGCCCGCACGATCGACTGCTCTTTCTCCAGCAAGGACCGGCGTACCGCCTCGGTGGGATGCGCGGTAAATACCGGCTCGACCTGCAGTCGCTGCAGCCAGTCGAGCAGTTCATCCGCGGCAACGCCCTGTTCCTTGAGGCGGGTCAGCGCGTCGAGCAGGGACTCCGGCTGGGGTTTGTCGCCCTCGCGCTGGTAGTCGCGGCGACGCCGAATCCGGTGGACCCGCTCAGCGATATTGACCGCCTGGAAATAGCTGGCGAAGGCACGAGCGAGTGCCTCGGCGTCGGGAGCATCCAGCCCGGCCAGCGAATCGGCCAGCGCATCGACGCTGCGGCCCTCGCGGCGGCGTCGGATGGCGGCCGTACGCACCGATTCCACCCGGCGGTAGAAGTCCTCGCCCTTCTGCTCGGCCAGCATCCTGCCGACCATTGCCCCCAGCCGGCTTACGTCTTCACGCAACGGGCCGTCGTGGGGCAGGAAATCGTGCTCGCGCTCTTGCATCGAATCCTCCTGACTGGAACGGTTGAGCCTAGCGCATCGCGTGCTGCATGGCACAAATTTTTTACGCCAATCCATGTCAGCGGCAGGTTATAATCGATGCTTCCGTAAGCCCGTCGAGGGGCGCTGCGACCGTATTCCTACGGCCAGGCTCGACGCGGCATGTTCCACAACGGCGCCCGGCCCAACATCGGAGCCATCGATGAACGCCGTTACCAAAGACAGCAACACCCAGGACTTCAAAGTCCGCGATATCTCTCTTGCCGACCTCGGCCGCCGCCGCATCCGCATGGCCGAAGAGGAAATGCCCGGCCTGATGCAGATCCGTGCCCGCTACGCCAAGGAGCAGCCGCTCAAGGGCGTGCGCCTGTCCGGCTCGCTGCACGTCACCAAGGAAACGGCCGTGCTGGCCGAAACCCTGCGCGCGCTGGGCGCCTCGGTGCGCTGGGCGTCGTGCAACATCTTCTCGACCCAGGACGACGTCGCTGCCGCGCTGGCAGCCGGCGACCTGCCGGTGTTCGCCTGGAAGGGCGAGTCGCTGGAAGAGTATTGGGATTGCACCCTGGACATGCTGACCCATCCCGGCCAGCTTGGTCCGCAGCTGATCGTGGACGACGGTGGCGATGCCACCTTGCTGATCCACAAGGGTGTCGAGCTCGAAGACGGCGACAACTGGGTCAATACGCCCAGCGGCAACCATGAGGAACAGGTGATCAAGGACCTGCTCAAGCGCGTGCACGCCGAGCGTCCGGGCTGGTTCAAGAAGATCGCCGCCGAATGGCGCGGCGTGTCGGAGGAAACCACCACCGGCGTGCATCGTCTCTACCAGATGATGGAAGCGGGCAAGCTGCTGGTGCCGGCGATCAACGTCAACGACTCGGTCACCAAGAGCAAGTTCGACAACCTGTACGGCTGCCGCGAATCGCTGGCCGACGGCATCAAGCGCGCCACCGACCTGATGGTCGCAGGCAAGGTTGCCGTCGTGTGTGGTTACGGCGATGTGGGCAAGGGTTGCGCGCATTCGCTGAAGGGCTTTGGCGCACGCGTGATCGTCACCGAGATCGACCCGATCAATGCCCTGCAGGCGGCGATGGAAGGTTTCCAGGTCACCACGATCGAAGAGACCCTCGGCACCGGCGACATCTACGTCACCACCACCGGCAACAAAGACATCATCACGCTCGAGCACATGGCGGCGATGAAGAACAACGCCCTGGTGTGCAACATCGGCCACTTCGACAACGAGATCCAGATGGACCGCCTGAATGGCGCCAAGGATGTCAGCCGCGAAACGATCAAGCCGCAGGTCGACCGTTACACCTTCACCAAGACGGGCAACAGCATCTACATGCTGGCCGAAGGCCGCCTGGTGAACCTCGGCTGCGCGCACGGTCATCCGAGCTTCGTGATGTCCAACAGCTTCTCCAACCAGACGCTGGCACAGATCGACCTGTGGAAGAACAAGGACGTCTACGAGAAGACTGTCTATCGTCTGCCCAAGAAGCTGGACGAAGAAGTCGCTCGCCTGCATCTGGAACAGATCGGCGTGAAGCTGACCAAGCTCACACCGGAGCAAGCCGCATACATCGGCGTGCCGGTGGAAGGCCCGTACAAGCCGGATCACTATCGCTATTGATTGCGAACAGGTAACAAAAAAAAGCGGCCTTCGGGCCGCTTTTTTTGTGTTGAATGCTGTCATTTCCCGCTGACGAAGCGAGAGCGTTCCATGGCGTCGATGCAGGACCGATGCGCACCTTAAAGCTCTACAAACTCCTTCGCCGGCTCACATGAGCCGAATGCACCATGGCGCTGCGGTCACACCGCGTCCATTCCAAGGAGGAACACCATGCAGCCACATCCACGCATCGCCACCGCGATATTGGCACTCGCGCTAAGCCCACTTTGCCAGGCCATGAGCACCGAGGCTCCGGAACTATTCAAGCCGATGCCATTGGCGACCTTTGCCTCCGCCAAGGACCAGACATTGCTTGCGATCCACGAGATTCCTGCCTTCCAGATGGTCAACCGGGTCACGGCCGATGCCGGCGCGCTGCAGGAAAGCACGGGCGAAATCATCTTGTCGCTGGCGCATGGAGTCCGAAGCGCGGTCGAGAAAACGCACGCGGAAACACTGATGGACGGTAGCATCGTGTGGCGTGGTCGATGGAACGACACCGCGTTCCATACCTTGGCTTTGGACGTTTCGCAGCAATGGAACGATGCGGCCAATGACGTCACTCTGGTCAATCGACGGGGGCGCATTACCGGCTCCATCCGTGCAAACGGACAACTTTATGCCGTGAGGCCTCTGGCTTCCGGTGGCCACGCCGTCATCGCAGTCTCGGAAGGCGATATGCCGGCCGAACTGCCGCCCATGGAGATCGATCGCAACGCCTTGCCGCTGTCCGGCCAGGCCGTCCAGCCCAACGCCGCTGCCGATATCAATGCTCGGGTCATGATCGTGTTCAGCGACAACGCCGACAAGGCCCTAGCCGACCCCGTCGGTTTGGCGCATCTGGCCGTCGCCGAAACCAACGACGGCTATGCGCGCAGCGGGATCGCGCACCGCCTGCAAATGGTCGACTACGTCTATGCTTCTGAGTACCGCGATTCAGGCAAGCTGGGCACTGACCTGGACCGCCTGCGCAACGGCAGAGACGGCAGTATCGACTGGATTCACTCTCGTCGGAACGAACAACGCGCCGATCTGGTCACGTTGATCACGGCCGGAGGCGATGCTTGCGGTGTGGGCTTCCTCAACTCCGACCCAGGCAGTGCATTCACTGTCGTCACCAAGGATTGCGCCACCGGCTACTACAGCTATGGCCACGAACTGGGCCACAACTATGGCGCCACCCACAATCCTGCCGCCGGGCGGAATGGCGACTATCCGCACGGGCACGGCTTTCAACATCTTCCGGCACGCTTGCGCACCGTCATGGCCTACGACTGCAACGGCGGCTGCAAACGAGTAAACATGTGGTCCGGCCCCAACAACCGCTGGAACGGCAATGTCATGGGCAATGCTCATGAAAGCGACAACACCCGGGTGTTGAATCAACGCGCGGCGACGGTCGCCGGTTTCCGATAACGCCCTCCAAACCTGTCGAGCTTTTGAGGAGCGGCCTAGGTCGCAACCGACGGGCGCGCATGTCGCGACCAAGTCGCTCCTACAAGGGGTTATAGCTCAAGGGGCCGGTGGGCACCGAAGACCCCCGTGAGCCCCCATCCCGGGCCCGGGCAAGACATCCTTTCATCTCAATGAAAAGATATGTACCCTAGGTCATCGGCCTCCAGGACCTCGCTCATGACGGCGATCAGCTTCGAATTCTTCCCGCCCAAAACCGACGAACAGCGCGATCAACTGCACACCGCGGCGCAAAAGCTCAAGAGCCGAACTCCGGAATATGTTTCCGTGACTTTCGGCGCGGGCGGCTCCACGTTGAGCTACACCGGCGAGACAGTACGCCAGCTGCGTGAACGGCACAGCCTGACTGTGGCGCCTCATCTGAGCTGCATGGGTGGATCGAAAGCCGAAATCGCCGAACTGCTCGACGTCTATCGCCAGCAAGGCTGCTGCCGTATTGTGGCGTTACGCGGCGACCTTCCCTCGGGCATGGCCACGCCGGGTGATTTTCGTTATGCCGCCGAGCTCGTACGCTTTATTCGCCAGCACAGCGGCGACCACTTTCATATCGAGGTGGCGGCCTATCCTGAAACCCATCCCCAGGCTGACGACGCCCTGGCCGATCTACGCAACTTCAAGGCCAAGGTGGATGCCGGTGCCAATGGCGCCATCACGCAGTACTTTTTCAACGTAGACGCCTATTTCCGTTTTGTCGATGACGTACAGCGGCTGGGCGTTGACGTGCCCATCGTGCCGGGCATCATGCCGATCTCCAATTTCACCCAGCTACGGCGCTTTTCAGAAGCTTGCGGCGCGGAAATTCCGCGCTGGATCGTCAAGCGCATGCAAGCACACGGCGATGACGCGGAATCCGTACGCGAACTAGGCGCCGATGTCGTCGCACAGCTATGCCAACGATTGATCGACGGCGGCGTGCCTGGCCTGCATTTCTATACGCTCAACCGGGCCAAGGCCACGCAATCGGTATTGGACCGCCTGAGCCTGTAGCGACGGCCGGGGCTTTCGTCACGGTGTGATACGCGGTGAGCGACTATCCTGCTCGAATGCCCAAGTCGCTCTACCTTCTTCTGTTGCTGCTGATCATCAGCGTCCCGTTGCATGCGCAGGACGTCATCCATCATTGCATCGGTAGTGACGGCCACCCCGTCTTTACCGATCAGCCGTGTGGCGCCTTGAATGCCATGCCAAGCGTCAGCGCGCCGACGCCAGCGGCAGCCAGCAGCAACGCCGGTAGCCTGCACAACCCTCCACCCGTGCTATGCGCAGCCACCCGGGAAGCGTTGCGCCAGAGCGTGACCGACGCCTTCGCCACTCGGGACCCGAACCGCCTGGCTGCGCTTATGCTTTGGAACGGTTACGGCAAGCAGTCTGTCGTCACGCAGATCCAGGACCTTGGCCAGTTGATGAAACGTCCTCTTATTGGCATCGACAACATCGACGAGGATGCGCCAGCCAGCACGGACAGCACTGCCAGCCCCTCCCCTCGTGACGACGATGACCTGGTCGTGCGAACGGCTTCGAACGACGGGAGCGGTGCCGCGCACGAAACCCATTTCGCGATAACACGCCGATCCGGCTGTCTGTGGCTGAAGCCGTGAGCCCTTGCAGCGACATGCTGTATCAACGCTATTGCCATTTCGTGGGCTGTAGAAAATAACAAGAAGGGGCGTATCCGGCACGCCCCTTTTGTCAGCCTGTTTCGCCGTACTTAGCGATAGCCGGCCATGACTTCCTTGCGTTGATTGACTACGCGGCGATTGTCCTCGGTGCGAGCGGTGCCGGTCACGGCACCCTCATAGGTCAACAACGGACTGGACCAGCGCAACAGTGGCGGACAGCGGCGCCCGAAATTGCAGGGATAGGCCATTACCGTGCCCCACGAACCCAAAGGATGACGATAGCCGTGCCCGTAGGTATATGGGCCTTGACCCTGAGCGCGCTCGTGGGCCGCCCCATAGTTGTGGCCAATCTCGTGGGTGAAGGTGTAATTGCCCGTGCATGAGGCCTGGGTAACCGAGAACGCCTCGTGCTCGCGCGCATTGATCCACGCAACGCCGCAGCTCCGGCTTGCTCCCACCGGATCGTGAATCAACAGTGTGACCAGGTCGGCTTTGTAGTTGTCACGCATCTGATGCACGAAATCGATCGAGCCATCTCGCGGATTGGTCAGGCGATCTAGATCGGTACCCTGGTTGCCCGACTCCGTATAGGAAATGGTAAACGGCTTGTCATTTGCCAGCCGAACGCCGCCATCGATGTCACTGTTGGTGAAACCCATGTTCATCTGCGCGATCAGCAAACGAGCAAGACCCAATGGGTCCCGATATTGGGCCGCGGCGCGCTGGGCAAACAGTACCAGGACATCCGCAGTGGCCCCGTCGGCTACCTGCGGCACCTCTGCGCCGTAATCGTTGGATGGTGCACTTTCCATAAGGCGCAGATCGTCTTCGTCATGCATGGGCAGCATCGACAGATCCTGCGTATAGAGCACATGCCCACCCGAATGCAGCGGACGGATTTCGTATACCTTGCCACCGTGCCGGATATCGCCGGTCAGCATGTCGCCGTTGCGCACCAGCAGGGCGTAGTCGTCGGTACTGGCAGGCGCGCCGGACCAGGAGGCGGCCGCATCCAATCGCCCCTGCCAGACGAGCGAACCATCAGCGAAACTCTGCGCCTTGGCCAGTTCGAAAGTAAGTACCATGCCCGGTTCCAGCGACAACGAAATCGCCTGAGTCTGGGCACCGAGCGCCGCCGTATTGGCATTGACCTGGTTCAGGACCGTATTGGCGGGGTTCTGGCTTATCCCGGCAAAGCTGATATCCGCGGATGTCGCGAGCATCATGGCCGGCTGCGGGGACAGCAGCGATGGCGTCGCCGCCACCGCAAGGCATGGCGCCCCCAGGAGCACCGAGAGCACACACGGCAGGATGAGTCGATTCATGAGATGTTCTCCTTCAAAATTGCGCCGCATCCGAGCGGCGACGCCCTTCCATGGACGCGAGAAGGAGCTTCGACTTTTCTGGGTGAGGAATATGCAGGAGCGCTTGCTTGCCAGGGGTAGGTCGCAGCCGAGGCCTGCCCCACGCCCCGAACTACCGGCTCTACCTCACGCTCTAACCGCCTCCTGAACATTTGCCGCTCCTGCACCGGTTATCATGTCGCGGTTTTTTTGGAGAATCCCTCATGGCGCAGCAGTACCCGGAATGGATCTGGCAGAACGGCTCGATCAAGCCGTGGCAGGAAGCCACTACCCACGTAATGGCGCACGCGCTGCATTACGGCTCCTCGGTATTTGAAGGCATCCGCAGCTATGCGACGCCCGATGGCGCGGCGATCTTCCGCCTGACCGACCATCTCAAGCGCCTGTACCAGTCGGCCAAGATCTACGACATGGCGCTGCCGTACACCCAGGACGAACTGGCCGCCGCCTGTCGCGAAGTGGTCCGCAAGAACAGCCTGAACGCCGCTTACCTGCGGCCGGTGGCCTACCGCGGCCTGGGTGGCTTCGGTCTTTCGGCAGAAACCCCGATCGACGTCGCCGTAGCGGCGTGGCCGATGGGCCCCTATCTCGGGCCGGAGGCCTTGGAATCGGGTATCGACGCCTGCGTGTCCAGCTGGCAGCGCTTTGCGCCCAACACCATTCCGGCCGGCGCCAAGGCCGGCGGCAATTACCTTTCCGGGCAGCTCATCGCCCGCGAAGCACGTCGCCTCGGCTTTGGTGAGGGCATCGCCCTGGCCTCGAGCGGCCTGTTGAGCGAAGGCGCGGGCGAGAACCTGTTTCTGGTATTCGATGGCGTGCTTCACACCACGCCGGCCAGCGCCTCGATTCTCGCTGGCATTACGCGAGACACCTTGAAGACGCTCGCCCGCGAAGATGGCATTGAAGTCGTCGAGCGCGATATCCCGCGCGAATACCTGTACTTGTGCGATGAATTGCTGATGTGCGGCACGGCGGCTGAAATCACCCCGATCCGCTCGGTCGATGGCAAGCAGATCGGCAGCGGCAAGGCCGGCCGCGTGACGCGCCGTTTGCAGGAGCTGTTCTTTGGTTTGTTCAGCGGCAAGACCAGCGACCAGTGGGGTTGGCTGGAGCCGCTTTAAGGTGAAGGATGGGCGGGTTCGCGATAACCCTCCCCCGACTCGTCATCCCGGCGAAGGCCGGGATCTACTCCTCAGTGCAGAGGCTTGCCACATGCTGCCTGACGAGCGAGAACTGAGGAGTGGATCCCGGCCTTCGCCGGGATGACGATGGAAACCGAGGTATTTTGGCCCCCTTCCTTCGCAATACGCGCTTCTAGCGAAACACGATGCTCGCGATCGCGCCATTCGCATCGCTACGCGGACGCATCGAGACATCCCAGCCATAGAGTTCGCACAAACGACGCACGATGGCCAGGCCAAGACCCGCGCCGCTGCCGCCAGCCCCTTCGCCACGCACGCCGCGCTGGAATAGACGTTCCGCGTCTTCGGGCTTGATGCCAGGACCGGTATCGATCACTTCGATCTTGTTGTCGCCCACTTCCACACGCACTGAACCTTCCAACGTGTACTTGATCGCATTGCCGATCAGGTTGGTCAACGCAACCGAAAGCACGGATGCCGGTGCATTCACACTGACCGCACCGCGCTCGATCAGGTCGATGGTCAGCGGCTTGTCGCGCATCTGCGGTCGCTGGCTTTCGATCACGTCCGAAGCGACCTTGGCCACTTCGGTGGTCTCACCACGCGTCGGTCCGCGACGCTCGGCTCGCGAAAGCAGCAACAGGGCTTCGATCAGCTCGGTCGCCTGACGCGACGCGCGCTCGATGCGCTTCAGGCGCTCGCGCAACTTGTCGGTGAGATCGGGCGAACCTTGCAGCAGCTCGGTGGTGCTGGCGATAACGGCCAACGGTGTACGCAATTCATGGCTGACGTCGGAATTGAACTCGCGATCGCGCTCGACCATCGCAGTAAGTCGATTAGCGTATTCATCCAGCGCCAGCGCTAGCTCACCCACTTCGTCGTCGGCAAAATGCGGCGCCAGCGGCTCGGCCTTGCCGTTCTTGCGAAAGTCGCGCAGACGGCGTGCAAGCTCGGTAACCGGCTTGAGCACTTTGCGTGAAAGCCATAAGCCCAGCGCAAGCGAGAGCAAGCCAAACAAAAAGACCGCACCGACCACACTGATGATCAGCTGCTGCTTGCCCAGCTCATCTCGAGAAACGTCGTACTGAATGAAGTTGATGACGCCGTCCTTGCGCCGCACCGCCAGCTTGTAATGGTGCAGGCGACCGTCAGGGCCCGGCTCATAGATGTCGTGCACGCCCGTATCGAGGGTTTGCCAGGACAATGGTGCCTTGTAGATCGTGCGATCGCTCCACGAATACGCCTTCACTATGTTGAAGGAAGGCGCACGATCCGGATGATCGACGACCTGCTGATTAAGGTGATCGACTTCCTCTTGCAGGCTTGTGGTGATCAGCTGATCTTCCACCCGCGTACGGATGTCCAGAGACGCCAAAGCAAACAACGCGCTGAGGCCGAAGCCAAACAGCGCGAAGCTCAATATGAGTCGAAAACGAAGCTTACGCCTGGACTGCATCCGGCTCGACCATCCGATACCCGATGCCGTGCCGCGTGTGGATCAGCGGCTTGTCGAACGGCTTGTCGATCGCAGCGCGCAATCCATGGATATGCACGCGCAACGAATCGCTGTCGGGAAGCTCTTCGCCCCAGACGCGCTGTTCCAGATCCTGGCGAGTAACCACCGAGGGGCTGGCTTCCATCAACGCCTGCAGCAGTTTCAGGCCGATCGGGTTGAGCTGGATCGACTTGCCTTCACGCGTGACGGTGAGGGTGTCGAGGTTGTAGGTCAGGTCGCCGACCTTGAGCACGCGACTTTGCGGCCCCTTGCCGCGACGCGCCAGTACTTCCAGGCGCGCGGACAACTCCTGCAGTGCGAACGGCTTGGTCATGTAGTCGTCGGCACCGGATTCGAAACCGGTCAGCTTCTGCTCCAGCGCATCGCGCGCGGTAAGCATCAGCACCGGGGTCTGCTTGTGCGCTTCGTGGCGCAGTTTGCGGGCCACGTCCAGGCCGTCCATGCCCGGCAGGGTCAGGTCGAGCACAATCACGTCAAAATCGTGCACCACGGCCAGATGCAGCCCGGTGACGCCATCACCGGCGAAATCCACCGTATGGCCGCGATCTTCGAGGTAGTCCCCGATATTGGTCGCGATATCGCTATTGTCTTCGATGATCAGTACGCGCATGCGTCACTCCGCTACGCAGCCGGGCAAGTCCCGGCCGATGGCAGCAAGCTTAACAAATCGGGGAACGGGGAACGGGGAATGGGGCATACGTGGCGCTACGACGTTCATACAGCCCCGCGCCACCCAAAGAAAAGGCCCAGATGCGTCGACATGAGAGCCGACTCACCTGGGCCCAAGCTACTGCCCCGATACCGTCATCTGCTGTCGCCGGACCAACACGATAGGAAGTGCCGAGCACGAGCAAATAAACAGTGGGTTCTTTATAGGCCCCGGTTGGTTACAAGGCGGTTAATTGGCACTAACCGGGCCGTTAACCGCCTTGGCTACCGGGCGCTTGGCCTGGGCATGCTGTTCCAGAAGCTGAATGATGTGCTGCGAGACGTTCACGCCGGTAGCCGCCTCGATGCCCTCCAGACCCGGCGAGGCATTCACCTCAAGGATCAGCGCGCCACGGTTCGAACGCAGCAGGTCGACGCCGGCGATTTCCAGCCCCAGCGCCGCGGCGGCCTTCACCGCGATGCGCTTCTCCTCGGCCGTCAGCACCGCAGCAACGGCCGTGCCGCCACGATGCAGGTTGGCGCGGAATTCGCCTGGGCTGGCGACGCGCTGCATGGCGGCGACCACCTTGCGACCGACGACGAAACAACGCAGATCGCAACCCTTGGCTTCGCCGATGAATTCCTGCACCAGGAAGTTGGCGTACAGACCACGGAAGGCCTCGATCACGCTTTGTGACGCGCTACGCTTTTCGGCCAGCACCACGCCGGTGCCCTGGCTGCCTTCATTGAGCTTGATCACATGCGGCGGCTCGCCCAGCATGGCCAGCACGTCGGCGGTGTCGTCGGGGTTGTCGCCGAATACAGTGACCGGCATGTCCAGACCTTGTGCGGACAGAATCTGCAGGCAGCGCAGCTTGTCGCGCGCACGCAGTACCGCGTCGGACGGGTTGGGCGTGTAGACGCCCATCATTTCCAACTGGCGCAGCACGGCAGTGCCGTAGAACGTGCTGGACGTGCCGATGCGCGGAATCACCGCATCGATATCGCGTAATGCCTTGCCCTTGTAACGAATCGCCACATCGCCCGGCGCGATGCGCACGTAGCAACGCAGCGGGTCGAGCACCCGCACGACATGGCCTCGCTCGCGCGCCACCTCGACCAGTCGCTGGGTCGAATAAAGCCGCGCATTGCGGGAGAGGATGGCAATTTTCATGAAGCCTCCACCACCGCCGGCACCGGCCGCGGTTGGGTATAGGAAAGCGCCGGATCGACAGCGAAGCGACCCAGCAGGGCGGTACGTCCAAGCAACATGGGGAAAAGCATATGGCGTCGATCGGTCAGATTGATGTCGACGCTGAAACGCTGACCCGCCAGCATGACCTCGCTGCGGATAAACCAACGCTCCGTATGCCTGCCCCCGGTGTCTTTGACACGACGACGGTCGTGCGCCCGCGCCTCGCAGGGCACGGCAATGCGCTGGCGTGGTCCCGTGCTCACGACAAAGCGCAGCCAGGTCTCGCCGTCGCGCTCGAAACTTTCCAGCGCGTCGACATGCAGCGAGCTGCTGCGCGCGCCGGTATCGAGTTTGACTTTGAGGGAGGCGATGCCGAGCTCCGGCAACGCAAGCCGCTCCCGCCAGCCGAGTGTGATTACGTCCGGTGTCATCGGTGCAGGTTCGGGGAAAGGTTGTTGAGCGTAGGTATGGAGCGGGTGAAGGGAATCGAACCCTCGTCAGTAGCTTGGGAAGCTACAGCTCTACCATTGAGCTACACCCGCTTGGGTCCGGCGATGGTAACCGGGCGAGCGGGACTTGGGAACGGGGGCCCAGAATGAACCGATGCCGACGCCCAATACCAAACGGCAGCTGCACGACCTGTGGCATGTCCATAATTGTCGCGTCATCGCCCGGTACCACCAAGCGTTTTCTTACGGGCGAACCGCACGGAGAACACAATGCCTGGGTTTCCTGCTCTATCCAACGCGCAACGAACTGACACCAAGCGGTGGCGGTTGCTACTGCTGACGCTGCTTTTTTCCTTGTGCGCAGCAGCGCATGCGCAGTCGGCGCCACCGCCTGACCCGGCCGACGTGGATGCCAGTGGCGCCGATGCCGGGGGAGACCCGCCTTCGCGTGTCGCCCGGCTGTCTTATCAAGCCGGCGACCTGGGTCTGCTGCCGGCCGGCGAAAAAGACTGGAGCGACGCCAGCGTCAACCGGCCTCTGACCACCGGCGACCGCTTGTCCAGCGGCCAGGGCGCGCGCGCCGAACTGGAGCTCGATGGCGGCGCGCTGCGCATCGCCCAGAACACCGACTTCGGTTTCCTCACGCTCAACGACCAGATGACCCAGGTCGAGTTGACCCAGGGCACGCTCAACGTGGCCGTGCGTCAGCTCGGCGAGGGCGAAAGCTATGAGATCGATACGCCCACCGTCGCCCTGGTGATCGACCAACCAGGCACCTACCGCGTCGATATCAGCGGCGACGGCAAGGCCACGCGCGTGACCGATTTCGACGGCAGTGCCGTGGTCTTTGGCCAGAACGGTGCGCAACGCGGCGTCGATGCGGGCAGCCGTTATGAATTCAACGATTCGGGCCTTACCGATGTCGCCGTCAGCCCGATCGGCGGTGGCGACGAGTTCGACAACTGGGCGAGCGAGCGCGACCAGCGCTATGCGCAGTCAACGACGACACGCCAATACGTGTCCGAAGAGGTCGTCGGTTCGCAGGATCTCGACCAGTACGGCGATTGGCAAAGCGACGCCGATTACGGTGAGGTCTGGTATCCGAGCCAGGTCGATGTGGGTTGGGCCCCCTATCGCAACGGACATTGGGCCTATGTCGGTCCCTGGGGCTGGACCTGGGTGGACGACCTGCCATGGGGCTTTGCGCCTTATCACTACGGTCGCTGGGTCTGCCTGCGCGGTCGTTGGGGCTGGCTGCCCGGCCCGATGGTGCGGCGCCCGGTGTACGCGCCTGCCCTGGTCGCCTTCGTCGGCGGCGGTCGGATCGGCATCGGTGGGCCGGTGGGCTGGTTCCCGCTGGGTCCGGGCGAGGTCTACAACCCGTGGTATCGCGCTAGCCGTGGCTATTACACCCGGGTGAACTTCACCAATATCCGCGAACGTGGCCTGGAGCGTGCGGCCATCATGGACCGCATCAACCATCACTACGACTACTTCAACCGCGGCCAGCCGTTCCCGAACCAGCGCTTCGTCAATCGCGATGCGCCGCGTGCATTCAGCTCGATGAGCGCGCAGAACTTCGTCGGTGCGCGCAACGTCCAGCACAACCTGTTGGCCGGTGACGCACACCAGTTCGCCAACGCACCGGTGCTCGCACGTGGCCTGGCGGTGCGGCCCACGGCGGCGAGTTTCGCACAGCCGCGCGCGGCGCAGGCTCGACCCTTGCCTTCAGGTGGGTTCTCTCGCCAGGTAGTCGCGCGCACGGCGCCATCGGCCAGCATGTTGCATCAAGGTCCGATAGCGCACGCGGCGGGCCCTGCCGGCGGTGCGACACGGCCGGCATTCAACAATGTGCGTGTGCTCAGCGGACACGGGCCGGGCAATCTTGCAGGACGCCCCGCTCCGGTCGCGGCGCAAGCCGCACCGCGCGGCGAATCCTTTGCCCAGCCGGCACGCGCGCCCGACACACAGCCCGGACAACGCCCGGATATGCGCAACGGCGAACTGCCCTCGTCCCGCTTCGCCCATCCGGAACCGGGCGCCGCGCAGGCCAACGGCCGTGCCGCCTGGCAAAACCGCATCGAGCGCAGCGAACCGCAGAACAACAACATGCCGCGGCCAGGCGCGAGCTTCATCACCAACGCCGAGGAAGACCGCGCACGCGCAGCGGCGCAGAATCCGGCCGCCCAACAGCGCACCCTGCCCAGCGCGCCGCAATTCAATCGCCCCTCTCCGGAGAGCCTCAACCGCCCGGCGCCGCAGGAACAGCAACGCTTCGAACGCGACGACAATCACCCGCGGCCGAATTTCGATGCGCAGCCTCGACAGGAGCCGCAACAACAGCAAGAGCGTAACTTTGCGCAACCGCAGCAGCGCCTCGAAATGCAACAGCGCGGCTTCCAGGCCCCACAGCAGCAGATGCAACAACAGCAGCGCTCGGAGCAACCGCAACGCGAACAGTCGCATGCTGCGCCGCAAGGCCACCCGGAGCCACGGAGTGCGCCGGAGCACCACGACGACCATCATTGACATAGCGAGTCCACAAAGCCGCGCCCCCAAAAGGGGCGCGGCTTTTTTTGTGCCCGCCACCCTCCACCCCGTCATTCCGGCGCAGGCCGGAACCCAGTGGCGTAAGGCGGCGTTCGTGGAGTTGCGCCAACACGCTTCTGGGCTTTCTCAAAAATCGTGAACTGATCTCACTGGGTTCCGGCCTGCGCCGGAATGACGAGTCGCTGGCTTGGAGCGATTCCATACACCATCGCCAAAGCCGTGCCCCTCACAACCGAAGGGGCTACAATGGTCGGCATGCAAATCGTGCTCAATGGCAGTCCGCGCGACTGCACCCAAGGAATCACCGTCGCCCAGTTGCTGCAGGAAGCCGGTTACGGCGACCGCCGGGTCGCGGTCGAGGTCAATCGCGAAATCGTCCCGCGCAGTGTGCATATTCGCTACGTGCTGGACGAAGGCGATCAGGTCGAGATCGTCCACGCCATCGGCGGCGGCTGAGCCTGATTCCTTCCGTTTTCATCGCGACCGGCAACCCCGGCCGCCTGCAGCCTGGACGTGTCCAAATCCGATGAACACCAAGACTTTCGATGTCGCCGACCCGCTGATCATCGCCGGCAAGAGCTACGGTTCGCGCCTGCTTACCGGCACCGGCAAGTACAAGGATTTCGACGAAACCCGCCGCGCCTCGCAGGCAGCCGGCGCGGAAATCGTCACCGTGGCGATCCGCCGTGTAAACCTCGGCCAGGACGCCAGCCAGCCCAACCTGCTCGATGCCTTGCCGCCGAGCGAATTCACCCTGCTACCCAATACGGCCGGTTGCTATAACGCCGTCGACGCCGTGCGCACCTGCAAACTGGCGCGCGAGCTGCTGGACGGCCACAAGCTGGTGAAGCTCGAAGTGCTGGGCGATCAGCGCACCCTGTTCCCTGACGTGGTCGAAACGCTCAAGGCGGCCGAGGAACTGGTCGCCGACGGCTTCGATGTCATGGTCTATACCAGCGACGACCCGATCCTGGCCAAGCGCCTGGAACAGATAGGTTGCGTCGCCGTGATGCCGCTTGCTGCGCCGATCGGCTCGGGGCTTGGCATCCAGAACCGCTACAACCTGCTCGAAATTATCGAGAACGCCAAGGTGCCGATCATCGTCGATGCCGGCGTGGGTACCGCATCGGATGCCGCCATTGCGATGGAGCTGGGCTGCGACGGCGTGCTGATGAATACCGCCATTGCAGGCGCGAAAGACCCTGTGCTTATGGCGCATGCGATGAAGCTGGCGATCGAAGCCGGTCGCGCCGCCTTCAAGGCGGGCCGTATTCCGCGCAAGCGCTTTGCATCGGCATCCAGTCCGATCGACGGGACGATCGGCTGATTTCACGGCGAAAGACGCTGGGCCCCGGCCTTCGCCGGGGCGACGGTCAATTGAAATGCCACGTAATATCGTCATTCCGGTGCAAGCCGGATCCAGTGACTTCACCTCAAGAAACCGCGCATTCTCATGAGCGACACATCCAACCCACCCGAATACATGCGCCGCATCCGCAGCTTCGTCCTGCGCGAAGGCCGCATGACGCCGGCGCAGCAGCGGGCGTTCGATGCGCACTGGGCACGCTACGGCATCGACTATAGCGGCCGGCCGCAGGACTTCGCTGCACGCTTCGAACGTCAGGCGCCGCTGGTGATGGAGATCGGTTTCGGTAACGGCGAAGCGCTGGCCTGGGCGAGCGAGCACGATCAGGCGCGGGACTTTATCGGCGTAGAGGTGCACGGCCCGGGTGTCGGCCGGCTGATGAATGCGCTGGCGGCGCGCAATGCGTCCAATGTCCGTCTGTACAAGCACGACGCGGTCGAGGTGCTCGAGAACGAGATCGCGCCGGGCACCTTGAGCGAAGCACGCATCTGGTTTCCCGATCCCTGGCACAAGAAGCGCCACAACAAGCGCCGCATCATCCAGCCGGACTTCGTCGCCCTGCTCGCCTCGCGCATGGCAGCCGAGGGCCTGCTGCATCTGGCGACCGACTGGCAGGCCTATGCCGAGCATATGCTCGAGGTGATGGAAGCAGCGCCCGATTGGCGCAATGCCCTGGCGCCGGGCCAATACGCCGAGAAGCCCGACTGGCGCATCGAAACCCATTTCGAGCGACGTGGTTTGAAACTGGGACATGGCGTGTGGGACCTGCTTTACCGGCGCCGTTGAAGCGCGCCGAGCATCTGCTGATTTTGCGGGAGCCGTGACGTAACCGTGGTGGGTCGCGACTGCAGTCGCTCCTGCAAGTATCAGGCTGCCATCCTTCCCGAGTCTGCCCTGTCGGGTTAGGTTCACCAGCTGCCACGCAAGCGCGCTTATACTCTTCGCGCCAAACAGGGAAGAGCGATCAAGCGTGGGGCCACCAGTGCACAACCACATCATCTTGGGTAAGCCGCCGCGTAGAGGCATGCGCTAGTGGGCCTGTCGCTCACCCCCGAAATGATCCTGGTGCTGGGGCTGGTGGGCTTCACCATGCTGATGCTGGTGCTGGAGTGGATCCGCGCCGACATGGTGGCCTTGCTGGTCGTGGTGGTGATCGGCCTCACCGGCCTGATTCCCTCCGACCGCGTGTTCAACGGCTTCGCCGGCAACGCGGTCATTGCCATCATCGCGATCATGATCATGGGTGCGGGGCTCGATCGCGCCGGCGTGCTCGCCCTGACCGCCAACTTTGTCATGCGCATGGCCCGCGGTGTGGAGTCGCGACTGGGCGTGGTGATCAACCTGGTCACCAGCCTGTTCAGCGCAGTAATCCCCAGCCAGGCGCTGGCGGCGCTGATGATTCCAGTGACCAGCCGTCTTGCCGCCCGTACCGGCGTGCCGATTTCACGGCTGCTGCTGCCGATGGCGTTCTGCATCCTGACCGCCACCAACACCACACTGATCGCCAATTCGCCGCTGATCGTGCTCAACGACCTGATCGCCAGCGCCAATGCCAACCTGCCGGCTGGCGCGCACACGATTCCGAAGTTCGGCCTGTTCAGCGTGACGCCGGTCGGCCTGGTGCTGGCGTTGGTCGGCGTGCTGTATTTCTATTTCTTTACGAAGAAGCTGCTGCCCGAGCGCGAAGACGAACGTCTGAAGGTCACGCCAGGGCGCACTGAAAGCTACTTCGCCGATACCTACGGCATCGTCGGCGAAACGGCCGAACTGACGGTAACCGCGGAAAGCCCGCTGGTCGGCATGAGTATCGGCGAGGTCGAACAGCTGTATGGCGCGCCGCTGATCCTGGCGATCAAGAGCGGCACCGAAGCGCGCATGGCGCCGCCGGCCGATCATGTGATCTGGGTCGGCTCGGTGCTTGGCGTACTGGGGCCGCGCGAGCAGCTCAACCAGTTCGCCAACAACCAGCTCTGCCGCCTGTCGCCGCGCATGCGCCAATTGGGCGAGCTGTTCAATCCGACCCGGGCAGGTATTTCCGAAGCGGTAATCCCGCCGAGCTCCCGCTTTATCAAGCAGACCGTCGGCGACCTGCGCCTGCGCAAGCGCTATGGCGTGTCGGTGCTGGCGGTCAATCGCGGCGATCAGGTATTTCGCGACGACTTGCGCAGCGTGAGCCTACGTGCCGGCGACAGCCTGGTGCTGCATTCGAGCTGGCGCGATCTTGCCCTCGCCTCCGAAGACCGCGATCTGGTGGTGGTCACCGATATCCCCAAAGAGGAACAACGCCCCGGCAAGATCTGGCAGGCGGTCGGTTTCTTTGTGCTGGCCAAGTGCCTGGCGCTATTTACCAACCTGGACCTGTCCGTGGCCATGATGACCGGCGCGATCGGCATGCTGCTGACCGGCGTGTTGAACATGGACGAGGCCTATAAGGCGATCAACTGGAAAACCATTTTCGTCACTGCCTGCCTGATCCCGCTGGGCTGGTCGATGGATGCCACCGGCACCGCTTCGTGGATCGCACAGGAAGTGCTGCAGCACCTGGGCAGTGCTTCCGGGTGGGTACTGCAACTGTCGCTGGCCGTGCTGACCTTGCTGTTCTCGCAGGTGATGTCGAACGTCGGCGCCACCGTCATGATGGTGCCGATCGCCATCAGCGTCGCGGTGGCGACAGGTGGCAACCCGTCTGCCTACGCCCTGATCGTCGCGGTATCTTCGTCGAACACCTTCCTGCTGACCTCGGGGCACCCGGCACTGATGATGGTGGCCGGCCCTGGCGGCTATCGTGGCAAGGATTTCCTGCGCGTAGGTTTGCCGCTGACCGGGGTGGTGCTGGTGATTACGCTGGTCGCGATCAACCTGATGTTTCGCTAGCGCAACCGCACGTCGCCGTCGACCACTTCGACCGGCAAAGCCCGCAGGTGCTCGCCACGGCAAGGCCCGCCGATGCACAGACCGTCGCTAGCCTGAAAGCTCGCGCCATGCGCCGCGCAGATCAGCACACCGTCCTTCATCAGGAATTTGCCCGGCGCCCAATCCAGCCGCCGGCCGGCATGCGGGCAGACGTTGAAATACGCTCGCACCTCCTGCCCATGACGGGTCAGGATCACGCTGTCGAGCTCGTCATCGATCGCGACATCCACGGCCATGGCTTCGTTTTCGGGGATGTCATCGAGCCTGCATAACGCCTGCCCGGGTGTCACTGGTTCCATCGGCACTTGCCTCGCGGGCGCTAAAGCCCCATCGTTACGCACGTAAGTCGTTGATTTTACCATACGGATTTTTAACATGCCGGCCTTCTCCCAGCACATGCATTCGGTCTTCAACCCGTCCCGCCGTTCGCGCAATCCCTTGGCCCGCGCGCTGTCGCTGGTCGTTGGTATCGCCCTGGTCGGCGTGCTGCTGCTGTTTGGCCTGGTGGTTGCGTCCGTGCTGCTGTTCGGCGGTGCGGTCGTGCTGGCCCTGCGCCAGTGGAACCGTCGCAACAAGCCGGTCCCGGCCGCCGCGCGTGCACAGTCGTCCGACGTGATCGAAGGCGAATTCGTGGTGTTGCAGCAACGCCGCCACGCTACGCACTAAGACAATATCCGGATAGCGGCCAAAAGCGGCCGTCACTAGTCTGACGGCATTCGCTAACGGATGCTGCCATGAACACTCGCAACGCCCAAACCGATGCTGCCCTGGAGCGCGCCCGCGCCCTGGTCGAGCGCGCCGATGAAGCGCCCAGCCTGACCGAGCTGGCCCAGGCGGTCAGCCTGAGCCCGACCTACTTGCAGCGCGCTTTTCGACGCCGCTACGGCGTCAGCCCGGCCGAATACCACCGCGCCCGCCGCTTCGATCAACTCAAGGCGTCGCTACGTGACGGCGCCAAGGTCACCGATGCGGTCTATGACGCCGGCTTCGGCTCCGGCAGCCGCGTCTACGAGCACAGCGACCGCCTGTTCGGCATGACCCCGGCAAGCTACCGCGCCGGCGGTGCCGGTGCGGATATCCGCTACACCACGACCCGGACGCCACTGGGCCAGCTCTTGGTTGCCACCACCACGCGCGGCATCTGCTCGGTCACGCTCGGTAACGACGACCGCGAACTGGAGCGGCGCCTCGCCAGCGAGTTTCCGCAGGCCACGCGCGAACGCGTCGACGCGGGCCGCGAGGAGTGGCTCGATGCGGTGATCGGCCGCATTGCCAGCGAGCTGGGATGGAGTGACGCGGCGGCGCCTGCGCTCCCACCCATCGATGTTGCTGCTACCGCTTTTCAGTGGCGCGTCTGGGAAGCGCTCACGCGCATCCCCGAAGGCAGCACGAAAAGCTATGGCCAGCTGGCGCGAGAACTCGGCCTGCCCGGAGGCGCACGCGCCATCGGCAACGCCTGCGGCAACAACCGCCTGGCTCTGATCGTGCCCTGCCATCGCATCGTGCGCGAAGACGGCAGCCTTGGCGGCTGGCGTTGGGGCGTGGAGCGCAAGCGTGACTTGCTGGCACGGGAACGTCGTCGCCACGACACACCCCAGCGCAAGGCCGGCTGATCGCACGCAGGCTTGAAGCGCCCTCAAGCCTGCCTTGCAAACGCCGCGATAGTGGCCGCAACGCGCCCGAACTAGAGTCGCAAGAACGGTAAACTAGGCGGGCGCTCCCCCCAGGCGCTCAGGGCAAACTTCTTATGACCGATTCGGCTTCGACCATGGCCAGCAGCGCGCCGTCCGCGCTCGCACAGCCGCGTGTGCTTATTCCGTTGGCACTGCTTGCGCTCTACGTGATCTGGGGATCCACCTATCTCGGTATCCGCTTTGCGCTGGAAAGCTATCCGCCGTTTCTGCTCGCTGGCCTGCGCTTTCTCGTAGCGAGCGCGCTGCTTTTCGGCGTATTGCGTTTGCGTGGCGTACCCATGCCGACGCGACTGCAGTGGCGCAATGCGGGTATTACGGGGATTCTGCTGCTGGGCTTTGGCAATGGCCTGGTGTGCTTTGCCGAGCAGCAGGTCAGCTCGGGCATTGCGGCTGTCGCCGTTGCTTCGGTGCCGTTGTTTATTGCGCTGTTTTCCGGCCTCTACGGTGCATGGCCGACACGTAGCGAAGCGGTCGGCCTGGCGATCGGCTTTTTCGGCGTCATCATTCTCAACCTTGGCAGCAGCCTGTCGGGTTCGCGGATCGGCGCAATCGCGCTGTTGGTCGCCTCGATCAGCTGGGCCTTCGGCTCGATGTGGAGCAAACACCAGGACATGCCCGCCGGGCCAATGAATACGGCGGTGCAGATGTTTTGCGCGAGTGTCGCGCTGCTGCTGGTCGGCTTCGGTCTCGGCGAGCGCTTGCCGCAACACCCCACGCTGCAGGCCTCGCTCGCACTCGGCTATCTGATCATCTTCGGTTCGATCATCGCGTTCAGCGCCTATCTCTACGTGCTCAAGAACGCCCGGCCCGCGCTTGCCAGCAGCTATGCTTACGTCAATCCCACCGTTGCGGTGTTATTCGGTGTGATGATTGCCGGTGAACATGTCGGCCCCTACGACCTGCTAGGCATGGCGATCATTCTGCTCAGCGTGATCATCTTGACCATCTTCCGCCTGCGGCGCGCGTGATGGCCTCCAGCTTGCAGAAGCAACTTTAGTTGTAGCTGACCGACACCAGCGCCACCGAGGAGACCGTGCCACTGGTCAGGGGACGCGCGCCTATCCGCCAGTAGCCCGCGCGAAGCTGGATCACCGCATTCCCGGCGGTAACAGGCACGGTGCGCGAGCTGTTGCTGCCATCGGCGGCAATCGTCGAGCCATCGGCTGCCTGCAGCTCTACCGCCACGCCAACTGCCGTGCCGCTGTTGGCAAAACGGATGGCATCGTTCGCATCGGACGCGCCGGAAAAAACAAACGTGGCGCGGGTCAAACCCGCCGTGCAGTGGCGCAGCCCGAGCGCGAAGGTCTTGAAGCCGGCACCGCCGGCGGCAGGAAAGGCCGTGACGTCGATCGGATCGAACAGGACCTTCTTGTCGTCATCGCCGACGACCCATTCGCAGGTTCCCGGCTCGATGGTGCCATGGATATCGAATTGGGCCTGCGCGCAGGCAGTACCGGCATGGGCTGCCAGTACCGCGATCCCCGAAAGCATCAGGCATTTGCGCATCATGACCGTCGACTCCTTCAGTTGTACGCAACGCCCAATGTCACCGTCGCGCTACCCGCACCAATGCTGGTCGCGACCAGGTCAGCCGTCTGATGAAACTGCGCCTGCAGAACACGGATTGTTGGCGTGCCATTACTGGAAGGATTATTGATGACGATCGAAGTCGCCCCGCTCGGGGGAAGATTGGCAAAGGGCGTCACGGCATCGCGCAACTCAAACGGAGCGCCGGGCAGCCTGCTGCTCCAGTAGATTGAATTGTTCGAGTCAGCCGATCCGGTTGGCTTGAGCGTTATCTTGGTGATGCCAGGGGCGCAGTTGGATACCGCCACGGCAAAGTTAACAAATCCCGACGTGTAGCTGCCGGTAAAAAGCGCGGCATTGAAACTACCCACGTTGACGTTGGCACCATTGTTGACGGCAATGGTGCACGTGCCCATGGTGATCGTGCCGGTGATATTGAAGACCGTGGACTGAGCCTGCGCAAACGGCGCGGCACAAACTAAGCCGAGTGCAACAGCAAGTTTCAAAGTGGATATACGCATGACAATGTCCTGGCACGAGCCGAATCAGTTATAAGTAAAGTTGATGGTGATGGGCACATTGACGCTTCCCGCGCCAATCGTCCCGGTTGTCTTGTAGAAACGCGCCCAGAAATTCCAGGTGCTGGTTGGCTGGCTCGGATCGACGCCGACCCAATTGACCGTAGAACCCGGCTGGATACGCGCTGACTGAGCGTTATAAAGCAGCTCGATGCCCACGCCGGTGACGCTCGAACCGGGATTCACGGCAAATAGCTGATTGTTCGACGAATCGGCCGCTCCCGAGAAACGCAGATGTATCGTATTGATGCCTGTGGTGCATCCCGTCGCGACGATCGGAATCTGCACGGCAGGTGTTGACGTATTCGTATTGAAATAGCTGTTCGGATACGTGCCTATATTCGTGCTTCTTCCGCCGTTTACCGAGAAATTGCACGTCGGAGCGACAAACGATCCTTGAAAGTTGACAACGATATTCGCCGTCGACCAAGCCATGGTCGGCAGCAGTGCGAGTGCCGCACCGAAACTCCATATGGAACGAAAGTGTTTCACAGCCGCCCCCATGATCAGTTGTAAGTGAGCGTGACAGTGGCGGTGGAGTTGGCCGCCCCCGCAGTGATCGAGGTTCCCGTCTGGTAGTAACGGGCTTGAAGTCCGATGGTGTAGCGCTGTCCAGCCGTCTGTAGAAGATTCAGATTGGAGTCGGTGCTGGTATTGAACCGGACCGCCGCTCCGCTCGTGTTAGTCAGCTGAATACCAATGCCCGTCGCTCCGCCCGGTGCAAGATTCATCACGCCATTGCTGGCGTTGGCCACGCCATACGACGGGTTGACGCTATAGAAGATCGAGTTGGACCTGATATTGAAATCCGTTACCGGGGTTGCGTTTCTTACGTCAGTCGTCGTGCCTCTGTACCCGAAGAACGCCGGGCAGTTGGTCAACGCGATATCCACGGGCACCCATGTGTTCGTGGTGGTGCCTTGACCTTTCAGTTCCGTCGTCAGATGCGTACCCATGGGAACGGTAAGATTCGAGGGCGTCTGGCATGTTTGCGCCACGACGCTCACGGAACCTACGAAGCTCCCCACGAGATAACCAAGGTACGGAAGCGCGCCAGGGTCACCGAAGCTAAACGCAACGATGGGAAGATCACTACCACTGATCGTTCCAGCCCCTACTGAGCCAGCCGCGGTTTTGATCAGATATACGTCGAAAGAGGTAAAAGCGCTGAGGCTACCTCCTCCGGTCAAAGTCGTGGACCAATTATTTGTATAAGTGCCAAAGAAGCTATTCACCGGCAAATCTTCGTCGTTACTCCAGACGTACACACCGATGCCGGGAATCGATGTGGGATAGACAGCCTGGCCTCTTTGGGAAGTTACCCCCGGGACGGGTGTCGGGTGCGGCAAACTAAAATACTGCTTTCGCGTGTAGAAGTTACCGGCCGGGCAATTTAACGAGATGGGCGTGGTGGACCAATATCTGGCGTGATAAAGCACCGATCCCACAGGCGCATCGGGACCGACCGTTATGGAGCCACGGATGGTTGTTTGCGCGTTGATAGCTATAGAAGGATTCGTCATGGTGCAGCTGGCCGCCCATGCCGGAGCGACAACCGACACAAGCAGCAACAACATCGATGCGGCCCAAAAGTGCACCGAGCGCGCCCTTTTTTTAGCAGCGACTTGAAGTGGCGCCGAATTAAGAATTGGCATCGTCATATAGCGTCCCTCGCGGTCAAGCCGTGGGAAATATGTTTGGATTGCAGAGGAGCGTATTCCGCTACGCCGCCGGACTGCACGCTACGATTGCTTTGGCTTAGCGCGGCTACCGGACTGGCAACGGGCGAATTGGCTTGTGGCGTGCTGGCCGACACCTTGAGGATGCATGGCGCCTGGATTTTTTCCATGTCCATATGTGCATCCTTATCCCGCGGCTTCAGCTGCAGGTTGATCTGGCACGAATCCGATTCGCTATCGCCCCATTGCACGGTGACCATGCCCGATGACGGCATGTCTCGGATGTAGAGACGGCTGGCCTGACCGGCGATGCCAATGTTGCCGCCCTTTTCATCCAGCACGTCGGCACCGAATGGAATGGGGCGTCCATCGGGCAAGCTCGTTTCGACCAGCAGTGCGCGGCCGGTCTTCGAGTCAAACTTGATCAACACGACCGAATTGGAACGCGGTGCCACATCGAGCTGACTGGATTTGAGTTCCAGTCCCGCGCTCGCATCCTTGGGATCCAGCGCCACTGTATTGAGCTGGTACGGCTGCAGATACGGCACGACGCCATAGCCATTGATATCCAGCACCGAACCCTGGCCGCCTTCGATGCGCGCGCCCCTGCCGCCCGGCGCATAGACCAGACCGATGGTGTCGCCCGTCGGCGGCGAAAACACCGCGCTGCCGCGATAGACCACCAGGCTGCCGGACATGCTGGCGCCGAGCTGCGTGTAGTTGCTGCCGCGACTGTAACTTGCGCCGACGTTGCCGAAGCTGCCGTTGTATTGGCCACTGACCGCGGCATTGTTGCCGCCGGCGGCGTGGCTCAAGGTGCCGCTGTAACTCAGTCGGCGCTCGGCGCCATAGACCCCGCCAACGGTCACCTGCTCGTTGCCGCCATCACGCGGCGAGTGCGACGCCAACGCGGTCATCAACGGCGCGTTTTCGGTGCGGCCCAACGGCATGCTGACCGTCAGGAACAAGCGCGTGTCGCGTCGCGTCTGTAAGGCGGGAAGCCTCGCAACCGGCGTGACATCGCCCGGAATGCGATTGGACAGCGTGTTGCCGAACAAACCGCTTGCGTCCAGGCTGTCGCGCGTGCGCTGCGCGGAAAAGCTGTAGCTCAGCGATTTCCACGAGCCGCTGTAGCCCGCCGTGAAATCCACCTGACGACCGCGCTGGTTCCAGTAGTTGATGGACGATCCGGTCAGAAAGACCTGCCCATTGTTGCCCGGCAGGTTCTGATTGACGTTGATATCCATGCGGCTGCGCTGCCGCGAAAGCAGACTGCCCTCACCGCGTGCCGCCCAGGTGCGCATCGTCACCGCATCGTTCAGGCCGACGTAACCGCCAGTCGAATAACGATACGCGGCAACGCCAAAGTTGGTACCGGTCTGCACGATGTTCTTGTTGAACGCAACGCGCGTACTGAGTCCCTGCGTGGCGCGCGCGCCCGGGACTTGGTTGCGCGCCTGCGTCAGGTCGCTGGAGAAAGCGCCGATAGCCGTGTTCAGGCCGGCGCCGACCAGCGCCGCGCGATACCCGTCGCCCAGCGTGACGCCGCCGTAGCCCGTGACGCGATTGGTCAGACCACGCTGGTAGGTGGCTTGCAGCAGGTTAGGCGTGTTGACCTGGTTTCTCTGCTCGACCTTGCCAGCCGATACGCTCCAGCGCTGCTGCCCCGGGCGGAGCAATTGGGGCACCGCTGAGAACGGCACGACGAAGCGCTTGATACGGCCATCGGCCTCCTGCACTTCGACGTTGAGGTCACCGCCGTAGCCGGTGGGATAAAGATCGTCGAACGCAAAGGCGCCCGGCGCCACATTGACGTCATAGATGACGTAGCCGTTCTGGCGCACGATCACATGCGCATTGGTTTCGGCGATGCCGCGAACGACCGGCGCAAAGCCACGTAGCGACTGCGGCAACATGCGGTCGTCGGTGTACAGGCGAACGCCACGCAGGCGCACGCTGTCGAACATGTCGCCACTGGTGAACGTATCGCCGGCCACGACTTGGGCCTGCCAGGATGGGATGTCGTGCTGCAGATAGGTGGCGCTTCGCTGGTAGCTCAAGCCGCCGTGCTCGCGCCAATTGGCCGCGCCCTGATGCGCCACGTGCCACGAGCCGAAGTTCATCGAGGCATTGAGGCCAAGATAGCCGCTGGTCTCTTGTCGGCCGTTGCCCGAGCGATAGAGATTGGCGTTATAGGCGAACACCGCCGCGTTGATGCCCGCGTCCCATTGGGACGGATCGACATAGCCTTGCGCATTACGCGACTCGTAGATCTGTGGCACCGAGATCGAGAGATTCTGTGTACCTATGTCAAATTGTGTCGAAGCACCGGGAATATAGTCGCCCAGCGGAGCGCAAAAGCGCCCTTGCGGAATCGGCAGCTTGCCCTTGGAGGTAGCATCGGCGGCGACTTTCTTCAGGTCGACGCCGTAGCTCGTCAACATCGCCGCGTCAAAGCACGGCTGCGCTTCGTCGCTGCCCGGCGGGTTGGCGAATGTAATATCGCCGCGTGCGCGCCAGCGCATGTTCAAGCGGATATCACCGTAATAGTCGCCAGGCAACACGGCATTGCCTTTTTCAAAACGCGACAGATCGACTTTCGGCGCCATGCCTGCCGGGAAAAAATCCGCATCGAACGATACCGAAGCCGGGGCTGGATGGGCGGCTGCCGGATCGATCGGATCCGCGGGGCTCGCCGGTGGAGCGGGATCGGCCGCATGGGTGACAGCAGGCAGTCCCAGGATCAGTGCGATCCAGGCCGGTAGCGCAGCCAGACGCATCGGCATGGCCGATGCATTCGACGCAAATGCGTTGGACTGTCTACAAGACACCACGGCCTCCAGAAGGGGACTAGCGATCCCGGGACCGCGCGTCGCGCGATCCTCGGAACATTCAAAGCAACGCGATGCGCGTTATCTGCTGAGCGGCTTGACGACTTTGTTGAGCGCACCGTAGTCGTTGATGGTGGTGAACTCGGCTTGCGCATCGGCGCCGGGCATCGTGGTCAGACCTGGTACGGGAAAGCTTTCGGTCTTGCCGGGAGCGACCATGCCGCCTTCGCCTTCGATGCTGCGGTCGCCCACCTTCAGGCCCACGTGCGCGAACGACACGTAGTACGGCGTCGGGTTGGTCGCCTGCACGACAACGCCCTTGCCGCCTTCGCCCGCAGCGAGTTTCCAGGTCAGCTTGTCCGGCGCGGTGCCGGCCTCACCGGGCAGTCCCTGCGGACGAAAGAACAACTTGATGCGCGTACGAAACGCAAACTGCAAACGGTTCTTACCTTCGTCCGCCGATTTCGGCGGCACTTCGAGCATATTTACCCAGAACACGCTTTCCTTGTCGGTCGGCAGCGGTTCTTTGGTATAGACCACACGCACGGCCTGGCCCTGCGCGGGATCGATACGAAAAATAGGGGGTGCGACGGTAAACGGCACTTTGGCCGTGTCAGGTGTCGATTTCTCGTCACCATCGTCAAGCCACACTTGTACCAACGCCGGCGCCGTGCCCTCGTTGGTCAGCTTGACAGTCACTTCCTTGTCTTGAGACGGATACACGACACGCGTGCCGCCGATCACCACGCTGGCTTCCGTGCGTGCGGCAACCAAGCCGCCAAGCGCGAGACAGCCGACCATGGCATAGCGCAATACGTTATTCATGACTCACCTCATGGGAAGGGAAGACTTCGGCGACCGCGAACCGGTCGCCGAAGCGGAACGAACCGGCGCTACTTAGTTGTAGACAACCGAATACACAACGCTGGTCGACACCAGGCCCGGCGTTGCGGCGTTGGTGGCGTAGTACTGCGCCGCCAAGTCGACAACGGCGGTGTTGTTGGCAATGGCCGGGAAATCCACGCCATTGGCCGGATCGCGCAGGTCGATGGCGGCGTGCGTGCTATCCAGCACCTGCACGTTGGTGTTGCCGGCTTCGCCCGTCAGCGCGTTGTTCAACGTGCCGGTGGCCGGATCGATGCGCGGGCTGGACGGCAGGAACGACATGCGGGCAACCTTGCCGTTTTCGCACGTACCCTGGCCCGGGCCGCCCAGAATCACCTGGAAGTCCTTGATCTTGGCGGTTGCACCAGCTGCCGGCAGCTCGGTAGCGGAGACCGGCTCCAGTGCCACGGTGAAGTTGCCTTCGCCGCCGTCGGAACCCGCGCCGCCCTTGACGGTGCAGGTCGCGTCAGTGACAACGCCAGTGAAGGTAATCGTGCCGCCGGTGGTCATGGCCGAGGCAGCGCTGGAAACGGCGAGGCCCATGACGAGGGCGATCGCGGAGGCGAGTTGGATTTGCTTCATTGCAAATAATCCTGAAAAGTTGAGTATTGAATCCGCCGTTTTGGGCGTACGCCTTCGTCAGCAGCCTTTCGACTGACGACAAAGCAATGCATGGTGATAACCAACAACCCGCAGGATCGAAAGCACCCGGCGGTGATCGAGAGGCAAGGACCATCCTGGTTCCAAGCTCAAGTGACTCTTTTTGCGCTTTGACGATAGCTTCCCTTCAAACCAGCCCTGCGCGCACTGGTTACCGCGCTACCTGCCACCATGGCTCCCGATAGGAGCACGTGAGAAATGCTAAGCGCGGCACAGCGCGCCGCCTATAAAAATAATCCGAAACCTTTGTGCCACCATTCAAAAAAATAATTATTCGGCGAAAACCGGGCCTTTCACGGCGACGGAAGTCGCCCGAGACAAATACGCAACTACATGTATTTCATAATCTTTTTCATCGATACCTAAGTCTACCTATTCAACGAATGCAGGTATCGCCAACATCTAACGCGTGGCTCAACAAACGGCGCAGGACAACTCATGAAGAATCGAGAAGGCTTTCTGGCTCGCGCGGCGCTGCGCAGCGCCGCATGGTCGGAGCGTTGGTTTCCGGATGCGTGGATCTTCGCTGCACTGGGTGTCCTGATCGTCGCCATCGCCGTGCTGTCATTCGGTGCGACACCGCAAGCGACCGTCGGCGCATTCGGCGACGGCTTCTGGAGTCTGATCCCATTCACCATGCAGATGGCGTTCGTGGTGATCGGCGGTTATGTGGTGGCGACAGCGCCGATCGTGGCGCGTTTTATCGATGTGCTTGCGCGCATGCCGCGCAGCGGGCGAAGCGCCATCTGCTATGTCGGCCTGATCAGCATGCTGGCCTCTTTATTGTCCTGGGGCTTTTCGCTGGTGTTCGGCGGGCTGCTGGTACGTGCGCTGGCACGTCGCGAAGCGTTGCACATGGACTATCGCGCAGCGGGCGCGGCGGCATATCTGGGGCTCGGTGCGGTGTGGGCCATGGGCCTTTCTTCGTCAGCGGCACAATTGCAAGCCAACCCGGCCAGCATGCCGCCCGGCTTGCTGAAGATCACGGGTGCGCTGCCGTTTAGCCAGACGATATTTCTGTGGCAATCCATCGTGCTGACAGCCGCACTGATCCTGGTGTCGCTGCTGATCTGCTGGCTCACCGCGCCATCCAAGGACCATGCGCGTACCGCTCAGGATTTTGGTGTTGTCGAAAGTTCCACACCGGCACTGCCGCCACGCAGCCGGCCTGGCGAATGGCTCGAATACAGCCCGCTCCTTTCGATCCTGATCGGCCTGCTGGGACTTGGTTGGCTGGCCTACGAGTTTGCAAGCAAACCGGTAGTCGTCGCGATCGCCAATCTCAATACGTACAATTTTCTGTTTCTGACGCTGGGCGTGCTATTGCACTGGCGGCCGCGCAGCTTTCTCAACGCCGTGTCACGTGCCGTACCGAGCACAGCGGGCGTACTCATCCAGTTTCCGCTCTATGGCGGCATCGCCCAGTTGCTGACGCATGCGCCCGGCAGCGGCGGCGAAACGCTGGCACATCGCCTGTCGGATCTGTTTGTACATGTCGCTTCGACCGATACCTTCACCCTGGTGATGGGCGCGTATTCGGCCATCCTCGGCTTCTTCGTGCCATCCGGTGGTGGCAAATGGTTGGTGGAGGCACCCTACGTCATGCAGGCGGCCAACGACTTGCATGTACATCTGGGCTGGGCGGTGCAGGTCTATAACGCAGCCGAGGCGTTGCCCAATCTGATCAATCCATTCTGGATGCTGCCTTTGCTCGGCGTACTCGGGCTCAAGGCCCGCGATGTCGTGGGCTTTACCTTTATCCAGCTGCTCGTGCACTTGCCGCTGGTGCTTGGCATGCTTTGGTTATTGGGCGAAACCTTACAGTACATCCCGCCGGTCATGCCTTGAACGGCGGAATGCAACACAACGGCCTGCCGGATCGATCTATGGAACCGAACCGTTAGCGAAGTAGGGCTGAATACGCGGCCAGATCTGGTTGATCCGATTTCCCTGGTTGGCGCTTCCAATGGTGGAATTGTGCAGAGCAATCGCCTTGTTGGTGTTCCAGTCGATCACTGGCGAACCGGAACTTCCACCGACGGTGTCGCATGAGTATCGCGCCACCGTTCCGGTGGTCGCGTCGATACGACAACGACCGCCACCATCAACGAATAGCGCCAGTTGGCGAGGACTCCCTCCACCGTGCTGGGGAATATAGATAACCCGCCCCGGCGTCAATGCGCCGACATCAAGACCCAGATAACCAAATCGCCGCACCGATCCGAATTGCGATTCGTTAAGGGTAAATAGTTGGAAATCCAACCCGCTGTCGCCTACCAGACGCTGGCCGCCGCGCACCTTGACGCCAGGCTGCACCTTGCCATCGTTGCCGCAATTGACGTGTTCGTAGCCAAACCAGACCTCAAAATCCGCCGGGTTCTGTGCATTGCCAATGACGTGATGGTTGGTCAGCATGCGATTCTGGGAACTTACCCGCCAAGCGGTGCCGACATAGCCATGACCATAGACACGTCCTACTGCCTGTGCGTTGCGATAAGCCGCTGGCGCACTCTCTCGATAGCACACCGCACGCTGGCGCTGGTCGGCGCCAATAACTGCTAGCGTCTCAAGTTCCCGCTTTTTAGCGATCTCGCCAAAACCCACGTCGACCTTGTCCACGCGCAAGCTGTAACCGTGCTCCAGCACGTTGCCATCTGCGTCGACGACCTGCAGGTTCACGTGATCGCTGTCCATGGACATGGCGTAATACCCGCCCGCCCCAGCGTTGATCACATCGCTTGCAGGAATGGTTTGCACCTGGTTCTGACTATCCGTCAGTACAATTTCTCCATCGATCGGCAAGCCTTCGGCCGCCATGTGGATACGCAGGAAAGTCGCGTTCGGGTAGTCCAGGTCGACCAGGCCTCTTACTGCGCCATCGCCGAGTCTGATATCGGTATCGACCACGTCGGCCACTTTGACCAGTCCGTTTTCAGCCTCGCTGTCAGGCGTATGCGCTTGTGCGCTCCATGCCAGCGAGAGCACCAACGCTCCACAAAACCATTTGCAGGCAGATGTCTTCATGTCATTCCCTTGATGATTGAAAGCAATGACAAACTGTCATTGCCGCTTCATGCTAAGAAATGAGAAGGAAAGGGACATTCACCATGAAGACCAACTACGCGTAGGCGTATGACTTTATGGCGGGCAGGCCGCAGGAAGGCAAGCGCCATGGCGCCAGGCGCAAATAAAGCTGGGAGTTGCCGCGCCTAGGGAGCGCACGCCCAAGCGTGCGCTCCCTGGAGCCTCACAGCTCGCGCAATGCCGTCGTTACCGGCAGGCGTGCGGCGCGCATGGCCGGGAACAGGCCGCCGATAAAACCGATCGCCAAGGCCCACTTCAAACCTTGCCACAACAACTGCGGCGAGACCTTGAACGCGAAGGTAAGCTGTCCCACGGAGCCGCCAGCCAAGGTCGAAGCGGTATAGCCGTTGAAGATCAGCCATGCCAGCAGGCCGCCAAGCAAGCCTCCGATCAGGGCCAGCAACATGGTCTCAAGCATGATCGCAACGACGACCGGCAAGCCGCGAAACCCGATGGCCCGCAGTGTGGCGATTTCGCGGGCGCGCGTCGCCACCGCGGCAAACATCGTATTGAGCGCGCCAAAGATCGCACCGATCGCCATGATCGAACCCACCACGATGCCGATGATGCGCAGTATCTTGGCCATCCCCTCCGACTGCTTGGAGAAATACTCCAACGTAGTCGTGGTATCTACTTTGAGGCGAGGATCGGCGGCGAGTGTCGACTTGAAGCTGTCGAACGACTTCGGATCGGTCAGCTTTACCGTGATCGAAGCACGGCTTCCGCCACGCCGATACGTATCGGCCACGACATCGGCATCGCCCCAGACTTCCGAGTCGAGCGCATCGCCGGAAGCGAAGACACCGACCACCGTCCAGCTTTGATTGCCCAGTTTGATTTCATGGCCTGGTGTCAGCCCCGCGAACTGGCGCTGCGCGCCACTTCCCACGATCAACTCGCGCATGCCCGGCTTGAACTTGCGCCCATCGATGATCTTCAAGTTGGGCCGAACCGCCCATCCCTGCTCGCCGATGCCGCGCAGTTGCACGCTGCCTTCGTCGTCAGCAGTGCTGCCTTTTAGCGGAAGATTGGCGGCAACGACGATTTCCGGCGAGGCAATGGGGCGACCTTGCGCATCCTTGGCGATGCCCGCCGCTTGTGGAATGACGACGATGCTGTCGCGTTCGAGCACTGACATCACTTCGCTGGCCGAACCGCCTCTCATCACGATGGCCGTATCGTTGCTGCCGGTTTTCACCAGCGTCTCGGCGTAGCCTTCGGCCATGGCCAGCAAGGCCACCAGCACGCCGACCACGCCGGCGATACCGATGACCACCACGGCCGAGGAGCCCAGACGCTGACGCAACGTGCTTACGCCGACCATGGTGACCGAAGCGGCCTGGCGGCCACGCCGGGTCAGAGCCATCCACAAGGCAAACACGACTGCCAACGCTACCAGGGCCGGCCAGGGTAATAGCACCCAGATCACCAGCGCCACCACGAGCAGCAACAACAAACCCAGATTCTGCAAAAATTTCATGGCGCGCTCCTTAGCGACCGGCCAATGCATCGACGATGTTCAGTCGCATCGCTCGCAAGCCCGGCAAGGCGCCGACCAGCAAGCCGATGACGATCATCAACACCACACCGCGAATCCAGATGTCCGCACCGATACTGGACATGGGGATGCCGCCGCCCATGGCCGTCTGCATGCCGCCAACGGCCAGCATCGCCAGACCAAGGCCGATGACGCCACCCAGCAGTAGCAGCAACACCGACTCGGCGAGCACCATGGCCATGACCGAATGACTGGAGAAGCCGATCGTCTTCATCACTGCCAGCTCGCTGGTGCGCTCACGTACCGCCTGCATCATGGTGTTGCCCGACAGCAGCAGCAACGTGAAGAACACCGCACCCATGATCGATCCGACGATCAGCCCGATATCGGCCAGCTGCTTCATCCACGCAGCGCTGGCGGCCTGCTCGGTCTGCGTGCGTGTCTCGTGATCGGAATTGGCCGAAAGCGCGTCGATGCCCTTGGCGACCCGATCGGCCTGATTCACGTCGTTGACACGACTGACATACCAGCCCACGGTGCCGCGGTTATAGGGCGTGCTGTCGTCGAAGTACTTCCAGTGCATCAGGATCATCTGGTCGTACCAACCGGCGCTCTTATCTTTCGCGTGCATGATGCCGACGACGTCGAAGCTCCAGTTCTTGGTGCCGTCATGCAAGGGAAAGATGGTCGATTGCAAGGGTATCTTGTCGCCGACCTTCCAGCCGTACTTCTTCGCCAGCTGCTCGCCGATCAGAATGCCGGTCCGCGTAGCCTCGTAGTTTTTTCGTGCGTCTGGCGACACGTCCAGCTCGGGATACTGGTCGATGTAGTTGTCGCTCACCGCGAAACTGAAAATCTGATTATGCGGATCCTGATAAGCGCCACCGAACCAGTTGGCATAGGCAACCGACTTCACGCCCGGCACTTGTTCGATCTGTGCGCCCAGGCCTTGCGGCAGCGTCTGGATAAACGATAGCCGCGAACCGGTCTGCAGGCGCTGCGCGCCGTTGGCGCTTTTGCCGGCCTGATCGAATCCGCTGCGCACGGCATCGAGCATACCGAACAGCAAAAACGCGGCGACGATCGAGACCAGCGTGAGAATCGTGCGCGTCTTGCGCCGAAACAAGGCAGCCCAGATGAGATGGAGGTATTTCATGCTGCCCCCTTAGGCCGTGGCCTGTTCGACCAGCGTGCCCTTGTCCAGATGCAGGGTGTGATTGGCGTATTCGGCGGCCTTGGGATCGTGGGTAACCATCACGATGGTCTTGCCATGATCTCGATTGAGCTGACGCAACAGACCCAGCACTTCTTCGGCCGACTGGCGATCCAAGTCGCCGGTGGGCTCGTCGCACACCAGCAAGGTGGGGTCCGATACGATCGCACGTGCGATCGCGACACGTTGCTGTTGACCGCCTGACAGTTCGGTCGGCTTATGCGAGCCGCGATCGCTCAAGCCCACCAACTGCAAGGCGATTTCGGCATTCTTGCGCCGTTGCGCCGCGGACAGTTTGGTCAGCAACAAGGGCAACTCCACGTTGCGCTGCGCGGTCAACATCGGCATCAGGTTGTAGAACTGAAAGACGAAGCCGACGTTCGCCGCACGCCAACGCGCCAGGGCGCCCGCACCGAGCTTGTCGATGCTTTCGCCGCCGACACTGATGTGGCCGCCGGTCGGGCTATCCAAACCGCCGATCAGGTTCAGCAAGGTGGTCTTGCCCGAACCCGAGGGGCCCATCAGAGCGAGAAAGTCGCCTTGAGCTATGTCGAGATTGATGTGGTGCAGTACTTCGACTTTCTGTTTGCCGCGCTCGTAGACCTTGGAAAGGTCGCGGATTTCGATCAACGTAGTCATGCAAATGCTCCCAGTGATGCGTCGTTAATCAGTCCTGCGCCTTGGCGGCGACTGCCGCGCGCATACCGTCTTTCAAATCGTCAGGCGGCGAGATCACTACCGTGTCGCCTGCCTGTACCTGGTCGGGCAGCAGACGCATGTCGCCATAGTTCTGCGCAGCCGGCGTGACCGTACGTTGCTGCGCCTTTTCACCCGCCAGCACGAACACCACGCTGTGCCCATCCCGTTGTGCGATGGCGGTTGCCGGCACCAGCACGCCTTTGGGTACGACAGCGGCCGGCGCATTGACCGCCTGCTCCAGGAACGACACGCGTACACCCATGTCCGGCACGATACGGCCGTCCTTGTTTTCCAGCGCCACACGCACCTTCACCGTTGCCTTGCCGCGATCGGCCGCGGGCACGATGGCGATGACATGCGCGGGTATTTTCCAGTCCGGATAGGCGTCGAGCACGGCCTCGGCCGGCATGTTCGCCTTGACGCGGCCGATATAGGCCTCGTTGACGTCGACATCGACTTCAAGCGAATCCATGTCGACGATGGTGCCCACGCCGGTCCGGGTGAAACCGCCACCGGCCGAGAGCGGCGAAATGATTTCGCCGACCTGCGCATCCTTGGTGGTGATCACGCCGCTGAAGGGGGCACGCACGACGGTGTAGTCGAAATTGACTTCGGCGACGGTGACCTGCGCGTCGGCGGACTTGGCCTGCCGCTGCTGCGAGATCAGCTGCGCACGAATGCTGTTGACCTGGGTCCGCGCCTGCTCGGCATCTTGCTTGGAGACCAGGCCGCGACCCACCAGCGATTCCAGACGTACGGCGTCACGTTCGTTCTGCGCCGCCTGTGCCTGCAACTGGTTGACCAGGGCATGGGCGGCAGCCGCCTGCGCCTGCGATGCCATCAAGCTGGCCTTGTAGGCGCTGTCGTCCAGACGAGCGAGCACCTGGCCTTTCTGCACACGGTCGCCCTCTTCGATCAGCACCTCGGTCAAAGTGCCAGTGATCTGCGCCGATACTGTCGCCTGCCGGCGTGCGGTGACGTAACCCGTCGCTTGTAGTACCGCACCGGCGCCGGGATTGCTCGATGGCGATACCGCAACGGCTGTCTGCACCGTGATGGCTTTCTGGTTGAGCACATACCAGGCGCCAACTGCCAATAGCAGCAATACGATCAACGCCCCTAGCAGTGGCCACAGCCAACGTGGCGGGCCGGCACGATGCTCCTCGCGCTGACTGCGGTCGATACGCAGTTCTTTTAGTAAATCTGCTTGATTCACGCTTTTCCCCGCCGGCTCATCGGCCGGTTTGACCATGGAATGCAGCATGACGAAGCGCCTGACAGGCAGCCATTGCTCCCCATCAGCCGTCGCCAATGACAGCTGTCACCTTGACCCGCACGTTCGCTATGCCCGGCCGCTCCCACGACCGCGGAATTGCGAAGTTTTACCTGCTACGACGTCAGGTATCAAAAGACATGACAGCTAATTTCCAGCTTGACTGTCTCATCGTAAGCGACTGACCTGGTCGATTGGCCTAGCCGGAATCGAACGAAGTGGCCCTATGCAAGCCACGCGGCGCCTGACCAAGATCGGACGTCCCACACTGGAGAACTCCGATGTTGCGTGCGCTATGGCCTGTGACGCTGATGGCCCTCGTGGCCTGCTCGGGGTATGCGGGCGACATTCATGCCACCACGCCCTCTCGTTCATGCACAGACGCAGCTCACCATGAGTTCGACTTCTGGCTTGGTGATTGGGACACCTTTCGCATCGGCAAAACCAGCACCGCGTCGGTCGCGCGTAACCAGGTGACCTCGATTCTCGGTGGCTGCGTGTTGCATGAGGTGTATACACGCACCGACGGCTATACCGGAGAAAGCTTCACCATCTATGACAGTGCACGCAAGCGCTGGCACCAGAGCTGGGTTTCCAACGAAGGCGAGTTGCTGGTGGCCGAAGGCACACGGCAAGGAAAGCAGATCGTGCTCAGCGGCAGCACCATCGACGACAAGGGCGAAACGCTGCACCACGTGAGCTGGGAAGAAGTCGGTGACGGCGTACGCGAAACCGCCATCCAATCACGGGACGGCGGCAAGACATGGCAGCCGGATTTCGACATTGTTTTTCGCAAGCGCCAACCTTAGATGTCAGCACGTTCATAGCTGGATTGCTTTGTAATCAGGGCTCCCGACCGGTCCGGAACTGCTAATCTTTCGGCCATGAACTATGCCATCGCCCCCAGCCCGACCGTCAGCCTGCCCATCCATGGCAGCGAACAGCGTTTTCCGATCCGTCGCGTGTTCTGTATCGGCCGTAATTACGCCGATCACGCCCGCGAGATGGGCGCGACCATCGACAAGGAAACGCCAATGTTCTTCTGCAAGCCCGCCGACGCCGTGGTAACCGATGGCGGCCCGGTGCCCTACCCGCAGGCCACCTCCGACCTGCACCACGAGGTGGAAATGGTGGTTGCCCTGGGTAGTGGCGGCAAGGACATAGCGGCCGACCAGGCCCAGGCGCTGATCTGGGGCTATGGCGTGGGCCTGGACCTGACCCGACGCGACCTGCAGGCGGTGGCCAAGGCCAAGAGCCATCCTTGGGACGTGGCCAAGGGATTCGACCATTCGGCCCCTGTTTCGGCGCTGGTACCGGCCGCGCAGGCCAAACTGGACGCCGACACGGTGCTGCGATTGACCATCAATGGCAGCGTGCGCCAGCAGGCAACGCTCGGTGACATGGTGCATAACGTGGGCGAGATCATCGCCGCGCTGTCCAAGCTGTTCGAACTGAAAGCCGGCGATCTGATCTTCACCGGCACCCCTGCCGGCGTCGCTGCGCTGCAGCGTGGTGACAGCTTTCATGCCGAGCTGGAAGGCATTGCCACGCTCGACGGCAAGGTTGTCTAGGCGACACGGCAAGATCTTGCCGGTCGGTGTCGAGCCGACCGGTGTAGCCACGATCGTTCTTCACCATTCCTTGCTCGCCACCTGCCCACCCCTGCGCTAAAGTCGTTCGCGTTATCCGACCAATAACGAGGGAAAGCACATGGGCATGCTGCAAGAGTTCAAGACTTTCGCCATGCGCGGAAACGTCATCGACCTGGCGGTCGGTGTCGTGATCGGCGGCGCATTCGGCAAGATCGTCACCTCGCTTGTCGACCAGATCATCATGCCGCCGATCGGCTGGATCACCGGAGGCATCGATTTCTCGGACCTGAAGTGGGTCATCCGCCCGGCCGACACCAGCAATCCGGCACACAAGGTCGCCGAGGTCGCCGTGCAGTACGGCGCCTTCATCAATACGTTGATCCAGTTCGTGATCATCGCCTTCGCGATCTTTCTCGTGGTCAAGTTCATCAATCGCGTCACTCGCCGCGAAGAAGTGGCTGCTCCGCCGGCTGCCGATGTCGTGCTGTTGACCGAGATTCGCGATTTGCTCAAGCAGAAGAGCTAGTAGTGAGTGATCCGGAGTGAGAAGAGAGAGTGAGCCTGCCCTGCTCTTTTCTCACTCCTTTCAACTCGTTTGTCGCCCTATCCATGACTTCCGGCCTAAGCGGCCAAACCCCACGGCGCGATAATCGCTGTTTCCACCGAGGGGTCCCCAATGCGCAGTCTTCGTTTGAGTTTGCTTACCGCCAGCCTGTTGCTGGCTACCGGCGTAGCCGGTGCCGCCACGAAGAATACCGTCATTCCCGCCAGCGCCGTGCAGACGGTCACCCAGTTGCGCGACAAGGCGATGGCCGATGACACCGGCTACAAGATCGTCGAATCCCTGACCACCGAAGTCGGTCCGCGCCTGGCCGGCAGCCCGGCCGATCAGCGTGGCCGCGAATGGGCGATCGCCAAGTTCAAGGAACTGGGTTTCGACAAGGTCTATACCGAGACGGTCACCTACCCGCTATGGGAGCGTCACAGCGAGCACGCCGCGATCGTTGCGCCGTTCCCTCAGCCGCTGTCGCTGATCGCGCTCGGCTACTCGGCCGGTACGCCCAAGGGCGGCCTGACTGCCGACGTGGTCAAGTTCGACAGCCTCGATGCACTCAAGAAGGCCGACCCTGCGTCGGTAAAGGGCAAGATTGTCTATATCGGCTATCGCATGCACCGCCAGAAGGATGGCCACGACTACGGCATGGGCTCGGCCGTGCGTACGCAGGGCCCGGTGATCGCATCCAAGCTCGGCGCCGCAGCTTATCTGTTGCGCTCGGCCGGTACCGACGAGCATAGCCGTACGCCGCACACCGGCGTCACTGGATTTACCGATCCGAAAGATGCGATTCCCGCCGCTGCACTGTCCAACCCCGATGCCGACCAGCTCGAGCGGATTCTTGGCTATGGCAAGCCGGTGAGCGTCAAACTCGATCTCGACGTGGGTTTCAACGGCAGCTACACCGGCGCGAACGTGATCGGCGAGATCACCGGCAAGAAGTATCCCGACCAGGTTGTCGCCATCGGCGGGCATCTGGACTCCTGGGATCCGGGCACCGGCGCGATCGACGACGGCGCGGGCGTAGCCATTGCCATGGCGGCGGGCAAGCTGATTCACGATCTGCCGCAGCGCCCCGACCGCACGATCCGCGTGATTGCGTTCGCCAACGAGGAAATGGGCTTGTGGGGCGGTCGCGCCTATGCCGATAAGCATGCTGCCGAAGCGGGCAAGCACCAGCTCGGTACCGAGTCCGATTTCGGCTCGGGCAAGGTGTGGCGCATGAGTGCGAGCGTCAAGCCCGAAGCACGCGGCGCGATCGAGCAGATCGCCAAGGTGCTTCAACCCATCGGCGTAGCGTATGACACCAAGCGCCCGGGTGGCGGCGGCTCGGATCTGTCGCAGATGCACGGCAAGGGCATGGCCGCGCTCTCGCTGACCCAGGACGGCACGTACTACTTCGACTACCACCACAACGCCAACGACACGCTGGACAAGATCGATCCGCGCGAGCTGGCGCAGAACGTCGCCGTGTATGCCGCCTTCTCATATATGGCTGCGCAGGCGGAAGGTGACTTCGGCTCCGCGCCCGGCGCATTCGCAAAGGACGGCGCTGAAGACTGAGCACTGTATGCAGTGAATACAAAAGGAGGCCTTTGGCCTCCTTTTTTTTGCGCCTGCACAAAAAATGTGCGGTACGCCTCATTAACGTCCGGGCGCACTTAAGCGGGTGACAACCCTGGTCGATACAAGGAAACGAACGGTTGGTTTTTTGCCAACCGTACGACCTGAGGCCACAGGGGGCCGATGGGTTACAGAGAATCTCACGCTATCTGTTGCCACTTCGGGGACCGTTATGAAACAGCTCATGGCAAGGTTTTATCCGCGCGCACGGCATCGTCATTCGCGCGCGCAGTTGCAGAGCCAGATCGATGCATTACATAAAGCGCAGGCGATCATCGAATTCACGCTCGACGGCACGATCGTCGCGGCGAACGACAACTTCCTGGACGCCCTCGGCTACACCCGCGATGAAATCATCGGCCAGCATCACCGGATGTTTGTCGAATCTGCGCAGCGCGATAGCGAGGAGTATCTGGCGTTCTGGCGCAAACTCGGCGCGGGCGAATCGCAAAGCGGCGTCTACAAACGCGTCGCCAAAGGCGGCCGTGAGGTGTGGATCCAAGGCAGCTATAGCGCAATTTTCGATGCATTCGGCCGGCCCGCCAAAGTCATCAAGCATGCGATCGACGTGACTGAGGAACGCCTGAAAGCCGCGGATATGGAAGGCCGCCTGGCGGCGATCGATCGGGCGCAGGCGGTGATCAGTTTCGATCTGGACGGCATCATTCTCGATGCAAACGATAATTTTCTCGCTGCGCTCGGTTATCGGCGTGAGGACGTCATCGGACGACACCACCGGCTTTTTGTCGACCCCGACGAACGCGAAAGCGAAGCCTATTGCCAGTTCTGGCAACGCTTGCGGCAAGGTGAGTACAACGCCGGACTGTTCCGGCGCGTTCGTCGCGGCGGAGGCAGCGTCTGGATTCAGGCGAGTTACAACCCGATCTTCGACATGGATGGACGGCCATTCAAGGTGGTGAAATACGCCACCGACGTCACCGAGCAAACGCGTGCCGTGCAAGCTTTGCAGAGCGCGCTGGGCTCCTTGTCCGATACGGTTCCCGCCATCGCCGGGCAAGCCCAGAGCGCCAACCGGCTGGCGCACGAGGCCAGCAGCAGCGCCAGCACCGGCGGCTCGATGGTCGATCAGTTGGTCGATACCATCAGCCACATCAATCAGCGCGCACAAAGCATGGCCGAGATCATCGGCGTGATGGATTCCATCGCGTTCCAGACCAATATCCTGGCGATCAATGCTGCCGTGGAAGCGGCGCATGCGGGCGAACAAGGCAAGGGATTCGGCGTGGTCGCGCAGGAAGTGCGCGCGCTGGCTCAACGCAGCGCGCAGTCGGCCAAGGAAATACGCGATCTGGTGCAGAACGCGATCGATTCGCTGGCCGATGGCAGCCAACGCGCTCGCCAGGCCGGAGACGCCATGCATGCGATTGTCGCTTCGGCGGCCGAGGTGAACCAGCGCGTTGCGCAGATCGCCGACGCGGCGCACTCGCAGGCCAGTGGCATTGCGCAGGTCACGCTGGCAATCGACCAACTACGCGCTGGCGCGCCAGCAGGCGCGAGATGATCCACTAAGGCATGCTTGCCTCGGTAGCGGCAAGCATGCTTTCGACCTAGTGCGCGGCCCCGATCGTCACGCCCTTCTTCCTCGACAAACGCGTCTGCAACCGATCCAGATACAGATAGATCACCGGCGTCAGGTACAGCGTCAGGATCTGCGATACCAACAAGCCGCCCACTACCGCCAGACCGAGCGGTCGGCGTGTCTCCGCACCCGCACCGATGCCCATCGCGATCGGCAACGTACCGGCAAACGCCGCCATCGTCGTCATCATGATCGGGCGGAATCGCACGCGGCAGGCTTCGAAGATCGCATCGGCCGGTGAAATATCGCCATGCGACTGACGCTCCAGCGCAAAGTCGATCATCATGATCGCGTTCTTTTTCACGATGCCGATCAGCATCACGATGCCGACGAAGGCGAACAAGTCGAGCGATGCGTGAAAGATCACCAACGTAAGCAGCGCACCCACGGCAGCGGCCGGCAAGCCCGAAAGAATCGTCAAGGGGTGGATAAAACTTTCGTACAAAATACCCAGCACCAGATAGATCACGAACACCGCCAGCAGAAGCAGCAGGCCCATGCCCTGCATCGAATCCTGGAACGCCTGCGCGGTGCCCTGCACGCTGCCGGTGATGGTAGCTGGCAGCCCCATCTTGACCATCGCGCCGTCGATCTCGCCGACCGCTTCGCTGAGGCTGACGCCGGGCGCGAGATTGAACGATACCGTCACCGCCGGTAGCTGGCCCTGATGGTTGACGGTCAGCACCTGCGGTTTGCGCTGGAAGCTGGCGACGGTGTTGAGCGGAATCAGCTTGCCGGTGTTGGACGTGACATAGAGCTTGGCCAACACATCGGCATTGTTCTGCATCGGGCGGTCCACCTGCAGAATCACCCAGTACTGCGTCGCCGTGCCGTAGATCGTCGAAATCTGGTTCTCGCCGAACGCCGTACCCAGCGCGAGCTGCACCTGCGCCATGGTCAGGCCCAGCGGCGCAAGACGATCGCGATTGACGCTCACGAAAATCGACGGGCTGTTGAGATCCAGGTCGTTGGTGACGTCCTGGAAACCCGGTAATTCAGCGAATGCGGAGGTGACCTTGCCGGCCCAGCCATAAAGCTCGTCCAGGTCGCCCGATTGCAATGTGTACTGATATTGCGCCTTGGACTGGCGGCCACCGACCTGGATCGACGGAGGATTCTGCAGGTAAGCACGAATGCCCACGATCTTGGCGAACTTGCGCCGCAGCTCCTGGATGATGCCGTCGGGGTCGAGCTCACGCTCGCTGGCCGGCTTGAGCTTGAGCAGCATCGAGCCGTTGTTGATCGTGGCCCGCGAGCCGCCCGCGCCCACCGAGGACATGTAGGCCTCGATATTCGGATCCTTGCCGACGATATCGGCAAGCACCTGCTGGCGCGCGACCATTTCGTCGAACGAGACGTCTTCCGGGCCTTCGGTGTTGATGCGCAACTGCCCGCTGTCGCCGGCCGGGATGAAGTCCTTGGGCGTGATATAGAACAGCAAACCGGTCACGCCCAGGCTTATCACGAAACCGAGCATCACCATCCGCGGGCGATTCATGCACCAGCGCAGCGAGCTCGTATAACCGTTGGTAACGGCGTTGAAGCCACGGTCGAAGCCGGCGATCAGCCAGTTTTTCTTGGTGTGGTCGTGCGCCTTGATAAAACGGCTGCACAGCATCGGCGTCAGGGTGATCGCGATAAAACCCGACAGCCCGATGGCGACGCTGATGGTGACGGCGAACTCGTGGAACAGGCGACCGATGATGCCGCCCATGAACATCACCGGTATAAACACCGCCACCAGCGACAAGGTCATCGAGAAAATGGTGAAACCGATTTCGGTCGCGCCTTTCACCGCAGCCTCGTAAGGCTGCTCGCCCGCCTCCATATGGCGGATCACGTTTTCCAGCATCACGATCGCGTCGTCGACCACGAAACCGACCGCAAGCGTCAATGACAGCAGCGAAAGATTGTCGAGGCTGTAACCCAGGGCGTACATGATGCCAAACGTACCGACGACCGAAATCGGCAGGGCCAGCGCCGGCACGAGCGTGGCCGACAGATTGCCCAGGAACAGATAGATCACCAGCACGACCAGCACGCCGGCCAACAGCAGGGTGAATTGCACGTCATCGACCGAAGCGCGGATCGAATCGGAGCGATCGTACAGCGTGGCCAGCTTGACCGAGGGTGGCAGGCCTGCGGTAAAGCCGGGCAGCAGCTCCTTGATGCGGTCGACTGTTTCGACCGTATTGGCGCCGGGCTGGCGCTGGATCGCCAGCGTGACGGCACGCTCGCCATTGAACCAGCTCGCGGTCTGGTCGCTCTGCACGCTGTCATAGGCGCGACCGACATCGCCCAGGCGCACCGGCGCACCGTTGCGGTAGGCGACGACGATGTCGTTATACGGCAACGCACGCATCAGCTGGCCATCGTTGCGGATCGGCAACTGCTGGCGGTTGCCGTAAAGCGAGCCCGTTGCCTGATTGGTATTGGCGTTGGCGATAGCCGTCTGTACTTCATCGATACCGATGCCCGCCGAAGCAAGGCGATCAGGATTGACGTCGATGCGCACGGCATATTTCTGCGAGCCGTACACGCTCACCTGCGCCACGCCATCGACCATCGACAGACGCTGCGCCAGCTGCGTTTCGGCGTATTCGTCGATCTGCGACATCGGCAGGGTCGCGGATGTCATCGCCAGATAAAGGATGGGCGCATCAGCCGGGTTCACCTTGCGGAAGGTGGGCGGCGTGGGCATGTCCGTGGGCAGCTGGCGCTGTGCTGCCGAGATCGCCGATTGCACATCCTGTGCGGCGCCATCGATGCTGCGATCCAGCTCGAAGGTCAGCGTGATCGAGGTGGTCCCGAGCGCACTGGTCGAATTCATCGAGCTGATGCCGGCGATCGTCGACAGCTGCGCTTCGAGCGGGGTCGCGACTGCCGACGCCATGGTCTCGGGCGCGGCACCCGGCAGGCTGGCCGAAATACTGATGGTCGGAAAGTCGACGTTGGGTAATTCGTTGACCGGCAGTCGCGGGTACGCCGCGACACCGAACACCACCAGCGCCGCCATCAGCAGCGTGGTCATGACCGGTCGACGGATGCACAGTTCGGGCAGATTCATCGCGTCAGCTGTCCTTGGCGACCTGCACCGTGGCGCCATCCACCAACAGCATCTGACCGTCGATCACCACGGTTTCGCCTGCGCTTACGCCCTTGTCGATCACCGCATGCTGACCGCTGATCGTGCCGGTGGTGATATAGCGCTGCTGTACCTTGTTATCGGCTCCGACGATGAAAACGAAGCTACCCTTGGAGGAGCTTTGCAACGCTTCCACCGGCACGCTGACCACATTGCTCAAATGCGTCGTCGGCAGGTTCACCTGGACGAACTGCCCCGGCGTCAATTGCAGATCGTGATTCTCGAAACGTCCCTTGAGCACGATCGTGCCGGTGGTCGTATCGACCGCGTTGTCGACGAAATCCATCTTGCCTTGCAAGGGCACCGTCTTGTCGCCCGGGACCTGCGCCTGCACCGGCACGTCCCCGCGCAACATGCCCGCGCGCACCGCGGCGAGCGCATCTTCGGGGATATTGAAGGCCACGCGCACCGGCTCGATCTGGTTGAGCACCACGATATTCGTGCTGTTTGCGGAGAGCTGCGCGCCGGGCCATACCAGCGGCGAACCGGCCACCGCATCGAATGGCGCGACGATCCGTGTGTAATCGAGCTGGGTCTGAGCGAGCTCGGCCGCCGCCTGATCGCTCTGCAAGGTGGCCTTGGCGACCCCCAGGTTGGCTTTGAACGTATCGAAATCGGAGCGCGAGACGAAGTTCTTGGCCAGCAGGTCGGTATAACGGCTCAAGTCCGCCTGTGCCTTGACCAACTGGGCCTGATCGCGCGCCACCATGCCGCGCGCCTGATCGAGCTGGGCCTTGAGCAGGCTGGGATCGATCTGTACCAGCAAGTCGCCCTTACGCACATGTGCGCCCGGCGCAAAGGCCAGTTGCTGCAGCTGACCGGAAACGCGCGGCTGCAAGGTCACCGTCGACCAGGCCTCGACCCGGCCCACTACCTTGATCGACAGGTCGAGATCGCCCTGGACGGCACGGGCGACCTTGACCGGCACCGCCTGCGCGGCCTTGACACCGGCATGGGAATCGCTCTTTCCCGCCCCCTTACCGCTGCGGACGAAATGAAAACCCAGCGCGCAAACCGCCACGACCGCCAGGATCAACGCAAATTTTTTCCAGGGCATGAGAACTTGGCTTCGCAGGCCCGATAAGGCCGTTAATCGGAAAGAATGCAATGAGTTGATTACAACGCATCAATTCACTTTTCGTGCACATCTAAGTGCTGGAAAAACCAGACTATGCCGGTAAAAAAGCGACTATTGACCGGGACTAATGGCACTGGTTCGAGGCACCCGTTTCCGTCAGCCCCGCGTCAGTCTGGCGCAAATTCCTTACGATCGTCTGCAGAAGCGATCTAGTTATCGTCAGCCGGAGCGGGCTGGTCCAGCGCCTGCAGGTTTTCCTTGATCCGGTTGATCACTGCCATGCATTGCTCCATTTCCTCCAACGCGATGCCCTGCGTGGCATCCCGGCGCAGGCCACGTGCGATGTCTTCCATATCGGCAATCACGGCACGCGCCTGCTCGGTGGGGTAAAGACGCCACGCTCGCCGGTCTTTCGGGTCCGGACGCCGCTCGACGAAGCCGGCTGTCTGCAGGCGATCGATGACGCGCCCTACGGCGATGGGTTCCATTTCCAGATATTCGGCCAGCTCGGTCTGACGCAGACCCTCACGGTGATAGAGCATCTTGGTCGCCCGCCATTGCGCACGGGTCAGACCGAATTTCACGGCACGACGATCAAAGTGCTTGCGAAATAGCAAGGTCACGTCGTTGAGCAGGTAGCCGAAGGAAATATCTTCCGTTTTCGCCATGCAATCGATATCTCAGGTCAGTTCATGGGCCACAGCCCAAGCATAGGCTGGTGGCCGGGAGGATGCACATCCATGTTTATGGACATCGTTATAGCCGACATTACTCAACTGGAGGTCGATGCCATCGTCAACGCCGCCAATCCGGGCCTGCTTGGCGGGGGCGGTGTGGATGGCGCCATTCATCGCGCCGCCGGCCCGGCACTGCTCGAAGCCTGTCGTCGTATCCCGGAAGTGGCGCCCGGCATTCGGTGCCCTACCGGCGAGGTGCGCATGACGCCGGGCTTCAACTTGCCGGCTCGCCATGTCATTCATGCCGTCGGCCCCATCTGGCAAGGCGGCGGCCAGGGCGAGGCGGATGCCCTGGCCAGCTGTTATCGCCGGAGCATCGCACTGGCGCGCGAAGTCGGCCTTACCTCGATCGCCTTCCCGGCGATCAGTTGTGGCGTCTACGGCTACCCACCCCACCGGGCGGCACGGGTCGCGCTGTCGGCCGTACACGGCCTGAGCGACGAACCGCCGATCAGCGTCACCCTGTGTTGCTTCGACGCACGCATGGCAACCGTATGGCGCGCGGTCCAGGCCGACGCGCTTCAGTCCTGAGGGGATGGGCGCTTGTCATCGCCATGCACGTCGAATGGGTAAAGCGAGGGCAAGCCATTCGTGGATGACTGTGGCGCCAACGTTTTCCAGACAAAACCGCGACTAAAACAGGTTGCCAATTCCGCGGCGGAATTCGTCGTTCCATGGGCTGCATAGCGACGCCGTTGCAGCGCGGCAATCGCTTCACGCTGTGCGGCCGAGTCCAGTTCGTCAGCCAAGTCGCCAAGGTTCTGCAACGCAGGACGCTCGGCCTTGGCCCAGGCCATCAGGGCATGCGCCTGTTTCGCGGCATCGCCGCCCTGGGCTGTGGCGATAAACGCCGCGCGAAGCTGACGCGGCGTGGTAAGCGCCTTGTTTGCCCGGGCGCTCGCCTCGGAAGCGACAGCACGACGACGCAACCACCAGATCAGCATGCTCAGCAGCCACAAGGCGAGACTCGCCAGCGCAATCCAACGCCAAGGCACGCCAGTCGTCGGAGAAGCCGTTTTATCGACGACTGCCGCAACTGGAGCAGTCGACCTCACCGATGACGCCGCGGCCGGCTGTGCCACCGCCGGCAACACCGTAAAGCGCCGCTCCGGCAATCGCGCGACTTCGGGCTGGCCGGTAAGCACATTCCACCAATGAACGGTAATTTCCGGGATCACCAGCGTGCCGGGCCGACTGGGGATAATCGCGAAGCTCTGCTGACGACGACCGACCAGCGACGTGCCATCGGAACGGGTGCCATTGAGCGGCTTGTCCGGATAGACGTTGGCGCCATCGATCGGCGGCAGGCTCGGAGCGGGGAGCGAGTCGTACGAGGCCCCCGTCGCCTGCAGCAGCATGGTCAGATTGAGTGGCTGCCCGACATGCATGTCGCCGCCATCAGGAAGGCCTTCGGCAGTGAGCTTGAGATCGCGCACCGGAAGCCAGGTCTGCTTGTCGGCATTGTCGGGAACGCCCAATACGTTCACCGTCACCGACGGTGTCGATGCAGCGACCGGCTGCGAGTTGGGAAAGAAGGTGTCCGGGTCGTTCATATCGACCGACTCGCCCTGAAACTGCACGGGCGGTATCACCAACTTGCCGGCACGCTGCGGAACCAGCGCATAGCGCCGCTCGATCACGTGATAGTGCCGCCCGCCCTGGTCGGCCTCGTAATTGAGATCGTTGCCCAGGCGTTGAAAACCCGCCCCATCGGCCTGCGGGTCATCCAGTGCACCGGCACTCAGGCTCGTAGCAAAGTAAAGGCGAAGCACATACTGCAACTGCTGCCCGACATAGCCTTTGGCCGGCTCGACGGATGCTTCCAGATAGACGTTTTTACGGTTGCTGGGGGCCGCTACCGGATCGGGCTCATCGACCTCGAGCTGGATCGGCGAGGTGTACTGGCTACCGACACGCAGCGCCGGAATCGTCAAATCGCCGGCATGTTTCGGCCGCAAGACCAGACCGATCGTCAATTCCGCTTCCGGATGGCCGTTGACAAGGCTCAAGCTGGCGTGAGTCGACGAGTTCAGTACATCGAAGTCCGACACCAGCTGGTCGAAATCGACCGACTGCGGGGCGGAGATGCCCGGGATGCGGATATTGAGCGTAACGATCTCACCTAGCTGTACGCGATCGTGGTCCAGAGTGGCCTGTATGGACGCGGCCCATGTCGGCAAGGAAAGCGCCAGCAGGAACAGGCCGCAGAGCCACGTGCGAAGCGTCCTTTTCACTGTTGCTCATCCTCCGTGGAGGCGCCGTGGCGCTCCCGGTATTCCAGTTCGAACTTGCGCCGCAGCAGCGCGCCGGGATCGTCCGGTACGCGTTGCATCGCGCGACGCAGGTCGGCGGGCATTTTCGCTTGCGGATCGTCGTCGGCAACCGCACCCAGATCGTGGCTCTTCGGTGCATCGGGCTTGCGCTCGCCCTTGTCTTGCAGGCTTTTGTCCATCTGCTGCTTCAAGGCCTGGCGTGCCTGTTCTTCGCGTGCCTGCTGTTCGGCCTTTTCCTTTGCCGTCTCCGGCTTGGTTTCGCCTTGGCCGGCAGCGTTCTGCTCGGGCTTGTCCTTGGGCTGGTCCTTGCCCGAGGTACCGCCGTGCTCGGCATCCTGTCCCTGATCCTGTTGCGATTCACCCTGCTGCTGTTTCTGCTTCGACTCGGAAGACTTGTCGTCGCCCTTCGATGACGATGGCTGTTCCTGGTTCTTGTTGTCCCCTGCGGCAGGCTTGCTCGACTTGTCCTTGTCCGGTTGCTGCTGATTCTGCGGTGGCTGTTTGCGCAACCATGCTTCGACCGCATCACGGTTGGCTTTGGCGTCCGCATGCGAGGCATCGAGCTTGAGGGCGCGATCATAAGCGTCGATCGCGTCCTGATATTTTCCGTTGCGGGCAAGCGCATTGCCCAGGTTGTACTGGCCATCGGCACCGGACGCGTCTTTCCAGGCATCGGCCGCCGCAGCGTAGTCGCCATCCCGATAGGCGGCCGCACCGCGCCACGCAGGATCCTTTGCGACCTGCCGTGCCTGCTTCGCCTGGCCCTGCTGCAAGGCCTGCGCAGCCTGCTGATCCGGGCGACGCCAGAGATCGTCCCAGCCGTGCGCCTGTGCATTGCCCGGCAGCAGCGGCACGCAGAGCAAAGGCAGCACCATCAGCCAGCCCCGGCGGAACAGCAAGGCGGCGATCGGCAGTAGCAGCAAGAGCAGCCACGGCCCCCGGTCCTGCCACGTATCGCCAGAAAGACCATCGGCAAGAATCGGCGCATGATCCACCTTGAGCTCGCCGCTCAATGCGCGGACATCCGCATCGCCGTCGCTCATGACGACATAGCGTCCACCGCCGGCCGCGGCCAGTGCGCCGAGCTGTGCGTCGTCGCGCCTGGCCATATCCATATTGCCCTGGGCATCGCGCACGAAGCCGCCCTCGGCCTGCTCCATGGGGCCGCCTTGCGGCGTGCCGAAGCCCAGCACCGATACATCGACGCCTGCATTGTGTGCACGGCGGGCGGCAGCCAGTGCCGATGCATCGGCCTGATCGGTCATCAGCACGAGCGACCCGCCTCTGACCTTCGCCCGCTGGATCATCTCTACCGCTCGATCGATCGCCTGAGCGGCGTTATTGCCGTCGACGGGCATCGTGTCGGGGGACAGCGCGGCGAGCAGGTCGGTCAAGCTGTGCTCATCGGTAGTCAGCGGCGCAACGGTGAAGGCTTCGCCGGCATAAGCGACCAGTCCGTTCAGGCCCTGCCGGTTTGCGTTCAGCAAATCCTGCGCCTTGTAACGCGCGCGTTCGAGCCGGCTCGGCGTGACGTCGCGCACCAGCATATGCTGCGACAGGGAAATCGCCACGACCTGTGCGGCACGATTGGCAAACAAGGGCTCGGCCATGCGGTTCCAGGTCGGCCCGGCCATGGCCAGCATGCATAGACTCCACGCGGCCGCACCAAGGCCGATCGGCAGCGTACGCCGGCTTGCCTGTCCACTCAGGAGATGCGGCAGCAATTGGGGATCGGCCAGTCGCGAGAGTGCCTGCCGCGCCGGGTCGCGCAGGGCAAACGGCACGAACAACGGCAAGGCCAGCAGGCCCAGCAGCCACAGCGGCTGTAGAAAATGAAACTGTCGCAACGCTTCCATCATGCCGACACCCTCGGTGGCGACAACAGCCGAGGCAGCACGGCGAGGATGCCCAGCAGTAGTGCGGCAAGCAATGGCCAGCGAAACCGCTCGTGGCGCGGTCGCAGACTCGGCCCCTGCTGGGGCATGGGTTCCAACGCATCGATCGCGCGATAGGCATCGGTCAGTGCGCGCGTGTCGGTCGCACGGAAGTAGCGCCCCCCGGTTCCATCGGCAATAGAGCGCAACATGTCCTCGTCCAGATCGGCCGATGGATTGATCACGCGCGATCCGAAGAAATCCGGCACGCTCATCTGCGTCGCACCGATGCCGATGGTGTAGACACGGACACCGACCGCCTTGGCCGCGCGCGCGGCTTCGACCGGCGCGATGCTGCCGGCGTTGTTTACGCCATCGGTCAACAGAACCAGGACGCGAGCCTGCTCCGGTAACGCCGCGAGACGTTTTGTCGCGACGGCGATGGCATCGCCGATGGCCGTTTCGGTACCGGCAAGACCGACACGCGCGCCTTCGAGTTGTGCGCGCACGGCACCGAGATCGTAGGTCAGAGGTGTCACCAGGAATGCGTTGCTACCGAACAGCACCAGGCCCAGTTCATCACCGCTGCGACGAGAAATGAAATCGCCGGCGATCGCCTCGACCGCGCCGAAACGACTGACCGAATGGCCCGCGAGCCTCATGTCATCGGTGCGCATGCTGCCGGAAAGATCCACAGCCAGCATCATGGCGCGCCCGCTGTGTTGCTGCGCTTGCGGCGGCCCGATCCACTGCGGTCGCATCGCGGCAACCACCAGGCAGATCCAGGCCAGCGCAAACAACACCATCCGGCCACGTTGCGGCAATTGCATTGATGTGCTGGCGAGCTGAAGCCCGGGATAAGGCAGGCGCATCGCCTGACCAATGCCGGCCGCACGCAGGGCAAGCCGCAACAGCCACGGCAACGGCAGCACCAGCGCAACCCATGGCCAGGCGAACTCAGACATGCCGTGGCTCCCTTCGCGCGTGCTCGACACCGCGCTTGCGCAACGCGCGCGCCAGCCATCGATGCATGGCGGCGGTGACGGCAGTCTCGTCCAGTGCCGCGCCGGGGCGATACATCGCCGCATCCAGGCTCATCAGCCGATCCAGCGTCGTGTCGTCGACCGCTACCTGCGCCAATGCGGCGCGCCAGGCTGCACCGCGTGCATGCACGCTATGAGCGTCGTACAGGCGCACGGTCTGGCGCAACAGGCGATGCATGCCGGCGGCAAAGGCTGCCGCGTCACCAGCATGGCGGGCCGCAACGTCGTCGATCTGGGCCAGTATCTGCCGGTGGCTCTTGCGTCGACGGCTACTTTGGCGCCACCACCAGACGCCTAGCAAAAGGACCAGCAGGACCAGCACAGCCAGCCCCCACCAGCCAGGCGCAAGCGGCCACCACGACGGCGATGGCGGCAGATGGATATCGCGAAGCTGCGGACCTTCCGGCGCCTGCTGCAACGTCATCATGCGGCCCTCTTGCCCGGGCCCAGCATGGCAACGACAGCATCGAAGGGGTCGGCCGTCGTATCCACCGTGCGACAACGCAGACCGAGCGTACGAGCCAGTTGGCTCAGGCGTGCCTGACCCAGGCCAAGTTTGTTCTGAAATTCGCGTTGTTGCCGCTCGGCTTCGAGCACCACTTCGATGCGCTTGCCGTCGTACTCCAGCGGATAGCGCCCCGTGGGCGCCAGCGTCGACTCGAGCGGATCGGCAACGACCAGCATGCCGACTTCGGCGTAGCGAGCCAGGTCGAGCAGGCGTCCTCGTAACTCGACATCACCGTGCCAGCCGTCGCTGATAATCAACACGCGGCTTGCGCCATGACTCAATCGACGCGCGCGCACCAACGCATCCGTCAACGATTCTTCGCCTGTCCCTTCGGCGCCACGCCGATCCCACTCGGCCAAGGCACCGCAGACCGCCAAAGCGCCACGCGGACCGCCCTGCGGCCTCAACATCTGTTCGCCTTGTCCGAAGCTTATCGCCCCCACGCGGTCGCCACCGCGTATCGCATACCACGCGGCCAAGGCTGCGGCGCGCGCCGCCTGTACCGACTTAAAGCGCACACGCGTGCCGAAATGCATGCAGGCATTGTTGTCGATCAGGATCAACAACCGCCCCTCGCGCTCTTCCTGAAAAAGCTTGGTATGCAGCTTGCCGCTGCGGGCGGTCAGCCGCCAGTCGAGCCGGCGTACATCATCGCCGGGCTGATAGATACGCGACTCGGCGTAGTCCATGCCGCGTCCGTGCAGACGGCTCGATTGCTGACCCGATCGCGACGTGCGCGTTTCCTGCCTCGGCACGGCGAGTTTGGCGACGCGCGCGCGCATCGCGATCAATTCGGCCAGCGACACGCTGACGCGTCCGTCGCCATCGATGCGTTGCGACACCACGGCACTCACGGTAGCGGCACGAGATCCAGGAGGCGCGCGATCACCCGATCGCTGCGTATACCTTCGGCTTCGGCCTCGTAGCTCAGCAAGATGCGATGTCGCAGTACTTCGTGCGCGATCGCATGCACGTCTTCGGGCAGCACATAGTCGCGCCCGGCCAGCCAGGCACGGGCACGGGCGCACCGGTCCAGCGCAATGGTGGCGCGCGGGCTGCCGCCCCACGCGATCCATCGCTTCAGTTCGGGGCCATAGCGGCCCGCATCGCGCGACGCCAGCACCAGCTGCGTGATGTATTCCTCGAGTGCCGGCGCCATGTGCACGGCCAATACGGCATCGCGTGCGGCAAAGACGTCCGACTGGCTGAGCGTAGCCACGCGCGCGGACTGCGGATGCAGGCTGCGCTGAGCCTGTTCACGCGCAAGCCGAAGGATGGCAAGTTCCGCTGCGGCGTCGGGGTAGCCGATCGTCACGTGCATGACGAAGCGATCGAGCTGTGCTTCGGGCAAGGCGAACGTGCCCTCTTGCTCGATCGGATTCTGGGTCGCCATGACCATGAACAATTCGGGCAGGCGCCAAGTGCTGCGGCCGACCGTGATCTGCCGCTCGGCCATCGCCTCCAGCAAGGCGGACTGCACCTTGGCCGGCGCACGATTGATTTCGTCGGCCAGCACGATGTTGTGAAAGAGCGGGCCCCGCTCGAACTCGAAGCTGCCCGCCTGCGGGCGAAAAATGTCCGTACCGGTGAGATCGGCCGGCAACAGATCCGGCGTGAACTGCACGCGGTGAAAATCCGCATCGATAAAGCCGGCCAGCGCCTTCACCGCCGTGGTTTTTGCCAGCCCGGGCGCCCCCTCGACCAGCAAATGCCCATCCGCCAACAGAGCCACCAGCAGGCATTCGATCAGATGCGGCTGCCCGATGATGCTTTGCTGCAACTCGTCGCGAAGCTGGGCAAACGCTTGTTGCAACTGGGAAACAGGGCGAACTTGCGGCATATCCATCAGCGTTTTCCGATACGTTTTGTGCGGTTAAGGGTGTGCTGAACAAGTCTACGCAGGCGTCACCGGCACTGTCTGTTCGCAGGGCGCAGGCACGTCGGCGAAGGCAGACTCGCCGTCTGTCGAGGCGACGGGCCGAAGGCCTGCGGACAGACAGTACCGGCCCCAACGTATTGAATAAAGGTGATGGGGTGATGTCCAGAAGGTCCCCAGCTTGCGCCGCACGGCTTGGCAAGACGGCCAGTCTTCCCCGCGCCGTGCAGCACAAGCTGGGGACCTTCTGGGCATCATGACGCCTGCGTAGACTTGTTCAGCACACCCTTAAGACCACATCACATTTAGGAAGTTTAGCGCTGTATGCCGTAGGTCATGGCTAAACGCCTCGGTGATAACAAAAAAGGCGGCCCGTGGCCGCCTTTTCTGACTTACTAGCGTAGTTAACGCGTTATTGCAGGCTATCGCTCAGGATACGCGGCGTCACGAAGATCAGCAGCTCAGCCTTGTCGTTCTCGCGCTTGGTATTGCGGAACAGCACGCCAAGCCCCGGGATATCGCCCAGTCCAGGCACCTTGGTGACGGTGTTCTGTTTGGTGATTTCATAGATACCGCCGAGCACGACCGTCTGACCGTTGTCGACCAGCACCGAGGTGTTGATTTCGCGCGTATCGATCTGCGGCACCTGACCACTGCCGGGCACGGTGATGAACTGGTTCAGCGCGTCCTTCTTCACATTGATCGTGAGGTAGACGCGGTTGTCGGCGGTGATGGTCGGCGTGACCTTCAGCTCCAGCACGGCGTCCTTGAACTGCACCGTTGCCGTACCGCTGCCGGCAGCACCGGACGAGCTGTTCTGATAGGTGACGTAACCGATTTCCGTACCCTGGCGGATGACCGCTTCCTGCTGGTTGGCGGTAATCACACGCGGGCTGGAAACCACCTCGCCCCGGCCTTCGAGCTGTGCGGCCGAGAGCTCCAGATCCAGCGCGTAATTCTTGCCGAGCAGAGCGAAACCGAACGTGCCGCCCTGGGTGCTCGAGGGCAGGTTGACGTTGAGCGGACTCAGCGTCGTCTGACCACCGCTGGTCGTCGGCGGGGTCAGCGTGCCGCCCACACCGATCTGCTGGCCGCTGGGATTCGTGCGGATCGCCGAGGCACCGAACTTCGCACCCAGCTCGCGGGTGAAGTTGTCGGTCGCCACCACGATGCGCGATTCGATCAGCACCTGCTGCACCGGCTTGTCCAGCACGGCGATAACATCACGCAGCTCACGGATCTTCTGCGGCGTGTCGTTGATCAGCAGCGTGTTCGTACGCTCGTCGAACGACACGCTGCCGCGCGAGGAAAGGAAGCCGCGACTGCTGTTGCTCGAGCCACCACCGGCACCGGCGCCACCCTGCCCCTGCAGGCTGTTCTGGGTCAGCAGCTTGGCGATGTCCTTTGCCTTGCCATAGCTGATCGGCACGTAGTCGGTGACCAGCTCGGCATTGTCTTCCGCCTTCAGGCGGGCGTCGGCGACATCCTGCTCGTACTTGGCAAGCTCGGCCTGCGGCGCGATCCAGATGACGTTGCCGTTGCGGCGCTTGTCCAGGCCCTTGGCACGCAACACGACGTCCAGTGCCTGGTCCCACGGCACGTTGACCAGACGCAGCGTGACGCTGCCGCCAACCGTATCGGAAGCGACCAGGTTCAGCTGCGAAATATCAGCCAGCAGCTGCAGTACCGAACGGGTCGGGATGTCCTGGAAGTTGAAGGTCACGCGGCTGCCGTTGTAGGCCGGCTCCTGGCCACGCGCCAGCTTGGCCTCGGCCTTGGGATCTTTCTTCTTCGGCGCGATCTCGACCACATACTGGTCGGCGGTCTGATAGGCCGACGTATCGATATCGCCCTTTACCGCGATTTCCAGTCGTGCGCCGCCAGCGGTGCCGCCCTTGCTGGTGATCGACTGCACCGGAGTGGCGAAATCGAGCACGTCCAGGCGCTGCGCCAGGTTCGAGGGCAGATTCACATGGCTCAGGTTGACGACGACCTTGTCGCCTTCCTTCTTCATGTCCGCGTTCGCGCCATTGCCGTTGAAGTTGATCAGCACACGGCCTTCGCCGTTCGGTCCGCGACGGAAATCGATATTGGAGACCGCCGCGCCCGCCGATGCGGACGGCAGGGCCTTGGATGGGTCGATGGTGGCCGCCGTGGTGGTCGTCTGCGAATCGGTACCGTTGCTGATGACCAGCGACAGGCTGTTGCCGTCGACGTGCGTGCGATAGGAAGACTCGCGCTGCAGCTCGATGATGACGCGCGTGCGGCCACCGGCAGCGATCGCCGACACACCGTTGGTCGTGCCCTTGCCGATATCGAGATGTCGCGGCGCGGCATTGTCGGTATCGGCAAAATCGATCGCGATACGCGGCGGGTTGCCGGTCGTGAAGATCTTCGGCTCGGGCACCGGCCCCTGCGAGAAGTTCAGGTGCAGCTCGACACGCCCGCCAGGCAAGGTGTCGTAGCTGATGTCTTTGAGCGTGGTGCTCGCTGCGGCCGCGGTGCTCGCCCAGGCGGCACCGAGAATCAGCAGACCAACACTCAGGCAACGGCTCGCTTGGCGCATGACACGATTCCGCACAGGTTTGATGTGATAAGTCATTGGATCAGCCCCTGTATCTCTTATTTCTCGCCAAGCGCGATGCTGGCCGGACGTTCCATCCAGCCACCATTTCCGTTGGAGACCAGTTCCACCAGATCGATGTGGTCCTCGCTGATTGCGGTGACCCGACCGTAGCTCTGGCCCATGTGTTCGTTGCGGTGTACGCGATGGATCACGCCGGTGGGATCTTTCACCAGCACTTCCATCGAAGCGCCGCCCCCCACCGTGCCAACCATCTTCAAACTGTCGAGCGCGAACATTTCCAACGGTTCCTTGGCGCGGTTTTCATCCGGACGCGGACCGCTGTTGGCGGGCTGCAGTTCGGCCGCACTCGGGCTGAAGGGATCGCGATTGCTCTGGTCGCTATAGGTGAACGTTTCGAAGGTCTTGATGACCGGCAGCGGCGGAATCGGCGCACCTTTCTTGGCCTTTTCCTGGGCAACCCATTCACGCAGATCCGAATCGCTACTGCAGGCGCTCAAGGTCAAAGCCACACCCAGCAGCAAACTCATGCGCATGACCGGCACCCGCTTGATGGCAGAGAAGATCATCATTTCTGCCCCCCGGCGGCCTTGGTCGGCGCCTTGCCATTGGCCAGCGCGTTCTTTGCCTTGGCGTCTGCGGTTTCGTCGTCTTCAAGATAACGGTATGTCTTGACCGTGCCTTGCAGCACCAGCTGACCGTTGCTCGATACGGCCGTCGCGCTGGGCTTGCTGCCGCTGGCGGCCCCCTTGGGCGTCAAGGACACATCGTGCAAGGTCAAGATCACCACGCGCGGCAGCGATGCCACGCCGCTGATGAAGGTGCCGAACTGGTGGTAGGTACCCACCATGCGCAACGTGATCGGCTTTTCTGCGTAGAAGTCCTTCGGCGTCTCGGCACCGGGCTGGAACAACTCGGTTTCCAGGCCCGCCGACAGGGCCGTTTGCGAAATATCGATCAGCAGTTCCGGCATCTCGGTCTTGCTGGGTAGCTGGCGCAGCAACTGGCGCAGCATGTCCTGCATCTCGTCGAGCTGCTGTTGCAGCGCTTCGAGATTGACCGCCTTGGCCTGCTTCTGCGAGAACTCCTGGCGCAGCTGCTGTTCCTTGCCGGTCAGCTGGGTCATCTGGTCCTGCTGGTCGCTGATGAACAGATACCAGCCGAGCAGGACGATCACCGCAAAAACCAGCACGGTGAAGAAAATCTTGATCGATTGCGGCCAACCGCCAATGTTGTTGCGGTCAAGGCTGCGCAGGTCATCGATGAACTTCATGCCTTGCCTCCCGCAGGTTGGGCGGCAGCCGGTTTGGCAGCGGTCGCGGGTTTGGCGGGTGCCGCCGCAGGTGCGGCTGCCGGCGCCATCGCAGCGGCGGGAACCGGTGGCTTGGCGGCCGGCGCGGCCGAGGTACTGGCTGCAGCGGGCATGATCGGGGTCTTGTCCGGATCCTGGTCATCCGACTTGGGGCGGCTCAAGGCCACGTCCAGGCCGAAGGTGTACGGCATGCGCGAATCGCCGTGGGTGTTTTCGGTCTTGCGCAGATCGGCGTGTCCCATCCACGGCGACGACTCGATATTGCGCATGTATTCGGCGACGCTCGCATTGGACTGGGCGACGCCTTCGAGCGTCATCGAATCGCCGCTCTGCTTGAGGCCACCCAGGCGCGCACTGGCCGGAATGGTCTTCACCAGCTCGTCGAACAGATGCACCATCTGCGAACGGTTGGCCTGAAGCTGTTCGATGATCTGTTTGCGTGCCAGCAGGCGCTCGCGAACCTTTTCCAGATCCTTGATCTTGGCGATGCGCTCATCGAGCTGCTTGATCTCGCCCTGAAGATACGTATTGCGAGCGGTCTGGTTGTCGATGCGCATGTTCATCACCGTCGCCCAGACGCCAACGCACAGCAACGCGATGACGAACGCCGCGCCGAGCTGCATGAAGAACTCGCGCTCTCGCTGCTTGCGGCGCTCGATGCGCCACGGAAGGAGGTTGATATGTGCCATCAGTCAAAGCTCCTCAACGCGAGACCGACGGCGATCATCAGGGCCGGAGCATCCTGCGCCAGCGACTGCGCCTGCACGCGCGGCGACAGCGACATGCGCGCAAGCGGATTGGCGACGATGCACGACACGCCCAGTTGATCTTCGAGCATGGGACCTAAGCCGTCGATCGAAGCACAGCCGCCGGCCAGCACGACCTGATCGACCTTGCTGTACTCGCTGCCGGCAAAGAAGAACTGCAGCAGACGGCTGATCTGCTGAATCAGCGACTCCTTGAACGGCTCCAGCGCCTCGCTCTCGTACGAGTCGGGCAGGCCGCCCTTGCGCTTGGCGCGACCGGCCTCCTCATAGGAAAGACCGTAGCGGCGCATGATTTCATCGGTCAGCTGCTTGCCACCGAAGACCTGTTCGCGCGAATAGATGGTGCGCTGATTGCGCAGCACCGACAGCGTGGTCATGGTGGCGCCGATATCGACCACGGCGACCAGCGCGTCGCGACCGACATTGAGCTGGTCGGCCAGCATGGCGAAGGCGTTTTCCATTGCGAAGGCTTCGACGTCGATCACCTTGGCGGCCAGGCCGCCCAGATCCAGCGCGGCCACGCGCATGTCGACGTTCTCGGTACGCGAGGCGGCCAGCAGCACGTTATTCATTTCGGGGTTGTCACGTACCGGGCCGAGCACCTCGAAATCGAGGCTGACTTCGTCGATCGGATACGGGATGTACTGGTTGGCCTCGACCTGGATCTGGCCTTCCAGATCGTCGTCGCTCAACTCGCTCGACATCGGGATGATGCGGGTGATGACCGCCGACCCCGCGACTGCCGCCGAAGCGTGCTTGAGCTTGGAGCCGGAACGCGCCAGCGCGCGGCGGATCGCTTCGCCCACCGCCTCGACCTCGACGATGTTCTTTTCGACCACGGCATTGGGGGGCAACGGCTCGACCGCGTAATGTTCCACGCGATAGCGGTTACCGGCCTGACTTAGCTGCAGCAGCTTAACGGCGGTCGAACTGATGTCGACGCCAATAAGCGGCGGCTTCTTGGGTGTAAAGAGCCCCACGATTTTCCCCCTTGCCCCTGAACGCCCCGTCTTGTGTGGCGGGTACGCTCTTGCATTAAATCCAAAAATTAACGTAATGGCAACGGCCTACGGCAACTTTCTCGACTCTATGGCGTGACGCCATCCACACTTGAGCGAAGTTAACCGATGGCTCGTTTTTTGCTCTGTGGGCCGCTGCTCATGGTGCGAATACTGCAACATCTATACTCTGTCGTGTTTTGACTCAGGTCTCGCAAACTCCACACCATGCGAATAATTAAGCGATTGCTGCGCTGGGCATTGATCCTGGCTTTCACCGGATTACTGCTGGCCGTAGCCGCAGTCGGCGTGGCTTACTGGCTGATCGCCCCCCGCCTCCCCTCCGTGGCCGTCCTCAAGGACTACCACATGCAGGTGCCGCTCAAGGTACTGACCGCGGATGGCAAGCTGATTGCGACTTTTGGCGAAACCCGGCGTATCCCGGTGGCCATCGCCAACGTGCCGGACCGGCTCAAGCATGCCGTCCTGGCGGCCGAGGACGCCGAGTTCTATAAGCATCCGGGCGTCGACTGGCACGGTATCGCCCGTGCCGGCTGGCATGTGGTCACGTCCGGCGGCGACAAAGGCCCCGGCGGCTCGACCATCACCCAGCAGGTGGCGCGCAACTTCTTCCTGAGCCCGGAAAAGCTCTATTCGCGCAAGCTGACCGAGATTTTCATCGCTTTGCGCATGGAGAACGAGCTGACCAAGGACCAGATCCTGGAGCTCTATCTCAACAAGATGTTCCTGGGCCACCGCTCCTACGGCGTGGCGGCTGCCGCGGCTTATTACTATGGCAAGTCGCTCGACCAGCTGACCATCGCCCAGTGCGCCATGATCGCCTCGACCTTCCAGCTGCCCTCGGTGGTCAACCCGATCAATAGCCCCAAGCGCGGCCTGGGCCGCCGCAACTGGGTGCTGGGCCAGATGCTGGAAAACCACTACATCACCAAGGCGGAGCACGATCAGGCCGTCGCCGAGCCCAACGACGCCTTCCCGCACGAGCAACCGATCGAGGTCGACGCCCCCTACCTGGCCGAGATGGTGCGCCTGCAGGCCATCGAACGCCTGGGCAACGACGCGCTGACCGAGGGTTATGTGGTCAAGACCACGGTGGTCAGCTCACGCCAGCAACAGGCCGTCAACGCGGTACGCGCCGGCCTGGTCGTCTACGACCAGCGCCATGGCTGGCGCGGCCCCGAGGGCCATCAGGAGCTCGCCCCCGATGCCTCGCATGACGACTACGACCGCGTGCTGTCGAGCTATACCGATATTTCCGGCATGCAGCCGGGCATCGTCACCGACGTTTCGGCCAATGAAGCCTCTGTTTATCTGGGCACGCGCGAGCCGGTGAAGCTGGGCATGGACGCGGTCCGCTGGGCGCGCCCCTACATCAGCGATAGTCGTGTTGGCGCCGCCCCCAAGGACGTTGCCGAGGTATTGAAGCGGGGCGACATCGTGCGCCTGTCGCGCAACGACAAGGGCGAGTGGCAGCTCACTCAGATCCCCAAGGCCCAGGCCGCGCTGGCCTCGGTCAATCCCGAAGATGGCGCCGTCCAGGCGATTGTCGGCGGCTTCAACTTCCTGCGCAGCAAGTTCAATCGCGCGGTGATGGCGGCACGCCAGCCAGGCTCCAGCTTCAAGCCGTACATCTATTCGGCGGCCTTCGAACGCGGCTTCAACCCGGCATCGATCGTCAACGACGCGCCGATCTCCCTGCCGGACCCCTCGCGACCCGGCGGCGTCTGGACCCCGTCCAACGATGACGACAAGTTCGACGGTCCGATCCGTCTGCGCGAAGCCTTGGTCAAATCGAAGAACCTGGTATCGGTGCGCCTGCTCGATGCCATCGGCGTGCGCTACGCGCGCGACTACGTCACCCGCTTCGGCTTTGCGCTGGATGCACTGCCCGCCAATCTCTCGATGGCGCTGGGCACGGCCTCCGTCTCGCCGATGAGCATGGCCCGCGGCTATAGCGTCTTCGCCAACGGCGGCTATCTGATCACGCCGTACTTCATCAGCGAGATCGACGATCGCGACGGCAAGGCGGTCTATCTGGCCAACCCGGCGCGCGCCTGCCGCACCTGCCAGGAACGCCTGCTGGACACCCGCCCGATCGGCCCGCCGCCGCCCGATACGCCCGCCACCAATGGCGCGACCGTCGCCAGCGCCTCCAGCAGCGAGACCCCGAGCGCCTCGGCCAGCACCGGTGTGGTGCTGCCGGCCGATGCGCACGAAGGCAACAAGCCGCCCGTGCTGGCCCCGGAAGTGATCGATGTCCGCAACGACTACCTGATCACCTCGCTGATGAAGGACGTGGTGATTCGAGGCACGGGCGCTGCGGTGAAGGTCCTGGGCCGTGACGACCTGGCCGGCAAGACCGGCTCGACCAACGACCATCGCGACGCGTGGTTCGCCGGCTTCAATGGCGATCTCGTCACGACGGTATGGGTCGGTTTTGACGACTTCTCGTCGCTGGGCCGCGGAGAATTCGGCGCCAAGGCCGCATTACCGATCTGGATCGACTACATGGGCGCCGCCCTGAAGGACCAGCCCTCGACCACCTTGCCGATGCCGCCCGGCATCAGTACGGTACAGATCAACCGCTCCAGCGGCTTGCCTTCGGACCCAGGCGACCCCAACAGCATGCCTGAAATGTTCAAGGTGGAAGATGTAGACCGCCTGCGCCAGCAGGCCCAGCAACAGAAGGAGGATCCGGACCAGCAACACGCGTACGACATTTTCTGACGCTCAAAAGGTACGGACCCGAAGTTGCCTGCCCTGCGAAGGCAGGCAACCTTGGCATCCAAGGCCTTAAGGCCATCGCATCGAATGGCCGCTCCCCCCATGCAACCTGACTGAGGAGGGAAAGACATGGCGCGAGGCGAACATCATCGCATCCATGCCCAGGACCGTGTACAACGCAACCGTCTGCGCGTAGCCCAGGAAGCGGCTCGCCTGATGAGCGAACACGGGATCCGCGACTTTCATCATGCCAAGCTCAAGGCCGCCGAACGACTCGGCGTACACGACGCCCAAGCCCTGCCGCGCAACAACGAAATCGAAGACGCCCTGCGCGAGCACCAACGCATTTTCCACGGCGACAGCCAACCCCAACTCTTACGCGAACGCCGCGAAGCGGCCGTCGAAGCGATGCGCTTTCTGGCCGATTTCGAACCACGGCTGGTCGGCGCGGTACTGGAAGGCACGGCCGATGCTTATTCGGCGGTCTGCCTGCATGTGTTCAGCGACACACCCGAAGCGGTCACGTTGTTTCTGCAGGAACGCGGCGTTCCGGTCGACGTACAGACACGGCGCCTGCGTGTCACCCGCGACGAACAGGTCGAATACCCGGTGCTGCTGTTTGCCGCCGACAGCCTGCCGTTCGACCTGACCGTACTGCCGCGCGATGCATTGCGGCAGGCACCCCTGGACCGTGTCGACGAGAAACCGATGCGGCGTGCGTCATTGGCGATGGCCGAAGAGTTGCTGGCCGAAGCGGACAATGACGAGGATGCGTTCGAGAGGAAATTGGCGGCGGCATTGCGTTAGGCAAGACCGTCCTCGTCCAATAAAAAAAGCCCCGGCAAAACCGGGGCTTTTTTACATCACGCCAAAACCTCAGCGCTTATCCGAAGCCACATAGTTCCGCACGTCGGCACCCGTATAGATCTGGCGCGGACGACCGATACGCGAACCGGGCGTTTCGTGCTGTTCGATCCAATGCGCGATCCAGCCGGCGGTACGCGCGATGGCAAACATCACGGTGAACATCTCGGTCGGGATGCCCAGCGCCTTGTAGATGATGCCCGAGTAGAAGTCGACGTTCGGGTACAGCTTGCGCTCGACGAAGTAATCGTCCTTCAGCGCCGCCTCTTCGAGCTTCATGGCCACATCGAGCAGCGGATCGTTGACGCCCAGCTCCGCCAGTACCTTGTGGCACATCTCGCGGATGATCTTCGCGCGCGGATCGAAGTTCTTGTAGACGCGGTGACCGAAGCCCATCAGGCGGAAGTTGTCGTTCTTGTCCTTCGCGCGCTTGACGGCGGTCTCGACCTTGTCGGCCGTACCGATCTCTTCGAGCATCTTGAGCACGGCTTCGTTGGCGCCGCCGTGTGCCGGGCCCCACAGCGCCGTGATGCCGGCAGCGATCGAGGCGTACGGGTTGGCACCGGTCGAGCCGACCAGGCGCACGGTCGAGGTCGACGCGTTCTGCTCGTGGTCGGCATGCAGGATGAACAGCAGGTCCAGCGCCTTGGCAGCCACCGGGCTCATCGCCAGCGGCTCGCTCGGCACTTCGAACATCATGTGCAGGAAGCGGTCGACGTACTCGAGGTTGTTGCGCGGATAGCGCATCGGCCAGCCGATCGAATAGCGGTAGCAGGCCGCGGCGATCGTCGGCATCTTGGCTATCAGACGCACGGCGGCCAGCTTGCGGTCGGCCGGATCGTCGACGTTGAGATCGTCGTGGTAGAACGCCGACAGCGAAGCGACCGAAGCGGCCAGCATGGCCATCGGGTGGGCGTCGTGATGAAAGCCCTTGAAGAAGTCCTTCAGCGACTCGTGCATCATCGTGTGATGCGTGATGTCGTTTTCGAAGTTGCCGAAGTCCGTCTTGTTCGGCAGTTCGCCGTTGAGCAGCAGGTAGGCCACTTCGAGGAAGTTCGACTTCTCGGCCAACTGCTCGATCGGGTAACCGCGATAGAGCAGCACGCCCTCGTCGCCGTCGATATAGGTGATCGCGCTCTTGGTGCTGGCGGTGCTGCCGTAGCCCGGGTCGTAGGTAAAGTGGCCCGTGTCCTTGTACAGCGTGCCGATGTCGATGCACGCCGGACCGAGCGTGCCGCTCAGCAAGGGTAGTTCGCTGCTGCGCTGATTGGACTCATCCACCAGCTTGACGATTTTAGGATCGGACACGAAAACCTCCTTACACGAATGTCGTCGCCAGCGGCCGCGGGGGCTTCCGTTGGCGGGGTTAGGCGTATCGCTGCATGGGGAAAGCGGCGATACAACTTTCCTATTATCGCACCACAGCAAACAACATTCGATAGCGGATGGTTCGGCAGGCAGACGCAAAAAAACGCGGGGCGAGCCATGGCTCGCCCCGCGTCGACATTTCAGGTCAAGCCGCCCGGGGGCGACCAGCCGGCATGCTTACTTCGCGCTACCTGCGTAACGACGACGGAACTTGTCGACGCGGCCGCCCACGTCAAGCGTCTTCTGCTTGCCGGTGTAGAAAGGATGGGAATGGCTGGAGATATCCACCTTGATCAGCGGGTACTCGTTACCGTCTTCCCACTTGACGGTTTCCTTGGAGGCGATCGTCGAGCGCGTCAGGAACGCGAATTCGGACGACAGATCCTGGAACACCACCTGCCGGTAAGTTGGATGGATATCGGGCTTCATGGCTAGAACTCTGCAAAAGCGGTGGGTGAAAAGAGCGGCAGTATATCGAGCGGAGGCTTTGGGCGCAAGTTGACCTGCCCTGCCTCAGCCTTCCGCCCCCAGGGCCCGCCGTACCATGGCCGCAAACCGCGCCTGGTCTATCTCCAGCACGATCCTGGCGTTGGCTGCCTTGCCCAGGCGGTGCGACCAGTCGACCACCGTCGCCCCGCGGGTGAGGCGGCCGTCCAGCTCGACCGCGACATGGCGGTCTTCGGCCCGGGTCACGATGCTCGGGTCGATCGCCACGGCCATCGCCAGCGCATCGGCAGCGATGATGCCCCGGCGCTCTTTTTTACTGTTGAACAAGCGCGCCGTACCGAACACCTGGCCGAAGAACTGGGCGCGCTTGTCACCCTTGGCCAGCCAGCCATCGAATTCGGCTTCGTCAAAAGCGTGGCGCAGCGTAGCCTCCCAGTCGACCAGCTCGAAAAACGGAAAAGCCTCGAACACCACGTGAGCCGCTTCCGGATCGAAGCCAACGTTGAACTCGGCCGGCACGATGTTGGTGTTGCCATGGCCGGTCACTGCGCCACCCATGATCACCAGGCGCTTTACGCGCTGCGGCAGCGTCGGATCGATGCGCACGGCCAGTGCCAGATTGGTCAACGGCGCCAGGGCGATCAGGGTCAGATCGGGATGCTCACGGGTCAGGCGAATCAGCGCCAGGGCGGCAACCTCATCCGATGCCTGGGCCTTGGGCTCGCCAAAACCCACGTCGCCGAAGCCGTCCTGGCCATGCACGAAGGCGGCGTCTTCTTCAGGCATGCGCACCAGTGGCGCCGGACAGCCGGCAAATACCGGAAAAGTGCCCGCTACCAGATCGACCAGCGTGCGCGCGTTGCGCACCGTGTGACCCAGACCGACATTGCCTGCCGCCACGCTCAGACCGAGCACTTCGGCATGCGCGTGCGCCATCAGGATGGCCAGGGCGTCGTCTACGCCAGGGTCGGTGTCGATCAGGAGTTGGGGCTGGGACATGGGTAGCTCGTCAGGTCGCTCTTCTTTGAGCCATAAATGGTAAACAGTAAACGGAGCGAGCGACACCGCTGGCAAAGCCGCCAAGCCAAGGAAGCCTCGAAGAGCTTCACCATGATCGTCATTCCGGCGCAGGCCGGAACCCAGTGGCGTCATCGGCGGGTTATCGCGTCAGATGCCCAGTGATCGCGAAAACCGAGAGCCGAAGCCACTGGGTCCCGGCCTGCGCCGGGATGACGAATAGAAAGGTTTTCGAGATGCCTGGGGCCACCCCTGCGATAGGGACTAGCGTCAAGGATATCTACGCATGCGCATACCGCGCCGCGCCGCCCACCCAGCGCTCGATCAGCCGCTCCGCCTGCTGCGGATGCTCCTTCAACAAGCGCTCGCCAATCGCTTGCACCGCCGGCAATAGATGGCCGTCGCGAGCAAGGTCGGCAATACGGAAACTGAGCTGGCCGGTCTGGCGCGTACCGAGCACTTCACCGGGGCCACGCAGTTCCAAATCTTTTTCGGCAATGCGAAATCCATCGTTGGTATCGCGCATGACCTGCAAGCGCTCCCTGGCGAGCTGCCCCAGCGGCGGTTGATACAGCAGCACACAGTTGGAGGCGATCGCGCCTCGGCCGACGCGACCACGCAGCTGGTGCAGCTGTGCCAGTCCCAGGCGCTCGCTGTTCTCGATCACCATCAGGCTGGCATTGGGCACGTCGACGCCGACTTCGATCACGGTGGTCGCCACCAGCACGGCAAGCTCGCCGGCCTTGAACGCATCCATGACGGCCTGCTTTTCCTTGGGCTTCATGCGCCCATGGATGATGCCGACCTTGAAGCCTTCCAACGCCGCGGAGAGTTCGGCGTGAGCCACTTCAGCGGCCTGCGCACGCAATTGCTCGGATTCCTCGATCAGCGTGCATACCCAATACACCTGCCGGCCTTCGCCACAGGCAGCATGGATGCGCTCGATCACGTCGTAGCGGCGCGCATTGGAAATGGCAATCGTCTGCACCGGCGTGCGGCCCGGCGGCAATTCGTCGATCGACGACACATCGAGATCGGCATAGGCGCTCATCGCCAGCGTGCGCGGAATCGGAGTGGCCGTCAGCACCAGCTGATGCGGCACCTGATCGCCCTCCAGCCCCTTGTCGCGCAGGGCCAAACGCTGATGCACGCCAAAGCGATGCTGCTCGTCGACGATGACCAGACCCAGGCGCGCGAACGCCACGCCCTCCTGCATCAGGGCATGTGTGCCGATCACAATGGCCGCGCCTTCGGCCACGCGCTGCAAGGCTTTCTTGCGCGCCGTGCCCTGCACTTTGCCAGCCAGCCATTCGACCGCGACGCCCAGCGGCTCCAGCCATAAACGAAACAGGCGAAGATGCTGTTCGGCAAGCAGTTCCGTCGGCGCCATCAATGCCACCTGATAACCGGCCTGCACGGCGGCCAATGCCGCGAGTGCGGCCACCACGGTCTTGCCGGAGCCGACGTCGCCCTGCACCAGCCGCAGCATCGGCTTGGGCTTGGCCAGGTCCGCCGCCACTTCGGCCTCCACGCGCGCCTGCGCTCCGGTCAACTTGAACGGCAAGGTCTTCAGCAATTGCTTGTGCAGGTCGCCACGCGCCGCGAGCACCGGAGAACGGCGACTGCGCACGGCAGCACGCATGCGCTTCAAGCTCAGGTGTTGGGTCAACAGCTCTTCGAAGGCCAGACGCTGCTGCGAGGGATGGCGCCCCCCAATCAGATCGGCAACCACCGCGTCGGGCGGCGGACGATGCACAAACATCAGGGCATCGCGCAATGAGCCGAGTCCGTACTTCGCGCGCAGCTCGGCGGGTATCAGCTCAAGCTGGTCATCCTGAGGCAATACGGCGAGCGATTTTTCGATCACTCCGGCCAGACGTTTCGGCCCCAAGCCCTCGGTCGTCGGATAGATCGGACTGAGCCGATCTTCGAGCGCCGGCGCGGCTTCCACCTCGATGCGCTGATATTGCGGATGCACCATCTCCAGGCTGTTGGCCACCCAGCGTGCTTCGCCATAGCAAAGCAGACGCGAACCGCGCTTGAGTTGCTCGACCTGGGCACGATGAAAATGAAAGAAGCGCAGCACCAGCAGCGTATCGGACGCATCGCGAATGGCCACCTTCAGCTGCACGCGACCGCGGTAGCTGTGCTCGACCGACTCGATGATGCCGGACACTTGCGCCCGATCGCCCGGACGCAAATCGCCGATGGACGTAACGCGCGTACGATCCTCGTAGCGCAAAGGCAGGTGAAACCACAGGTCCTGCACGCGTTCCAGACCGAGCTTCGCCAAGGTCTGCGCAAGCGCCGGCCCGACGCCGGGCAGCGTCGACACCGGTGCGGCACCGGGATCGGCAACAGGATCGGGGGTGACGGCGCGAGCGGGCATGACGAAGAGCCTAACCGAGCCCGCCACGATGGCGTAACCCGGAACGCATCATCCTTGGTGTCGGCGTGCGCTTAATCGAGCACCATCACCGCATCGACTTCCACCTGCGCGGCCTTGGGCAGGCCCGAGACCTCGATGGTGGAGCGCGCCGGAAACGGCGCCTGGAAGTACTCGGCCATCACCTGGTTGACGGTGGCGAAATTCGCCAGGTCGGTGACATAGATGCCGACGCGCACGATCTTGGCCAATGAACCACCGGCAGCCTCGGCCACGGCCGTGAGATTGTCGAAGACGCGACGCGTCTGCGCGGCGATATCGCCGTCGATCAGATTGCCCGTCGCCGGATCGAGCGGGATCTGACCGGAGAAATACACGGTGTTTCCAGCCTGGACGGCTTGCGAATACGGGCCGATGGCGGCGGGGGCTTTGTCGGTAGAGATGATGCTGCGGGACATGGGGACCTCATGGAGTCGCTCGCTGGGCGAGCTGTAAATAGTAAATGGTAAATGGAAAGAGCAAAGGCCGGAGTGTGCACGCTTTCCCCGTTTACCGTTGACCATTCACAGGCCGCGCAGCGGCCGGACTCACTCTCAGCTAAAGAGGATACCGATACGCCCCACTCACCACACCCGTCCGCCGAACGCGACGAATCACATCCGCCAGATGCTTGCGGTTCTTCACCTCGATGGTGAACAGCAACGTGGCCGCCGCCGCATCGCGCTCGACATATTCGACGTTTTCGATATTCGAATCGGCAGCCGCGATAGCCGCCGCAACCGTCGCGAGAACACCAGGGCGATTGATGACTTCGATGCGCAGCTCGGCGCGATAGTCGCCCTGTACGTCGCGGTCCCATTCGATGGCCACGCAGCGTTCGGGCGATTTGCGCAACTCGACGACATTCGGACATTCGACGCGATGCACGACGATGCCCTTGCCCGAAGACAGATAGCCGATGATCTCGTCGCCGGGCAACGGGTGACAGCAATTGCCGAAGCTGAGCACGCCGCGCTCGGCACCGGTGATGCGGATCTTCTCCATAACATGCGGCTGCTGCGGCGCACCGCCATCCTTCTGCCGCCCGCGCGCCTCCATCAACTGGTTGGCGACGATATGCGGCATGCGGTTGCCCAGCGCGATATCGGACAACAACTCTTCCAGGCGCTTGAACTTCGACGCCTCTAGGAAACGATCGAGCACCTTGGGCGGAATCGCATCCAGGCTGCTGCCCAGCGCATCCAGCGCGCGATCGAGCATGCGATGGCCGAAGTCGACCGCATCCTCGTGCTGCAGGTGTTTCAGGTACTGGCGAATCGCCGTGCGCGCCTTGCCGGTGACCACCGATTCCAGCCACGCCGGGTTCGGCACGGCGGACGGCGCGGTAATGATTTCGACCAGTTGCCCTGATTCCAGTCGCGTACGCAATGGCAGCAGCTTCTTGTCGACGCGCGCCGCCACGGCGTGGTCGCCAACGTCGGTGTGCACCGCGTAGGCGAAATCGAGCGCCGTCGCGTTGCGCGGCAACGACAGAATGTCGCCACGCGGCGTGAACAGGTAGACCTCGTCCGGAAACAGGTCGATCTTGACGTTCTCGATGAACTCCGCCGAGGAGGCGGTGTTCGCCTGGCTGTCGGCCAGCGAGGAAAGCCATTCGCGGGCACGCGCCTGCGCGCTGTTGGCCGGCGCCGAGTCGGTCTTGTAGGCCCAATGCGCGGCCACGCCGCGCTCGGCGACCGAGTCCATCTCGGCCGTGCGAATCTGCACTTCGATCGGCGCACCGAACGGCCCGAGCAGCACGGTATGCAGCGACTGGTAACCGTTGGCCTTGGGGATCGCGATGAAATCCTTGAAGCGGCGATCGACCGGCTTGTACAACGAATGCACGGCGCCGAGCGCCATATAGCAACTCATCGCGCTATCGACGACCACGCGAAAACCGTAGACGTCCATCAGCTGCGCAAAACTCTTGTGCTCGTTGCGCATCTTCGAATAGATGCTCCACGGCGACTTGATCCGGCCCACCACCCGCGCGGACAGCTGGTCGGCCGCCAGTCGCGTGGAAAGCGCGGTTTCGATCTTGCCCATCGCTTCGCGACGATTGCCCAGCGCCGCGCGAATGCGCTCGCTGATGACGCGGTAACGATCCGGATGCAGTGCGCGGAAGCCCAGGTCCTGCAGCTCCGCCTTGAACTTGTTCATGCCCAGACGCTGCGCAATAGGCGCGTAGATTTCCAGCGTCTCGCGCGCGATACGCCGGCTTGAGACGGCATCTTTCGCGCCCAGCGTGCGCATGTTGTGCAGGCGATCGGAGAGCTTGATCAGGATCACGCGGATATCGCGCGCCATCGCCAGCAGCATCTTGCGGAAGCTTTCCGCGTCCGCTTCCTGGCGGCTGGAAAAGCTCATCTTGTCCAACTTGGTGACGCCGTCGACCAGCTCGGCCACGGTTTCGCCGAATTCGCCGGTCAGTTCGGCACGGCTGAGCTGGGTGTCTTCGAGGGTGTCGTGCAGGATCGCGGCGATGATCGTTTCGGCGTCCAGGCCAAGCTCGGCCAGGATGCCAGCCACCGCGATGGGATGGGTGATATAGGGCTCGCCGCTCTTGCGGGTCTGGCCCTCGTGCGCCTGCGCACCGACTTCATAGGCACGCAGCACCCGCTCCACCTGCGCTTCGGGCAGGTAGGCAACACGTTCTTTCAGCGCAAGCACGTAGGGCGGCAGCGTCGACGATTCCGTATCGGACGTGGCCGCCGTCATGAGGGTTGGTCGGCGCCCACTCAGGCAGCCGCCTCCATGCGTTTGGACGAACGGTTGGCGTGCTGTGTCCAGCGCCACATCGCACCGGCAGTGCCGGCGCGCCATGAACGCTGACTACAGACGCCGCCATCCATCAGTCGTCTCCGCCCTTGGAGAGATCGTCATCGACCTCGGCGGCAGCCCATTCCAGGGCCTCGCGCTCGGCGCGCTCGCGCTCGGCACGATCGATTTCGTCGATGGTGGCCTGGTCGATGCGGCGGTCGGCGATCTCGCGCAGCGCCAGCACGGTCGGCTTGTCATGGTCGGGGTTGACCGCCGGCTCGGCACCCTTGGCGAGCTGGCGGGCGCGCTTGGTCGCCATGAGCACCAGCTCAAATCGGTTGTCGACCACCTCTAGGCAGTCTTCCACGGTAATGCGGGCCATAAGAAATCCTGAGAGAAAAAAGCTACTTAAGTCGAGGTCCAGTGTAGCGATCCGCCGCTTGGCTGGCAATGCGCTAACCTCGTATGATGCCCGGTTCTGAAGGGGTCGCGCCAGGACGGTCCGCCCGGGGCGAAAGGAAATCGAAGGCCCATGTATAATAAAAAACTAAACAGTACACTTATGCAGCTCCCCCGATCGCTGCGGACCCCGACTCCGATGCCCTTACAAACCTATTTCAATGTGCTCAAACGCGGGGCCGTCCTGGCTGCCATCGTGTTGCTGGCTGGCTGCGCCATCGCCAAGCCGCGCACCGATGACCCGATGGAAAAATTCAACCGCAAGGCCTATCACTTCAACGATCAGCTCGATCAGGCGGTGATTCGACCGGTGGCGGTGGGTTACCGCAGCATCACCAATCCGCCGGTGCGCCGCTCGGTCAGTGATTTCTTCACCAATATCCGCATGCCGATCACCATCGCCAACGACCTGTTGCAGGCGCGGCCGGTGCATGCGGTCCAGGGCACCGGGCGTTTCCTGGTCAACCTGACGCTAGGCGTGGGCGGCTTCTTCGATCCGGCCAGCCAGCTGGGTATCCCGCTTAATCAGACCGATTTCGGCATCACCCTGGCCCGTTGGGGCGTTCCGGAAGGCGATTACCTGGTGCTGCCGCTCGTCGGCCCCACCACGGTGCGCGATGTCTGGCGTTTGCCGGTCGACAGCTATTTCTTCGATCCGCTGAGCTACTTCTCGCGCAACCATAGCTTCAAGGCCGGCCAGTACTACGTGCCGCAGGTGATTTACCTCGTCAGCCTGCGCGCCCGCGCTATCGATGCGGAGAGCTTTCTGGCCTCGGCTTACGATCCCTACGTGTTCCTGCGTGACGCCTACCGCCAGCAGCGCCTCTATGACATCTACGACGGCAACCCGCCGAACGACGTGATCGAGCAGATGCAGGGCAGCAACGACAAGAACTTCGATCCCGACGAACTGCTGAAGGAACAGCATGAGTGGGAACGCAAGAACGACACGAGTAACAAACCCAGCAATAACTGACGGAAGCTTCGAACAACCTCAGTTTTCATCGTCGCCCCGGCGAACGCCGGGGCCCAGCGTCTTTCGCACTTTGAGGTGCAAGGCGCTGGATCCCGGCGTTCGCCGGGATGACGGATAGGAGGTTCTAGGGATTTCCTGATGACGCTTGGACAAGAAAAAGGGGCCGCAAGGCCCCTTTTTTTACGCCTTGGGGAAACCCTCAGCCGAGCAAACCGTCTACTTCGCATACCTTGGCAAGCTGCTGCATACCCTGCGGGACATGCCGCACCCGCACCTTGCCGCCATTCGGGGCCAGCACCGCCAGCACGCAGGCCAGACCGGCACTGTCGCTGTGGTCGACGCCCGCCAGGTCGAGCACCTGGCGCCCCGGCAACGCAGCGCGAATCGCCTCCAGCGCGGCAGCGGCGGTGGCAAAGGTCAACGCCCCGGATACGCTGACCGTATCCGCGGCGTTCTGTACGACCTGGAAGCTCTGGCCGCTTGTCATTTCGACGGCTTGCTGTCCTGCTCGAGCGTCTTGAGCGCGTTGGCGCCCTGCGACTCCAGCGTCTTGATCAACTGGTCCAGGCTGGTCTTCTTGATCTCGGCATCCACCTGGTTGCGGTAGTTAGTGATGTAGGAAATGCCTTCGATCACCACGTCATAGGCTTTCCAGGCGCCATCGCTGGTTTTGCGAAAGGCGTAGTCGACCGAGACGGTCTTGCCGTCGTCCAGCAGCACCTGCGTACGCACCAGGGTGCGCTTGGGATCGAGGTCGCCCGCAAACGGCAGCACCTTGATGCGACCGCGGGTGTAGTTCAGCAGGCCTTCGGCATAGCGATGCGTGATGGACTCGTAGAACGCCTTGGCAAAGCGGCTGCGCTGCTCCGGTGAAGCTTCACGCGCGTGCGAACCCAGGACCAGGATGGCGGCATAGTCCACATCGAAGTGCGGCAGGAACACGTCATCGATGACGGCGATCAGCTTTTCCTTGTCCTGGGACAATTCCTTCTGATGACCGTCGATGGCACTGCCCAACTGGTCGGTAATGCTTTGCACGATCTGCACAGGGGTCTGCTGAGCCGAGGCTTCCGCCGGGGCATTCTGGGCAAAAACCGGGGCGGCAGTGACGCCGGCGAACGCGATCGCGGTAGCGAGGGCCAATCTGCGCAACATGGAAAACTCCTGGAAAAAGTGACTCGGAATGGTCGACATGGAGGCGACCGCGCCCTGGCTCAATGTTTACCCGATGAGGAAGAACCAGCCGGCTGGCTGTTGCCGTCCTTCTTGTCGCTGGGCGAACCGTTCACCAGGAACTTGCCGATCAGGTCCTCCAACTGCATCGCGGACTGCGTCAGGATCAGCGAATCGCCGTTCTTGAGCATGTCCGGCGAGCCGCCGGGCTGGATCGCAACGTACTGGGTGCCGATCAAACCGCTTGTGAATACCGCGCCAGCCGAGTCGTCCGGGATCTGGTTGTACTGGTTGTCGATAGCCAGGGTGACATAGGCATCCAGCTTGATCGGATCGGCCTGCACAGACTGCACGCTACCGATCGCCACACCCGCCATCTTCACCGGCGCCCCTACCGAGAGCGAACCGACGTTGGTGAAGCGCGCCTTCACCAAGTAGGTGCCACCGAGCTTATCGGCTACTCCACCCGCGCCAAAGAACTTGCCAAGCATTTCCTCAAGCTGCTGCGCCGGCTTGGTCAACGCCAGCGTGCCGCCCTCGGCGACGGTTTTCTTGGACGCACCGTACTGGATACCGACGTACTGGTCGCCGAGCAGGCCGCTGGTGAAGATCGTGGCGACCGAGTCGTCCGGAATCTTGTCGAAACGCTTGTCGATCGACAGCTTCACGTCAGCTTCTTCCTTGGCCGGATCGAGCGTGATCGACTGCACCTGACCCACGCGCACGCCGGCGATCTTCACCGGTGCCCGCTCCTTGAGCTGGCCGACGTTAGCGAAACGGGCATCGATGGTGTAGCTGCTGCCCTGGTGGCTGTTGGCCACCGAGGTGGTCTGCGTGGCGAGATACGCCAGCGCGGCAAAGCCGAGCACGATAAACAAGCCGGTGCCGATGGCGAACGAAGGTCTCTGGCTCACGGCGCGGTCCTCGAAGCAGAAAGGTTGAAAAGCAAAACGAAGAGATTCATGGCGGTGCTCACATCAGAAATGCTGTCAGCACGAAATCGAGCGCCAGGATGGCGATCGATGAGGCCACCACCGTGCGTGTCGTGGCATAGGCCACGCCTTCGCTGGTCGGTGGGGTGGTATAGCCCTGAAAGACCGCGATCAGCGACACGACGGCGCCGAACACCACGCTCTTCCACAGCACACCATTGATCACGTCCTTGCCCAGCTCGACGGTCGAGGTCATGTTGGACCAGAAGGTGCCGTTGTCGATGCCCAGCCAGGTCACGCCGACCAGGTGACCGCCGAAAATGCCCAGCGCGCAGAACACGCAGCACAGCAGCGGCATCGCAATCAGTCCGGCGAGGAAACGCGGCGCGGCGACATAGGCGATCGGATCGACCGCCATCATTTCCATCGCGGCGATCTGATCGGTCGCGCGCATCAGACCAATTTCGGCGGTGACCGAGGTGCCTGCGCGACCGGCAAACAGCAATGCCGTGACGACCGGACCGAGTTCGCGATAGATCGCCAGCGCCACCACCGTGCCGCTGGCAGCCGTACCGCCGAAGATCGACAGTACGTAATAAAGCTGCAGCGCCAACACCATGCCCACGAACAGGCCGCAGACCATGATGATGGTCAGGCTCATCGCGCCGACGAACCACAGCTGGCGCACCGTCTCGCGGCCATGTTTCATGCTGCGCGGAATCGCCGCCAGCACCTGCAGCCCGAACAGCGCGCACGCGCCGATCTGCGCCAGCGAGCGCAAGACGAGATTGTTGCGCATCGGTTGCGCGCTCATGCCTTGCCTCCGGTAAAGCCCAGCGATGCGGCGTAATCGCCGGCTGGATATTGAAACGGCACCGGGCCGTCCGCGTCTCCACCGAAGAACTGCCGCGTCCATGGCGAGCCGTCGTTGGCGATCGTTTTCGGGTCGCCCTGCGCCACCACCTTGCCGTTGGCGATCAGGTAAATATGGTCGGCCACCTGCTTGATCGCTTCGAGCTCGTGCGCGACCAGCACGCTGGTGATGCCCAGCGTTTCATTGAGCGTGCGGATCAATATCAACACCTGGTTCAGCGCGATCGGGTCGAGGCCGACGAACGGCTCGTCATAGAGAATCAGCATCGGATCAAACACGATCGCCCGTGCCAGCGCCACGCGCCGCGCCATGCCGCCGGACAGCTCCGTCGGCATCAGACCGGCCGCACCGCGCAGGCCGACCGCCTGCAACTTGGTCAGGACGATATTGCGGATCAACTCTTCCGGCAGACGGGTATGCTGGCGCAGCGGAAAAGCCACGTTCTCGAACACGTCGAAGTCGGTCAGCAACGCCGAATTCTGAAACAGATAACCAATGCGCTCGCGCAGTTCGAACAGCTTGTCGCGCGACAGCGCCGGCACATTGTTGCCGTCGACCACGACTTCACCGGCATCGCCGCGCATCTGCCCGGTGATGTGCTTGAGCAGCGTCGTCTTGCCGGTGCCGCTGGGGCCCATGATGGCGGTGACCTTGCCGCGCGGGATATCCAGATCCAGCGCGTCGAAAATGGTCTTGCCATTGAGCACCGTGGTCAGGCCGCGAACGCGCACCAGGGTGTCGCTTTCGGGCCGGGTACTAATGGAATCAGTCATGGAGGCACTATCGAATGGGACGAGGCAAAGTAGCCGAAGACGGCGGCGAAGGCTATCGGACCGGCCTTGGCGCCTTCAGTTCCCGGTGGCCAACAGCTCGGCAATCAGGTTCTCGTGGCGCCGCCATTGCAGCTCCGAGCGCAGGCGTACCGCGCGAACGATGGCCTGCAAGTCGCCCAGGGCGTCCTCGAAACGATCGTTGACGATGATGTAGTCGAACTCGTGCGCATGCGCGATCTCTTCGCGCGAATTATGCAGACGGCGTTCGATCACCTCGGCGCTGTCCGAGCCACGCCCGCGCAGACGACGCTCCAGTTCGTGCCGCGACGGCGGCAGGATGAATATGCTGACGCAATCGGCCTTGGTCTTGCGTACCTGCTGCGCACCCTGCCAGTCGATTTCCAGCAGCACGTCCTTGCCCTGGCCGAGCAGGCCGGACACGGTCTTGCGCGAGGTGCCGTAAAGATTGCCGTGCACTTCGGCGTGCTCGAGAAAGATTCCTTCCTCGATTTCACGTTCGAACTCCGAGCGCTCGACGAAATAGTAGTGACGACCGTATTCCTCACCCGTGCGCGGCGGACGCGTGGTATGCGAAACCGATAGCGAAATGGCCGGCTCGCGTTCGAGCAGGGCATTGACCAGGGTCGACTTGCCCGCGCCCGAGGGTGCCGCAACGATGAACAGGGTGGCTTCCATCACTCGCCTTCCATCACTCGATGTTCTGGACTTGTTCGCGCATCTGCTCGATCAGCACCTTCAGCTCGACCGCGGCGTTGGTGCTGCGCGAGTCGATCGATTTGGAGCCGAGCGTATTGGCTTCGCGATTGAATTCCTGCATCAGAAAGTCGAGGCGGCGACCGACCGGTTCTTTCAAACCGAGCACACGGCGCGCTTCGGCGATATGCGTCACCAGACGATCGAGTTCCTCGTCGACGTCGACGCGGGTGATCTGTAGCACGAGTTCCTGCTCGAGCCGGCCCGGTTCGACCGGTTGCTTGAGATCGGCCAGGCGCGTTTCCAGGCGCGTACGCAGCCCTTCGCGAATCTGCGGCATCCAGGTACGCACATCGGCCACGATGCGTTCGATAAGATCCAGCCGCTCGCGCAACAGCTCTTCGAGCTTGGCGCCTTCGCGCTCGCGCGTGGCGGTCAGCGCGTCGAGCGCGCGATCGAGCACCTCGAACAAGGCGGCCTGTACGGCTTCCGGATCGATATCGGCCTGCTGCATGACGCCGGGGAAGCGCAGTAACTCGGTCAACTGCACCTGCATGGTCGGAAAGCGGCCTTCCAGCGAACGCGCCAGTTCCGCCAGCTTGCCCAGCAAGGCGTCGTCCACCTTGAGCGACTCGGCACGTGCCTCGCTACGCAGACGAACGGTCAGATCGACCTTGCCGCGCGACAGCTTGGCCGCGATGCGTTCGCGCATGGCCGACTCGAAATTGCGCAGGTCGTCGGGCAGTCGTGGGCTCAATTCCAGGTAGCGATGGTTGACCGTACGCAGCTCGCAGCTCAGCGTGCCGGTGGGGCCGACGGTCTCGGCGGAGGCGTACGCGGTCATGCTACGGGTCATGGAAAGCCTGTGTGGAGCGTGGAGTAAAGGCGGCAATGGTAAACTCTCGCGCCTAGCTTGCCCAATTTGCCCACTTCAGGCCGCCTTTACGATGAATGCCGTCAGCCGTCCCAGCGGCCGCGCCAGCGATCAGCTGCGCCCCGTTACGATCGAACGCCACTATACCCGCCACGCCGAAGGTTCCGTGCTGGTGAGCTTTGGCGACACCCGGGTGCTATGCACCGCCAGCATCGAGGATCGCGTACCGCCGTGGCTGCGCGGCAAGGGCGAAGGCTGGGTCACGGCCGAGTACGGCATGCTGCCGCGCGCCACCTCCAGCCGCACCCAGCGCGAGGCCGCCCGTGGCGGCCAAGGCGGGCGCACCATGGAAATCCAGCGCCTGATCGGCCGCAGCCTGCGCGCCTGCGTGGATCGCCAGGCCCTGGGCGAACGCCTGATCACCCTCGATTGCGACGTCATCCAGGCCGACGGCGGCACGCGCACCGCAGCCATCACCGGCGCGTATGTCGCCCTGGTCGACGCCGTGCAGCTGCTGATGAAGCGCGAGAACCTGCGTCGCAACCCCGTGTTCGGCGCGGTTGCCGCGGTATCGGTCGGCATCTACAAGGGCATGCCCGTGCTCGACCTGGACTACGCCGAAGACTCCAACTGCGATACCGACATGAACGTCGTGATGAACGACGGCGGCGGCTTTATCGAAGTCCAGGGCACGGCCGAAGGCCACGCATTTCGTCGTGACGAAATGGACAAGCTATTGGGTCTTGCCGAAAAGGGCGTGGGCGAACTGGTCGCCGCACAACGCGCCGCGCTCGGCATCGCCTGAGGAGTCACCCCGCATGTCACGCATCGTCCTGGCCAGCAGCAACCCCGGCAAGTTGAAGGAATTCAATGCCCTGCTCGCCGACAGCGGCTTCGATATCGTCACCCAGGGCAGCCTGGGCATCGAGGACGCCGAGGAAACCGGGCTGACCTTCGTCGAGAACGCCTTGCTCAAGGCTCGCCACGCGGCGCAGGCCAGCGGCCTGCCCGCGCTGGCCGACGACTCGGGCCTGTGCGTGGATCACCTGCATGGCGCGCCGGGGCTTTATTCGGCGCGCTACAGCGGCACGCATGGCGATGCCGCGGCCAGCAACGCCAAGCTGTTGCGTGCGATGGAAGGCGTGCCGACGGAACAGCGGGGTGCGTTCTTTATCGGCGTGCTGGTGCTGTTGCGGCACCCGGAAGATCCGGCCCCGCTGATCGCCGAAGGACGCTGGTACGGCCGCATCCTCACCGAGGCACGCGGCACCGGCGGCTTCGGCTACAACCCGGTGTTCCTGCCCGATGGCTATGAACAAAGCGTGGCCGAGATGGACGATGCGTTGAAGAACAGGCTCAGCCATCGCGGACAGGCGCTCGCGCTGTTGCGTGCGCAGTTGCAGGCTGGCCGATGATTCGCCGCCTCAATTCAGCAACTGCCCCCGTTTTTCACGCATGAGCCTGATCGCACCGCCGCTGTCGCTGTACGTGCACATGCCATGGTGCGTGAAAAAGTGCCCATACTGCGATTTCAATTCGCATGGCCTGCGCAGCGAACCGCCACCTTATGCGGCTTATATCGACCACCTGCTGGCCGATCTCGACGCCGACCTGCGCGACTTCGGCGAAGCCATCCAGGGTCGCTCGATCATCAGCGTCTTTTTCGGCGGCGGCACACCCAGCCTGTTCGCGCCCGAATTGATCGAGCGCCTGCTCGATGGCGTTCGCCAGCGCCTCCTCATGGCGAGCGATGCGGAAATCACCCTGGAGACCAATCCGGGCACGGTCGAGCACGGACGTTTCGACGGCTATCTGGCCGCCGGGGTCAATCGGCTCTCGTTCGGCGTCCAGAGTTTCGACGACGCCAAGCTCAAGCGGCTGGGCCGCATTCACTCGGCCGGCGAGGCCGAGGCGGCGGTGAAGTCGGCACAGGATGCCGGCTATCGCAATATCAATCTCGATCTGATGTATGCGCTGCCCGAACAGCAGCTGGACGGCGCCTTGAGCGATGTCGAGCGAGCCATCGCGCTGGCACCTACCCATATATCGCACTACCAGCTCACGCTCGAACCCAATACCGCCTTTGCCGCCAACCCGCCGCCACTGCCCGACGACGATCACGCCTGGGCCATGCAGGAAGCCTGCGAGGCACACCTGGCCGCCGCCGGTTATGGGCAGTACGAGATATCCGCCTATGCCCAACGGGATAAGCGCTGCGAGCACAATCTCAACTATTGGCGCTTCGGCGACTACCTGGGCATCGGCGCCGGCGCCCACGGCAAAATCAGCGCCAGCGAGGATGGCAGCGTCCGTCGCCGCTGGAAAACCCGCCTGCCCCGCGCCTACCTGGACGCCTCCGGCGGTGCGGCGCGGATCGGCGGCGACTCGGTGGTGGCCGCCGACGAACTGCCCTTTGAATACATGCTCAATGCCTTGCGCCTGATCGACGGCGTACCGGCCGGCGACTTTGCCGAACGCACCGGCCTGCCCGTCTCGTCGATCGCGCCCGCGCTTGCCCAGGCCCAGGCAAAGGGCTGGCTGGAAGACCGTACCGACCGGCTCCAGACCACTGCCCTGGGCCAGCGCTTCCTCAACGATGTCATCGCCAGCTTCCTGGCCTGACCTTTCCGACGGTAGCCGGCCCATCGAAAGGCCGATGGCGGCACGGCCCCGACCGGCATAGACTGGGCTCACCCTGGGGGAACAGGATGGGATCATGGATGTCGAGCCGCACGAGCGGGCAGAACCGTTTGCGCAGGAACGTAGTGCGAGCCTGGAAAATGGCCGGTGGCCGGCGCGTGCGCGTCGTCTGATCGGCGAGGTTCATGCGCTCAGCCTGCAGCACCTGGACCAGGCTTTACGCCAATGCCTCAACGAGCTGGAACAACAGCTCTATGCGCATGCCGATCGCGCACGCAACCATCTCGACCAGCAATTGTTTTTCGAAAGCCGATTGCGCGTCCAGCAAGACCGTGCACGGCTGCAGAAACGTTTTCTGACCCTGATCGGCAATGGTTTTCGCCACCTGGGTGAAGGCGACGGCGATAGCGATGCAACGCCATCGGCCGGCCTGCAACCCCTGTCTTTGCTCGATCGCAACGAACACGAACAAAACGCCGCGCTCGGCAAGTTGATCGCACGCGGCGAAGCGCGCAACGGCCCCGTGCTGTTCGAGCTGGGGTATCGACTCGCCGTGCTGGTCGCCGCACCGCCCCTGGAGGGCGAAGCGTTGCCACTGGGGCCGCACGCACTGACGCATGCCTTTCACGATGCGACCGCGATCATCGACGACCTGCCGATCGAACATCGCCTGCTGATGCTGCAAAGCTTCGATCAAACCGTCATCCAGGGTTTGAACACGCTTTACGAAGCAGCCAACGACTTGCTGCGCGGCGCCGGTATCCTGCAACAGCTACGCGCCTTTCCGCTGCCACGCCAGACGCCGCGCAACACGTCGAATGCAACGCCGATCGAAACGGGGGCTCAGGCAGCATCTGCCACCCCGGCATCGGCCGCGCCGCCGACGGCACACAGCGACCATATCGCGGTACTGGAAAACTTGCGCGAACTGCTCGCACAACGTCGCGCGGGCAGCACAAGCGATATGCCAGGCACCCATCATCGCGCCGCCAGCGCGGATGAATTGCAGCTGGCATTGAGTGCCGTGCAGCAACATGTGAGTGCGATCTCCGACAACGCCAGCCGCGAGTTGCGCAGCGCGCAGCGTCTGCGCGAGGAATTGCTGATCCAGCTCAACGCCGGCAAGCCCGTCGGCACACCGCTGACCCAGCTCTCGCCCGAGCAAGGCGACACGGTCGAACTGATGGCCATGCTGTTCGAGCAACTGCATCGGCAGATGCGTCAGGGCTCCAGCGCGCAGGGCGTGCTGAGCGACCTGCAGGTGCCGATGCTGCGTATGGCCGTGGCGGACCGGAACTTCTTCGACCAGCAGGAGCACCCTGCCCGCAAGCTGCTGGGAGCCGTTGCCGAAGCGGCCACCGAGTGGCTCGATACCGGCGACAGCGAGGCCGACCGCGCACTGGCCACCAAGCTCGAGCAACTAGTTGCACGCACCCGTCTCGAACCGCCAAGTACCGGCCTCTACACCAGCCTGCTGGCGGATATCGAACACCACCTCGCGCTGCTGGCGCGCAAGGCGCAGATCGCCGAGCGCCGGCACGTGGAAGCCATGCAGGGCCGCGAGCGACTGGAACAGGCACGCCGCCAGGCGGCGCAGCTGATGGCCGAGCGTTTCCGCCAAACGCAGCCGCGCGGCCTGCTGCGCACTCTGCTCGAACGCGCCTGGTCCGACGTGCTGGCATTGACGCTGCTGCGCCACGGCGAAGACAGCGAAGCGTTTGCCGAACGCCTGCACATCACCGATCAATTGCTCGGCCGCGCGCCGACCTATGACCGCGCCAAGCTGCAATACGACGTCGAAACCGGGCTGCAGCAGATCGGCATGCATGCCGACGAAGCCGAGCAGGTCGCGCAACGTCTGCTTGGCACGGCGGCGACGAACGATCAGGGCGACGAAGCACTTAGCGCGACCAGCCTGGCATTGAAGCTTAAACAGCACCAGCGTCTGGGCGAACAGACAACCGCCGCACCGACGACGCCTCCGGCTGCACCCGTTGCCGCAGTACCCGAAGCGTCGAAAGCTGCAGCCGTGATCGCACCTGTCGATCCGCGCGAACAGCGCATCTATGAGCGTCTACGCCAACTGCCGTTCGGCAGCTGGTTCGAATTTGTCGATCGCCGGACCGGTCAGGTCAGCCAGCGCAAACTGGCGTGGTTCTCGCCGGTATCGGGGCATTGCCTGTTTATCACCCGGCGCGGCCAGCGCGGCGATGACATGACTTTGCAGTCGCTGGCGCATGCGCTTGCACGCGGTCACGTACGCGAACTGGCAGCGGCGCGCGAGGGCCTGCTCGATCGCGCCTGGCAGGCGCTCACCGGCAACCTGCGTCAATGGACCGGCGGGGGACGCACGCATGAGTCATAACGTCTCCTCGATCGAACAGCGGCGCGCACGGCGGCGCGCTGTCGACTTCACCACCATCGTCACCGATGTCATTACCGGCCAGCCGATCGGTCAGCTCGGCAATTTGTCGATCACCGGCATGTTGTTGATCGCCACCCAGCGGCCGCGCAGCGATGCCGTCTATCAGGTGAGCCTGCCCCTGCCTGGTCCGGGGCGCCTGGAGCCGATCGAGCTGGGGATCCAGGAACAGTGGCACGAGCAGACGCCGCGTGCCGGGCAGGTGTGGGCGGGGTTTCGTATCGTGGCTATCGGTGAGCAGGATGCCGCGCGGCTTGGCGCCTGGATTGAGAGTTCCGGGGCGTTGTAGCGCACCCGCCTGCCTCAATCCCCTAACTCGTCATTCCGGCGCAGGCCGGAACCCAGTGGGCTCAGTGCCCGGTTATCACTGGAACACCACACAAAAAAGCTTCGGCACTACGCGAAGACCGCCCGTAACGCCACTGGGTTCCGGCCTGCGCCGGAATGACGAGTAGGTAAGGTTTCTCGGGCATCAGGGCTCAAAACTGGCGATTCCCGCCCCCTCGCGCGATCATGTGCAGCCCGTCCCCGCTGTCACGCCAGGAACCGCCATGACCGATCTCGCCGCGCTCTATCCTCAACACCTGGCCACGTTGCGCGAGCGCGCGGACAAGGCGCTTGCGCTGGGCGGCTACGATCATCTGGTGATTGCCGCGGGCTTGCCGCTGCGCAAGTTTCTCGACGACCAGGACTACCCTTTCATCGCCAGCCCGCATTTTCGCCACTGGCTGCCCTTGACCGACGCACCGGGCAGTTGGGTGGTGTACACGCCGGGCGCCAAGCCCAAGCTGATCTTCCTGCAGCCGCGCGACTACTGGCATGTCGTGCCGGCTGCACCGGCCGGTTACTGGGTCGAGCATTTCGAGATCGTCACCGTGCGCGAAGCGAGCGAGGCGGTCCCGCATCTGCCGGTGTCGCGCAGCGCGATTATCGCGCCCGTACCGACGCTTCGTGAGGTCGAAGCCAACAATCCGCAGGACGTGCTCGATTACCTGCATTGGCACCGCTCGTACAAGACGCCGTACGAACTGGAGCTGATGCGCGAAGCCAATCGCATCGGCACGCGCGCCCATCGCGCCGCCGAACAGGCGTTCCGCGCCGGTGGCAGCGAACTCGATATTCACCAGGCTTACCTGAAAGCAGCAGGCGCTATCGACGCCGAGTTGCCGTATGCGAGCATCGTCGGGCTCAACGAGCATGGCGCCGTCCTGCATTACATCCATTTCGATCGCAAACCGCCGGCACAAAACCGCTCGTTCCTGATCGATGCCGGCGCCAGCGCTGCCGGCTACGCCAGTGACATTACGCGTACCTATGCTGCGGCGGGTGCCGGCGAGTTTCAGGCGTTGATCGACAGCGTCGACAAGGCGCAGCAGGGTTTTGCCGACAAGGTACGTGCAGGCCAGAGTTATCCGGAGCTGCATATCCACGCGCACCACGTACTTGCCGACGTGTTGCGCGAGCACGGCATCATCCGCATGAGCGCGGAAAGCGCGGTCGCCAGCGGCGTAAGCTCGGTATTCTTTCCGCACGGCCTGGGCCACCCGATCGGCCTGCAGGTACACGATGTCGCAGGCTTCCAGCGGGACGAACACGGCGGCAGCATCGCCCGCCCCGAGGGACATCCTTATCTGCGCATGACACGTCTGCTGGAAGCGGGCATGGTGGTCACGATCGAGCCGGGCCTGTACTTCATCGACATGTTGCTGGATGAACTGCGCCAACGACCGGAAGCAAATCAGATCGACTGGACGAAGGTCGATGCATTCCGCCCATTCGGCGGCATCCGCATCGAAGACGATGTGGTCTGCACGCGCGGTGCGCCGGAAAACCTGACCCGGGACGCCTTCGCCAAGCTCTGAAGGGCTTTGCGTATTTCAACTGGAAAAGACGGCCATATGGCCGTCTTTTTTGTTCGGCACCGTGTCCGAACGCGCAATAAAAGCTAGAAACCCGAGGCATCCTGGGATTATTCTCGCCCAGGGCAATCGATCGCCTGCGACATTGCTCCACAGCGACAGCTTCTCTCGTTCGGACGTATGCTTTTTTGGCAAAGCCCCGGGAACCGCTGCATGACCGCGTCAGTCGCCGTAACACAAACCGCTCCTGCCCGGCGCCGACCGTTGCGCCGTCTCGCGCTCGAATTGATCTTGCTGGTGATCGTCAAGATCGCCGTGCTCACCTTGATCTGGTGGGTCGCCATCGCGCCGCATCCGCGCCCCGACGCCAGCCCCCAAGCCATCGAGCATCTGCTCGCTCCCGCAACTTCATCTTCTTCGCACGGAGGCCATCCATGATGATCGAAGCCGATGTGGTCACCCTGTCACGGCTGCAATTTGCCCTGACGGCGCTGTATCACTTCCTGTTTGTTCCCCTCACGCTCGGACTGGTGTGGATTCTCGCCATCATGGAGGCCGTCTATGTGATGACGGGGCGCGAAGTCTGGAAGCGCATGGTGCAGTTCTGGGGGGTGCTGTTCGGCATCAACTTCGCCATGGGCGTGGCCACTGGCATCACCATGGAGTTCCAGTTCGGCATGAACTGGGCGTATTACGCACACTATGTCGGCGACGTGTTCGGCACACCGCTGGCGATCGAAGGCCTGATGGCGTTCTTCCTGGAAGGCACGCTGGTCGGCTTGTTCTTCCTTGGCTGGGACAAGCTCACGCGGGTCAAGCACCTGCTGGTGACCTGGTTCCTTGCGCTGGCCACCAGCCTGTCCGCCCTGTGGATCCTGATCGCCAACGGCTGGATGCAGAACCCGGTTGGTTCGGCATTCAATGCCCAGACCATGCGCATGGAAACCACCTCGTTCTCCGAGGTGTTCTTCAACCCTGTCGCACAGGCCAAGTTCGTGCACACGGTCAGTGCAGGCTACGTACTCGGTGCGATGTTCGTGCTGTCGATCAGCGCCTGGTACCTGCTGCGCGGGCGCAATGTGGATTTCGCCAAGCGCTCGATGACGGTGGCGGCGAGCTTCGGCCTAGCCGCGGCCTTGAGCGTGGTGGTGCTGGGCGACGAATCCGGCTATGCCGTGTCGGAGAACCAGAAGATGAAGATGGCCGCGATCGAGGCCATGTGGGAAACCGAACCGGCACCGGCCTCTTTCACCGTATTCGGCATCCCGGATGTCGAACAGCGCACCACGCATTTCGCCCTGCACGTGCCGTGGGTGATGGGCTTGATCGGCACGCGCTCGCTGGACAAGCAGATTCCCGGCATTGCTCAGCTGGTCGACGAGACCAAGGGCAAGATCGACAACGGCATCCTGGCCTATGACGCCATGCTGGTGCTGCGCGAAGACAAGAACAATGCCCAGGCCAAGGCTATTCTGGCTGCGCACGATAAGGACCTTGGCTACGCCTTGCTGCTGAAGCGCTTTATCGACGACCCACGCAAGGCGACGCCCGATCAGATCCAGCAAGCGGCCAACAGCACGATTCCGAACGTACCGGTGCTGTTCTGGTCGTTCCGGATCATGGTGGCCTGCGGCGTCTATTTCATCCTGCTGTTCGGCTATTCGTTCTGGCTGTCGACCAAGCGCAAGCTCGATAGCAAACGCTGGTATCTGAAGCTGGCGCTGTGCAGCCTGCCGTTGCCATGGGTCGCCGCGGAGCTGGGCTGGATCGTCGCCGAGTACGGCCGGCAACCCTGGGCGATCGAAGGCATCCTGCCGACATCGCTGGGCGTGTCATCGGTCACTTCAGGGCAGGTGTGGACATCGCTCGCCGGCTTCGTGCTGTTCTACACCGCACTGGCGATTATCGACGCCGTGCTGATGCTGAAGTTTGCACGCAAGGGCCCCGATGGCCTCGGCATCTGGCCCGCCACCGATGTCACTCACCGTCCCGGCAAGGCTTAAAGGAGAACGCCATGTTCGATTACGAAAGCTTGCGGGTGATCTGGTGGGCCTTGCTTGGCGTCCTGCTGATCGGCTTCGCCATCATGGATGGCTTCGACTTCGGCATTGCCGCGCTGTTGCGTGTGCTTGGCCGCAGCGACGACGAACGGCAGGTGCTGCTGGAAACCATCGAGCCGGTATGGGAAGGCAACCAGGTCTGGTTCGTCCTCGGCGGTGGCGCCGCGTTCGCGGCATGGCCAATGCTCTATGCGGTGTCGTTTTCCGGCATGTACCTGGCTATCGCACTGGTGTTGCTGGCTTTCATCCTGCGCCCGGTCGGGTTCAACTTTCGCCGGAAAGTGCATGACGCCCGCTGGCTACAGGTGTGGGATTGGGTGCTGGTCGGTTCGGGCGTCGTGGTGATGCTGATCACCGGTGTCGCCTTCGGCAACCTGTTCCTCGGCGCGCCGTTCAAGTTCGACGGCGACCTGCGCATGACCTGGGAAGGCAGTTTCTTCGCGCTACTGCATCCGTTCGCACTCGTGGCCGGACTGGTTTCCTTGAGCATGCTATTAGCCCATGGCGCTTGCTGGGCAGTGCTGAAAACCGAAGGCGTGATCTGCGACCGTGCCGTACGTGTGACGCGCTGGGCCACGCTCGCCTATATCGTGCTGTATGTACTGGCGGGTATCTGGCTGGCGTATGGCGTGCCTGGCTATGCCGTGGTTGGTCCGGTGGTGACCGATGGCGTTTCCAATCCGTTGTACAAGGAAGTAGCGCGCGGTGGCAGCTGGTTCGCCAGTTATATGCAGCATCCGTTGTTCTGGTTGGCACCGATCGTGGCGGTCCTTGGAGCGATCGGCGTGCAGCTCAGTGCGGCCAAACGCGGACTGGGTGCGTTCCTGTCAAGCAGCCTGATGGTAGCGGGGACCATTCTTTCCGCCGGCTTTGCGTTGTTCCCGTTTCTACTGCCGTCGAGCCTCGATCCCAAGTCGAGCCTGACGATCTGGGATGCGTCGTCGAGTCGCGGCACGTTGCTTCTGATGCTGGGCGCCACGGCCGTATTTATGCCGCTCATCATTCTCTATACGAGCTGGGTGTTCAGTGTCGTGCGCGGGCGTGTGACGCTCGAGCATGTTCGCCAGTCCACTCACCATTACTGATACGGAGGCACGAAGCCATGTGGTATTTCTCGTGGATTCTTGGGTTGGGGCTTGCTTGTGCTTTCGGCATTCTCAATGCGATGTGGTATGAGGTGCATGCCTCTGACGAAGCGCATGAGCGGCAGGAACCTATACCTCCGAAAGAAGGCAAGTAAAACGACGCTTCAACCAAGCCGATAGGCAGGGCAAAAAAAACGGCAGCCAAACAGGCTGCCGTTTTTTGTTCGACATGCTTCATATCTACCGGGAACAAACCCTACGAATGGATACGTAACCCGCCATCGGAACACTCATTCTTACGCCACTGCCAAGCGTCAGGATCGAACTTCATCATCCCAAATATGCCGGTCTAAATCGGTGAATTAGGGAGAACACACGCGATGAAGCGATTTCTTGTATGTCTGGCCTTAACGGTCTCAGCAATTACACAGGCCGAGGTCATCAGCCAACGTCCTATCGAGGTAGCAGGCGACACCGGTTTCATAGAACGCCAGGTAAAAGTGCAGGACTTCACAGGCAAGGAGGTTATCGTCACCCAGATAGTGAAACCGAACGCCGATGGCGGCTTCACCTATATTCACAGGCTACAGCCGAAGGAAACCCAGGAATTCGATGGTAGCTTCTGCACATTGCAGGGAGGCATACTGAAATCGGAAGGGGAGACCATCTGGGGTAGCGAAACGTTAATGGGAGTATCCTGCGAATCGCACGGCGATAACGACCCCAAAGCCGGAATCAGGTCTAATGGCGTTTGGTTGCAACCGTTGACTCCCCAGGAAGATGGGGCCAAGTCTTCGAGCCTGATATCCGATCTGGCCGGCCAATTGGTTGTCCTGCAGGCCTATGCGCCGAAGAATTTCGCCGTGCCGGTGAAGCAAAACTACCTCTATCATGGGCGCACCCAAGCCATCACCAATACGGCCGGCTTGGCCGTATCTCAACTGCAAATCGGCGATGGCTGTCGTATCGGCAAACAGGATTGGCTGGGCGCCAATTCCAATGCCAATCTTGATATGACGATCCTTTGCTATGCCAATCGTGGCCCGTCAATCAATACGGCTATGACGACTTGCCTGCTTGGCAGATGTACGACGGATACCGGGGTCGTGACTATCTTCTGATGCCTTCCTTGGTCAAGCTTCACCAGGGCTGATAAAGGCGTGCCGTTTTTGAAGGAGCGACTTTAGTCGCGACAGATCGTGACGTAACGGCGGGTCGCGGCTGAAGGGAACCTCGAATATCCTCAGTTTTCGTCGTCGCCCCGGCGAAAGCCAGGGCCAGCGTCTTCCGCACGTTGAAGCACAAGGCGCTAGGTCCCGGCTTGACCAGCTTCGCTGCTGTAAAGCGCCTCGCCGGGACGACAGGTAGGAAAGGGTTTTTGGAGGTCCCCTGAAGCCACCCCTACAAGGTAGGAGGGGTCTCTTTGGTCACTTCCGATCCCGCGAAGCCAGCAACCCCTCAATCTCCTCCGCCCGCTTGGGCACAGCAGCCGTCAACACGTCACCACCATCGCGTGTCACCGCCACATCATCCTCGATACGGATACCGATACCGCGCCACCGCTCGGGCACCGTCGTATCCCCCGGCGGAATATAGATGCCCGGCTCGACCGTCACGACCATCCCCGGCTCCAACAACCGTGGCTCGCCATCGACGCGATAGTCACCCACGTCATGCACATCCAGGCCCAGCCAATGCCCCGTCTTGGCCGGATAAAAACGCTTGTAGCTACCATCGGCTATGACATCGTCAGCAGCCCCTTGCAGCAGCCCCAGCGCGCACAGGCCTTCGGCAATCACACGCACCGCCATCTGATGCGCAGCATCGAACGGCCGGCCAGGCCGCACCTCGTCGATAGCAGCCAGCTGCGCCTCCAACACCAATTCGTACAGCGCACGCTGTTCGCGGTTATAGCGCCCACTCACCGGAAACGTACGGCTGATATCCGACGCATAGCAGTCGAGTTCCGCTCCGGCATCGATCAACAAGAGATCGCCTTCGCGCAGCACCGCCCGATTAGCCTGGTAATGCATCACGCACGCATTCACACCGCCAGCGACGATCGGTGGAAATGCAGCGACCGCACTGCGGCTACGAATGGTCCGCAACAGCTCCGCCTCCACCTCGTATTCGTAACGCCCCGCCGTGGCAACGCGCATCGCGGCCATATGGGCCTCGGCGGCAATTGCGGCTGACGCACGCATCAACTTCAGCTCCGCTTTCGATTTGTATAGACGCAAATCGTGCAGCAAATGCCCCAGCGCGACGAACTCCTTCGGCACCACTCCGCCGCCACGTAGCTGACGCAGCCGGCGCATCCACCCGAGCAGGCGGGCATCGAATTCCGGCTCGCTGCCAAAATGGCAGTAGACCCGGCCGCGGCCTTCGATCATGCCGGGCAGGATGTCGTCGATATCGTCGATCGGGAAGGCGTCGTCCATGCCATAGACTTCCACCGCACGCTCGGTGCCGATGGATTCGCCATGCCAGCGCTCGTGTTCGGGATCGCGCTCACGACAGAACAGCACGGCCTCGCCGTGCTTGCGACCCGGCAGCAACGCCAGTACGCAATCGGGCTCGGGGAAGCCCGACAGGTAGTGCAGATCCGAGTCCTGCCGGTACGGCCAGTTCGCATCGGCGTTGCGGACACGCTCGGGCGCGGCGGCGACCAGCAGGACAGCGTCGTCGCCGGCCATCCGCATCAACTGACGGCGGCGGCGTATGTATTCGTCAGGCTGGATGTTCAATGCACGCGATCGCTGCCGGTTTTGCCACGGCCGCCGGCACATTCGGCAAACAACAACATTGCACCGACGCGCACGAATTCATGCACTTCGATCAGCGCATCTTCGTCATCGCCTTCTTCGCCGAAATCCAGTTGCGCGGCAGCGATGCTGCCGAGATCGCGCAGAATTTCCTGGGCCTCTTCGGACAGCTTGGCATGGGCCTCGGTGCCGGCCAGGCCGAAGCCGCCCAGAAAACCGCGACACCAGTCGACCAGGGCTTCGGCGCGCTCGGGCAACGGGCGATCGTCGGACGGCAGCAGCGGCTCGAACCCAAGCTCCGGATCATCCAGTTCGGCTTCGCATTGCTTTACCAGGCGTTCAAACAAGTCCTGGTCCTGCGCCGAGGGATGAACCTCCTCGCCATCCAGTTGCAATACGGCAAGTAACGATTGCTTGCCGACACGGCCACCACCGGCCAGAAAGCCGCATAGCGAGCCGTGCAGTTCGCTCCCCTGTACCCCCAGGCGCAGGCGCGCCGAGGCATCGTCGAGCTCGTCGTGGCCGATCCAGTCGTTAACGCTCATGGCGCCGGTTCCTATCGAAAAACAAGGTTGTAAGTTTAGCCCCTCGGAACGCCAACGGCGCCTGCTGACTTCACCAAACGTCCTGCTATAGTGCCAATCCATGAGCATGCCCGAACCCGTCCAGTCCGATGCTTTCAAACCCGATCCGATTCGGGAAGAAGTCGTTGCGTTGAGCGAACGGCTGGATCGTTTGCTGGACATGGTGCATCGCCTGCAGGAAGAAAACCGCAGCCTGCGTTTGAGCCAGGAACAACTGGCGACAGAGCGCGCTGGCTTGATGGCGCGCAACGAGCAGGCACGCAGTCGCGTGGAAGCGATGATTCAGCGCCTGAAGGCGCTCGAGCACAGCGGCTGATTTTCAAATCTCGCTGCGATGCCTGGTGCGATGCCTTTCGACGATGAGTACTGTTTAGATGAGCACGAGTGAACCGGTTGCACTGCGACTGATCGATCGAGAATTCCTGATTGCCTGCGCGCCCGAAGAGCGCGAAGGGCTGCTCGAAGCTGCCAGCTATCTCGATCGCAAGATGCGCGAACTGCGCTCGGCTTCCAAGGCGCCCGGCTTTGACCGCCTGACGGTTTTGGCCGCAATCAGCATCACGCACGAATTTCTTGCCTTGCGCAAGCAAAGTAGCGGCCAAAGCCACAATCTGGGCGACGAATTGGTCGCCTTGCGTCGAAAGATCGACGCGGCCCTGGACGCGCAGCTGCATGGGCACCTAAAATAGTCCTCGGCGTTTTCTGCGGTGTGCGCCAGCGCACTCTTACATTTGCCTTGTTCCTAAATACGGCCCCGGGTCGGTTCTGTCACTGCTGTTGTGCATGTCCGCCCTCGTGCGGAAAGCCTCGAGGCGGTGCAAGCCCTCCCACCTGATCCATCGTGGATCAAGGTCGTTCGGTGAGCAGCGGCATCGCGGTTGACGCCACCTCTTCAGGCCAGTTCCGCCCCGATCGCCAGGACTTGCGATCGCGGACGGGGCGGCAAATCCCCCGAAAGCCAAGGAGACGCGACGTGGATGTTCAGCGACGCGAGCTACGCAAGCAGCTGGCCGAACGCCGCCGTGCCCTGTCGCCGGCCGAGCGCATCGCCGCCGCGCAAGGGCTGCGCCGTAGCCTGGAGCAGCTTCCCGAATACCTCACCGACGTTCGCGTGGCCGGTTACTGGGCCTGCGACGGCGAATTGCCGCTGAACCTTGTCATCCCTCCCCTGGCGTCCCGCGGCCAGCAGTTCTACCTGCCCCTGATCCAGGACGACGGCACGTTGCGCTTCGCGCCCTGGAACGCCGGCGACGGGGTGCAGCCCAACCGCTATGGCATTCCCGAACCGGCCGAGCCCAAGGAATGGCTGGCGGCGTTCCAGCTCGACCTGGTCCTGGTGCCCCTGCTTGGCTTCGATCGCCTCGGGAATCGCCTGGGCCATGGCGGCGGCTATTACGACCGCAGCTTTGCCTTCCTGCGCGAGCAGGGCCGCCCCACCGAGCCGCTACTGGTCGGCGTGGCCTACGATTTCCAGGAACTCCCCCAGCTCGACCAGGAAGCCTGGGACGTAAGCCTCGACTACATCGCCACCGAGAGCGAATTGATCGACTGCCGCGCCACCGAAGAAGACGGAACTCCCGCATGACCAGTAAAAGAATCAGCCACTGGCTGATGAAGTCCGAGCCGGACGCATTCTCCATCGACGATCTCGAACGCAAGGGCCAGGAGGCCTGGGACGGCGTACGCAATTACCAGGCGCGCAACTTCATGCGCGATGACATGCGGATCGGCGACAAGGTGTTTTTCTATCACTCCAACTGCGCCGAGCCGGGCATCGTAGGTATCGCCGAGGTGGCGACCGATGCCTATCCGGACCCCAGCCAGTTCGACCCCAAGAGCGATTATTTCGATAGCGGCAGCACGCGCGACAACCCGCGCTGGATGCTGGTCGAGGTCAAGTTCGTCAAGAAATTCAAACGCACCATTACGCTCGATGAGCTCAAGCAGCAGGAAGCGTTGGCCGACATGGCCCTGGTGCGCAAGGGCAACCGCCTGTCGGTCATGCCGGTGAGCGACGGCGACTGGAAGTACATCCTGAAACTGGCCTAGAGAACAAAGCCGCGGAGAAAGCCGTTAATGCGCCCCCGGAGCAAATCGGGGATCATAGGCGTTTTCAACTTTTGGCCGTGTCATGAGCAGTCAGGAAAAGCGCCTCGCCGGCGAAGCCGCCATTCGCTATGTGGAAAAGGGCGCCATCATCGGCGTGGGTACCGGCTCCACCGTCGCCTTCTTTATCGACGCCCTGGCCGACCTGCGCGACCAGATCCAGGGCGCGGTGTCGAGCTCGGAGCAATCCACGGCCCAGCTGAAGAAGTACGGCATCCCGGTGCTCGATCTCAATGCCACCGGCCCGCTCAATATCTACATCGACGGTGCGGACGAATGCGACCCGCAGCGCCGCCTGATCAAGGGCGGCGGCGCCGCTCTGACGCGCGAGAAAATCATCGCCGAAGCGAGCGCCAAGTTCGTCTGCATCATCGATTCGAGCAAGCGCGTGGACGTGCTGGGCACCTTCCCCCTGCCGATCGAAGTCATCCCGATGGCACGCAGCCTGATCGGCCGTGAGATCGTCAAGCGCGGCGGCCAGCCGGTCTGGCGCGACGGCGTGACCACCGATAACGGCAACTGGATCATCGACGTGCATGGCTGGCAGATCGCCGACCCGGTCGCGCTGGAAAAGGACCTCAACCAACTCCCCGGCGTGGTCTCGGTCGGCCTGTTTGCCCGCCGCCCGGCCGACGTGGTGCTGATCGGCGACCGCCTCATGGATTGAGTCCGATTCGTGCGCCGGAGGAAACGCTGCGTTGAATGCGGCGTCGAAATCGGCGTATTGAAACGGGCAAGGGCGTCTCCATTTTGGTGGCCAGTCCCCCCATGTCCTCCATGGACAAAGGTATCGGTCATGCGTGCGCTACGTTCGTTAGTGCTCGCCCTGGCGATGCTGTCCACCACCACCGTCGCACTTGCACAAGAGACGGCCCCTGCGGTCAGCCTGGCTCAGCTCGGCGAGCTATATGTGAAATCCGGTCACATCATTCCGGACGGTTATCTCGACCAGCGCGTCACCGTCAGTGCCGTGGTGGCTGAGGCTGCCCAGCGGGTGGGTAACGAGGTTCTAGTGACGCTTACCGACGCGACAGACCAGGTCAAGGGCCACGCAACGATCGACCGGATGTCCGCGGCCAAGGCGAAGTCGCTGCACCAGGGGCAGGCGTTCAGCGCGGTCTGTACGGTGGAATTCAGCAGCAACGGGCCGATTGCGCTCGGAGATTGCGATCTCTGAGTTCGCTGTATGACGAGCCGCGGCTAGTGATCAGGAGTGAGGCGCTACTGGCGGCCCACTCCTTTTCACTCGTTTCTCAGCCGCCGATCGCCTTATGCATCGCCTCGATCACCGCCCGATAGTCCGGCGCATTAAAGATCGCCGAACCAGCGACGAACGTATCCGCACCTGCAGCAGCAATCGCGCCGATATTGTCGGCCGTAACACCACCATCGACTTCCAGCCGAATCGCACGGCCGCTTTCATCGATGCGACGACGCACTTCGCGGATCTTGTCGAGTGCCTCGGGAATGAATTTCTGCCCGCCAAAACCCGGGTTCACCGACATGATCAACACCAGGTCGATCTTGTCGAGCGTGTAGTCGAGCCAGTTCAGCGGCGTGGCCGGATTGAATACCAGGCCGACATGACAGCCCGCGTCCTTGATCAAACCGATGGTGCGATCGACATGCTCGCTCGCTTCCGGATGGAAGCTGATCGAGTTCGCGCCGGCCTTGGCGAAATCCGGCGCAATGCGGTCGACCGGCTTGACCATCAGGTGCACGTCGATCGGCGCGGTGACGCCGTAATTGCGCAGCGATTTGAGCACCATCGGCCCAATGGTCAGATTTGGCACGTAATGGTTGTCCATCACGTCGAAGTGCACCCACTGCGCACCGGCGTCGAGCGCCTTGGCCGTATCCTCGCCCAGGCGGGCGAAGTCGGCGGAAAGGATGGAGGGCGCGATGATTGGCGATTGCTTAGGCATGGTGGCTCAAGAGTAAAGGGTAAAGAGGAAAGAGATCGTCACGGTGCCCATCACTTGAACCCCCGCTCCGCCTTGATCCGCTCGTACGCCGCATTGATCTCGCTGGCTCGCGACTCGGCGCGACGGCGCATATCCTCGGGCAGATCGCCCAGGCGGTCCGGGTGGTGTTCGGAAATCAGCTTGCGATACGCACGCTTGATTGCGCGATCGTCGGCACCACGCTCGATGCCAAGCACGGTGTAGGGGTCGGGCCCCTGCTGGTTGCGCTGCGGCGGTGCGTAACCGCCACCGTTGCCGGGGCCGCGCCGTCCGCCCGCGCTCGCGTTCCAGGCATAGCCTTTCATCGCCATCAGGGCCATCAGCTCCATGTCGCTCACGCGCAGTGCGAACGCCACCTGGCGCAGCAGCGACATTTTCTCCGGCGGCGGGTTGCCCTCGGCCAGCACGGTCTCGATCACCACGTCGAGCACCGGGAAGGCATGGTCGCGACGCAGGCCGACCCATTGGCGCAGACCGTCGATCGCCGGAGTGACATCGAACTCCGGTTGCTTGCCGGCATTGAAGCTGGTGACCGCCTGCTTGCGCTGCTCGGCATCCAGACCCATACGCGACATGAGGCGCTCGGCGATGGCGATTTCGGCCTCGGACACGCGGCCATCGGATTTAGCCACCGCACCGAGCAAGGCGAACAGCGGGCCGATAAAGCCGCCAACTTCCGGTGTGGCATAACGTCGCTTCTGACGCACGCCGTCGATGATGAAGCCGGCAATGCCGCCGACGATGGCGCCGGGTATGCCGTGGCCAAAGATCAGGCCGGCAAAGGCCAGCAGGAGGGTCCAAGTAAGACTCATGGTGTCGCCTGTACCGGTGCTTGTGCGCTGTACCACTGGGCGAGCGCATCGAGATCGGCGTCGCTTACGGGACCGATCGCCGCCTTCATCAGCGGCGCGTTGCGGCGACCATCGCGGTATTGCTTCAGCGCTTCGCGCAAATAGTCGAGTTTCTGCCCGGCCAGGTTGGGCGCGGCCGGAATCTGCGCCATGCCGGTTTCACCGTGACATGCCGCGCACAGCCCCAGGCGCGCCGGCTTGGGCGGCGTGGCGGCCATCACGGGTAGTGCGGCCAGCAAAAGTGCCGCGGTCAATACGGTTCGCATCGGCAATGCATGGGGGTTAAAACCGCCAATTCTACCAGCGCCGCCCGGCCCGGCGGCCATCCGGACAGTTACAATGTCCCGCTTGAGCTTTTGCCCTGGAGCGCCCCGTGCCCACGACCCTGCTGCAATCGAACCTGCCCGGTCTGAACCTGATCCACCGCGGCAAGGTGCGCGACGTCTACGCGCTGCCCGACCATCGCCTGCTGATCGTTGCCAGCGACCGGCTCTCCGCCTTCGACGTGGTGCTGCCCGATCCGATCCCCGGCAAGGGCGAAATGCTGACCCAGATGTCCAATTTCTGGTTCGCCAAGACGGCGCATCTGGTTCCCAACCACCTGCTCGACATCCCCCTGCAGAACGAGCTGCCTGAAGGCACGAACCTCGCCCTGTACCAGAAGCGCAGCGTGATCGCGCGCCGCCTGACCCCAGTGCCGGTGGAGGCGATCGCCCGCGGCTACCTGATCGGATCGGGCTGGAAGGACTACCAGGCCACCGGTTCGCTGTGCGGCATCACGCTGCCGGCCGGCCTCAAGCAGGCCGAGCAACTGCCCGAGCCGATCTTCACCCCCTCGACCAAGGCCGCGGTTGGCGACCACGACCAGAATGTCAGCTTCGATGCCGTCGTTGCCGCGGTCGGCGCCGATCTCGCCGAGCAGGTGCGCGAAGCGACGCTGACCATCTACAAGTGGGCGGCGGCCTATGCGGCCGAGCGCGGCATCATCATCGCCGACACCAAGTTCGAATTCGGCACCGACGAGGACGGCAAGCTCTACGTCATGGACGAGATGCTGACACCCGATTCCTCGCGTTTCTGGCCTGCCGACGAATACAAGGTCGGTATCAGCCCGCCCAGCTACGACAAGCAGTTCGTACGCGACTATCTGGAAACGCTCGGCTGGAACAAGCAGGCACCGGGCCCGAACGTGCCCGCCAGCGTGATCGAGGGTACCTCGGCCAAGTACGCCGAAGCGCTGCAGCGCCTGGCAGGCATCACGCTGGACTGAACGGCGCGATGAATTCCTGGATTCTGTTGGGCCTGGCCATCCTCGCCGAAGTGATCGGCACCAGCGCGCTCAAGGCATCGGCCGGTTTCAGCCGGCTGTGGCCGAGTCTCGTGGTGATGGCAGGCTACGGCACGGCGTTTTATTTTCTCAGCCTTGCATTGCGCAGCATCCCGATCGGCGTCGCGTACGCGGTGTGGTCAGGTGCCGGCATCGTGCTGATCGCTGCGATCGGTACGGTCCTGTTCAAGCAGAAACTCGATGCGCCCGCCCTGATCGGCATGAGCCTGATCGTCGCCGGTGTCCTGGTACTGAACCTGTTCTCCAAAGCCGGTTCGCATTGATGCATTCGCGCGAGGAAAACGCCGAGTACTTCGCGCATCTGCTTGACCGATACAGCAACGACCATCGGCATTCAGGACATCGTTGGCTGTTGGCATGCTGCATCTTGCTGATCGCATGGAGCGCCATCGCGCTGGTCTGGACGATTCCCGTACCGCCGATGCTTGGCCGGCCCGGATTCTGGGCGGTGATGCTGCAAGTGCTGCTTTTCAGCTGGTACTGGAAGTATTCGCGCCGAATCGGCGCGGCGATGTTCGTCGCGCTGCTGGTGCTGTCGTTGCTTACGCATCTGATTTATTCCGCGGTCGATCCGATACAGCTGCGCGGGTGGGCACTGGGTGTTTTTCTGCTGGGGTGGCTCGGCGTGTTGCTGAGCCGCTTTCTCGAACAGCCCCGGCCCAACCTGCGCGATGAACTCACCGCTTTTTTTGTCGGCCCCGCCTGGTTTCTGGATCGTCTGCTGCAACGCTTAGGAATCACTCCATGACGCAACTGCTCACAGTGCTCAGCATGCTGTTCTGGTGGGTGCTCTACAGCAGCATCGGCGCGATCGTCCCGGCCTTGATCGCCTGGCTGGTGCTGCGCTGGGCAGAGCGATGCGCGGTGGTGTTCAACCGCACGTATCTTGCCTGCCTGCTGTGGAACCTCGCCGGCATGCTGTTGATCGCCGGCGTGGCCATGTATACGGGCCATGCGCGCCCGCCGTATGGCCCCCTGCTCGCTTCCAATGCGTTGGGCTGGGTGCTGGTGTTGAACATGTTTATCGGCGCACTGCTACTGTGGCGCCTCATTCCGCGCGTCGATGCGCACCGCATCCGCCCTGCCAGCGCCTGCATGGCGGTCGCTCTCGTGACCGCCGTTGCATTTGGCATCGCCACGACACTGGCCAGTTGATACACCCGGCGCGGCATACCGCGCCCGGCAGCGAGTGTCGTTTCAGTCCAACCGGCGCGACAGCGCGAAGAACACCAGATTGCCCAGGCCTACCGCACCAGCCAGGATGGCGATGCTGCCGGCGTTGAAATTGTCGTTATACAGATACTGATTCAGTCCGAAACCCGCGGCCAACGCCAACAGGACTACGCCCCAGCGCAACGATGCATACCGGCGTTGCCGTTCCTCCGTCTTCAGTATCGACTGCAGCCATGCCTCCGACGCGCCATGCTTGAATAGCTGCGAATGCAGCCGGGCGTCGATCAGGAGCTTGATCGCATAGGTAATGCACAGGAACAGCACAACCGGAACAATGACTTGTTGCATGACGTTCTCCACTACGCCAAAGGGCGGCTTGGTGAGATAGATACACGCGGCACGCCGACGGTTGCAGCGGCGAGGCTGCAACCGTCGAGGCCGTCGGTGTATCTCCAGCGAGATGGACAACTCAAATCAATGAATCAGGACCGCGTCCTGGTCCAAGCCGTGCTGGCCCGGGAAACGGGGGCCTTCGAACGCCTGGTACGCGAGTACCAGGGGCTGTGCTGGCACATCGTCTACCGGATGGTCCGCCACCCGGAGGACGCGCGCGAGCTTTGCCAGGACACGTTCCTGCGCGTCTACCGCTACCTGCACCAGTACCGCCAGGAGAGTTCGCTCAAATCCTGGATCGGCCAGATCGCCTTTACTGTCGCGCTGCGCCACCTCGAACGCCGGCGCATTCCTCTGGTCGAGCCGCTAGCTAATGAGGACGACAGCAACCCGGTCGAGGAAATCGGCGACGGCTTCGACCTGGAAGCCGCCTGCGCCGATGACGAACTGCACCGGCACCTGCACGCCGCGATAGAGACGCTGCCGCCGCTGCAACGCACCGTGCTGACGCTCTATCATCTGGAGGAGGTGACCATCCCGGAGATAGCCACGATCACGGGCATGGCCGAAGGTACGATCAAGAGCCATCTTTTCCGTAGCCGCCGCCAGCTGCGCGGCGTGCTCGAAAGCCGGATAGGAACGACCTTATGAACCACGACGAGGAATGGCAGGCGCAGGAACAGGCCCTGCAGCGCGAACGAGCGCAATATGCCCACGACAATCGCGACAGCGCCCGGGTGCAGGGCTATCGCGTGGTCATGCGTGCCCTGAAACAACCGCCGCCGGATTTGTTGCCGGAAAATTTTGCCGCGCGCGTTGCCGCGCTCGCCGAACGCGACGCCATCCCACCGCCGCGCCTGGAAAATGGCCTGCTGGCGGCACTCATGACAACGCTGGTCTGCGGTTTGATTGTCTTGGCCGTGATCGACGGCCGCGACTGGCTCCATGCCATCGCCGACCTTCGCTTGTTCGGCAATCCCTGGATCTACGCCCTACTCGGCTGTCTTGCCATGTCGCAGGGCATTGCCTGGTTGCGCCCGGCCGATCGTCGCACTCATGGCCCGGAGGCCTGACGGTTAGCCGCGCGAACGGCCTGTACGAAGCTGCCGAACGGGATATCGGTGATGCCGACCAGGCCGATATGCATGTTCTCGCCATCGAGCAGGCGTCCAGTCACCGGTTGATCGGTGTACTGGAACCAGTGCGCGCCGACGATATTCGGATCGCTCGCCGCCGCCGCGATAAAACGCGCATAGGCTTCGCCGCGCTGCTGCTCGGTATAGACCGAAGCGACGCCATTGCCGAAAGGGCCGCGATCTTTCGAGCCGAAATGGAACTCGGTAATCATGACCGGCTTGTTCGCCTGCGCTACCGCAGGGATGTCAAAACCATGCTGCGGCACATCGGTATAGGTGTTGACGCTCACCACATCGCAGTACATGGCGCAGGCCGCTACGGCTTCGGGCGTATTCACCGCAAAGCGTCCGCCCAGAAACAGATGATGCGGGTCGTGACGACGCAGCGCTTCGCTTACCACGCGGAAATACGTGTCGGCATAGTCACGTAGCCAGGCACTGTAGTCGGCGGCGATCGCCGGATACGCCGCCTTCGGTGCCGGCGGTACAAAACCCGACGCTTCCATCGTGTCCCACGAGGTCAGCGGGATACCCCAGGCGGACCCCAGCTTTATCGCGTCGCCGTATTGGCTCTTGAGCTTGGCGATGAAGGCTTGCTTGGCCGCACTCCGTGCCTCGCCCCTGAGCGTACCGATCGCCAGGCCCCAGCGACCTCGCGGGCCCTGCCCGGCCCAGGCCAGTTCGTTGTCGGCGAAATAGCCGAGCAGCCAGGGATCGTCAACGACATCCTGCGTCGCCTTCGCGGCGGCTTTTTCCGCCGCCTCGACGAAGCGGGGATCGTAGGGATCAGGCATGCGCCCCCAGTAGTCATAGCCGCTGGAGACATTGCCGAACACGCCGTCGATATTGATCGAGCGCGTATAGGCGAGCTTGTGCGCCTTGCCGAGCGCATCGTCGCTCCAGTTGCCGATGGTGTTGAAACCCCAGCTCTTCAGTCGCTCCAGCGTGCGCGCATGCCATGCCGTCGTCCAATCCTTGCCGTCGACGCGATAAAGGTTGGCCGCATAAAAATCGAACCACTGGCCGTGGTCGAACTTCAGCCCTTTGCGCGATGTTGCGTCCGCCTGTCGCGTATCGCTGCTGCCGTAGAAAGCCTTCCATTCGCCTTCATCGGCGGGCAGATCGCGAAACATGTATGCGCGATCCTGCACATAGGTGCGCGCGCCGTCGAGAACGACCGCATTCATCCCCAGCGAAAAGAACGCGTGACCTTCCGGCGTCACCAGCCACCAGCGACCATCGCGCTTTTCGGAGCGGAACCAGCCTTTTGCGGCGAATGCCGGCACGTCCGTTCGCCCGCCGTAGGTGTCGAGCTTCGGCGCGCTGTCGTGCGCAGATCGCAGATCGGCTTGTGCCGCGGTCTGCGCCGCGCGTAGCGCCTGGTCGCTATCGATCTTTTCCGGCCACTGCCCGCGCGCGTACTGCCCCCAGCGATCGACAATGCCGGTATAGGCATGCTGCAGCGCATCGTCTCCGGCCACTCCTTCGACGGCACCGAGCAACAAGGTCTGCGGCGCTTGTGGCGCGGGCATGCTCAAGCGCACGGCGCCTACCGCTCGCAGATCGAGCCGTCCCTCGACGGTCGTCGCCACGATGGTTCGACGACCCTGCTCGTCGATGGGCATCGGTGGGCCTGCCTGCATGCCTCGGCTTCGCGGCGCTTCGGCGCGTAATGGCAGCACCACGGTCTGCGCAGGCCCGGCGGGCAAAGCAACCACTGCTCGCAGTGACTGGCCTGCGCGAACACCGTCGACGGTGATCTGAAGCGTCACATCCCAGGCCATCGCGTTCTGCACTGCAATGCGCAGTTCACTCTTGCCGGACCAGTCCCAGCCCTGTGCGGGCGCCTGGATGGATATCTCCGGCGTTACCAAAGGAGCAAAGGTGTAGCGTCGCTGCTTGCCGCCCTGGGCATTGGTTTCCACTGCATCGGCGCGCCGCACTTGTTGTAACTTCACGTTTGGCGCATCCCCGGCGAGATCGAACGTCCCGGCATTGCTCGCGGTCTGGCAAGCGGTCAATAGCAGCGCCGCCAGCCATGCCAATGAAATGAATTTCTTCATCGCGGCGCTCCCTTCCAAAAGTCCATAAGTATGGGCATCGTCGATGAAGGCCGGCTTGCCGGGATCAAGCCCTGCGTCGCGACCAGGCCTTCCAGCCCCAATACACCGGCACACCAACCAGGATCAGCACAAGGCTCATGCCGGCGTCTCGTGGCGAATTGATCGTTGTGGCGATGATCACTCCCAGCACCACGCTCACGAACAGGATCGGCATCAGGGGATACAGCGGCACGCGATAAGGCGACGGCTCGTTGGCAAAGCGGCGGCGATACCAGAACAGCGTGGCGATGCCGAAGGCGTGCGACAACCACTCACCCACCGTGGTGTAGTCGAGCAATTGGTTGAAGCTGCCGCTTGCCGCCAGCACGATCGCCCACGCGCCCAGCACAGTCAGCGCAATCTGCGGTGCATGCGTGCGCGGCTCAATGCGTCCCACCGCGCGAAAAAACATGCCGTCCGCGCCCATGGTCTGCAGCACGCGCGCGCCACCGGCAATGGCGATGCTGCAATAGCCGAACGTCGAGCAGGCAATGCCGATGGCAATCAGGGTGGCGCCACGGTCGCCCAACCAGGCGCGTACCAGGTCGGCGGCAGGCGCGTGGCTGGCCGCGAGCCCGGCGTGTCCCAACCCGGACAGGTAGGCGATATTGACCAGCACGTAGCACACCACCACCGTGCCCATGCCCAGCGCGAGCGCGCGCGGCAAGGTGCGCTGTGGTTCGCGCACTTCGCCGGCTAGATCGTTGAGATAGTGGAAACCGCCATAGGTAAAGAGCACCGGCAGCAGCGCACCCAGGAAGCTCCACGACGCAACCGGGTGTGCCGTATCGGCACTCAGCACCAGACCGAGCCGACCTTGCGCCAGGGCCAGGCCAGCGACCACCACCAGCACGATCGCGCCGAGCTTCAGCAGCGTGAAAAGGTTCTGCATGCGCGCGCCGGCGCGGATGCCGAACAGGTTCACCCCGACGATAAAGGCGATCGCGCCCGCGGCCACCGGCTTGATCCAGAAATGCGAAAGGCCAAGCGCGACGCAAAAATAGTCGGCAAAGGTCGTAGCCACCGCCGCCACGCTGCCGGGATAGTTGATCAGCGCCATCGTCCAGCCGAACAAAAAGGCCGGTAGCTGCCCGAATGCCTCGCGCAAATAAATGTAGACGCCCCCGGCCTGCGGTCGCCGTGCTCCCAGCTCGGCGTAACAGAGCACGCCGGTCAGCGTGAGCAGGCCGCCGATGGCCCAGAGCAGCAACAGCTCCCAGCCCGAGCCGGTGCGTTCGGCCACGGTGGAGGCGCTGCGAAAAATGCCGGCACCGATGACACCGCCGACCACGATGGCGGCGGCATCCCAGATGCCCAGGCGGCGTACGTATGCAGAGGAGTTGTCGGTCATAGGGGTGAACCATGCCATCTTGCGGCCACTCAGGGCCAGCCCCTGTCGGCACGGAAAAAATTTCACCAGCCAAATGAAGAAAGCCCCAGCTCGCGTGTATATATCTGGGAAGGCCGCTTTTGCCGGCCACCTGGGGAGATCATGAAATACACATTGAAGCTGATGCTTATCAGCGGATTGGCACTGGGCTTGGCTGGCTGCCATAAGCATGAAAACTCGGCCACGCCTGTTTCCGGCGATGCCAAAGCCTCCGAACCCATGGATTTGCGGATCTATGACGTGCCGCCAGCGCAAACCGACGCCTTGGCCCAGTCGCTCGCCATGGCGCTGTCGCCGGGAGGACGGGCGGCGGTCACCACACCCGCGCCGGGCAAGCTGTTGATTTATGCACCGGAGAGCGCGCAAGACTCCATCGCCGGCGCTCTATCGAGTTTGGCCAACGGCAAGAAGGACGCTTCCGCGCCATCCTCCTTGAATTTGCGTTTCTGGATCGTTGACGCGACCCAGGGCGACGGTACAGACGATGCTTCGCTCAGCATGCTTGGCGACGTGCTCAAATCCTGGCGCACCTCGATGGGACCGACGCATTTCAAACTGGTGGAAGCTACTTCAGGTTCAGTGCGAGAAGGTGGACAAGGCGAGATCGTCACCGACTACCGATTCGCCTATAACACCAGTGCGCCTACATCGGGCGATATCGGCATTCAGCTTGATATTCACAACATGCAGAATACGTCGCGCGCGCAAGGGCTGAACCAATTCCAGGGTCAATTGAACGTCACCCCAGGGCAATTCGTCGTGCTGGCACAGACGCCGGCGACCACCGGTGAAGCAGCTGCCGGCAGCGATACACCCATGGCACGCCTGTTGATCATGCGAGTCGATCGCACCCAGCAGCATTAAGCCCTCATGGCACTGCGCGAGGAAGCGCTGTATGCAAGTTACCGCCGACTCGAGCGTTCGCTCTACAACGTGCTTTATCGCCAGCTCTGGCAGTCGCAGGATTGCCAGGACCTTGTCCACGATGCCTTCATGCGCATCTGGGAGCGCCGCGAAAAAGTCGATGAGGCAACGCTCGATGCCTTGGTGTGGACGACCGCGCTCAACCTGGCGCGCAATCGTCTGCGCTGGCGCAAGCTATGGCGAGGAGATGCCATCGAAGACCACATCGAACAGCTGCATGTGGAAACCGAGTCGCATGACTTCCTGGCCGAACGCCAACTGCACCAGGCATTGCGCGGATTACCGCGGCGACAACGCGAGGTCCTGCTGATGTCCGAATACAGCGAGCTGAAAACCTCGGAAATCGCGCGTATCCTCGGCATTCCCGAAGGCACCGTGGCGTCGCGCAAACATCAGGCGCTTGCACGCTTGAAGACCTTGATCGGAGGCGAGGCATGAGCGAACTTCGCAAACTCTCGCCCGAACGCACGCCACCGCCCGGCGGCCTGTTGCGCCTGCAATACGACATCGCCGCGCAGCGCCCGAAGGCGGCGCACGTCGCTCGCTGGAGCTGGCTGGCGACGGCCGCGTCACTGGTTCTGCTGGCATGCTTGCTCCCCCTCTGGCCCACCCATCGGGACAGCGATCTCGACGGCGCGCTGCGCAGCGCATTGGAAAACCGATCGCCCGGCGACACGGTCAACGTTCGCGACGGCGCCGCCCTGGCCATACCGAGCGGACACCCGAACGTGCGGATCTACCTGGTGCAGAGCCTGCCGGCTTCGGCCGCAACGGTGGCAACCCCGGCACAGTAGGCCCGGGCCCGCGCGAAGGATTTCCGGCGGCATTAGAATCGATGCCGCCCTCGCCGACCGACACCCTGTGCCCCCATCCCCTCGCAAGATCCTCCACGTCGACATGGACGCGTTCTACGCGTCGGTGGAGCAGCGTGACGATCCTTCGTTGCGCGGCAAGCCGGTGGTGGTGGCCTGGAAAGGGGCGCGCTCGGTGGTGTGTGCGGCAAGCTACGAAGCGCGAACCTTCGGCGTGCGCTCGGCCATGCCGGCGATACGTGCCGAGCGGCTATGCCCGCAGGCGATCTTCGTGCCGCCGGATTTCGTGCGTTACAAGGCAGTGTCGCGACAGGTGCGCGAGATTTTCACGCGACATACCGACCTGATCGAACCGCTGTCGCTGGACGAGGCCTACCTCGATGTCACCGAGACCAAGACCGGCCTGTCGAGCGCCACGGCGACGGCCGAAGCGATCCGCGCGGCGATTCGCGAGGAAACCAGCCTCACCGCTTCGGCCGGCGTGGCGCCAAACAAGTTTCTGGCCAAGATTGCCTCGGATTGGCGCAAGCCCGATGGCCTGTTCGTGGTGCGGCCGCATCAGGTCGAAGCCTTCCTCACGCCATTGAAGGTCGGCAAGTTGCCCGGCGTGGGCAAGGTGATGGAGGCCAAGCTGACCGAACTGGGGATTTCAACGGTGGGCGAACTGCGAGCGCTCGGCCAGGCAGTATTGGAACAGCGCTTCGGTCAGTGGGGCCGGCGGCTGCACGAACTGTCGCTGGGCATCGACGAGCACCCCGTGCAGCCCGATCGCCTCACCTTGCAGGTGTCGGCCGAAGACACGTTCCAGAACGATCTGACCCTGGACGAACTGGAGCCGCATATCCGCCGCCTTGCCGAGAAAACCTGGGCGGCGCATCAGCGCGAAGCCCTGGGCGGCCGTATCGCGCGCACCATCGTGCTCAAGCTCAAGACCGCGGACTTCCATACCCTGACGCGCAGCCTCACGCCCTCGGTGCGGCCACGCTCGGCGCAAGAGCTTGCCGATCTGGCCTGCGCCCTGCGTGAACGCGTCGAGCGACCGGCCAGCGATCTCTATCGCCTGGTCGGCGTAGGCCTGGCGGGCTTCGTGGAGCAGGACAGCTTTCTCGCCCAGGGCGATCTGTTCGACAATGTCTACGATTAACGCCGCGCGGCCGGGCGCACCCAGGGGTCAATGAGGATTGCCATGCATTTGGAAATTCCAAAGGTCAAATTGCATTCGCTGAAAGAGTTCGCTTCGCATTACTTGATGATCGTGCTCAGTATCCTCACCGCGCTCGGGTTGGAGCAGTGGATCGAGCATGCACACCATGAGCGGGCGGCGGAAACGGCGAGCCGGCAGATCGAGGCTGAACTCGCCAACGATCTTGCCGAGACAAGAGAAGCCAGACAAACCAACGCGGAAGACCTGAAGCCGCTGCTGGAGCTGGACAAACTGATTACTGCCGACGTGCTGGCGGGCGCTGATAGCAAGACGATCAACGAACATATTCGGGCACACAGCAAGCAATTCGACATCAATATCCACTGGCCAATCTTCGCGAGCCAGGCCTGGGACGTGGCAGTCGCCAATCAAAGCGCAAGCTGGATTCCTGCCGACCGCCTCAATAGTTATTCGGGCGCCTACGCCGATCAGCGGCACGCCACCGAATGGCTGAGCCAGGACAGCACGCTATTGCTCAGTGCGCCGCGTATGGTGGATATACGTACGAAAGTGGAGCTTGGGCGCGATGTCGATCCGATCGAGTTCATTACCGTGCTGCGCCAGATGATCGCTACCGTGCAAGGGACGCAGTCGCATCTGGAGCAGTTGGAGCCGCATATGGTGGCGGCGTTGGGCAAACACGAATAACCCCCGCCTCCCCTTGTCGTCATTCCGGCGAAGGCCGCAACCCATTCCTCAGTTCTCGCTCGTCAGATAACGTTCGGCAAGCGGTCACGCTGAGGAATGGATTCCGGCCTACGCCGGAATGACGAAGATGGGAGACCGAGGCGATTTATTGGCGCGTCGCCACGAAGAACAATCGCGGAAACGGCAACAGCGCGTACCGTCGGGAAGGATGGTGTCCTCCTTCGCCACAGCCGCTTCGTAACGCGCCAGATACACAACGCGCTCGTTCTCGTCCAGCGACTACCGCGCAGGGAACGTAGTCGCGTCTGGAGCAGTTGGAGCCGCATATGGTGGCGGCGTTGGGCAAACACGAATAACCCCCGCCTCCCCTTGTCGTCATTCCGGCGCAGGCCGGAACCCATTCCTCAGTTCTCGCTCGTCAGATAACGTTCGGCAAGCGGTCACGCTGAGGAGTGGATTCCGGCCTACGCCGGAATGACGAAGATGGGAGACCGAGGCGATTTATTGGCGCGTCGCCACGAAGAACAATCGCGGAAACGGCAACAGCGCCGTACCGTCGGGAAGGATGGTGTACTCCTTCGCCACAGCCGCTTCGTAACGCGCCAGATACGCAACGCGCTCGCCCTCGTCCAGCGGTTCGAGAAACGGCCGCAGGCCCGAACCTTTGAACCATTCGACAATCGCCGCCGCACCGCCCGCCAGCGGATGGTGATAGATCGTCCGCCACACGTTCACCTCCGCGCCCTGCTCGCGCAATACACGGTAGTACCAGTCAGCGCTATGACGACTGTCGCGCGCACGCGGTGCGCTCGCCAGCTTCGCCGCCCACGGTCCATCGACGGCAATCTCGCGCATCAAGCGATGCGCCGGTTCGTCGAGGTTGTCCGGCATCTGCACGGCTAGGCTGCCGCCCGTCGTCAGCTTGCCCAGTAATGCAGGCAACAATGCCGCATGATCGGGCACCCATTGCAGCGCGGCATTGGAAAGAATGACATCGAACGGACCCGGTTCGCTCCAGCTTGCGATATCGCCGAGATCGAAGCGCACATCAGGCAAACGTCGGCGCGCGGCCTCGAGCATATCCTGCGAACTGTCCATGCCGACAATCGCGGCACCCGGGAATTTGCTTTGCAGGAACTCGGTCGAGTTGCCGGGGCCACAGCCGATATCCGCTGCGCGCGCGACGTGCTCATTGAATACCTGGGCAAGCAGATCGCGAATCGGTCGGTTCCGTTCGTCTTCGAACTTGCTGTACTGGGTGGCTGACCAACTCATCGTGCTACTCCCAAACGTAAAAAGCCCCCATCGATCGTCAGATCCATGGGGGCTTCGAAGGTCGTCAATCGAATCGACCTGTGCTTACTTTTTCTTCTTCGGCATGTACAGGTCGGTGATGGTGCCTTCATAGGCTTCCGCCGCCATGCCGACCGATTCGCTCAAGGTCGGATGCGGATGGATGGTCAGGCCAATATCGGCCGCTTCCGAACCCATCTCGATCGCCAGGGCGACTTCCGAAATCAGATCGCCCGCATGCGGACCGACGATGCCGCCGCCGACCACGCGATGTGTTTCTTCGTCGAACAGCAGCTTGGTAAAGCCTTCGGTGCGGTCGATGCCGATCGCGCGGCCGCTGGCGGCCCATGGGAATTTGCCCACGCCGATCTTCAGGCCCTTTTCCTTCGCCTCACGCTCGGTCACGCCAACCCAGGCGATTTCCGGATCGGTATAGGCCACCGAGGGGATCACCCGTGCATCGAAATGCGTCTTCATGCCCGCGGCGACTTCGGCCGCGACCTTGGCCTCGTGCGTGGCCTTGTGCGCCAGCATCGGCTGACCGACCAGATCGCCAATGGCGAAGATATGCGGCACGTTGGTACGCATCTGCGTATCGACATTGATAAAGCCGCGTTCGGTCACCGCCACACCCGCCTTGTCGGCACCGATCTTGTTGCCGTTCGGCGAGCGGCCGACCGACACCAGTACGCGATCGAACAGCGTGGTTTCGGGGATGTTCTCGCCTTCGTAGCTGACTTCGATGCCTTTCTTGGTGGCCTTGGCCTCGACCACCTTGGTCTTGAGGTGGATGCCCTTGACCTTGCTCGCCAGGCGCTTGGCCAGCGGCTTGATCAGGTCGGCATCGGCACCGGGAATGATCTGGTCCATGAACTCGACCACGGTCACTTCGCTGCCCAGCGCTGCGTACACCGTCGCCATTTCCAGGCCGATGATGCCGCCGCCGACAACCAACAGTTTCTTCGGCACGTCCTTCAGCTCAAGCGCACCGGTCGAATCCATGATGCGCTCGTCGTCCCACGGGAATGCCGGCAGGCGCACCGACTGCGAGCCGGCAGCGATCACCGCCTTCTCGAAACGGATCAGCTTCTTGCCGTCCTTGCCTTCCACTTCCAGTTCGTTGGGCGACACGAAACTGCCCACGCCCTGCACGGTGCGCACCTTGCGCTGCTTGGCCATGGTGCCCAAGCCGCCGGTCAGCTGACCAACGACCTTGCTCTTGAAACTGCGCAGCTTGTCGATATCGATCTTCGGCTTGCCGAAGCTCACGCCGTGGGCGGCCATCGCCTCGGCTTCGTCGATCACCGCCGCGGCATGCAGCAGCGCCTTGGACGGAATGCAACCGACATTGAGGCAGACGCCACCGAGCGTTTCATAGCGTTCGACCAGCACCGTATCCAGGCCCACGTCGGCGCCACGGAACGCAGCGGTGTAGCCGCCAGGACCCGAACCGAGCACGAGCAACTGGCATTCGATGTCCGCCGCGCGGCCGCTGGCACCGGCAGCCTTCGGCGCCGGAGCGGCAGCGGGGGCAGGTGCGGGGGCAGCTGCCTTGGGAGCGGCGGCTGCCGGTGACGGTGCCGCCGGAGCGGGCGCCGGAGCAGCAGCGTCCGACGTTTCCAGCACGGCAATCACCGCGCCTTCGGAAACTTCGTCGCCTACCTTGAGCTTGAGTTCCTTGATCACGCCGGCAGCGCTGGAGGGAATCTCCATCGTCGCCTTGTCCGACTCGAGGGTGATCAGGCTCTGTTCTTTCTCGACCTTGTCGCCGACGTTGACCAGTACTTCGATCACCGGCACGCCATCGTGGCCGCCGATGTCGGGGACTTTGATTTCGATCGTGTTCGCCATGATTCGAATCCCCCGGTCAGAGCAACAGGCGACGGATGTCGCCCAGCTGCGTGGCCAGGAAGGACGCGAAACGCGCGGCAAGCGCGCCGTCAATCACGCGATGGTCGTAGGACAGCGACAGCGGCAGGATCAGGCGCGGCGAGAATTCCTTGCCGTTCCAGACCGGCTTGGTGGATGCCTTGGACACACCCAGGATCGCCACTTCCGGCGCATTGACGATCGGCGTGAACGACGTGCCGCCAATGCCGCCCAGCGAGGAAATCGAGAAGCAGCCGCCGGACATGTCGGCCGGACCGAGCTTCTTGTCGCGCGCCTTCTTGGAGATCTCGCCCAGCTCCAGCGCGAGGTCGAGCAGACCCTTCTTGTCGCAATCGCGGATCACCGGCACCACCAGGCCATCGGGCGTATCCACCGCGATGCCGATGTGGAAGTACTTCTTGAGGATCAGCTTCTCGCCGCTTTCGTCGAGCGAGGCGTTGAACTGCGGGAATTTCTTCAGCGCCGCGACCACCGCCTTGATCTGGAACACCAGCGGAGTGACCTTCAGATCCTTGTTCTCTTCGCCAAGCTTCTTGCGGAAGGCTTCGAGCTCGGTGATATCGGCATCTTCGTGCTGGGTGACGTGTGGAATCATCGCCCAGTTGCGCGCCAGGTTAGCGCCGGAAATCTTCTGGATGCGCGACAGCGGCTTTTCTTCGATCTCGCCGAACTTGGCGAAGTCGACCTTCGGCCACGGCAGCAGGTTCAGACCGCCGCCACCGCCGACCGCCGCGCCGCCCGTCACCGGACGCGCGCCCGACGCCAGCGCATGCTTCACATAGGCGCTGACGTCTTCGCGCACGATACGGCCACCGCGGCCCGAGCCCTTCACCTGGTGCACGTCCACACCCAGCTCACGCGCGAAAGCGCGGATAGCGGGGCTGGCATACGGCGCATCGCCCGGCATCACGATGCCAGCGTCGAACGGCGGACGGGCCTGCGGCGGTACATCGCCTTCGGGCGCATTGCCCGGCAGGATGCTGCGGCCGCCGATCGGCGCGGGCTTTTCTTCGACCTTGGGTGCCGCCGCCGGGGCGGCTGCCGGAGCCGGGGCTGGCGCGGGAGCCGCACCGCCCTCGGACGACTCGATCAAGGCGATCACATCGCCTTCGGACAACTCGTCACCCAGCTTGACCTTCAATTCTTTGACCACGCCACCGAACGGGGCGGGCACTTCCATCGTGGCCTTGTCCGATTCGAGCGTGATCAGGCCCTGGTCCTTGGCAACGGTGTCCCCGACCTTGACCAGCACTTCGATCACCGGCACGCCGGTGCTGCCGATATCGGGCACCTTGGCTTCGCGGACCGCACCGCCGCCGGCCGCCGGAGCGGGGGCAGGCGCACTCTTGGCCGGCTCGGCCGCCTTGGCAGCGACGGGTGCCGGTGCCGGGGCGGGCGCCGGAGCTGCGGCCTGCGGTGCGGGCGCGGCGGCGCCGTCTTCAGCCTCGATGATGGCGATCACGGTGCCTTCGGACACCTCGTCGCCCACCTTCAGCTTCACTTCCTTGACCGTACCTGCGAACGGCGCGGGCACCTCCATCGTCGCCTTGTCCGATTCCAGCGTGATCAGGCTCTGTTCCTTGGCGACCTTGTCGCCCGGTTTGATCATCACTTCGATCACCGGCACATCGGCCTGGCCGATATCGGGGACTCGCGCTTCTTTCAGGTCGGCCATGATTTCTCCTGCGGATACTTGGGTGGCGCACCGCTCGGGGATGGCGGCCGCAAGGCCTCACATAATAGCGAACAGCCGCCCCTTCCGGAGGACTTGGATCGATACGAATGGCGGAATATCTGCCATGCGGGTAGGTACGGAGGGCCACCGAGCCCCGAGTCCTCCCGCGTTGAGAGGAGTCTAAGGAGTCAGGGAGTGAGTAAAAGCAGCCAGATTGCCGGAGCCCGCTCGCTCTCACCTCTCACCTTGATCCCTCCTACGCCCCACCCCTCCCATGACCTTAAGCGCATGCCGCCCGCCCGCGCGCCCTCTAAGCTGGCTGTAACGCCGCCATCGCGGCCTCCCAGGTGGTGTCATGCTCAACATCCGCGATCTGTCCAAGACGTATGCCAATGGAGTCAAGGCTTTACGCCAGGTTTCCTTGGACATTCCGCACGGCATGTTCGGGCTGCTCGGCCCCAACGGGGCGGGCAAATCCTCGCTGATGCGTACCATCGCGACGCTGCAGGATCCGGATGCGGGCAGCATCACGCTCAACGGACAGGACCTGCTGGCCGACAAGCAGGCCACCCGCCGCCTGCTCGGCTACCTGCCGCAGGAATTTGGGGTGTACCCGAAGGTCTCCGCCGAGGCCATGCTCGATCACTTTGCGGTGCTCAAGGGCGTGACCCATAAGCGCGAACGACGCGAGCTGGTCGAGGCCTTGCTCCGACAGGTGAATCTCTGGGACGTACGCAAGCGCAAGCTCGGCACGTATTCCGGCGGCATGCGGCAACGCTTCGGCATCGCCCAGGCGCTGATCGGCGATCCGCGTCTGGTCATCGTCGACGAACCCACCGCCGGCCTCGACCCGGAAGAACGCAACCGCTTTCTTAACCTGCTCGCCGAAATTGGCGAACGGGTGGTGGTGATTCTTTCCACGCATATCGTCGAGGACGTTACCGACCTGTGCCCGCGCATGGCGATCATCGGCCAGGGCGAGGTGTTGCTCAGCGGCGAACCGCTGGAAACCATCCGCGCCCTCGACGGGCGTGTGTGGCGACGCTCGATCGACAAGTCCGAACTGGACGGCTATCGCGCACGCATGAACATCCTTTCCACCCGCCTGACCGGTGGCCGTACGCAAATCCACGTGCTGGCGGACAGCTCGCCCGGCGAAGGTTTCGAAACGGTATCGCCCGATCTCGAAGACGTCTATTTCGGCGAACTGCGCAAGCAGGCCGCGGCCAAGACCGCCTGACCGGCGCCGGACAAGGACGCACCCATGCTCTTCGAAATCTTTCGTTTCGAGCTACGCCAGCAGCTGAAATCACCGTTGTTCTGGGTGATTGCGCTCGCTTATGGCGCTGTAGCTTTCCTGATCGCCAGCAGCGATGCGGTAGCCCTCGGCGGCGCCAGCGGCAATGTGCTGCGCAACGCGCCGATGGTGATCGCGCGCCTGCTCGGCACGTTGTCCGTGATCAGCATGTTCCTGGTCACCGCGTTCATTGCGACATCGGCGCTGCGCGATTTCGATATGCGCACGTCGGAGCTTGTCTTCACGACACCAGTCAGCCGCGGAGCCTATCTGGGAGGGCGCTTTCTCGCCGGGTACATGACGACGCTGGCCGTGATGGTGGTCTGCGCCATCGGCATCGCCCTGGGCGGTGCCATGCCATGGATCGACCCCGTACGAATGGGCCCCTTCAGCTTTGGCGGCTATGCCTGGGGCATGGCTGTCATCGTGCTCCCGGACATGTTGCTGATCGCGGCGCTGCTGTTTTTATTGGCCACGGCGACCCGCTCGTTACTCGCCACTTATATCGGCGTGATCGTGTTCTTCGTGCTGTTCGTCATCTCCGGGCGGCTGACGCAGGACATCAACAACCACACTGTCGCTGCCCTGCTGGACCCCTTTGGCGTTCGCACCGTCGGCCTGGCCACCCGCTACTGGTCGGCCGACCAGTTCAATCATCAACTGCCACCGATTGACGGGTTGCTGCTGTTCAATCGCCTGATCTGGATCGGCGTCGCGCTGGTGATGTTTGCGGCGGCGTTCTGGTTGTTCCGCGCCAACCGCGAAGGCGTGCAGCTACCGCAACGGAAAAAGAAACGCAGTGAGCCACCGATCCTGCGCCCGCAGCACGCCGGCGAGTTGAGCCTGCCCAAAGTGCAGTTACGCGATGACGCGCGCGCCCACCGTGCGCAACTCAGCAAGCTGTTCATGTTCGACACCATGAGCGTGCTGACCGGCGTGCCCTTCCTGATCATGCTGGTGCTCGGCCTTGCGAACCTGATCCCATCGCTGATTTTTTCCGGCCAGATCTATGGCACGCCGACCTATCCGGTCACGCATCAGATGCTGGAAATCGTGCGTGGCGCCTTTCACTGGCTGCTCTATATCATCGTCACTTTCTATGCGGGCGAGCTGGTCTGGCGCGACCGCAGCCTGCGTGTTGCCGAAGTAAGCGATACCTATCCACTGCCGAACTGGGTCACCTTGCTGTCGAAGTTGATGGCATTGACCGTCGTCATCGTCGTGTTCCTGGTGACCGGTTCGCTGGTCGCCATCGTTTGGCAACTTGCTCATGGCTATACCCAGCTGGAGCTGTCGCTCTATCGAAGCCAGTTGCTGCTGAACGCCGTTCCCTTCTTGCTGCTGGGTGCGCTTGCGCTGTTTCTGCAGGTGATCTCGAACAACAAGTTCCTCGGTTACCTGTTGACGATCCTGTGGTTCATCTGGCTGATCGGCTTCGGCTTCCTGCACTGGGACCACAACCTCTACACCTACGGCGGCACGCCGGAACTGCCCTACTCCGATATGAACGGATACGGGCATTTCATGAAAGCCACGCTGTGGTTCGATTTTTACTGGGCCTGCTGCGCGACCATCCTGCTGTGCCTGGCCTCGCTTTTCTGGGTGCGCGGCACCGACCAGACGTGGCATCAGCGCCTACGTGAAGCGCGCCAGCGTCTGCGCGCGCCGATGAAGATCGCCATCACCGCGGCATTATTGGCGTTTATCGGCAGCGGGATCTGGATCTTCTACAACACCAATGTGCTCAACCACTACAAGAACAGCGAAGCGGAAAAGATCGAGCACGCCGACTACGAAAAGCTGTACGCCAAGTACCGCAACATGCCGCAGCCGCGAGTGGCGGCAATAAAGGCGGATGTCGACATCTATCCGGACGAGCCGCGCAGGATCGAATTTCGTGTCCACTACACGCTGACCAACAAGCACGACCAACCCATCAGCGATTTGCACGTGAATACCGATAACGACTTCACCATGAAGTCGCTGAACTTCGCGCCGCATGACGTGGTGATCGACGACAAGAAGCTCGGCTACGCCATCTATCGACTGAAGACCCCGCTCGCGCCCGGTGCGTCGATGGATTTCGATTTCGACATGGAATATGCCCCCAAGGGCTTTACCAATAGCCCCGAAGGCCAGTTCCTGGCGGGCAATGGCACGTTCGTCAATAGTGGCGTGCTGCCGAAATTCGGCTACCAGGACGGCCAGCAGATCACCGACCGCAACGACCGCCGCAAGTATGGCTTGTCGGCCGAGGTGCCGCGGATGCCTAAGCTGGGCGACGAAAAAGCGCGCGCTAACAACTACATCGCCAACGATGCCGATTGGCTGGCCTTCGACACGACGGTCTCGACCTCCGCCGATCAGATCGCGCTGGCGCCGGGTTACCTGCAGAAGGAATGGACCGCCAACGGCCGCCATTACTTCCATTACGTTATGGACAAGCCGATGCTGCCGTTTGCAGCATGGCTGTCGGCGCGTTACGCGGTCAAACGCGACCATTTCAAGGACATTGCGATCGAGGTCTACTACAACCCCGCGCACTCCTGGAATGTCGACCGGATGATCGAGGGCGTAAAGGACGCATTGGCCTACTACGACGCCAACTACACGCCCTATCAGTTTCGCCAGGTACGCATCCTGGAGTTCCCCAACTACGCCAGCTTTGCGCAGTCCTTCGCCAATACGATTCCGTTCTCCGAATCGATCGGCTTTATCGCCGACCTGCGCGACACCTCGAAGATCGACTATCCGTACTACGTCACCGCGCACGAAGTGGCGCATCAATGGTGGGCGCATCAGGTGATCGGCGCGAACATGCAGGGCTCGACCATGCTCAGCGAGTCGCTGGCGCAGTATTCGGCGTTGATGGTGATGGAGCATCGCTACGGCGCCAATCAGATGCGCAAGTTCCTCAAGTACGAACTCGACGCCTACCTGGGCGGTCGCGCGGGTGAAGCGGTGGCCGAAGAACCCCTGGCCAAGGTGGAAAACCAGCAGTACATCCACTACCGCAAGGGCTCGCTGATCTTCTACGCGCTGAAGGACTATATCGGCGAAGGCACCTTCAACGGCGTGCTCAAGCGCTTCCTGGAAGCCAAGCAGTTCCAGCAACCGCCGTATACGACGTCACAGGAATTCATGGACAGCCTGCGTGCCTCGGTCGATCCGAAGTGGCATCCGGTGCTGGACGATTTCTTCTGGAAGATCACGCTGTACGACAACCGCATGACCGAAGCGACGGCCAAGAAGCTGCCCAACGGCAAGTATCAGGTCACGCTCAAAGTGCATGCCGGCAAGATCTACGTCGACGGCAAGGGCAAGGAAACTGATGCCGACCCGGGCATTCCGCTCGACATCGGCGTGTTCGCCGCCTCGCCGGGGAACGGCCAGGAAGGCAAGCCGCTTTATCTGCAAAAGCGCGATGTACCCAAGGGCGACAGCACGATCACCGTCGAGGTCGATGGTGTGCCGGCCACGGCGGGTATCGACCCTTACAACAAGCTGATCGATCGGGTTTCCGATGACAATCGGCGGAGTGTCAGTTTGCAGTAGAGCGATGGCCGGAGGTGACCTTAGAGAAACTCGGTCGCCTTCTCCTTTTCGTCATCCCGGCGAAGGCCGGGATCCACTCCTCAGTTCTCGTTTTTCAGATAGCGTTTGGCAAGCGGCCACGTTGAGGAGTCGATCCCGGCCTTCGCCGGGATGACGATGAAGACTGAGGTTGTTCGAGCTCTTGAAGCTGCGCCGAAGAAACGTGGTCCTATTTTTACCGCCTAGCGGGCTGCCTCCTTGCTTTCCGGCAGTTGCCCCTGCACCACCCGCAACTCCCGCTGCGGAAACGGAATGGTGATGCCCTCTGCATCAAAGCGTTCTTTCACGCGACGCAACAGATCCGTCTGCGTCGCCCAGAAATCCCCGGTATTCGTGAACGCACGCAATAGCAGATTCACCGAGCTGTCTGCCAGCGCTTCGGTATAGACACCCGGCGCAGGCTCCTTGAGGATGCGCTCATCGGCTTGAAAAAGCGCTTCGACCAACGCCATCGCCTTGCCGATATCGTCCTGGTAGCCGATACCCACGCGCAATTCGAACCGACGCGTGCCGCGTCGATTGAAATTGATGATGGCGTCGCCGCCGATCTTGGCATTGGGTACCACCGCCTCGCGGTTGTCCGACAGCACCAACACGGTATGCATCAGATTGATACTTTCGACAGTGCCGTCGATACCGCCGGCATGGATAAAGTCGCCCACACGGAACGGCCGAAACAGAATCAACAGCACGCCCCAGGCCAGGTTGCTCAGCGAGCCCTGCAACGACAAGCCAATCGCCAGACTCGCAGCACCGAGCGCTGCGGCCATCGGCGCGAACGGAACGCCAGCCTTGGTCAGCACGGCCACGATGATCATCGCGATCAGCGCGCCGTAGATCAGGTTGCGCAGAAAGCCGATCAATGTTGGATCAAAGCTCGCCCGCCCCATCGCACGCCCGGCGAAATTGGTCACGCGCCTGGCCGCCCACAGGCCCACCACGAGGATCACCAGCGCAGCGATCAGATTGATGATGACGGCGATCGCGCCCTCGGAAAGATTGAGATGCTTGAGGTAGTCGTGCATACGAAGTCCAGCTCGTCGTGAGTACCTCGACAAGCCTAGCATCCGCGTCGATGCCTCGCCCGATGGCGGAAAAAAAAACGCCGCGTCTGGGGTGAGCAACGGACGCGGCGATGGATTCACGCTGTGGGGGAGCGGATATCCTTAACAGCTAGTTTTGATAGAGCTTTTTTTGGGGATCAGAAAGAGGCGACGACCTTGGCGTGATGATCCGGATCGGGCGACACCAGCTTGAGCTGCGAACCGTCGCTGAGACGGAACGAAAAACGCTTTTGCAAATCATCCAGGGCCTGCATGCGCGGACACAGGGCTTCGGCGCGATGGCCAAGCTTGTCGGCGCGCGCATTCACTTCTTTGTCGATGGTTTTATCGAGCGAATTGGCGCGCGCCTCAAGCGCGGCGACCTTGGTCTGGTCGCCACTCAACGCGGCCGATACGGCGCCGGCGGTGACGGTGCCGACCAGTTCGGAAACCGCCGTACCGACGCCTTCTTCGACGGTGCGTTCCAACGCATCCTGCTTCCAGATGCCGCTGGCGATGCCCTGGTCGATTTCGCGCATCGCCGCGGCCCGCTTGGTATTGATCTTGTCGAGCATGCGCTTGCGCTCGGCCGGATCCTCGGCAAACGTCGCCGTGACGGTAGCGATGGCGCCGAAGCCGATATCCAGCCCTTCGCGTGCAATGCTCGCCACCTCCGGCAGGAGCGCGCGAACCTGCGCCTCGTATTGGCGCAGGCGCTCGGCGTCGTCGCCGGAAACAGCAAGCGGCTTCCCGTCGATCTTGATTTGACCGTCATGCATGAAAACATGCTGCGCCACGCCGCTGTCGCGATCGAATCCGATGCCCGCATCGGTGACATGCACATCGTAATCGGTGCGATAGCCGCAGCTGTCGCCACTGACATGGACATCCATTGCGCTTGCCTGCAGACCGAAGCCCAAGCCCATCGCCAGTACCAGCACGCCCGCTTTCATGCGCATACCTAAGTTCTCCCCAAAATGGACGGGCTCGTCGATCGACGCCCTGTGTGCCGCTTCGATGCGCCACCGTGGGTGAAAGGTTTAATCCTTTGCGCGTTTGATACATGGGCCAGCGGTCATCCCCTGCCATCGGTCATGGGCTGCATATGGCCGCCCCTACCCCGCTTTCGTGCTGCACCGCCCATAGTCAAACAATCGTTCGACGCGCTAACGTCGCCATGGATAGCGACACTCTGGGGATCGATGGCATGAGCGATACGTTCGACGTGATCGTGGTGGGCGCCGGCCTGGCTGGCCTGGTTGCCGCCACCGAGGCCGCCGACGCGGGCAAACGCGTACTGGTACTCGACCAGGAGCCGGAGCAGAGCCTGGGTGGTCAGGCGTTCTGGTCCTTTGGCGGCCTGTTCTTCGTCGACTCGCCGGAGCAGCGGCGCATGGGCGTGAAGGATTCGCACGCGCTGGCCCTGACCGACTGGCTGGGCACCGCAGCGTTCGACCGCCCGGAAGATCATTGGCCGCGGCGCTGGGCCGAGGCGTATGTCGATTTTGCCGCCAGCGAGAAGCGGCGCTGGCTCTACGACATGGGCATGCGCTGGTTTCCGGTCGTGGGCTGGGCCGAGCGCGGCGGGCATGGTTCGGTCGGTCACGGTAATTCGGTGCCACGCTTCCATGTCACCTGGGGTACCGGCCCGGGTGTTCTTGAACCCTTCGTGCGCCGCGCACGCGACGCGCAGGCACGCGGCAAGTTGCAGTTCGGTTTTCGTCACCGTGTGGATGAGCTGATGGTCGAACGCGGCGCCGTCGTCGGCGTGCGTGGCAGTTTGCTGGCCGACGACAAGGTCGAACGGGGCAAGCCCAGCTCGCGCGAGATCACGGGTGCATTCGAGCTTCGCGCGCAGGCCGTGGTCGTGGCTTCCGGCGGCATCGGCGCGAACCATGAGCTGGTGCGCAAGTACTGGCCCGAACGACTGGGCGCGCCGCCAGCGCACATGCTCTGCGGCGTGCCGGCGCATGTGGATGGACGCATGCTCGACATCACCGAAGCGGCCGGCGCGCAGCTGATCAATCGCGACCGCATGTGGCACTACGTCGAGGGCATCGAAAACTGGGCGCCGATCTGGCCCATGCATGCCATCCGCATCCTGCCCGGCCCCTCCTCGCTCTGGTTCGACGCCACCGGCAAACGCCTGCCCGGCCCGCTGTGGCCTGGCTTCGATACCCTGGGAACGCTCGAACACCTGCGCCGTACCGGCTACGACTACAGCTGGTTCATTCTGGACCAGCAGATCATTCGCAAGGAATTCGCCCTGTCCGGCTCGGAACAGAACCCCGATCTCACCGGCAAGAGTTGGCGCCAGGTAGCCAAGCGCGCGGTCGGCAAGCACGCACCCGCTCCGGTCGAGGCGTTCAAGCAGCACGGTCGCGACTTTATTGTGCGCAACACGCTGGAAGAACTCGTCGCTGGCATGAACCAGCTCAGCGGCGACGCCTTGCTCGATGCCGCGCAACTGCGACGCGAGATCGAAGCACGCGACCTGCAGTTCAATAACCCATACACGAAGGACGGTCAGATCATGGCCATCCATAACGCGCGGCGTTATCGCGGCGACAAGCTGGTGCGTGTCGCCAAGCCGCACCGCATCCTCGATCCAGCCAACGGTCCGCTGATCGCGGTGCGTCTCAACATCCTCACCCGCAAGACACTCGGCGGCCTGCATACCGACCTGCATGCGCGCGTATTGGACCCATCGGGCACTCCTCTACCTGGCCTTTATGCAGCCGGTGAAGCGGCCGGTTTCGGCGGAGGCGGCTTGCATGGCTACCGCGCCCTGGAAGGCAGCTTTCTCGGTGGATGTCTGTTCTCCGGACGCATCGCCGGGCGGGCGGCGGCGGCAGCTGTCGCATGAGCCCACCCGGGCGCATCGTCATCTATGGCGCCGGCAATATCGGTCTTTATCTCGGCGGACGCCTGCTCGAACACGCCCCCGTGCGATTTATCGGGCGCCCGGCCACCGCAAAGGCATTGGCGGAAAACGGACTGCATCTGAGCGACTGGCATGGCTGGGAGCGTCATCTGCGCATGGACCAGTTGGACTTCCATACTTCCCCGGAAGCTGCCGCAGACGCCGATCTGGTCCTCGTCTGCGTCAAGTCTTCGGCAACGGCCACAGTTGCCCATGAACTGTCGCGCGTACTAGCTGCCCACAGCATCGTCGTCAGTTTTCAGAATGGGCTGGAAAATGCCAACCGCTTACGCGAAGCCTTGCCGCAGCACACGGTATTGGCCGGCATGGTGCCCTTCAACGTACTGCAGCACAGTCCCGGCGTGCTGCATCAGGGCTCGGGCGGCGAGCTGATGGCCGCGGAGGATCCCGCGCTGCAGGCGTATCTACCCTTGTTCGCCCGAGCCGGCCTGCCATTGCGATTGCGCAGCGATATGGACGCCGTGCTCCGCGCCAAGCTGCTGTTCAATCTCAATAACGCGATCAATGCGCTGTCCGACCTGCCGCTCAAGCAAGAGCTGTCCATGCGCGACTGGCGACGCTGCCTGGCGATCGTGCAACGCGAGGCGCTCGACGCGTTCCAAGCTGCCGCCATGCCGGTCGCACGCCTCACGCCGCTGCCTGCCGCATGGCTTCCACGCGCGCTGGAGCTGCCTGACGCGTTGTTCCTGAAACTGGCGCCGCGCATGCTGGCCATCGATCCGCAGGCGCGTTCGTCGACCTGGGAAGACCTTCGCGCCGGACGCGCGACCGAAGTCGATGCACTGCATGGCGCCGTCGTACGGCTTGCCGCATTGCATGGGCTACGAGCCGATGCCAACGCCTGCCTGCAAGGATTGATCCGCAATGCGGAGAAGCAGCGCACACCCTGGACGGCACAGGCGCTGCTTGCCCGATTGCGGGCGGCTCGGCGCCACATGACCTAGGCAGGCCAAGGGATGCGACTCAACGTCCGCTAGCGATATCGACCACCCTGCCACTGACGAGCGTCACCACGACATGCTTGCTGTCGAGCCGGTAGTGCCATCGCGTAGCCTGGTATCGGCGTGGGCCTTTTCGATCCCGCGCGCCTCGATGACGTCGCTTCGTGTTCTGACCCGGCAGGCGGCCGCCTATATGTGTGCCGCGCGAAATACTTTGCGGCTTGCCCAACAAGGCTTTGACGCGTGAGGCATCATCACCAACCACCAGCACGTGGCTACCGACTCGGTAAGTCGTGTTGGCATACGCGTCGGCAAATAGGGCCAATGCCACCCATAGCGCGACCGTCGTCAGCAATCGTAGCGTCATCGCGCACGGGTGGCGGGCGACGGTGTTCTTAGCTTGTCGCCCGCCGGTGCCATCCATGGCTCCTCGCTCCTTCACTGCGATACCAGACTACATAGATGCCGAAGGCTGTGAAGTCAGAGGGAAACGTGAGATTTGTAAGTGAACGTCGCAGCAAGGAGTCAGCGCGAACGATCCTCGATCGACGCTACCTTTCCGCCGATGATCGTCACCGTCGTGACGCGGTTACCCATCTGGTACTGCCAGCGCTCACCGCGCGCCGCGCCGAAGGTATTTTCCACCGGCTCCTTGTAGGCCGGGTCGCCCAACAACCCAATGGCGCGTACCGCACTGTCCCCCACCGCCAGTACCTGGCTGCCGACGCGCAAGGTCTCGGCGGCATGCGCGACGGAGATACTGAGAAGCATGGGCAACGCAAGGGCAAATAAACGACGCATGGTTTTCTCCTTTTCCATTCGCTAGCCCCGCCGATCAGAATCCGGCGGATGGCTGCGAAAGATACGCCAGTTCGGCCGCCGTCGAAACACGACCCATGACCTGGTTACGATGCGGGAACCGACCGAAACACGCAATCACATCACGGTGGCGGCGCGCGTAGTCGAGATAGTTCAGGTATGCCGGCCGTTCGCCCACGGGAACGTCCTCGCAGAGCTGCTCAAACAGATTTACTGCATGATTCTGTGAGCCCAGATCTTCGGCGTGCTCCAAAGGTATGTAGGCGAACACGCGCTGCAACGACGACAACCGCGTATCGTCACCGCGCGCCAATCCCGCCAACACCATGCTGTACACCTTGGCATCGGCCGCATAGGCGCGTGTGTCTTCGCGATACAGGTTGCGGCTGAATTGATCGAGCACGATCAACAAGGCCAACCAGCTGTCAGGCTCCAGCGTCCAGCTATCGAGTTCGCCGTCGACAGCACGCTGATGCAGCGCACCGAAACGGCTGCGTATCTGCGCGTCGAACGCATCGCTTTTTTCAAACCAATGGGCTTGCTGCGCCGGATCGAACCAGAAATCGAGCACATCCCTGGCGGCAGGCTGCATGCGGAGAATCTAGCCGTGCGTCGTGCCTGCGAGGCAATGCATATCCAGATGAACCCGATGCAACCGGCTCAGCTGGCGATCAAGCACCTGCGCGATCTCGCTATCGGCCGTGCGTCTCGCATGGCGCTCGAAGCGGTCCCAGAGCGCACATTCGCAACGCGCCAGGCAACGCACCCAGGCGGTGTCACGATGGCTTTGGTCCGAACGAGAAATGGTGGCATCGGCCATGGCGCCACGTACCGCGCCCATCAACGTGCCGTGCGAGGCCGGCACCTTGTTCCATGCACGTACGTGCGCCTGCAAATCGTCGATCAACTGATCGAGCGCCTGTGCGTTTTCGTTGAGCAAAGCCCGCAGGCCCGGTTCGCGCACCTGTGCCAAGGCACGCCGATACAACGCGCGGTCATCGATACCGCGACGGATCAGTGCGTTGAACAGATGGGCGGCCTGCGACACGGGAACCGCCTCCTTGGCGGTGAGCGCAACGTTTCGATGGCTGTCATCCTCGTTGCCGGGCACTTAGCCGAAGATAAACCCCTATCCTTCAGGCTATTGTCCGCTCAGCTGCCGTTTCATTGGCCTGCATGAATCAGGTTCAAAGGCTGACCGTTTGATGCCCGAATCCCCTGCTGGAGCTCCGCCAGGCGCTGGATATCCGGGCACAAGGCCTGCAATTGCGGCCTCAGGGCCTGCATGCGCTGCTCCAGGCGCGGCCGGAGCTCGGTCGCCAGATCGGTGGCACGATCCCGCAGACTCGCCGCGGCCTGCAGGTCGCCGCTGATGGCTGCGTTCACCGCCTGCTGGCCCAGGTCGCTGGCCAGCAACGGCATGATGTCGCTGGCGATCTGATTGGCGTAGCGGTCAGCCATATCCCCCTGCCAATCGTGCGTGCTCTCGCTCGCGGTAATGCGCTGCTTCAGTTCCTGTGCTCGGGCAGCCAGCCGGCGATCGAGTTCCGACTGGGTTTCGGCGCTCAGCGACAGCTGAGCGGTCTCATCGCGCACGGCCTTGGCAAGCAGGTCCACACCATTGCGCGCCACGGCCTTGGCGCGAGGTTCGAGCGCGCGTAGTTGCCGCTCGAACAAGGACAGGCGGTCCTGCTCGTCCAGCCGCAGGGTCACGGCCTGACCGTCGGTTTGCAGGCTGCCATCCCGCAGCACGACGCGAAACGGTGCCGGCTGCGGGCGATCGAACAGCAGGCCTTGCGATTGCAAGGTGACGTCGTAACTGCTGCTGGCCTGGCAGACCGACGCAAGGTCCTGCGCCTGGACGCCGGTCGTGGCGCCCAGGGCAAGCATCCAAACACATGCCATCGGGCGCATAAGGCCTCCACGACTCTCAAAGAGGCCCAGCGATAACCGGTGACGTATCAACCCCGGCTGAACCGGGTCTGCCGCCGATGGAACTGCGCACGCACCGCAGGCCGCCCCAGCACCCAGGCCAGCCACAGCAGATACACGATGCCGATCGCCTTGATCGCCAGCGCAATCTGGTAGACGCGCTTGGTGCGCGCCAGCAGCATCGATACATCCTCGGCGATCTGCGGATTGGCCTGCGCCGATTGGCGCATGCTGTCGAAGTCGCTCCAATGCATCAGTATCGCTACACCGCTGACCAGCGCATATAGCGCGATCAGGAGCGCAACGACACGCATCGCTGAGCGCGCCCATTCGTGACGCATGATCGCGCCCACGCAGACGACGATCGCGACAAAGGTGGCGCCCAGATAAAGAAAATCACCGTGCTGCAGATACTGCAAACCACCGTAGGCGAGCAGCAGTAACAGGACCCACAACGCCAGGCTCCATATCGAGAAACGACGCGGGCCAGCCGCGTCGTTACGGACTTTTACAAACGGCATTACGGTGCAGCCTTCAACGTCGCCAGATCAGCCAGCACCTGCGACGAGTTCTTCTCTGGATCGACGTCCTGATAGACCTTGGCGATCTTGCCTTGCGGGTCGATCAGGAACGTGGTGCGCTTGGCATAGTGCATGCTCCCCTGCGAGGTCAGCACGCCATAAGTCGTCGCCACCTTGCGGTCGGCATCGGACAACAGCGGAAACGGCACGTGGTACTTCTCGGCGAATGCCTGATGCGACTGGATGTTGTCCAGGCTCACCCCGACCACGTCTGCACCGGCCTTGCGCAGCTTGGCGATATCGTCGCGGAACGTGCAGACCTGGGTGGTGCACCCTCCGGTGAAGTCCTTCGGATAGAAATACATCACCAGCCAGCGGCCCTTGTGATCGGCCGGCGTGTGCCAGTGACCGTTCTGGTCCTGCAGGCGGAAATCCGGGGCGACCTGGCCGACCTGCGGCATGTCCGAAGGGACGACATCGGCAAACGCGGGTGCGGCGATGCCCACGAAGAGTGAAAGAAGGAACAGCAGGATAGTGCGACGCATGAGCTACTCCGGGGTAGGGAAAACTGTTCAAGTGTACGCGCAAAACAAAGGGCGCCGCTTGTGCGGCGCCCTTTGCATCAGCGGAGTCGATCCCCTGATCAGTGAACGCGTTCGATCGTGAACTTGCCCACCGACACGCCAAGGTTCACACCCTCGCCCGTGCCCGACAGCGCCAGCGACGTGGTGCCCTTGGTCAGTACTTCGGCGCTGCCGCTCTTGACCACGCCGGCGTCGGCACCGGCCTGTGCGTAATCGCCAAATACGTCGTCGATCGAGCGCACGTGCGAGATCGCGCCCTTGCCGTCGTCGATGCGGTATTTGCCCGCCGTCAGGCCACCGCCCACCACGTTGATCTTGACGTTCGCGCGCTGTCCGTTATTGCAGACGATGGTGCCGGCGCCTTCGGCATGCTTGTAGAGAATCGACCAACCCTTGACGCTGAACCTCAGGTCGCAATCCACCGTCGCATCGGCCGCGTGGGCACGTGCCACCGGCAATGCGGACAGACCCGTTACCGAAAACAGAAGCAGTGCTGCCAAACCGAAATGACGCTTGCTCATGTGAAGCTCTCCTTTGTCGCTCTTGCCAAGGTGAGCCGCCCTTTTGCTGTGCTTCGGACCGGGCGGCCATCGTGTTCATGTCGGTATAGCTCAACCCGACGGAGGTGACGGCAATGTGGAGATCGCATTCTTGTACGATTTTTGATCTTTCCGTAACAAACCACCGAGCAGACTGATCTCACTGATTGGAAAAGAAGGTGACGCGATGAAAACTCATTACCCGAAAGCATGGGCTGCCGGCTTTTTGCTGGCGCTGGCACTGAGTCCGACCGCGGTATTCGCCTCGCACACCGTGTGCCATAACGTTGAAGTCCAGGATCAACCCAAGGATCAGCACCAGATCGCGGGCATGGCGATCGGCGCGGTCGGCGGTGGCCTGCTGGGTCACCAAGTGGGTGGCGGCAAAGGCAAGACGCTGGCGACGGTGGCCGGTGCAGTCGGCGGCGGTTATGCCGGTAAGAAAATTCAGGAGCACCAGCAGGCGAAGCACACGCATATCGAGCGCCGTTGCCATAAGGTCGAGGACTGACGATAGTTGACGTACACACCTGAAGCCATGGAGGCAGCATGTTCAAGTATTCACTGGTCGGCTACGACAGTTCGCCGTCGTCGCAACGGGCGTTTTGTTTTGCCATCAAGCTGGCCAGACTTTCCCAGGGACGGGTACGCGTCGTATCGGCGCTGCAGATCATCGAAGGCGGCGCCGACACGACCTCCCTCGTCATGACCGACACCTCAGGTCAGCGAGCCGTCGAACTGATGGCCGAACTCAGGGCGCTGGCACCCGATGCCGACACCTTGGTGGATCTCGAGGTACTGCACGGCAGCCCCGGCGACATCCTGATCGGCCAGATCCATGCCCACGGCATCGACCATATCGTGATCGGTCATACCGAGCGGGGCGCACTGGCCCGGTGGCTGGTCGGCTCGGTCTCCGACGACGTTCTGGCCCGCGCGCATGTCCCGGTGACCGTCGTCCGCTGACCGCTTTGCCCCCCGCTCCATCGCAAGAAACGCCCGCTCAGCGGGCGTTTTTCATGGGGCGCCACGCAAGATTTCGCGGATCGGCGAGAACCGGGCGCTCGTCAGCCCAGCCGGTAAACAAGCGTTAATCCCCTACGGGCCAAAGGCGTCGTATCCTCTTGTCATAATACAGTCACGCCAGGGAAACACCTGGCTCTGCCCCGAACAGGAAACACCGCGTGAGCTACACCACATCGTTGCCCTGGACCCTGGAAAGTCTGGATCTCGATAGCATCGACATCGAGCGCATTCGCCACAACGAAGATCTGTTCTTCCTGCTTTGCAGCGCCTCGTTTGTCGAAAGTGGATCGGACCTCTATACCCATAATCTGGTCGACCATTTCGCCGGCGACGAAGAGCTGCAGACCTGGCTGAGCCAGCATTGGGAACATGAAGAACTGCAGCATGGGCGCGCCCTCGCCGCCTATGTCCGCAAGGTATGGCCCGAGTTTGACTGGGAGCGCGGCTTCAAGGCGTTCTGGGACGAGTACGGCGCGGTGTGCACCTCCGAACAGCTGGAAAACAGCCGCGGCCTGGAGCTGGCGGCACGTTGCGTGGTCGAAACCGGTACGGCCAGCCTGTACCGCGCGCTCAACGACATCACCGACGAGCCCGTGCTCAAGCAGCTGACCAATCACATCAAGAGCGACGAGGTGCGCCACTACAAGCACTTCTACCAGCACTTCCGCCGCTATCGCGAAAAGGAAGGCTTCGGTCGCTACAAGGTGTTTCGCGCCGTGCTGCGCCGGGTCAACGAGATCAAGAGCGAAGACAGCGATATCGCCCTGCGCCACGTCTTCAACCAATGCTATCCGCAGTACCAGAGCGACAAGGCGAAGTACCGCGAGGTGACCGGGCGCGCCCAGGACCTGCTGCGCCGGAACATCCCCGCCGAGATGACGGTAAAGATGCTGCTCAAGCCGCTGGACCTGCCGGCACGCGTGCAGAATGCCATCGAGAAGCCGCTGGCGAAGATCGCAGAGAAGTTGTTCCTGCAGTAGGGCTGGGGAATTCGCTCGCTACGCGAGCTTGGGAACGGGGGATGGAACGAGCCAACGTGCAGCGCACTGCTCTTCCCCGTTCCCCGCTCCCCATTTCCTACTCCCCATCCTTCCGCTCCTTCTCCTCGATCTTCCGCTCCTTCTGCAACTTCTCCTCGGCCTTGAGTTTCTGCACGTCGACCGGACGAATCTCCATGATGGTGCATGGGACCATCTCGCCGGTAAGCACTTTGTCGAAACGGGAGGTGACCTCGTGCATGCGCGAGGTCAGGCCGATCGCGTTGACCCATTCCAGGTTCTGACAACCGCCATCGACCGTGAGCAGGTACGCCTCGTTGCTGCGCGTGTAGATGGACAGATGCGTACGATCCAAGGCCTCCCAGGACCATAACGAGAAGTAACGGAAGCTATTGACCGGCGCACCCGACGCTGCCTGATAGTCGAGCAGGCGCTGATTGGGTTTTTCCGGCTGCGTGGCGCATGCGGCCAGTGCGGCGACCGCAAGGGCGATCATCAACGAACGGATGGACTTCATGGCGATGTCTCCTGGAGCGACCTGCATGGAAACGCGCACCCGCAGGTGCGGTGAACCGCTTTACTTCTTCTTGCCCTTGCTTACCGGCTGCCACTTGCTTGCGTCGAATCCACCCACTTCGTAAACCAGTGTCTGCTTCTTGTCGTCGTCCTTGGTGGTGACGTCCATGGTGATTTTCTTCGCCTTTTCCAACATGGCGATGAATGCCTTGTCGTCGCGAATCATGATGGCCGGCTCGCCGGTGGTCGGTGCAAAGCCCTTGATGCCGGTCGGCTTGCCGTCCACGGTTGCATTGATGGTGCAATTGCCCTTGCAGATGAAGCCGTGGCCGCTGCCGAAGAGGAACACGTTCTGGCCCCACTCGGTGTGGCGACGCAGCACCAGGCGCACGCGATCGTTGCCTGAAGGCTGGCTGGTGTAGATGGTTGCCGTGGACTGCGTACCGCCCTGCATCGGCGATACCTGGTAGATCCACAGTGCTTGCACACGTGCTTTTTCACGGTTGTCCTTGAAGCGCTGCTCGATCCCCGGCAGGGTTTGCTGCACTTCCTTGGCCGCATCGGTATTGGGAAAGCGCTCGACGATGTCCTTGCCCATCAGCACGGTCATCTCGTCATTGTTCTGCCGCACGAGCTGACGATACGTATCGAGTTTCTTGGCTGCGTCGGCCTGGGTCTGCGCTGCCGCAGTCTGCGCCTGTTCGGCTGCAGAGGGCTGGTCGCTTTGTTGCGAACAACCTGCCATCGATGCGGCGGCGACCAGTACGGCAAGCAAAGGACGGCGGGCAGAATTCATGACGCAACCTCGGTTAAAGACAGGCGTTAAGAATGTACGGGCCGCGAGCCCTGCGCAACCGCGACATCACCGAAACGTTCGCGCAACTGCGCGCGAAAGCGGCGGCTGCATGGAATCTTCATGCCGCCCTGCATGGTCAGGCGCGCGTCGCCGGTTTCCAGCGGCTCGATCTCGGTCAGGTAATCGAGGTTGATGAAATAACTTCGCTGCACTCGCACAAAACGGGACGGATCGAGCTTTTCCTCGATGCTGGCCATCGTGGCCCGCAATGGGTAATCCCTTCCGCGCACGTGGAGGTTCACGTAATTGCCGGAAGCCTGCAGCCACTCGACTTCCCGCGCGTTGATCAGGAACTCCTTGCCGAGCTTGCGCACCAGAAAGCGCTCGGGCCGCTCCACCGACTCCACCGGCGGACCTTCGTCCGGCTCGGCCAGGATGCGCGCCTCGCCCTGAAAGCGGGTCCGCCACAATTCGTAGAATCCGATCAGGGCGACGATGGCGGCGTACGAACGGATGTCCTTGAGATATTCATAACCCCAGACGACCCAGGAGCCGAAGTCGTACTGCTGCCCCATCACCGCATAGGCCAGCTTGCGCAGCAGCACCATGCCGCTGACATGTACCAGGGAGAAGATCACGCTGCCCAACAGCAGCCAGGGCAGGCTGGTACGCCAGGTTTCGAAACGAATCGGCCAGCGCCGCTGCCCCGCCACCACCGCCGGGATCAGCGCCAGCATCACCAGGGCGCTGCTCCACTCCCAGCTCCATGGCTCCCACGCCGCCAGCCGCGGATGATCCAGCCGCGAGGTGATGCTGTTGAAGGTCGCATTCAGGATAAAGAACACCACCCAGAACGCGATCTCGAACGGGCGGCGCCAGCGTTGGAAGGAGCGGTAATCGAAGGAAGGGGATGGCATGGCCGAAGTGTAGCCAGGGAGTAGCGAGTACGAGCGTAATCATGCAACCCCAACTCATCCCTCCCACCCCACCGTTCGTCCCCCACTCCACCCAATCAATCACTTAGCCCACGACACCTCATCACGCGCACGCCAGCATCGGCTCCACTTTCCACCGGGAGCCTTACGTCATGAGTGCCACACCCCGCCGCCACGATATCGACGCCCTGCGCGTCCTGGCCTTTGGCCTGTTGATCCTCTATCACCTGTCGATGCTGTATGTCGCCGACTGGGGCTTTCATCTCAAGAGCAGCCATACCGCCGAGTGGCTGCAATACCCCATGCTGTTCCTCAACCGCTGGCGCATGGAGCTGCTGTTCCTGATTTCCGGGCTGGCGGTGCACTTCCTGCGCGGCAAGACCTCACTGCCCCGGCTGGCCTGGAAGCGCACGGTGCGATTGATGCTGCCACTGTTGTTCGGCATGGCCGTGGTGGTGCCGATCCAGCCCTATGTGCAGGGGCTGTCGAACGGGCTCGTCCAGCCGGGCTTCGGTGCCTTCCTCCTGCGCTACTGGACCGGCGGCCCGTGGCCGGCGCATGCCTTTGACGGCTGGCAGTTCGGCGTGACCTGGAACCACCTGTGGTACTTGCCCTATCTGTGGCTGTACACGCTCGTGCTGCTGATGCTTTTGCCGGCTCTGGAGTCGCCGATCGGCCAACGGATACGTGCACGCATCGAAGGCCTGCGGGGCCGCAGCCTGCTCATCGCGCCGGCCGTTCCGCTGCTGGCCTGGGGCGTGCTGCTTGCCGATCGTTATCCGATGTATCACACGCTGATCGGTGACTGGTACTCCCATGCGCTCTACGGGACGATGTTCTTCTACGGTTATCTGCTCGGTACGGGCTCGCGCCTGTGGGACGAGCTGGCGCGGCTGCGTCGCAGCACGCTTGGAGTCGCATTGGCGTCGTTCGGCGTGTTTATCGTGCTGGACAAGTTCGGTGGGGCGCTGCTGGGGCACGAATCGAATGCGCTGGACCTGATCGTCCGTGCCGCCCAGTACCTTTATATGTGGACGGCAATCGCTGCCGTACTGGGTTGGGGGCACGCATGCCTGAACCGCCCCTTCCGCTGGCTGCCCTATGCACGCGAGGCCGTGTACCCCTGGTACATCCTGCACCAGAGCGTGATGCTGGCACTGGCATGGTGGCTGATGCCGCTGGGCCTGGGCGCGGTGGGCGAACCCCTGATGATCCTGGTGGGAACGGTTGCCGGATGTGCCGTGTCGCACGAGATCATTCGCCGCACGTCGTGGTTGCGCCCGCTGTTCGGCCTGGACGCAAGGCCCCGCCCCGCGCGTGTTGCGTTGGTCTTGCCACGCATGGCTGACGATCTGGCCTGAAGCATAGGACAGGGCGCCGCGATCAACGGCGCCCTGGTTGGAGCGCAGAAAACTGCGAGTCCATGCGCCAATAAATTTTTGCCGTGAATGGTCCCGGAAGTCGATAATGCGCGTTCTTCGCAAGGACCTCTCATGGCCTCTTCCGCGCTGCCCCCAGCGGATTCGTTACTCAAACATCCTGCATTCGTACAGTTCTGGTTCGCGCGCGTCGCGTCCAGCTTCGGCTTTCAGATGCTATCGGTCGCGGTCGGTTGGCAGATTTACGAAGTCACCGGACGCGCCTTCGATCTGGGCCTGATCGGCCTGGCGCAATTCGTGCCCTCGTTCCTGCTCGCGCTGCCGGCCGGTCACGTGGCCGATCAATTCGAGCGGCGACGCATCGTCCGCTACGGCCTCATGGTGGAGTTGCTGGCGATCGCGGTACTCGCTGCGTTGAGTCTGCTTCATTCGGTGCACGAGGCGGGGGTTCTCGCGCTGGTGTTCATCATCGGTGTCGCCAAGGCATTCGAGTTTCCCTCGCTGCAATCGATGTTGCCGGCACTCGTGCCGGCACCGATCCTGCCGCGCGCCATGGCGGCAAGCAGTTCGGCTGGTCAGGCGGCGACGATTCTCGGGCCCGCCCTGGGTGGCCTGCTATACGTCGCCGGTCCCGGCGTGGTGTATGTGCTGGCCGGCGTGCTCTATCTGGTTGCCGTCGTGATGATGGGTCTGCTGCGCTACGAGCAGGCACCGCCGCGACGCGAACCGGCAACCTTGAAAACCGTATTCGCCGGGGTGCACTTCATCCGCCATCGGCCCGATGTGCTGGGCGTGATCTCGCTCGACCTGTTCGCCGTACTGCTCGGCGGCGCGACCGCGCTGCTGCCGATCTTCGCCAAGGACATTCTGCACACCGGGCCATGGGGCATGGGCCTGTTGCGTGCGGCACCGGCCGCGGGTGCGTTGCTGATGTCGATCTGGCTCGCGCGCCACAGCATGCAGCGACGTGTGGGTCCGATCATGTTCGCCGCGGTTGCAGGCTTCGGTTTGGCGACCCTGGTGTTTGCCGTATCCAAGCTGCTGTGGCTGTCGTTGATCGCCTTGTTCGCACTCGGCGCATTCGACATGGTGAGCGTGGTGATCCGCAACTCGCTGGTGCAGCTCGATACGCCTGACGATATGCGCGGCCGGGTCAATGCGGTGAACGCAATCTTTATCAATACCTCCAATCAGCTGGGCGAATTCGAATCGGGCATGCTCGCTGCTTGGGTAGGTGCGGTGAATGCCACGCTGATCGGCGGCGTGGGGACATTGATCGTGGTCGGGCTGTGGATCTATATGTTTCCCACTTTGCGTCGACGACAGCGTTTGCAGGCGGAACCGGAAGCTACGCAGATGGCCGAAACGACGATTTAGCCGGCTTTGCTGTGGGAACGACTTCAGGGAGTCTCGAATAGCCTCAGTTTTTATTGTCATCCCGGCGAAGGCCGGGATCCATTCCTCGGTTGTCGCTTGTCAGGCGGCATGTGGCAAGCCTCTGCGCTGAGGAATAGATTCCGGCCTTCGCCGGAATGACGAATAGGGAAGGTTATTCGAGATTCCCTGAAATCGCTCCCACAATATCCAACTCACGCCGAAGCAAGCTCCCGTATCTGCGCAACATCGCGCAACGGCGGCGCCCCATAAAAGCGGCTGTACTCACGACTGAACTGCGAAGGACTTTCATAGCCCACGCGATGCGCCGCCGAAGCCGCGTCGCATTGTTCGGTCAATAACAGACGCCGCGCCTCCTGCAGGCGCAGGAGCTTCTGGTATTGCAACGGGCTCATGGCCGTAATCGCCTTGAAGTGGTGATGCAGCGACGACACGCTCATATTGACCGTCCGCGCCAGCTCCTGGATACGCAACGGTGCACTGAAGTGCTGCCTGAGCCAGTCGATCGCCCGCGCGATCTGCTGCGTCTGGCTGCCGGTCATGGCGATCTGGCGCAGGCGTGCGCCCTGATCGCTGATGAGCAGGCGATAGAGCAATTCGCGCTCGATCAAAGGCGCCAGCATCGGAATATCCGCCGGCGTCTCCAGCAGACGCACCAGACGCAGCACGGCGTCGAGCATGTCGTGCGAGAGCGGGCTGATCGACATGCCGCGGCCCGCCGATACCTTGACCGGCGGCAGATCGGCAGTCAGCAACTCGGCAATGCGCGAAGGATCGAGCTGCCACACCACACAAAGACACGGACGCTCGGGCGACGCCTCGGTGACGCTGTAGATCACCGGCAGATCGATCGTCGTCACCAGGTAATTGGCCTGATCGTAGTCATAGCGCTCGCCCCCGAGCAGCACCCGCTTGCTGCCTTGCGCAACCAGGGTCAGCGTCGAGGTATAGAGACCGCACTTGGAGTTGATCGGCTGGTTGGAGCGATACAGGTTGAGCCCCGCGATGGCGGTTTCGTGGTCGCCATCATCGACGGCCAATCGATCAATCAGGGCTGCCAGATCCTGCCGTTTGCGTTCCAACTCCTGCGCGGCCGATTCTTCGGAAAGTAGCGACATTCGAGAGTATTTCAGCTGATCAGGGACCATCGAACCTTGCCTGTTCCTGCGAGCTTACGCGAGTGCCTCAGCGTCAAAACGGAGAATCGGGCAAGGATTTCGCAGAATCGAGCTACCGGCCGTCACACCCGCCTCCGCATACTGCGAGGCGTTCGACGATCTTTCCCGGATTGCCGCCCGTCCCTCACTTGCCTGGAGCTCCGCATGACTCTCGATATTCGCGGCTTTGCCGCACAGTCCGCGACCACCCCATTGGCGCCGCATGCTTTCGTACGCCGTGATCCGCGCCCGACCGACGTGGTGATCGATATTCTCTATTGCGGCGTCTGCCACTCGGATATCCACCAGGCGCGCAACGAATGGAAGAACAGCATCTACCCGATGGTGCCCGGCCACGAAATCATCGGCCGGGTCAGCTCGGTCGGTGCGAACGTCAGCAAGTTCAAGGTCGGCGACATGGTCGGCGTGGGTTGCATGGTCGACTCCTGCCAGCATTGCGACGCCTGCAACGAAGGCCTTGAGCAATACTGCCGCGAAGGCGCCGTGTGGACTTACAACGGGATCGATCGCCGTGACCAGATGCCGACCTTCGGCGGTTACTCCGAGCGTATCGTCGTCGACGACAAGTTTGTCGTACGCATCGCCGACTCGCTCGATGCCAAGGCGGCCGCACCGCTGCTGTGTGCGGGCATCACCACCTACTCGCCGCTGAAATACTGGAAGGTCGGCAAGGGTAGCAAGGTGGCGGTCATCGGCCTGGGCGGACTGGGCCACATGGGCCTGAAATTTGCCAAGGCGATGGGTGCCGACGTCACCTTGTTCACGCGTACGCCGGACAAGGAAGCCGAAGCACGCCGCCTGGGCGCCGATCATGTCGTGCTGTCCACCGACGAAGCGCAGATGAAGGCGGTGACGCGCCAGTTCGATTTCATCCTGGATACCGTCCCCAGCCCGCACGACTTGAATCCGTATCTCGCCACGCTGGCCATGAACGGTACGCTGTGCCTGGTCGGCCTGCTCGAACCGATCGAGCCGGCTGTCGCCGCTGCCAATGTCGTGATGGGCCGCCGCTCGATCTCGGGCTCGGCCATCGGCGGCATCGCCGAAACGCAGGAAATGCTCGACTACTGCGCCAAGCATGGCATCGTCAGCGATATCGAGATGATCGATATCCAGGACATCAACGGTGCTTACGAGCGCATGCTCAAGAGCGATGTGCGTTATCGCTTTGTGATCGATATTGCTTCGCTGAAGAAAGCGGCCTGAAGTACTTCGAATAGTCTCTCCTACCCGTCGCCCCGGCCAAGGCCGGGGCGCAGTGTCTTCGGCGCATCGAAGCCTAAGGCACTAGATGACCAGCTTCGCTGTTGTAAAGCGTTTCCGGCGTTCGCCGGGATGACGGATAGGAAAGGTTCCTTCCGACTCAATGCGTGCCGAACAGTCCAGAGAGATCGATCGCATCGGCCATCGCCTTGTTACCGGCGTCGCCAGGGTGCAAATGATCGCCCGAATCGTACGCAGGCAATAGCCGCCGCGGATGCGCCGGATCGCGCAAGGCGGTATCGAAGTCCGCCACCGCATCGAATTCGCCGCTCTCGCGCATCCAGCGATTGACCGCCTGACGCACACGTTCCTTGTCCGCGCTGTAGTAGTGCTTCATCGGACTGTCGATCAACGCGCCCTCGAATGGCGTCAATGTCGCACCGACGATGCGCACGCCATGCAGATGGGCCTGAGCGATCAGCTGGCGATAGCCGGCGATCATCTGCTCCGGCGAAGGCGTAGCGTCGTGCGGGCCCAGCGGCGTATCGAGCCAGCTGATGTCGTTGATGCCGATCATCACGATCGCCGTTCTCACGCCGGGCTGATCGAGTACATCGCGTCCGAATCGAGCCAGCGCGTTATCGCCCATCCTGTTACGCAACAGGCGTGCGCCGGATATGCCTGCATTCATCACTGCGGCATCGTGCTGACGCAAACGCTGCGCCAGAAAGTCCGGCCAACGCGTATTGCGATCCATCGATGCGCCGGCACCGTCGGTGATTGAATCGCCCAGAGTGGCGACGGCGCTCGCATGCGCATCGGCGTCAACCAGTACCGCGCTCAGGAACACGCGCGTCGTCATCGTGGCGTCCGTCTTGAAGGCTGCATCGGCCGTTTGATTGCCGGCACCCACATACGCCGTTTGGCGAGCGTCCCAATGAAATGTCGCTGGCGGCGTCGGCTCTGGCAAATACAGACTCACGGCCAGATCGCTCGATGCATCGACCTTCCAGGCCACGGGATCGCTCACTACGAAGGCCCCCGGCGGAATGGAAACTGCAGACTGGCCCGAGAAGGTCAACGCGTGATCGCCGGTCGCGACAACGGCTCCCTCGTGTCCGGCCAATGCCATATGCGCGGCACCGATGACCAGCGGCGCATCGCCGTAGGCATTGGACAGCACGATGCGCGTCTGCTTGCCACCCAGACTGACACGTACGACCTGGCGCACGGTCTGATTCCACAGATGGAATGGCAGGTTCAACGGCAAAGCGAAATCGCCATCCCACCTGGCCTCGGGGCTTGCAGTCCAGGTGGCTACCCAATGGACATCATCGCGCGGGGCTGCGCATACACCGAACGCCACCAACCAACCGACGACCACGGCTACCACAAAGCGGCGCATGCTCATGGCACCCATCAGCTGCGCGCCGCAAGACTGGCTTGCGCACACGTCGTGGCGATACCCCGACGCGAGCGATCCAACCATACACTCCACAGCGCGACCGCAAGGCCAGCCAGCGTCACCAACGCAGCCACCCACGTGACCGAGCCGATACCCGGACCATGCTCGATCGTCATGCCGCCCAACCATGCGCCCAGCGCATTGCCGAGATTGAATGCGGCGATATTGAAACTCGACGCCAGGTTCTGACCCGCACCTTCGGCCTTCTGCAAGACTCGCAATTGCAATGGCGACACCGTGGCGAACGCGGCGACACCGAGCAGGCCGGTAAACGCAATCGCGGCGATCTTGTTGTGCATCGCAAACGTCATGGCGAACAGCACGATCGCCAGCGCAATCAAGGACCCCAATACGGCCGGCACTAACCGCTTGTCGGCAAAACGCCCGCCAAGCAGGTTACCGGCAATCAGACCGACACCGAAGACAAGCAGGATCGGTGACACGGCGCTATCGCTGAAACCGGTCAGACGAGTCAACATCGGCTGGATATAGGTGAATACGGTAAACACCCCGGCAAAACCGAACACCGTCATCAACAGGCCAAGCAGAACCTGCGGGCGCGCAACGGCTTTCAGTTCGTCGGCAAATGCAATGCGTTCGCGCACGCCATGCTCGGACGGCACGAGCGCGGCAATGATGACCGTGGCGAGCACACCAATCACCGACACCGCCCAGAACGTCGCACGCCAGCCCAGGTGCAAACCTAGCCACGCACCCGCCGGCACGCCAAGCAGGGTAGCGACGGTCAGACCGGTAAACATGATCGAGATCGCCGATGCCTTGCGGTCCGCCGGCACCATGCCAGTGGCGACGACCGAGCCGATGCCAAAGAACGTTCCATGCGCCAACGAAGTAAGCACACGTGCGGCCATCAGGAAGCCGTAGCTCGGCGCCATCGCACAGGCGATGTTTCCGAGCGTGAAGATAATCATCAAGGCGACCAAGGCGGCCTTACGCGGCATCCGGCTGGTGGCCACCGTCAACAATGGCGCACCGACGAAGACGCCCAGCGCATAGCCGGAAATCAGCAAGCCGGCAGCGGCAATGGTGACGTGGAGATCCGCCGCGACCTGCAGCAGCAGGCCCATGATGACGAATTCGGTCGTACCGATGCCGAACGCACCGGCGGTGAGTGAGTACAGGCCCCACGGTGTCCTGGGGCGGGAGGGTGCAGCCGGCGTCATGGCTCAAGGTCCAAAAAAGAGATGCGCCAGCGTAGGCAGAGGCATATTCTTCAACAACCATCGATTGACTTAATCAATTTCAATTTTCTGTTGATAATCATGCAGCGTCCGGACGATATCTTCTTGTTTATCAAAGCACTGGACCTGGGATCGATCAGCGCTGCCGCGCGCAGCCTGGACATCTCGGTGGCCGTGGCCAGTCAGCGCCTGAAGCGGCTCGAACGGGAGCTCGGCGTTCGCCTGCTGCACCGGACGACCCGCCAGCTGCATGCCACGCCGGAGGGTGCGCTGCTGGCCGAGCAAGGCCGCACGCTGATCGACGATCTGGATGCGCTTACTTCCGGCCTGCGTAGTGCCAGCCTGGGCGTCACCGGCACGCTTCGCGTCACCATGTCGGCCACGTTTGGACGTCTATATGTATCGCCGCTGCTGCCGCTTTTTCTGGAACGCCACCCGGAAGTGAAGCTCAGCGTGCATCTCACTGACCAACTTGTCGACTTGGTGAGCGCAGGCCTGGATCTGGCCATCCGCATCGGCCGCCTGAGCGATTCGAGCCTGGTCGCGCGACGCATCGCATCCAACCAGCGCGCGCTGTGCGCTTCGCCCGACTATCTGCGTAGACACGGCACGCCGCGCACACCCGACGACCTGACCCGCCACGACTGCCTGGTTCAAGTGGGCAGCAACGGCCGGCACGATGTCTGGGAAATGAGCGACCGCGGCGGCGAAACCTATCGCGTGCGTGTCGATGGCCGCATCGAGAGCAATTTCGGCGACCAGCTGCGCGATGCTGCGCTGGCCGGCATCGGCATCGCCCAGCATTCCATCTGGCATATTCACGACGATCTGCGCAGCGGTCGGCTGCAAGTGGTGCTTCCCGATTACGCCCTGCCCGATTCGGGCATCCACGCCGTCACGCCGCAACGGCGACTGGTACCGCATCGTGTGCACGCGTTCGTGGATTTTTTGAGCGAGCAACTAGCCGAGAATGCGGTTTGGAAAGCTGACTAGAAAGCGACTTCACTGGAGACACTCTTGATCCTCGTACATCACCTCAACGACTCCCGTTCGCAGCGCATCCTGTGGCTACTGGAAGAGCTGGGCCTGCCCTACGAAGTCAAACGCTACGAGCGCGACCGCAAGACGATGCTGGCGCCACCGGAGCTCAGGCGCATCCATCCGTTAGGCAAGTCGCCGGTCATCGTCGATGGCGAGCTGGTACTGGCGGAGTCCGGGGCCATCATCGAATACCTCGCCGGTCGCTACGGCGGCGGCCGCCTCCTGCCCGCCGCCGGCACGCCCGAGCGACTGCGCTGTACCTACTGGCTGCATTACGCCGAAGGCTCGGCGATGCCGCCCTTGTTGCTGAAACTGGTGTTTCAACGGGTAGCGACCACGCCCGCGCCGTTCTTCGTCAAACCCGTATTGCGCGGCGTCTCGGCCAAGGCACTCCATGGCTTCGTCGACCCCCAGGTCAAGCTGCACCTGGACTACCTCGAAGGCGAATTGGCCAAAGCCACCTGGTTTGCGGGCGATGCATTCAGTGCCGCCGATATCCAGCTCAGCTTCCCATTGGAAGCGGCGGCCAGCCGCGCCGGCCTGGATGCGGTGAGCTATCCGAGGTTGTGGCAGTTCCTCGAGCGCATCCACGCCCGGCCCGCCTATCAGCGCGCCCTGAAGCGCGGCGGCCCGTTCATGACCGGCTGAAGTATGGATGAGCTCGCATTTTGACGGCCCATCCAGATTCCCTTGAAGCTGGCGTCAACCTTTCGCGAACCTGACGCGTTCTTGTTCTGACCCGTGCAGGCGGGCTGAACATGTCGGTAAGAAGGGGGATACGCAGCTCATGCGTCGAACGTTTGTGGTGGGTTGCCCGCGCTCAGGCACGACGGTCGTTCAGGCCATGCTTGCCCGCCACCCCGAGGTCTTCACCCTCCCGGAAACCGCGTTCTTCCTCCGCCTTCTCGGCGGCACGGCCTATCGCTGGGGCGACCGGGATGCCAAGGCGCCACGCGAACGCCTCGCCCGTCGACTCGGGCTCGCTCGACGTTATGGGCGGCGGGAGTTTCTGGATCTGCAACGCAGTTTGTTGGGCACGCTACCACCGCACAGTCACGCGCCCTGGCGAGAAGACACGTGCGCGACGCGTTTCTTCGCGATGCTCGACGAGCTTACCCAGCGAGCCGAGCGCTCCATGTGGATCGAAAAGACGCCTGCGCACCTGCTGTACCTGGACGACATCGAGCGTTATCTGCCTGACGCACGCTTCGTCCACGTGATCCGCCCCGGCATCGACGTCATGGCCTCGCTGCTTGATGCCAATATGCGCTACGACGCCAGCAACGCCTTTGGCGGCGACCTGGCACGCTGGGTAGGCCGCTGGAACCGTGCGGCCGAAATCCATCGTGCCCATATCGGCTCACCGCATCATCATTTCGTGTTTCTGGAAGACCTTACACGCGATCCGGAGAGCGAATGGCAGCGCCTGTGCCAGTTCCTCGAGCTTCCGGCCGACGCCAAGCTGGATGACGCCTGCCGGCAAACCATCAGCTACCCCGAACTCGAACCCTGGAAACAGGCCGCGCTCACCGGGCAACCGCATCAGACGGCGAGCAAGGTCAACGAGGTCTTCGGGCCGCGCCTGCGTGACTGGCTGCGGCACAAACTGGTCTCGTACGAGGCCCTGTATGCCGCCAGCAGCCTGGCGTTCGAGCGAGACGAAACCTATGGCCACGAACCGGCGGAAAAGGCCGGCGCCGGCGAGAACCTCCGAGAGCGCCAGATCGACCGGCAGCCGCGCTCGGCGCGCATCTAGACAAGCCGGTTTCTGAACGGGCGAGCGGGCTATTTACACACCACTCACGGTCGGACTGGCAGTTTCTGGGATCGACACCCAAGGAGACCGCCATGAGCAGACAACGCGATATTCAGGACAGCATCAACGGCGTCGGCGAACGCGTCAGTGAACGTGTGCGTCACTATGCCGACGAAGCCGCCGAACGCGCTGGCAGTCTCGCCGAGCGTGGCCGCGAAGCAGGCCGCAGGTTCAGCAGCAAGCACGTTGGTTACAGCCGGCGTGTTGCCCACGCCGCGGAAGACCTGGCCGACGAAGCCAACTACCAATACCGACGCCTGCGCCGCCAGGTGAAACGTCATCCGACAGCCACCGTGGCGATCGTTGCCGGAACCGTCGGAGCTTTCTTCCTGCTGCGGCATCTGTTTCGCAGCGACGACGATTGATCGCTTGGCCATCCGCAAAAAAGAAACCCGCCTGATGGCGGGTTTCTTTTTTAGTCTCAAACCGTCTGCGGATTGGGCTTGTCCGGATCGAGCTTGTAGGTCTTGATCGCGCGTGCGACATCCTTCGCGTTGACCTTGCCATCCTTCGCCAGGGCTGCCAGCGCGGCGTGCGCAATCCAGTAGCGATCGACCTCGAAGAAGCCACGCAGGTGTTCGCGCGTATCCGAGCGGCCGTAGCCGTCGGTACCGAGCACCGTGTAGCGCATGCCGTCGGGCATGAATGCGCGGATCTGGTCGGCGAACTCACGCACGTAGTCGGTAGCGGCAATGGCCGGACCCTGCTGGCCCTGCAGCAAACCGGTGACATACGGCACGCGCTGTTCGGATTCCGGATGCAGGCGGTTCCAGCGCTCGGCATCGAAACCTTCGCGGCGCACTTCGCTGAAGCTCGGTACCGACCAGATGTCGGCGCTGACGCCGAAATCCTTTTCCAACAGTTCGGCGGCGGCAATCACTTCGCGCAGGATCGTGCCCGAACCGAGCAACTGCACGCGCGGCTCGCCCTTCTTCGGCTTACCGGCATCCTTGAACAGGTACATGCCCTTGATGATGCCTTCCTCGACGCCTTGCGGCAGGTCGGGATGGCTGTAGTTCTCGTTCATCACGGTGATGTAGTAGTAGACGTCTTCCTGCTCCTGGAGCATGCGGCGCGTACCGTCTTGCATGATCACAGCGATCTCGTAGGAGAAGGTCGGGTCGTACGACTTCACGTTCGGGATCGAGCCGGACAGCAGATGCGAGTGACCGTCTTCGTGCTGCAGGCCTTCACCGTTCAATGTGGTGCGACCGGCGGTACCGCCGATCAGGAAGCCACGCGCACGCATGTCGCCAGCCGCCCAGGCCAGATCGCCGATGCGCTGGAAACCGAACATCGAGTAATAGATGAAGAACGGCAGCATCGGCTGATTGCTGAGGCTGTAGCTGGTGGCCGCGGCCATCCACGAGGCCATGCCGCCGGCTTCGGAAATACCCTGCTGCAGCACCTGGCCCTTCTGGTCTTCGCGGTAGTACAACAGCTGGTCGGCGTCCTGCGGACGGTATTTCTGACCGAACGGCGCATAGATGCCGATCTGGCGGAACATGCCTTCCATACCGAACGTGCGCGCTTCGTCGGCCACGATCGGCACGATGCGCTCGCCGATCTGCTTGTCGCGCAGCATCAGGTTCATGCCGCGCACCAGCGCCATGGTGGTGGAGATTTCGCGCTCGCCGGTACCCTTGGTGATCTGCTCGAAAGCGGCCAGTTCCGGCGCCTTGAGGCTCACGTCGGTCTTGCGGCGACGCTGCGGCAGCGCACCGCCGAGCGCACGACGGCGCTCGAGCATGTACTGCACTTCCGGCGAATCCTTGCCGGGATGGAAATACGGCACATCGGCCAGCTTGTCGTCCGGCACCGGGATATTGAAGCGGTCGCGGAAGTGACGCACGGCGTCGGCATCGAGCTTCTTCTGCTGATGCGTCGGATTCTGCGATTCGCCCGCCGCGCCCATGCCGTAGCCCTTGACCGTCTTGGCCAGGATCACCGTCGGCATGCCCTTGGTGTTCACTGCCGCGTGATAGGCCGCGTAGACCTTGTGCGGATCATGACCGCCGCGGTTCAAGCGCCAGATATCGTCGTCGGACAGGTTGGCGACCAGCGCGGCGGTTTCCGGATACTTGTTGAAGAAATGCTCGCGCGTGTAGGCGCCACCGAAGGCCTTGCAGGCCTGGTATTCGCCGTCGACGGTTTCCATCATCAGCTTGCGCAGCACGCCCTTGGAGTCGCGCGCCAGAAGCGGATCCCAGTAGCTGCCCCAGACCAGCTTGATCGCGTTCCAGCCGGCACCGCGGAACACGCCTTCGAGTTCCTGGATGATCTTGCCGTTGCCGCGTACGGGGCCGTCCAGACGCTGCAGGTTGCAGTTGATCACGAAGACCAGGTTGTCCAGGCCTTCGCGGCCGGCCAGCGAGATCGCACCGAGCGACTCGGGCTCGTCGGTTTCGCCGTCGCCCAGGAAGCACCACACCTTGCGGTCGCTCTTGGGCACCAGGCCGCGATGCTCGAGGTATTTCCAGAACTGCGCCTGGTAGATCGCCTGGATCGGACCCAGACCCATCGACACCGTCGGCACCTGCCAGTAATCGGGCATCAGCCAGGGATGCGGATAGGACGACAACCCACGACCCTTGCCGGCTACTTCCATACGGAACAGGTCGAGCTGCTCTTCGCCCAGACGGCCTTCGAGGAACGAGCGCGCGTACACGCCCGGGCTGGAATGGCCCTGATGAAACACCAGGTCGCCCGGATGCTCGGCGCTCGGCGCGCGCCAGAAATGATTGAAGCCGACGTCGTACAGCGTCGCCGACGAGGCGAAACTGGCGATATGGCCACCCAGTTCGCCCGGCTTGCGGTTGGCGCGAACCACCATCGCCATCGCGTTCCAGCGGATCAGCGTACGGATACGCCATTCCAGCGCCGCATCGCCAGGGCTCTTGGCTTCCTGGTTGGGCGAGATGGTGTTGATGTATTCGGTGGTCGGATCGAACGGCAGGTAGCCGCCCGCGCGGCGGGTCGAATCGACCATCCGCTCCAAGAGGTAATGCGCGCGTTCGGTGCCATCGTGGCTGATCACCGCATTGAGCGATTCCACCCATTCCTGGGTTTCGGTGGGATCGAGGTCCTGGTGCAGGATGTCGTCGAGCTGATCCATGGGGAGCGTATCTCCGCGGCGCCGAGGGGCTTGGCCGCTGTAGGTGAATCGCCTCCGCAAAGGGAAGCGGGGAACCCTCCGAGTTTAGCTCTGAAGCGGCTTTCCGCCAATTGAAAAACACGACAATACGGCGGCGAATGGCTGATATGCATGGCTTGACCGGCCGCCGCCGGCCCGCCTGCCAGCGGTTATCCTTGCCGGTCGGAGCAAACATCAGGGGAAGATCATTTATGCGTTACGGACTATGGGCCGCTGCCTTCGCCGCCTGCCTGCTCGCCGCCAGCACAAGCGCGGCCGATCTGCGGGTGACGCCGGTCAAGGGCAGCGACAAGGACGATGTTGCCGGCTACTACGACAACGGCAGCACATTGCTCAAGGCGCTGGAATATCGAGACGCCGACGGCTCCTACCGCATCCTGGCCTTTGGCGGTAACGATCAAGGCCCGACGGTGGACGACAAAAGCTACGTCTCGCTGCATGCCTACGGCTTGCTGCAGGACCACGGCGGCTATATCACCCGATGGGAGATCAAGGACACCAATGGCACTGCCCTGTGCGGCGTGCAGATGCTGACATCGCTGGTGAATGTGATCGACGCCGGCAATGGCGAGCCGCTGGTCGTCGTTCCGTACTGGATTGCCTGCGACGGGCTCGACGGCACATCGGTCAAACTGATCATGGTCTACAAGGACCAGAAATACGCTATTCGCGGCAACCTGCCGAACCAGGATACCGATACCCTCTGGCACAAGCCGGGCAGCAACTTCGCGCAGTTGCCGCCGGCCGTGCAAAAGACCGCTGAAGCGTATTGGCAGAAAGTGGAGGCCGCCGCGAAGAAGGCTGCGGATTGTAGCGATCCGAGCCAGTAACCAAGCGACGGCGACGTAACCTGCTCAGCCCTTCGACTGCGCCGCGCGAATCTGCGCATCCACCGCCGCGATCGCCGTCATGTTCACCACGCGACGCGGCGTCGAGGCCGGCGTCAAGATGTGCGCGGCCTTGTCCACGCCCATCAGGATCGGGCCGATCGCCACGCCGTCGGTCATCACCCGAACCATGTTGTAGGTGATATTGGCGGCGTCGAGATTGGGCATGACGAACAGATTGGCGCGGCCCGTCAGCGTGCTGTTGGGGAAAATCAGATGACGCACGTTCTGATCCCAGGCGCTATCGGCCTGCATTTCGCCGTCGACTTCCAGTTTGGGCATGCGCTGGCGAAGGATCTGGTAGACCTTGCGCATCTTCTGCGCGCTCGGATTGTCGTGGCTGCCGAAATTCGAATGCGACAGCAACGCCACCTTCGGTTCGATGCCGAACAGCTTGAGACGATAGGTCGCCTGCAAGGTAGCCTCGGCGATCTGCTCGGCGGTCGGATCGAGCTGTACGTGCGTATCGAGGAAGAACCATGCGCCCTTGTCGTTGATCACGCCGGTCATCGCCGAGGTGCAACTGACGCCCGGATCCAGGCCGAACACGCTGCGCATGTAACCGAGTTTCTTGTGATAACGCCCGACCAGGCCGCAGATCATCGCATCGGCTTCGCCGCGCTCGACCATGATCGAAGCAATCAACGAGGGACGCGAGCGCAGCAGGTTCTTCGCCGCTGCCGGCGATACACCGCGGCGCTCGGTGAGCGCGTGATACTGCTGCCAATAATCGTTGAAACGCGGGTCGTCGTTGATATTGGTCAACTCGAAATCCACGCCTTCGCGCATGCGCAGGCCCAGTCGCTGGATGCGCGTGTCGATCACGTCCGGGCGACCGATCAGAATCGGGAAGGCCAGCTTCTCGTCGATCACCGTCTGCACGGCGCGCAATACCGTCTCTTCCTCGCCTTCGGAATAGACCACGCGCTTGCGATCGGCGCGCGCTCGCTCGTACACCGGCTTCATGATCAGGCCAGTGCGATAGATGAATTGATCGAGCTTTTCGACATAGGCATCCATGTCGACGATCGGACGCGATGCCACGCCCGAGTCCATCGCCGCACGCGCGATCGCCGGCGCCAGCATCACCAGCAGACGCGGATCGAACGGGCGCGGGATCAGGTACTCCGGCCCAAACGTCGGCACGTCGCCACCATAGGCGCCAGCCAGATCACCCGCTTCCATCCGCGCCAGCTCGGCGATGGCGCGCACGCAGGCGAGCTTCATCGCTTCGTTGATGACCGTGGCGCCGACATCGAGCGCGCCGCGGAACAGGTACGGGAAGCACAAAGCGTTGTTGACCTGATTCGGGTAATCCGAACGGCCGGTGGCGATGATGCAATCCGGACGCACCTGCTTGGCGTCCTCGGGCAGGATTTCCGGCGACGGATTGGCCAGCGCCATGATGATCGGGCGCGGCGCCATGGTGGCGACCATCTCCGGCTTGAGGATGCCGCCGGCGGAAAGACCAAGGAAAATATCCACGCCATCGACGATCTCGGCCAGCGTGCGTTTGGCCGTATCGCGCGCATAGCGCTGCTTGTCCGGATCCATGTTGTCGCGGCCGGTGTAGAGCACACCGTCGCGATCGAAGCCAAGAATGTTCTCGGGCTTCAGGCCCAGCGCCACCAGCATGTCCAGGCAGGCGATGCCGGCCGCACCGACGCCGGTGGTGGCGAGCTTCACGTCGCCGATCTTCTTGCCGACCACTTCCAGCGCATTGATGATCGCTGCGCCAACGATGATCGCCGTGCCGTGCTGGTCATCGTGGAAGACCGGAATCTTCATCCTTTCGCGGAGCTTGCGCTCGACGATGAAGCACTCCGGTGCCTTGATGTCTTCCAGGTTGATGCCGCCGAAGGTCGGCTCCAGGCTGGCGATGATGTCGACCAGCTTGTCCGGATCGTTTTCGTCGATCTCGATATCGAACACGTCGATACCGGCAAATTTCTGGAACAGCACGCCCTTGCCTTCCATCACCGGCTTGCCGGCCAGCGGACCGATATTGCCCAGGCCGAGCACCGCTGTGCCGTTGGTGATCACCGCTACCAGATTGCCGCGCGCGGTCAGCTCGCTGGCTTGCTGTGGATCTTCGACGATCGCCTCGCAGGCATAGGCCACGCCCGGCGAGTACGCGAGCGACAGATCGCGCTGCGTGACCATCGGCTTGGTGGCGGTAACTTTGATTTTGCCCGGACGCGGAAGGCGGTGATATTCGAGTGCTGCCTGCCTGAGATCGTCTGAGATGGCCATCGGTGTCCTGCTCGAAAAGGATAAGAAGGGAAGTGGGCGGGGCTCAGCGAATGCCGGCCCGACAAGCCTTGGATGTTAACACCGTCGCCCCTTCGCGCCTTCGACATAACGCTGAATACGAGACATTCGAATCACTCGATATGTTTTCCGCACTGCAACAACACAACTCGCCCACACGTCCACATCTGACCTCAAATGGATGCAGCGGCTCAATAGTCGGAAGGCGTGGGTTGCGCGCGGATGTCTTATAGCCCCAGCGAGATTTCCTCGGCCTGCACCTTGCCCATATGGATGCGGTTGACGAACAGCGAGAACGCCAGTTTGCCGGCCAAACCGTGCACGTGCTGCATCCACGGCGGCAGCCAGCGCGGCGGCAGGATCGCGCCGGACGCGAAGTGCGGCTCCAGGGTCATGACATCGTGCAAGGCCAGCTTGCCGGCAAACAGGTGCCGCAGCATGTCCATGCGACGCTGCTTCAACGCCCAGCGGAAGAAGGTATGCACGGCCAGCAAACCAGACAGGTACACATTGTCCTTGGCGAAAGCAGCGCCGCCGGTCAACGGCACGCCGCGAAATACGCGTTGTGCCGAATGGAAACTGTCGGCGGGCGACTGATCGAAAGCCTTGAAGTATTTGTACACCTCGACGAAGTCCGCGCCATTGAGGGCCATGTCGATCGCGATGATGCGCAGGCTGATGCGCTTGAGTCGCGCAATATCGATCGCGCCGGACATCAGCTCGGCGAACACAGCCAGGCCTTCCTGCGTTGCGGTGACGCGCGGCGAGGTGCGCGCCAGCGACGCCAGCAGCGGTTGCGCACGACCGTTGAGCGCTGTCAGCGAGTGCACGAAGGCTTCATGTGCCAGCAATTGATGGCGGTCATATTCGCTGAAGCGCGTACCTCCGCGCAGGCGCACGCGCGTGGCGCCCGCTGCGGCCTTCGCGGTGAGTTCGTTGTCGACTTCGACGCTGATGATGCCGGGGCCGAAAAAGGCGTCCAGCGTTCGTGAGAGGTCGGCACTGAGGACTTCGGCCGAAATGTTCGCACTGATGTCGTCGTCTTCGAGATCGGCACCCAGCTCGTCGGCAAGCTCGACGAAATAATTGGCTGCATCCAGGTTGCTGCGACTGCTGCCGGGAATCGAATCGCCCGGCCGGCCGTACAAGGCAATGGACGGCTCGGTAACGCCCGCGGTGCCGACCGCTTCGAGCATTTCCGCGGCAATACGCCAGGATTCGGCGGTGCGTTTGAGGTAGTCACCCAGCGGGTCGCCATCATCGGCTTCGCGCTCGATCGCCTCCAGTTCGGCACGAGCCTCGGTCAGGTCCGGCCGCTGGTAGCTGACATCTGGAAGGGCGTAGTTGCCTTTGGTATAGGCGTCGATCATGCGGTCTTCGAGCGAGGCCGGCCACGCCACGGTCGGCAGGATGCGAATACCCCGTACTGCCGCCAGCAGTCGCTGATCGAGGTCGGCATAACGCTGCAGTTCGGGAGCGACCTGATGATTTGCGTTCATCGGCTGCCCCGGCGCAATGCCTCGATGCGATCGATCAGCTCTTCGGCGAGAGGGTCGAGTCGGGTCATGCCCAGGAAACGTAACGACATGCGGCGGCCAGCGGGGATAAAGTCGATGTCGCGCCCCAGGCGCGTGCTGTTGCGCAATCGCAGGCTGATCCGGCGCGGATTGATCGAACTGAATGAGTTGACGTTAATCACATCCGCCAGCGATACCCGCAGATGCTCATCGCCTTTCTTGACGATCAGGTTATCGCCATCGAGTGTGACTTCGTCGACCAAGCCGCCGAGCAACTGGCGAAACAGGAAGAAACCGAAGGCAAACATGAAGATCGGTATGACCACGATCATCGGATCGGGCGGGCGCTGACCGATGTGTTCGCTAAATAGCCCCGTGACGACGGCAAGGCCGACAAAGCCCAGCCAAACCACTGGAAACACCCATTTGTAGAAAAACGTCATGGATGAAGACAACCGACGCATCGAAGCCGCCTACCTGTTGATACACCGCTGATACTAGAACCAAATGCCCGGTTTCTTATAGGAGCGACCTCAGGGAGCCTCGAAAAACCTCAGTTCTTCCTTTCGTCATCCCGGCGCAGGCCGGGATCCAGTGGCGTCAGTTTTCAATTTTCGCGATAGAGCTGTCTTTTGAGACTCTCGCGACAACCGATCGCAAGGCCACTGGGTTCCGGCCTGCGCCGGAATGACGAGTAGGAGGTTTTCGCCCCCCCCTCAATCCCGGTCGCGCGACCCACGCGGGCTGTGCGGCCGCGCAGGCGGTCGCCCGCCGCGCTGGCGCCGCAGCCTGGCTTCGAGCGTGGCCGCCTGCTCTTCGCGCTCGTCGCGCAGCTTCAAATAATTGCGCCAACGCTCGTGCGAGAGTTCACCGCTATCCAGCGCTGCCTGCACCGCGCAGCCGGGTTCGCTGCCATGGCCGCAGTCGGCGAACCGGCAGGTTTCAGCGAGTTCTTCGATGTCGGCAAACAGATCGAGATTTTCATCGCCGGTGAGCTTGAGCTCGCGCATCCCGGGGGTGTCGATCAGGCAGCCACCGCTGGGCAATTCCAGCAGTGCGCGGTGCGTAGTGGTGTGGCGACCACGGCTGTCGTGTTCGCGCACCGCATTGGTGGCCATGCGCTCGCTGCCCAGCAAGGTATTGGTCAACGTGGATTTGCCCGCACCCGACGAACCGACCAACACGGCGCTATCGCCCGGCTGCAGATAGGGCATCAACACGGCCACGCTGGCCGGGTCCTTGCCATTGATCGGGTGGACCGGCGTGCCGGCGGGCAGGCGCGAACGCAGGGCTTCGATCATCTCGGCGGCATCGTCGCGGGTATCGAGCTTGCTCAACAGCACGACCGGCTGCGCACCGGAGCCTTCGGTCAGCGACAGATACCGTTCGATACGTGCAGGATTGAAATCGCCATCGAGGCCGGTCAATACCAGGACGTAATCGATATTGGCGGCGATCGACTGACGCTCGTAGCGCTCGCCGGCAGCGGCACGCGACAACAGGGTGCGGCGCGGCAGCACGGTGACGATATGCGGCGGCTTGCCTTCTTCGATCTCGACGAAATCGCCCACGGCAGGGCGTTCGACCGGATCAAGATTGCGCTTGAGAAAATGCCCGGCCGGCTGCGCGCCGAACAGGTTCTCGCCATCGTGCAGCTCATAGCCCGCACGATGCTGCGCGACCACGCGGGCCAGCCGACGACCATGGGTCGGCAAGGTGTCGCCCCGCCAGCCGATACGGCGCAGGCGCTCGATCGATTCGAAATCCGTCATGGGTGCTGATTATGCCTGGGCCATGGGGCCGAAGGGCGATTGGCACGTCAGCCATAGACCATGCAGTAAGGGGCGGTAAAGCCGTTTGTCGCGAGCCATCCCCCATTTGGTGCCTCGCACCAAACCACCCAACGCTGCTAGCATCCGGAGCGACATCAGCCTGACACATTAAGGACAACCAGCAGTGGCTTCGATCAAGCCCAGTGCGCACCTGGCGGACGTGCGCTATGAAATTCGCGGCGCATTGACCCGCCGCTCGCGTGAGCTCGAAGCCGCCGGGCTGCCGATCATCAAGCTCAATATCGGCAATCCAGGCCGTTACGGCTTCGAAACACCAGCCCATCTGCGCGACGCGATCGGCGCGCATCTGCGCGACAGCGAGGCCTATGGCCACGAACAAGGCCAGGAGGAGGCGCGCGAGGCGATTGTCCGCCAGCAGCGTCAACGCGGCGCCCAGGGCGTGGAAATCGAGCGCATCTTCGTCGGCAACGGCGTCAGCGAACTGATCGATCTCAGCCTGCGCGCACTGCTTCAACCCGGCGACGAAGTGCTGTTGCCGAGCCCGGACTACCCGCTGTGGAGCGCCGCCACCATCCTCAATGATGGCAAGCCGCGCTACTACCGCTGCCTGGCCGAAAACGGGCACCTGCCCGATCCGGCGGAAATCGAATCGCTGGTCACGCCTCGCACTCGCGCCCTGGTCCTGATCAACCCGAACAACCCAACCGGCGCGGTCTATCCGCGCCAATTGCTCGAGCAGATCGTCGCCGTCGCGGCACGACACAATCTGTTGCTGCTCAGCGACGAGATCTACGACGAGATTCTTTACGACGGCACCACTTTTCAGCCTTTGGCCGAGGTCGCCGGCGACCTGCCCTGCGTCAGCTTCGGCGGCTTGTCCAAGGTGCATCGCGCCTGCGGCTATCGAGTGGGCTGGATGAGCCTTTCGGGCGACCCGTCCCGTAGCGCCGACTATCGCGATGCGTTGCAATTGCTGGCGGCCTTGCGTCTGTGCGCCAATGTCACCGCGCAATGGGCGGTACGCCCAGCGCTGGAGAGCGCAGCCACCATCGGCGCATTGACCGCAGCTGGCGGGCGTCTCCATGAAGCACGGCGCGCGGTACTCGAAGGTGTGGCGTCGAGCCAGTTCCTGGACCTGGTATCGCCGGCAGGCGCGCTTTATGCGTTCCCGCGCATTCGCACCGATCGGCTGGCCGATTTCGACGACAACGCCTTCGCCCTGCGTCTGCTGGAAGAAGAGTCGGTGCTGGTCGTGCCCGGCAGCAGTTTCAATGTGCCGCACAGCCGCCATCTGCGCCTGACCCTGCTGCCGCCGCCGGATCAGCTGCGCGAAGTGTTCGTCCGCATCGAGCGTGTCCTCACACGCATGGCGACCGAACAGACACCGCACGCCGTCGCCACCGCAGCTGTCGCCTGAAGTCACGTGCGTTATCTCGCACTGGGCGACTCCTACACAATCGGCGAAGGTGTCGCCGAAGCAGAGCGCTGGCCGGTCCAACTGGTCGCGCGTCTGCGCCGTGAAGGCATCTTCTTTGACGAAGCGCAGATCGTCGCCACCACCGGCTGGACGACCGACGAACTGAGCGCGGCAATGGACGCCACCGTCTTTATGCCACCGTATGACCTGGTCAGCCTGCTGATCGGCGTCAACAATCAGTATCGGGGGCGCAGCGTCGACGAATATCGAGGCGAATTCCAGCGCTTGCTGGACCGGGCTATCGAGCTGGCCGGGGGGCGCAGTGCACGGGTTTTCGTCCTGTCCATCCCGGACTGGGGCGTCACCGCGTTCGGCCAGCAATCCGGCCGCGATACGGTGCAGATCGCCGATGAGCTGGATGCCTACAACGCCGCCGCGCGAAACCTGTGCACCACCCGCAAGGTGGCCTGGGTGGATATCACCCCCTTGTCGCGGGCCTTCCCGAACCAGGTGGCGGATGACGGACTGCACCCGTCGGGCGAGCAGTACAGCCTCTGGGCGGCCGAAGCGTGGCCCGCCATCCAGGCGGCGCTGAACCTCTAAAACACCCTGCACCGCAACATGTTTGCAACCCATCCGCCATCGTGCGGAGACCAAGCGCGAGCAGACTGGCATCCCGGTTAACCACCGGAGTCACGCGTCATGGCGACCTACCACTGCCGCAGCGCTTTTATATCCGACGTCCATCTGGGCACACCCGACTGCAAGGCCGGCTACCTGCTCGACTTCCTGCGCCAACTGCGCTGCGAGAAGCTCTATCTCGTTGGCGACATCATCGACATGGAAGCCCTGGCGAAAAGGACCTGGTGGCACCCCGACCACGGCGCCGTCCTGGCCGAGGTGCTGGACATGGCCCGCCGCGGCGTCGAGGTGACCTATATCCCAGGCAACCACGATGCCCCGATGCGCGGCCTGGCCGGCCAATCTTTCGGTGGCGTCAGGATCGAACTGGATGCGATCCACGAAGGTGCCGACGGCCGACGCTACCGGGTCAGCCATGGCGACGAATTCGACCCCGAGCAGATCGGCCGCACCTGGCTGATCCACCTGGGCGAGGTGATGCATCGCTTCATCTGCTGGACGAATCGCCGCGTGCACAAGATGCGGCAACGGATGGAACTGCCTTATCTGCCACTGTCGATCATCATCAAGTCGCACATCGGCAAGGCGCTGTCCTATATCCGTTCGTACGAAGAACGCGTCGCTGCCGATGCACGCGAGCGCGGCTTCGACGGCCATATCTGCGGCCACATCCATTTCGGCCATGTGCGCGCGATGGATGGCGTGCTCTATCTCAACGATGGCGACTGGGTCGAACACTGCACCGCCCTGGTCGAGGACGACACCGGCGCGATGGAGCTGCTGCATTGGAGCGAGCAGCCCGCCGCGCTGGGGCGTGCGAGTCGCGAAGTCGTGCTGCCTTCGCCAGGAGCCGGCCTGGCGCTGGCGCCGTTGGCGAATATGAGGAAAGACCTGTCGGAGCTGCGCACCGCTGCGTAATGCTTTGGCGGGCGGTTGCTCCTGCGAGCTAGCGAGGCATGGCTAGTTTGTAGGAGCAACCTCCGTCGCGACCACCCGTAACGCAACCGGCACCTCGGGATGCGCACGCCGCAAGCGCACCTGAAAACGGGCACCACCACCGCTGGCCTCGACCACATCGATACGCCCGCCGTGGCGCGTGACGATTTCCTGCACCAGATGCAGGCCAAGCCCGGTGCCTTTGCTGCTCGGACGCACCCGGTAAAACGGCTCGAAAATGCGGACCCGCTCCTCGACCGGAATACCCGGGCCTTGGTCGCTGACGGCAAAACCGCCATCGGCAACGACATCCACCGTGATCGATCCCTGCCCGCCACCATGGGCAATGGCGTTCTGGATCAGATTTGTCAGGACTCGCGAAAGCGACTGCCGATCGCCGATGACTAACACTGGCGTGTCCGGGGCATCCAGCGCCAACTCGTAACCGGCGTCCACGACCAGTGGCGCCACGTCGGCAGTGACTTCGCGACAAAGGGCAACCAGATCCAACGATTCGAGGCTGGCTACATCCTTGCCCAGCCGCTGCAGATCCAGCAACTGCTCGGCAAGATTCGCCAGTCGCGCCACGTCCGTGAGCAGGCGCGTGCGATCGGCACCCGGCGCAAGCGCTTCAAGCCGCGCCTCGATGATCGCGATCGGCGCGCGCAACTCATGCGCCGCACCGATAAGAAAGCGATCGCGCGCATCGTAGCCTTCGTTGAGCCGTTCCAACGCCGCATTGAATGCACGCACCAACGGCTGCAGTTCACGCGGCACCGAACCGTCGGCGAGACGAGCACCGCGCTCATCGATATTGATGGCCTGCGCCTGTCCCGCCACCTCGGCAACGCCTGCCATGGCCCGGCGGATCAGCCACGGCACCACGATCAAGGTCACCAGACCCAGCGGCAGCATCATGCGCCAGCCCAGGTAGGCGATAAGTTTCACGAACAACACACCGGGCCCGGACAAGGGCGCGCCGCCGGCGATGACGTGGATGCGCCCGAGCGAGGTGTCGGCCACATAGACGCGCATGGTCAAGGCATACGGTGCGCTATTGGCATGAACCTCCGATGCCTCCAGCTCGGTTAGCGAGGTGACCAACGGCCGATAGGCCACCGGCACATCGCCATGCGTCAAGCGATGCCCGTGTTCGTCGGTCACGGCAAACCATAACCCGGGTGTCGAGGCCATCAACTGGTCCAGCGCCTTGTCCGAGCGAAGCATCAGGCCACCATGGCCATCGCGTCCCAGCGCGTCGACCACGGTACGCGTCACATCCTCGTCGATATAGGTGACGGACGCGTTATAAAGCGTGTACGTGAGCGCGACGATCAAGCCCAACACGATGGCGATCTGCAACCAGATCAAGCGCCACGACAGTTGCAGCGTGAGCGATCTATTCCGGTCGATCACCGGCCTGCTCCCTCAGCAAGTAACCAATGCCGCGCATCACATGAATGTCCACGCGTGCTTCGGCTTCGGCCAGCGCGCGACGCAACTTGGATACATGTGCGTCCAGCGCATTGGACTGAATCGCGTCATCGAAATCGTAGACCGACTCCTGCAAGACTTCGCGCCGCACCGTACGCCCAAGCCGCAGAAACAGCGCTTCGAGCACCAGCAACTGACGTCGCGGCAGGTGCAGCAGCTGGTCGTCGACGAACGCTTCGCGGGCGGCAAAGTCGAAACGCAGGTTGCCGATCGTCGCGGTAGGCAGCACCAGTTTCGAAGGACGACGCGCAATCGCACGCACCCGGGCCAGCAGTTCTTCGACCGCGAACGGCTTAACCAGATAATCGTCGGCGCCCAGGTCGAGACCGCCCACGCGATCGGCCAGTGAACCGCGCGCGGTCAGCATGATGACCGGCAGGTCGGCCTGCAGCTTGCGCGCGAACGGGATCAAGGTCGCACCATCGCCATCGGGAAGCTGGCGGTCCAGCAACAGCAGATCATGGACCCGGCAACGCAAGGCTTCCTGGGCCTGCAACAGGCTCGTGGCGATATCCGCGAGCATGTCGTGCCGCTGCAAGGCGGCACGCAACGCCTGCGCCATTTCCGGCTCGTCCTCGACCAGCAGGATTCGCATGTGAGTGCTCTCTTCGCGCCATGCCTCGGCCGGTATCCCACGATGTTATATGGAGCTACCGAACCCAGGCGCAATGTTGAGGCAATGTGCTCTGGGCAAGCTGAGGGCCCGTCCCCCGCCCCCACACTATCTCCATGCCCTTAAATTCCCCGCGCCTTCCGGGCCTGCTTGCCGCATGCCTCCTGCTAGGCCTCCCCTTGTCGGCCCAGGCTCAGTCGGCCGCCGAACAGAAACCTACCTGGACGCTGGGCATCGCAGCCGCATGGAGCCCCAGCCCCTACCGTAATTACGACAACAAAGCCTGGCCCCTGCCGCTGGTCAGCTACGAAGGCAAGTCCTTCTATGTGCGTGGCGCGACCATTGGCTACAAATTGCTCGGCCCGGGCGCCGACGAGCTGTCGCTGATCGTGTCGCCACTGGGCAATCGCTTTCGCCATGACGACTCGAACGACCCGCAGTTGCGCCGCCTTTCCGACCGCGACATTTCCGGCCTGGCCGGCATCGCCTGGCGCCATCGCGCTGACTGGGGGCAGGTCCAGGCCAGCGCCCAGAAGGAATTCACCGGCCACGGCGGCGGCACCGCGTTCGACCTCAACTACGGCTACCCGATCACGCAGGGCAGTCTGACGTTGACGCCCACGGTGGGCGTGAACTACAGCAACAGCGCACTCAATAACTATTACTACGGCATCAGCGCCAGGGACGCATTGCGTAGCGGCCTGGACACCTACCGCGCTGGCGGGGGCTCGTCACCTTATCTGGGCATCACCGCGATCTACCGCCTGTCGCACTCGTGGGTGACCTCGGCCGGCATCCGGTACGCGTTGCTGCCGAACGCCGTCAAGGACAGCCCGATGGTCGATGCCAGCCAGACGCACAGCTATTTCGTGTCCCTGAGCTACGCGTTCTGAGTCCATGAGCCACGTTCTGCGCCGCATCTTCACCCTGGCCGAGCAGTTGGAGCCGAACCGGACGGTGATATGGGACTGGTTGTGGCACACCCCGATCCAGACCCTCGGCGGTCGCACCGCGATCGAGCTGGCTTTTGCGGGGCATGGCGAGAAGGTGATCGCCATGCTCGAAGCGGCCCTGCTCGATCAGGCACAGCCGCCCCGACCCTATCTCCTTCTTGGCGGTGGGGCGGCTCGACACCTTGAACCGGCGCCACCCGGCAGCATATGAGGCGTATCATCCTCATCTTTGCCTAGCCGGATCATCACGCCATGTCCCTCGACACCGCCACGCGCACCCGCATCGAAACCCTGCTCAAGGACCACCGCGTGGTGTTGTTCATGAAGGGCACCCGCCAGCAGCCCATGTGCGGTTTCTCGGCGGCGGCCACCAACACGCTCAATGAGCTGTTGCCTGAATACCATACGGTCAACGTGCTGGAAGATCCCGAGATTCGCGAAGGCATCAAGGCTTACGGCGATTGGCCGACGATTCCGCAGCTCTATGTGGAAGGCGAGCTGGTCGGCGGCGCGGACATCATCCGCCAGATGTACGGCAGCGGCGAGCTGCACCAGCTGTTTGGCGCGACCCCGCCGGACCGCACTCCGCCGGAAATCACCATTACCGACAAGGCAGCCGAAGCGATTCGCCAGGGCACAGCCAATGCTCAAGGCGTGGCGCTGCATCTGGAAATCGGCCCGGACCACAGCGCCGGCTTCCAGCTGGCACCGGCCAGCGATCACGACATCGTCGTGGTCGCCAACGGCATCGAGGTGCACTTCGACCCGGGTAGCGCCCAGCGTGCCAACGGCATCGTGATCGACTGGGTGTCGACCGTGCAGGGGGAAGGCCTCAGCCTGAAATTCCCCGGCGCGCAGGAAATTGCCTCGATCACGGTGCACGAACTCAAGAAGCGCCTGGACGAGGGCAGCATTACCCTGATCGACGTGCGTCCGGCGCACGGTCGTGCCGCCGCCGCGCCGCTACCGCAGGCGCGGGTACTGGAAGAGGAAGGCTACGAAACGCTTGCCGCGTTGCCCAAGGACACAGCGCTGGCGTTTATCTGCCACCACGGCATTTCCAGCAAGGGCGTTGCGGAACGCTTTGCCGCCCACGGCTTCACCAAAGTACACAACGTGGAAGGCGGCATGGATGCCTGGGCGAGCGAAGTCGACCCTTCAGTGCCCCGTTACTGAACCCCGGCGTCCCCATGGTTTCGAAAAAGCCCGCCACTCGGCGGGCTTTTTTTATTGCGAACCGGCATAGGTCATAAGTCATTCACCATTGGTTAATACATGACCCTGAACGTGCGTAAGTTAATACGTATTGAGTTAACTAATTACGCAATTACTTGCCTTGCATCGTTTTTTATTGCGAGATAGAACGCCAATTAGGTGACAGCCACCCGGTTAATCCCCGCATCTGCCCCTGTATCGTTCAAAAAAGTTATACGCAAAAATAATGCCAACTATTATTTTCGACAAGATTTTGTCGCCGCGATAACCGTTGCGTAACTTTTCCACCCATCGTAGTGTCAAAACCGCGCCAGAACTTTCGAATTGGGGATAAGTTCTCGGCGCAGGGGAGTCTCATTTCAATGCCTAGCTCGTTTCCGTTGCCACAGCGCGTGCTGAGGCGGCGCGGATGAGTGCGGAAAAACAAAAACTTGCAGCATTTGGGGAGGCTGGGCCTTACAGCCCTAGCTGACCGCTCTAATCGGAGGGTGAGTCAATGCAGTTTCGTACAGGTTTTCCTATCAAGCGCCAGGCGATCGCTTTCGCGGTAACGCTTGCGCTCAGTGCCGCGGCAGGCAATGCCTTCGCGCAGAGCAACTCGACCGGCGTGATCTTCGGTGGCGCCGAGCCGGGTGACACGATCCACATCGAGAACACCGGCAGCGGCTTGAAGCGCGACATCACCGTCGACTCCAGCGGCCGCTATCGTGCAGCGTCTCTGCCGATCGGCGTCTACAAGGTCACCCTGATCAAGAACGGCTCGACGATCGCCACGCGCGATAACGTGCAGACGCAGATCAGCCAGGGTACGGATGTCTCCTTCGCCACGGAAGCGGCGAGCACGGCGAATGCCCAGAACCTCTCCGCAGTGCAGGTCGTGGGCAATGCGCTACCGTCCATCGACGTGTCGTCGGTCGACTCGCGTGCGGTCATTACCGCCGACCAGTTGTCCAAGCTGCCGATTGCCCGTACCTCGATCAGCTCGGTCGCGCTGCTGGCACCGGGCACCACTCAGGCAGCGCGCGGCTACGGCAACGCCTTGTCGTTTGGTGGTTCGTCCGCCTCTGAGAACGCCTATAACATCAACGGTTTCTCGGTCACCAACCCGCTGACCGGCGTGAGCTCGCGCCAGTTGCCCTATGACGCCATCGACCAGGAACAGGTGCTGATCGGCGGCTACGGTGCTGAATACGGCCGTTCCACGGGTGGTGTGATCAACGTTGTGTCCAAGCGCGGTACCAACGAATGGAAGGGTGACATTCAGGTCCTGTGGTCGCCTGAAGAGCTGGCCCAGTCGCCGCGCAACGTGTTCCGCCGTGACGGCTCGCTCTATCAGAAGGGCAATGCCTTCGCCCCGCTGGACAACAACAACCTGCAGTACTCCGGCTCGATCGGCGGCGCACTGATCAAGGACAAGTTGTTCTTCTTCGGCGCAGCCGACATGATCCACTCCAGCGACACGTTCTACACGCCGACGGCTGGCGCTGCGCCGACCAACACGACGCAGAACGACAGCAACAAGATTACCCGCTGGTTGACCAAGTTCGACTGGAACATTACCGATAGCAACATCCTGGAATTCACCGGTATCGGCGATGACGAAACCACCGATTCCTCGATCTTCAACTACAACAACACGACCGGGGCGACCGGCAGCTACCTGGGCCACCAGTACACCAAGAACTACAACGGCACCCAGACCAATGGCACGCCGGGCGGTAACGTCTACATCGGTCACTACACCGGTTACATCACCGATGACCTGACCATCAACGCGATGTACGGCAGGAGCAACTCCAAGCACGAGCAGGACACCACGTCTTCGACGGGTGGCGCTGCCTGCCCGGCCATTACCGACACGCGCGCTATCTCCGCCACCAATCCGGCACCCAGCTGCCAGTTTGGCTCGACGTCCACCCTGCTGCCCGGCTCCAAGGACAGCACCACGGGCTGGAGCTTCAACATTGAATACCGACTGGGCAGCCATGATCTGCGCGCCGGTATGGATAACTACCAGCTGCGTGCGACCTGGGGCAGCTCGCCGATCGGCGGCACGGGTTACACCTATAACGACATCGGCGACGGCACGGCTATCAAGCAGCGCTTGATCAACCTGGGCCTGAGTCCGACCCTGTACAACCCGGCAGACTTCGCGAACGGCTACTACGTCGAATCGTCCGGCCTGAGCACGGGTACCTCGGCGCGTACCGCACAGCGTTCGGAATTCGCTGAAGATCACTGGCAGGTCACCGACCGCTGGATGGCGTATATCGGTCTGCGTAACGAACAGTTCACCAACTACAACGGTGTCGGCCAGGCTTATGCGAAGGAGCGCAATCAGCTCGATCCGCGCCTGGGCGTAACCTGGGACGTCTACGGCGACAGCACCTTGAAGGTCTACGCCAATGCCGGCCGTTATCACCTGGGTCTGCCGACCTCGGTGGCTGTACGTGGCGCCGGTCCGTCGACCTTCCCGTCCAACCTCTACAGCTTCACGAGCATCGACCCGACCACCGGTATCCCGCAGGGGATCAGCTCGGGCGCACCCTACTCCGCCACGTTCTACAACAACGGCGCCAACGGTGTGCCGCCGGATGCCAAGACGGTTTCGGCTCAGAACCTGAAGACCTATTACCAGGACGAGTTCATCCTCGGCTTCGACAAGCAGCTGACGCCGGAATGGACCGTGGGTGCCAAGGCCATGTACCGCAAGCTGCGCAGTCTGATCGATGACGATTGCGACTCCCGTCCGTTCATCGCCTGGGGCGCCGCCAATGGTCTGTCCGATCAGGTCGCTTCCGGTCTGGGCCGCAGTACCGGTTGCTGGTTGTACAACCCGGGTGTCGCCAACACCTTCACGTTGTCGCCGGCTCCGGGCCAGTACCTCAGCGTGCCGCTCACCGGCGCGGAAATCGGCGAGCCGAAGGCCAAGCGTGCCTACTACATGCTCGACCTCTACGCCGAGCATCAGTTCAGCGACAAGTGGTACGGCCGTATCGAGTACACCTTCTCGCGTAGCTACGGCGACTCGGAAGGTCAGCTCGACTCCGACATCGTGCAGGCCGACGTGTCGACCACGGAAAGCTGGGATGCTCCTGAGTTGATGGAGAACACCAACGGTCCGCTGGCCAACGACCAGAAGCACCAGCTGCGCATCCTGGGCATCTACAAGCCGACGGAAGAGTGGAGCCTGTCGACCGTCACCCGTATTGCCTCGGGCACGCCGATCAGCTGTATCGGTGCACGTCCGCTGTCGGCCGGCGGTGACGCGGTCGGTTACGGCGCTGCGTACTTCTACTGCAATGGCCAACCGGCCCCGCGCGGTTCGTACGGTCGCAACCCGTGGACCTACAACGTCGACGTCAGTGCTGCCTGGCAGCCGGCCTTCCTGAACCACAAGGTCACGCTGTCGGCCGATATCTTCAACCTGCTCGGCAAGCAGCGCGTCACGCAGCTGTTCGAAACCTGCGAAAACGCGTCGGGCGTTACCACCATCAACTGCTTCCGTCCGCGTTCGTTCCAGGATCCGCGTTACGTCCGCCTCGGCGCCCGTTACGACTTCAGCCTGTAAGACGTTCCTTTCCTGCAGCCACTCGGAGAAGAGTGGCTGCAGTGGGTACTCCCCAAAACCTTGGCCGCCGGTTCTCCGGCGGCCTTTTCTTTGCGCGGCCTTAAATCTCGCCGGCGTCGTCTTCGAAGCGAAGGTGTTTCACGCTGCGGCCGTTGCGGCGCACCAGCTTCAATGCCTCGATGCCGATCTTGATATGCGACTCGACGAAATTAGCGGTAACGCTGCGGTCGCTGAGCTCGGTCTTGATGCCTTCGGGGATCATCGGTTGATCGGACACCAGCAATAGCGCACCACAGGGAATGCTGTTGGCGAAGCCGGCCGAAAAGATCGTTGCCGTCTCCATATCGATCGCCATCGCGCGCGTGCGCCGCAAGTAGGCCTTGAAGGCGTCGTCGTGTTCCCACACGCGGCGATTGGTGGTGTAGACGGTGCCGGTCCAGTAGTCGTGCCCCAGATCGCGGATCATCGTCGATACCGCGCGCTGCAGCTGGAACGCCGGCAACGCAGGCACTTCCGGCAGTTGGTAATCGTTCGAGGTGCCTTCGCCACGGATCGCCGCGATCGGCAGCACCAGGTCGCCGATCGCGTTCTTTTTCTTCAGACCGCCGCATTTGCCCAGGAACAGGGCAGCCTGCGGCCCGACCGCACTGAGCAGATCCATCACGGTCGCCGCATTGGGGCTGCCCATGCCGAAATTGATCAGGGTGATGCCATCGGCCGTTGCATTGGGCATGGGCCGGTCACGGCCTTTGACTTCCACGCCGTGCCACTGCGCGAACAGGTCGACATAGTGGCCGAAATTGGTCAATAAAATGTGCTGGCCGAAGTCCTCCAGCGCGGTACCTGTATAACGCGGCAGCCAGTTGCTGACGATGTCCTGCTTGTTTTTCATAAGACCCCTGAAGGTCGAAGCACGGTCACCCTAAGACCATGCGTTACCGGCGACGCCACGCCGGCAGAATGCCAAAAGTGGCTGCATCATAACCGGCGCGGGGCCGGCGCCCCAAACCCGGGAATCACTCGTAGGCCATGCGATGTGTCGGCAAGCCGTCCTTAGCGTGCTATGTTCCGCCCCACAACAGAAAGGGGATCACCGATGCGCATGGGTCTGGCCATCGACGCGGCCTGCGATCTGCCACAGGCGTTCTTGCAGGAGCATGGCATTCACGTCATGCCGATCACGGTGCGGGTCGACCGCGAAGTCTTCATGGACGACCGCAACCCGGTCGAACTCACCCGTTTTATCGAACACAAACTCGGCAGCCGCAGCCACTCGGCCGAAACCGAACCCTGTTCGGTCGAAGAAGTGCAGCAGTTGTTTCTCGAAAAGCTGGTGCTCGAACACGACTGCGTGTTCTGCCTGACCATCACCGCCACGCGCAGCCCGATCAACGATCATGTGATCAAGGCCAGCTTTGCGGTGCTCAAGCATTACCGTGAGGTACGCGAGAAAGCCGGTATTTCCGGCCCGTTCCTGATGCGGGTAATCGATACGCGCAACCTGTTCGCCGGATCCGCGCCGACCATCGTCGAAGCCACGCGACTGATCGCCGCCGGTGAAGCGCCCGCGGCGATCCGCGAGCGCCTGACCCATGTCGCCAACAACTCCTACGGTTACATGCTGCCGCGCGACCTCTATTACCTGCGTGCGCGTGCCAAGAAAAAAGGCGATCGCAGCGTCGGGCTGTTCAGCGCCATGCTCGGTTCGGCGCTGGATATCAAGCCGCTGATCCGCGCCTATCGCGGCGACACTTCGCCCGTGGGCAAGGTACGCGGCTTCGAGCACGGCGCCGAGACGCTGTTCAATTACGCCGCGCAACGCGTGCATGCCGGCCTGCTGGTCCCGGCGGTATGTCTGAGTTTCGGCGGCGACCCGGCGGAGCTGGCCAAGCTACCGGGTTACGACCGACTCAAGGCCGCGTGTGAAGAATGCGGCGTCGCCCTGATGGAGTCGCCGATGAGCATCACCGGCATGGTCAACGTCGGCGAAGGCGCGGTCGCGCTGGGATTCGCCGCCGAGGAACATGTCGCGGACTTTTGATGCGGCGGCTTTTTTTCCTGATGTTGCTGATACCAGCCCCCGCCATGGCGGGGGCTGCCTATAAGTGCACCGCGGGAAACGGTGCAGTGGTCTATCAGGATGCACCATGCGCCAAAGGCCAGCGGCAGGAAATGCTCGACCTGCCGCAGGATCTCGGCCCCGCCCCAGCGCCGGCGAGCACATCCGACACGAGCACACCGGCGCCGGCAACGCCGCCCGCCCCCAGGCCATCCCTACCTGCAGCGCCACTGCCAGCGATGTTCGTCTGTCTCAAGGCGACCGACGGCAAGAGCTATATCAGCGAGAACGGCGATCCGCAGCCTTACCTGGTGCCCTTCGGCATCCTTGGCGCGGCGCCTCGATCCTTGTCGCAGGTCTATGGCCCAGGCGGTGGCGGCGGCGCATCCGCGCCCGAGCTAAATCGGAGCAAGACCAACCCGAACCTGGTCGGCAATAACTTCGTCTGGGTCCAGGATCAATGCCGGCCACTGAGTTTCAGCGAAACCTGCAACGCGCTGCGCGATGCCTACGACGATGTCGAACACAAGCTGCAACGAGCATTCAAGAGCGACCAGCCACCGCTAGAAAAACGCGAGGCCCAGTTGCTGTCGCAGCTGACTAACTGCAATGGCTGACTACCTTGACCCGGCGGTCTGAGCCAGCCAAGCCCGTACGGCCCTATCGCAGAAGTGCTCAATCATCATGAGACGCGTACCCAGATCACTCGATATGAGCGATAGGATCAGCCTGCGCATACCGCGCCACTTTCGGATCGTAGTCGCGGAAGTAGTTTAAGTTCTCGCTAATTCGGAAAGATAGCGCAGACGATGCCGGCCATCGCGATAGTCCAGGATAAGAAAAGTAGAGTAATAGATATCTTGACCAAGGATTTGTCCTTGGGAGCAAGCTCCACGTCAAAGCGACGGAGCCGCCATAAGAAATCAGTCGTGCGCGAGAAGGCACGCGGGCTCCCCACTTTCAAATATATAGCGGGATATAACTCGCGAAGCCTGAATATCAACCTTGATGCTGTTATGGCAAAGGCAATCGCGAGAACCAAGCCTAGCGCCCAAAGTAGTACAAATATCTGCGTCGAACTCATGGATAGCCAGAGGCTGTTTGAGTAGATTGAGTTACCACTGAACGACCGAAATCTGCTGCGATGCCTATTCCTAGGCCAATGCCAAAACTCTCAGGAAGGCCACCCGATACTGCAGCGCCCAGCTGCAGGCCACTTATGCTATAGCCCGCACCAAAAGCAGCGCTAGCACCCTGATGAACAAACAATCCATTTAAAGCAGACGGATATGTGTTGTCCGGAATGCCATCGTCAACCGATCGGATCACTCTGCACATACCGCCCCACTTTCGGATCGTAGTCGCAGCACGCGGCAGAAGAAGCCGGAGCGCCACGGAACCACCTCATACTCATTAACTATTATGTTAATACGCCAAGCCCCATGACAAGAAGCGTACTCATATAGTTCGCAACCATAAGAATCACCGTCATCCTTACAAGTTTCATGTCATCAAGTGAAATGTCACCATGGCATTTCAGCAGCCTCCAAATAAAACCGGCCTGATAAGGCCAAGCAGACGGCCTACCCATATCTTCATAAATAGATGGATAAGTCTCTCTAAGCATAAACACTAATCTTGCGAAAGAAATCAGGAAAGATGTACTAATAATCACGAGGCACAGCCACGACAGCAAGAACACAATATTCATGGAAGTGCACAACGACATCTATTTCTTATCGATTTCGTCACAAAAGATTTCCCGCCGAGCACACCCAAGGACAACCCGAGACCACCTTCCCAGCCCCCAGCGTAGCCTGAGGATAATGCACTCCCCAAACGAATCCTGCTCACCCCGTATCCAACTCCCAGCGCAAAATCACCACCTTGATAGACAAACGGTCCATCAAGGACAGAAGCATCTGTATTCCCAGGAATATGATCGTCTATGTCATAAAATGACCCAGACATTCCAAACGGAGTACCAGCCGTTTCAGCACCAAATACTATATTTCCATCCGCGCTACTATATTCGCCATTGACGCATTCAGAGGTCGCAACAAAATGACCGTACCCATACGTCCCTAAGGGCGTCTGACCGCCTATCATAAATAATCCCACGTTCCACTTCGTTAGGCCTAAGGGATCTACATAACGGAGGGGATTTGCATCTACATAGGCATACGTACTCACCCCACCCGCCAACCCGATCGGATCACTCTGTACATACCGCCCCACTTTCGGATCGTAGTCGCGGAAGTAGTTGTAGAAGAGGCCGCTCATAGAGTCGTAGCGCTGCCCCGGGAAGCGTAGATCAAGCGTGAATCGCCGCCCGTCGCCGTCCACGTCGTTGTTGGGCTTATGATCGCCGAAGACTTCGCCGGTCATCGGCCACGCCCATACCGCCGTGTCGCGCTCGCGTTCGATCACCACACGCGGCGTGCCCAGATGGTCGGGCTCGATGTCGTAGATCTTGCCGTCGGCCAGCACCGCCACAGGCAGATCGCCAAGCCATACCGCCTGCTGGAGCAGCCGGCCGTCGCTGGCGTAGTCGCTCAGCCAGCGGCCGTCTTCGTCGTAGACGCTGACCGTAGTGAAGTTGCCGACCCGGCGGCTGACACGTTCGCCGAAGGCGTTGTAATCGTAGGTGGCGCTGACGCCGCCTCGGGACAGCACGGTGGTAAGCCGGCCGCGGCTGTTATACGCGAAGTTCAACGGGCCGCGCGCTACCAGATGGCCAGCCCCGTCGTAGCCCTGCTCAGTGGCTCCATGCGCCAATAGACGATGACTGTCCTCGGGGTAGCGATAGGCATGAGTGCCGCTATCGTCGGTGAGACTCAAGCGGTTACCGGTGGCGTCGTAGGCGTAGCGCTGTCGCAAGGTCTCGCCCTGATAGGTTTCGAGCAGCCGGCCCAGGCCGTCGTAGCTGTAACGCATGGCGGTGCCGGCCACGTCCAGGCCGGTCAATTGGCCGGCGGCGTCATAGCTATATCCCAGCGCCAGGCCATCGGGGCGGCCGTCACGGATATCCACGATGCGGCCGGCTTCGTCGAAGCGGCGCACCAGGGATCGGCCGCCACCGGTGGTCCAGCCGGTGATACCACCAAACGGCGATGAGGTGACCTTCGAGAGGATGGTTTGCGTACCCTGTCCCGGCTGATCGATCTCCACACCCGTCGGCTGACCCAACGCGTTGTACGTATAACGGACCACGCTACCGTCCGGATAGGTGATGGCGGCAGGACGACCGGCCTTGGTATAGGCATAACGCACGGTAAGCGCGAGCTTGCTGGCGGTCTGACGCTTGCGCACTACACGGCCAAAACGGTCGTAGCAATACTCGGTATGGCCGCTGGGATCGGTGGCGCCGGCCAGTTGCCCACGCGTGTGGGACTCGTCGGCAGGACATGCGTCCGATGGGCTGTCATAACGGTAAACGAGACCGTCGCTGCCGGTATCGTTGGTCAACCGGTTGGCCGCGTCGTAGAGATAGCTGCGCCGGTGATTATCCGCGGTCATGCGCCAGACGAGATTGCCCGCGGCGTCGTGGCCTTGCAACGTCTCACCCGTATCGGGGCTCGCGATGCCGAGCGTGTCGCCCAGGCCGTTGTTGAGATACACCGTGGGTAGTTGCTTGGGATCGACGATGGCGCCGGTCCGGCCCAGCGCATCGTAGGCCGTGCCGACCGTTGCCTTGATGCCACGGGCGTCGCGCACCTCTTCGATGGCGCGCCCCAGGGCGTCGTAACGGATGGACAGGCTGCGGTTGAGCGGATCGGTGCTGCCGGTCGGGCGGCCCAGGGCGTCATAGGTGTAGCTGCTGCGCTGTCCGAGGGCGTCCGTCTGGGTCTGCATGCGACCCAGGGCGTCGAAACTGCGTTCGATCCGATAGCGCAACGTGTTCTGCGCATCATGGATCGCTTCGGTCGTGCGATGCCCGGCGGTATCCAGGGTGAAATCGATGCGATTGCCCTGTGCATCATCGATGCCGATCAGTCGATGGGCCGCGTCATAGCGAAGGGTCAGGCGCACGCCGTCCGGATCGGTAACGCCCACCGCGTTGCCGGCTCCGTCATAAGCAATGCGGTAGGTCAGGTCTTCCGACGATGGCGCACCATCGGCGCGTGCGCGCAGGTGTGTCGCGGTTCGCCGACCACGCGCATCGTACTCGATATCGGTGCGCGTGCCGTTGCCATCACGCAGCGCCGTGACACGACCCGCACCGTCGTAACGCAGGATCTCGGTGACCTGGCCTTCTGGCAGGGTCGTTTGGCGCAGGTCGCCGCGTCGCCAGCCGCAGTCCGACGGGCTGGCCTGACAGCCCGGCGCATCCGCATCGAAATACTCCAGGCGGGTTACGTCGTGTACGTCCTTGCGCGGCCCGTCGATCTCCTGCAGACGGCCGTCGTCGCGATAGCGATGGCGCCAGATACGCACCTGCGGCGCTGCGGACGCACCGGGCGTGGCCGTGTCGCTGCTGCCGCCGAGCTGATGCTCGATGACGCGCCCGCCATCGTCATAACGAAAGGTTTGCCAGCGGCCGTCTTCGTCAATGCGCGTCGGCAAACGGTGGCGGTCGTCCCACTGCGTCCGCACGGTGCGCGCGACGGCCGTGCCATTGGCTTCGGTGCGCTCGATCTCACGCTGCTGCGCGTCGTAGCGGTAGGTGGTCAGACGGCCATCCATGGCGGTGCGACTGGCAAGCGTGCCGTCGTCGTTATAGGCGACCTGCGACGTAGCGGAGGGGCAACCAGCGCCGGATGGCTGCTCGCGCGAGACAAGGCGCGACATGCCTTGCACCTGCGCGAAACGGTAAGTGACATTTTTTCCATCGGGCAACGTGACCGTGCGCCTGCCATTGCTGTTCTGGCCCAAGCGGAAGCGCTGCGTACCACCCGCGTGCTCGGTAGACAACGCCTCACCAGAGTAGGTGTAGGTGAATGTGGCATATCGGCTGCCGTTGCCATCGACGATGCCGGTGAGGAAGTGATGGTTGGCGTTGGAGCCGCTGAAGCCTTCGTTATAGACGTAGCCGACTCGGCTGCCATCGGCGTAGGTCACGCCGATAAGATTGGCCTCGCGCGGCTCCAGAAGGCTGTCGTCGTACTCGTAGCGCACCGCGTGCCCGTCTGGCAGCTCGGCGCTGACCATGCGGCCGGCATCGTCATAGGAAAAATGAAGGCTGCGCCCTTGAGCATCAACGACCTCGGCCAGTCGACGCTCCGCCTTACCGGATGGCGTTAGTACATCCTCATAATGGATTTTTGTAATGCGCCCGGAGCGTTCGCGACGCTCAACCAGCAAACCCTGCTCGTCGTATTGTTCCTGGCGTCCATCGGCCTGTTCGTAACGCCACCCGCCTTGAGCCGAGATGTGGACTGTACCGTCATCCCCGTTGCTGGAGCGAAAGATGTCGCCCTGTCGACGAAAGAACAGCGACTTACCATCTTCGCGGTGCAGATAAAGGCCGGGCAAATAACTACGGCTGTCCTCGTCGTAATACTGCGACGGCTCCAGTGAGCGATCGAAGCTAGCGCGCCATCGAGCACCCAGCCGCGCCGTTGGCGGCGCGATCGTATAGGGTGCCGAACCCGTAGCCGAGGCTCCGGCGCCGCTATTGTAGAAGCGCTGCAACGTGATCTCCGGCGCGGCTGCACTTTCGAAGTCCGTCGCCACTTCGAACTTGTTGCCGGTGGCGGCATCGATCGGGTTGCCCAGCCATTGTTCGCCACTGGCGGGGCAGCTTGCCATCAGGCGCCCATCCGTTGCATTGCTGCCCAACGATGATGCAACCGGCACGCTATCCGCGTAGACACAGCGTACCAGTTTACCTGAGGTATACAGGGCACGATTGGGATAGAACCCGTAATAATGAGCCAGCGCATAGTTGAGCGGACAAGAAAAAACCGGGTACAGCCGTTCGAACACACCATAGCCTATGCGACCCTCATCGCGAGTCACCCACACCCTGAGGGTCAGGGTCCGTAACAGTTCCACTCCGCCAAGGGAGGACCCTTGGGTTTGATCATTCACATCCAGCAGGTTGCAGGTTTCATGCGGCTCTTTGGCACATATGGCACGAACCGCTTCGTTGATGGCGTCGTCGATGCTGGCGTAGTAAATGTGGTCAGACCAGGACGCACCCTGTTTGTGAATGGGTAGCCATGCTCCATCGGGGAGTGGCGCGATATCGGAATACCGTGCGGCTGTCGCCATCACAACAGGCATCGTTCCGAGCCAAAGGGCTAGCCATATAAATAGACAGTGTGCGGGCATCCTTGCCATGTAGGCATCCATCTTGCAGTTCAATTACAAAACCGGTCGTAAGATCGATCAGATTGACCCTACGGAAAGCGGCGTATGTAACCACAGTCTTTCCGTTGTTTGATGGCTTGCAAGCACGATGATTTTTCATGTTGCGCCGAAGAAATTCTCTTTGACTCGCAGCACGCCGAAAAAACAGCGCAGAGGAATTGGTGGCGGCAGGCAATCTCCAAAAACCTGGCATCGACCGAGTAGAGAGAACCGAAAGCCTTTCATATGCAGAGGCGACTTCAGTGAACCTCTAAAAGCCCTCCCTATTCGTCATTCCGGCGAAGGCCGGAACCCATTCCTCGGCGCTGATGCCTGCCACAGGCTGGCTGACAAGCGGCAACTGAGGAATGGATGACCAGCTTCGCTGTTGTAAAGCTCTTCCGACCTTCGCCGGGATGACTGTAAAAGCCGAGATTTTTTTGAAGCTCCCTTCAGCCGCGATCCATCATGACGTCGCGACTGAAGTCGCTCCCAGAAAATAGTTAAGCTGCTTAGAAGCCGTAGTTGAGGAACCCGCCGTCGACCGCCAACACCTGGCCGGTGATGTAACTGGCAGCAGGCAGGCACAGGAACGCGATGGCAGCGGCGACCTCCTCTGGCTCGCCGATACGGCGCAGCGGCGTGCGGTCGAGCACTTCGTCCAGGTAATCCTCGTTCGCCAATGCCGGCTCCGAGCGCTGCGTGCGGATGTACCACGGCGCTACCGCATTGACCCGGATCCCATCGACCGCCCATTCCGCGGCAAGATTGCGTGTGAGCTGATGCAACGCGGCCTTGCTCATGCCATAAGGCGAACCCGTGCGCACATGGGTCACGCCCGATACCGAGCCGACGTTCACGATCGCGGCATTCGCATGCTGCACCAATTGCGGATGCGCGAGGCGGCACATCTCGAACGCCGAAAACAGGTTCTGCTCGAAGATCGCGCGATACTCGCCCTCGTCGTAGCCGAGCGTCGCACCGGGTTTGTTGCCGCCCGCGTTATTAATCAGCAGCGACAATGGTGCGCCCAGGTCGGCAATCCAGTCGAACACCGCCAGGCGATCTTCGTGGTCGCTCACATCGGCGCCGAAGGCGAGCACGTCGATCGTGTCGAAGTCGTCGGCCAGCTCGACCCGCACTTGTTCGAGGTGATCCTCGTCGCGCGCGACCAATAACAGGTTGGCGCCCAGGGCCGCCAGTTCACGGGCGGCGGCATAGCCGATGCCCTTGCTGGCGCCGGTGATCAGCGCGGTATGGCCTTGCAGTTGCCAGGCATCGATACGATTGTTCATGGCGTCGCAGTTTAACGCCTCCGCGACGCTTGCGCGTACCGGCCCGCGGCGTGACACTGCCAGACCTGTCTTCCCGTTACGGATACCCCACCGATGAAACGGACGGCCATAGTGCTGTGCATGCTCGTCCTCGCCGCCTGCTCGGGCAAACCGCCCCAGCCTCAGGCGCCGCAACAACGTGTAGCCACGCCCTGGGACGACATGAAAAAAGCCGAACAAAAGGCCAAGGACGTGCAGAAAGCCAGCGACGCGCAGGCCGAGCGCGAACGCAAAGCCCTGGACGCGGCCGACCAGTGAACCTGTCTCCCGCGCCCGCGATTCATTCGGCGACGCCGCTACTGGATATTCATAACGCGACCGTGATCCGCGGCGATCGCGTCCTGATCGACCTGCCCGCTCTGGCCATTGCACAGGGCCAGCACACGGCGATCCTGGGTCCGAACGGATCGGGCAAGTCCACCCTGGTCAAGCTCATCACGCGCCAGCTATACCCGCTGGCGCGTGATGACGGCTCGTCGCATGTGCATATCTACGGCCGCGAGCGCTGGCATGTCAGTGAGCTACGCAAGCTGCTTGGCATCGTGTCTCCCGCGCTGCAGCTGGACTACACCAGCGAAACGCCGCTGGAAGTATTCGATGCCGTGGTATCGAGCTTCTTCGCCGCACGTGGACTGGGCCTGGATCACCAGGTGATGCCGGCGATGCGCGAGCGTGCCATGGAGGCCTTGCAACTGATCGGCGCCGATCATCTGGCGGGTCGTCAGATGGCCAGTCTCTCGACCGGCGAGGCAAGGCGCGTGCTGATTGCGCGTGCGTTGACCCATCAGCCACGCGCGCTGTTGCTGGACGAACCGTGCGCCGGCCTGGATCCTGCGGCACGCAGGCATTTCCTGGAAACCCTGCGCGGCCTCGCACGACAGGGCACCACCTTGTTGCTGGTAACGCACCACATCGAGGAAATCCTGCCGGAAATCGACCGTGTGGTCATGCTGCAACAGGGACGGCTGTTCGCCGATGGCAACAAGCAGCAACTACTAAGCGGCCACGCCCTCAGCCAACTGTTCGGCATGGACGTTTCGGTGGACACGCGTGACGGCTATTACGCCGCACAGCTTTAAAAGCGAACGGCGTTTGCGGGAATAGCTTCCGCGATTACGTCACGACTGGTCGCACCACGACCTTATTCAGTGCGGCACGCAAAAGCAGTACGCGTAAACATTCGGACGCCCTGACTGCGCGTTGCGCAAGAGGCTCAACTCCGGCGCCATCTTCGGCAGTTGCGCCAGCCACGGCGGCAGGCGCACGCCAACATTCTGTGCCACCTGGATCATGGCGTTGTCGTTGAGGCCGGCAAGGAATTGCTCGAACGCGCCGGTAGCGGTCTCGACGTAACGTACCGGGTAATCCTTGCCGAGCTTGGCGCGATTTGCGGCATCGGCGATCGCGTCGCCCAAGCCACCCATCTGGTCGACCAACCCACGCTCCAGTGCCTGCTGGCCGGTCCATACGCGACCCTGGGCAATCGCATTGATCGCCTCGTAATCCTTGCCGCGTGCCTTGGCCACGTTGCCGACGAAGTCGTGATAGCCCTTGTCGATGATCGACTGGATGACCGCACCCACCTTCGGATCGAGCGGCCGGCTGATGTCGAAAGCGCCGGCCAAGGGACCGGTCGCCACGCCATCGCTCTTCACGCCGATCTTGTCGAGCGTGCCCGGCACGCTGAAATACATGCCGAAAATGCCGATCGAACCGGTGATCGTGTTCGGCTCGGCGTAGATGCGATCGGCATTCATCGAAATCCAGTAACCGCCGCTGGCGGCCACGTCACCCATCGACACCACCACCGGAATGCCGGCCTGCTTGGTCAACTCGACTTCACGGCGAATCTGCTCGGCGGCATAGACTTCACCGCCCGGGGAATTGACGCGCAGCACCAGCGCCTTGGTCTTGCGGCTTTCGCGCGCGGCACGAATCAATGCCGCGGTGGACTCGCCGCCGATCTGGCCTGGCGGCTGCTTGCCCGCGGTGATCTCACCTTCGGCCACCACCACGGAAACACCACCACCAGTCTGCTCATTCGGATCGGGCAAGGTCGTGACATAGCTCGCCAGGCTCACCTGGCGGAAGCCATGGCCGTTTTTCTCGGCCGGCACGCCCTCCTTGCGCATCATGTCTTCGAGTTCATCCCGGGTGGCAAGGCCATCGACCAGGTGCTGGTCCAGCGACAGCTGGCCCAGGTCGCCGTGCGCCTTGGCGATCGCATCGGGCAGGCCGTTGATGTCGCTGCGCAGTTGCGCGACATCGATCTTGCGCAGCTTGGCCACCTCGGCGAGATACTCGTCCCACAGGCCGCCCATCCAGAAACCGTCGGCCTCTTTCGATTCGGGCGATGCGTGATCGAGGATGTACGGTTCGGCCGCGCTCTTGAACTGACCGACGCGGAACAGGTGCACATCCACGCCGAGCTTGTCGAGCAGGTCCTTGTAGAACAGCCGGTAGTTGGCCAGACCCATCAACATCACGCCGCCTTGCGGATCGATCAGCACCCGGTCGGCATGTGCGGCGAGGTAATACTGCCCCTGGTCCAGATTCGCGCCCCAGACGACGACTGGCTTGCCGGCGGCGCGAAAGCGATCGAGCGCAGCCCCCACTTCATGCAAGGCGGCAAAGCCGCCAGCCTGCAGGTGATCGGGCAGCAGCAGAATCCGGGTGATGCGGCTGTCTTTGGCCGCGGCATCGATCGAGCCGACGATATCGCGCAACTGGATCTGCTTGGGCGCATCCCCCGACATGCCCGCCAGCACGCGCTGCACCGGGCTCAGGCTGGACTGTTCAACGATCTGACCTTCCGGCTTGATCACCAGCACCGAATTGTCGGCGACGCGCTCGGCGCGGCTACCGATGATCATGCTGGCGATAATCAGCAGCACGATAAACAGCAGCGGAAAGAACACCAAGTTCACGATGACCAGGCGGACAATATTGACCCCGCGCCCGAACGAGCACAGAAAGTTCCAGAAACCGGGTTGACGCTGCGAAGCCATGCTGGGGAAATCCTCGAAAGTACAGCGCTAGCGTAACGGTTTACCCCCTACGGGTCATGTCCATTCAGCACGCCGCCCCGGGGGCTGGCGTTCGACGGCCCGGGCGGCTCGATCAGGGCCGGCCGCTCATTCGACCCGTGCACGATTGCTCGGCCGACGGGTAGGACACCATGCCTTGTAGACCGCAACCCAGGAGGGCGCCGCGGCGCCCGACATCGGGCTTTGCCACCAGCGGGAAATCCAATCCCTGCCACCTGAGCTTTTCCCAGACAGAGCGAGCCTGGAAGAACGAATGATCACCGTCGATCGGGCATTCATTCCGGACGTATCGCACTATTTGCGTCCGCGATCGATCGAGCATCATCTGAGCACGGCCGAGCCAATGCCCATGCCACGAACGGCACCATGCCATAAGGAGATATGCATGACTTTCCTACGCTCGCTGATTTTTCCCGTTGCCTTGTTGATGGCAGTGCCACTATCGGCATCGTCCGCGGCCCCCACCGGGATCAGCTACCACCAGGTGAATGTCGACGGTCATCGGGTTTTCTATCGTGAGGCGGGCTCGCGCGACGCGCCGACCATCCTGCTGCTGCATGGCTTTCCATCATCGTCGCGGATGTTTGAACGCCTGATGCCATTGCTTGCCGATCGATACCACCTGGTCGCGCCGGACTATATCGGTTTTGGCCATAGCGACATGCCAAGCGCATCCGCATACAACTACACGTTCGACAACCTCGCCGCACAGATAGGCGCGTTCACAAGCATGCTTGGCTTGAACAACTACGCCATCTACATGAGTGATTTCGGCGCCCCGGTCGGTTATCGGCTGGCGCTGGCGCACCCCGAACGTGTCAAAGCGCTGATCGTGCAGAATGCGGTCGCGCACGAAGAGGGACTGGAGACCCCATCGTGGGACAAGATCCGCGCATTCTGGAAAGACCGGACAAGCCACGAAAGCCGCATCCGCGCCGGCTTTTCACTTGAATTGACACGCAGGCGTCATGTCGGCTCATCGCCGCATCCGGAACGCTACGATCCCGATCTGTGGACGGATGAGTATGCGTTCCTCAACCAACCCGGACAGCACGACATTCAATCCGATCTTTTCTATGACTACCGCACCAACGTTGCGGCTTATCCTTCCTGGCAGGCTTACCTGCGCAAGCATCAACCACCCGTGCTGGTGACCTGGGGCAAATACGATCCCAACTTCTCGGTCGCCGGTGCGCTCGCCTATAAACGGGATGTGCCAAACGCCGAGATACATCTGCTGGAAGGCGGCCACTTCGCGCTGGACGAAGCCAACGATGAGATCGCAAGGCTGATGCGTGATTTTCTTGGACACAAGGTCGTCTGGTAAGCAACGGCACGCAAAAAAAGACCCGGGAGTCATGACTCCCGGGCCAATGAAAACCTGGATTCCGAAAAAGCCGAATCCAGATGTGGGCTATCTGTTTCAGTCGCCCAGCACTACGCCCACGCCGACGCGGAAGATAGGAGCATCGCCCTGCGCAGCGGAGATACCTGCATTCACGTTGAAACGACCGCTGTCGTTCCAGCGCGAGACACCCACACCCAGCGCGCTCTGGCCACGGTAAGCCGCCACGCCTGCGTTCAATGTGACCTTGCCCGGCAGATACGGCATGTTGTTGACCAGGGCAGCCGAGGCCGCGATACCACGGTTGGCCTGACGCTGCACGTTGTCGACCTTCTTGGACAAGCCGTTGACCTGGCCTTGCGTCCAGTCCTGCAGGTTGCTCATCGCGTCCTGCAGCTGGCCGACATTGGCGGCGTCCGTGCGCTGCGTACCGGCGGCAACGTTGGTGATCCTGCGCTCGTTGCCTGCCGAACCGACCGATACCGTGTTGTCGGCATCGGCTACCGAGCCGGCACCAATCGCCACCGAGTTGTTGCCCGTCGCGCTCGCGCCAGCACCGATTGCCGTGCTGTTGTTGCCCACCGCTGCCGCGCCTTCGCCGGCCGCCACGCTGGAACCACCCGTCGCCGTCGCCGGCTTGTTGGCGTCGCCGTTCGAAGCGAAGTGCGGGATGCCCTCACTCGGCTTGAGCTCATCGGTCGGAGGCGTGCCGCCGACGCTGCCGTTCTCGATCGTCGTGACGCGGTCGCCCAGCTTGTTGATCTGATCCTGCACGCCCCACAGCTGGCTGCCATTGATCGCATCCATGCTGCCCGGCGCGACCAGACCGGCCATCACGTTAGTGATGGTCGTACCGGCGACGCCGCCGAGGGTGATCGAGCCGCGGCTGGAACCGGCGTCATACACCACTGCATCCATCAGGCTGCCATCGTCGCCGATCAGGCCGGACGACTTCAGCTGCCGCACGTTCACCGCATCGGTGTCTTCCGTACCGTCGGCCACGTTGACGATCTGGCGTTCATTGCCGGCCGAGCCGACCGAGACGGAGTTCGCACGATTGGCATAGGCGCCATTGCCCAGAGCCACCGAATTGGCAGCCAGCGCCGTTGCGCCCTGGCCCACGGCGGTGCTGCCGTTGACGGCCGTAGTGCCCTGGCCCACCGAGGTGGAATTCAGGTTGGCCTGCGCACCCGAGCCAATCGCGGTGTCGTTGGTATTCATTGCCTTGGCCGATGCGCCCAGGGCCACCGCCGTCGTCGAAGCTGCGCTCGACTGCGCGCCGATCGCGACAGCGTTGGCATAGGTCGCTGCAGCACCTTCACCCACCGCGACGCTGCCGGCAAACTTCGCTTCCGCGTCGGAACCCAGCGCCACCGCACCGTCGCCACCCGTCCTGGCATTCGCGCCGATCGCCACGGCTTTGTCGCCGGTGGCAGCGGCATCGTCGGTGCCGTCGTTGGCGCCATTGGCCTTGAAGTAACGCGTGTCGCCGGCGCTGGCCTTGCCAAGCTCGTTGCGCAGCTGCGCCACGTTGACCGCATCGGTGTCGTTGCTACCTTCGGATACGCCCTTGAGCTGACGCGTGCCATCGGTACCTGTGAAGTCGACGATGCCGCCGCCGGTTGCCGCCGCCACGGTGACCGCCGCGCTCGCGCCGGCCTGCTGGACCAGGCCCACCGAGCCGTTGCTGATGCGATCGCCAAGATTGACGATGTCGCCTTCGTTCTTGGTTACGCGACCGTCGAGGTTGGTGATATTGGTCTCGTTGCTGGTCACGCGGTTGCCGATGGTGACGATGTCGCCCTCGTTCTGGGTAACGCGGCCGTCGAGGTTGGTGATGTTGGTCTCGGCGCTGCTGACACGGTCGCCGATGGTGACGATGTCGCTTTCGTTCTTGGTCACGCGCTCATTCGTCGCGAACAGCTGTGAGCCGTTCACCGCCTCGTCGCTCGTCGCCGACAGTTCGCCATCGGCCACGCCCGCCAGCTTGCGCGCGCCGTCCGTGCCGGTGAAGTTCACCCGGCCACCGTCCGTACCGGCGGCCACCGCGATGTCGCGCGACGTCGCATCCTGCTGGACCAGGCCAAGCGAGCCGCTACCCAGCTCGTTGCGAATATCGACGATGCTGCTTTCGTTCTTGGTGACGCGGCCGTCGAGATTGGTGATGTTGGTCTCGGCGCTGCTCACACGGTCGCCGATGGTGACGATATCGCCCTCGTTCTTGGTCACGCGCTCATTCGTCGCGAACAGCTGCGAGCCGTTCACCGCCTCGTCGCTCGTCGATGACAGTTCGCCGTCGGCCACGCCCGCCAGTTTGCGCGCGCCGTCCGTGCCGGCGAAGTTCACCCGGCCACCGTCCGTATCCGCCGCCACCGTGATGTCGCGCGACGTCGCATCCTGCTGCACCAGGCCAAGCGAGCCGCTGCCCAGCTCGTTACGGATGTCGACGATACTGCTTTCGTTCTTGGTCACGCGGCCGTCGAGGTTGGTGATGTTGGTCTCGGCGCTGCTGACGCGGTCGCCGATGGTGACGATATCGCCTTCGTTCTTGGTCACGCGGCCATCGAGCTGGACCGTGTTGGCATTGAGTTGGCCCAGCGCATCGCCCACGTTATCGACGGTCTTGTCACCACCGTTGTCCAGATCGGCCACGGTGTACTGCGGGCCGGTCACGACACCGCTGCCATTCATCGCCGCGCCGCCGCCCAGGGCCGCGATCATCGGCTTGAGCTGCTGCACGTTCACCGCATCGGCATTTTCCGTACCGTTGGCGACATTGATGAGCTGACGCGTACCGTTACCGCCCATGCCCCAGCCGATCGACACCACGTTGTCACGATCGGCCTCGGAGCCGTAGCCCAAGGCAACCGAGTTCTCGCCGGTCGCCCGGCTATTGGCGCCGATGGCGATCGTGCCCTCGTTGGTCGTTGCCTGCGCACCCGAGCCGATGGCGATGCTTCGCGCGCTGGTCGCAGCCGATCCCGGGCCCATGCCCACGGACAGCCAACCGGATGCCACCGCGTCGTCGGTGCCGTCGTTCAGGCCATCGGCCTTGAAGTAACGCGTCGCCGCGGTCAGATCGTTCTGAACATTAACGATGTCGCCCGCATTTTGAATCACACGGCTATCCATATTGCTGATCGCGTCGCCAACGTTGTACACATCGGTGCCGCCAACGCTGTACGTCGGGCCGGTTACTGCACCGGTGGTCGGGTTGATGGACGCACCGCCTCCCAAACCGCCCACTACCGACTGAAGCTGCGATACGTTCACCGCATCCGTGTTCTGCGTACCTGCGGCTACGGAGGTGATCTGACGCTGCAAGGTGGCGTTGCCCACCGCTACGCTATTAGCGCGAGTGGCGGCAGAGCCATAGCCCAAGGCCACGCCGTAGCTTGCCGTTGCCGACGAGTTGCCGCCAATGGCGGTTGAACGAGCGCCCGATGCCGCCGAGGAGCGACCGACCGCCGTAGTAACGTCATTGCTTGCAGCTGCGCCATAACCCAATGCGGTCGCATTCCAGGCGTTGGCGGTGGCATTCGCGCCGATGGCAGTCGACCCCGCCGTGCCACTAGCATTGAGGCTATTAGCGCTCGCGCCATAGCCGAGCACGACCGTGTTTTGCCCAGCCGCAGTGGCATTTCCGCCGATCGCCAGGCTGGTCCTGCCGTCGTAACCGCCGGTGGACCCCGTGATGGATGCGCCGGCGCCGATCGCGATGGCATTGTTGTAGTTCGCCGCAGCACCCGAACCCATGGCAACCGCACCATTACCTCTGGCCGAGGCGCTCGGACCCGCGGCCACGGAATTGGTACCGGCTACAGCATCGTCGGTACCGTCGTTCTTGCCGCTGGCTTTGAAGTAACGCGTAGCGGCCGTCAGGTTGTTCTGAACGGTGACGATATCACCCGTGTTCTTGGTTACGCGCCCATCGATATTGCTGATCGCGTCACCGACATTGTTGACGGTCGTGCCGCCCACGCTGTAACGGGGCGCGGTAATCGTTCCATCCGCGCCGACAGTCGCGCCGCCACCGATAATATCGGCGACGCTTTCGGCCGTGCCCTTGAGCTGGGCGACGTTCGCCGCATCCGTATCGGCCGTGCCGGCCGCGACGTTGACGATCTGGCGCTCGCTACCGAAGGCGCCGACGGAGATAGTGTTCGCACGGTTGGCTACGCTGGCGTGGCCAAGCGCGACGCTGTTGGTTCCCGTGTCGGTCACCGAGGCATTGCTGCCGACGGCCACGGCAGAATTCGCCGCGGTCGACGTAGCGGCGCTGTTGCCGACGGCAACCGAAAGGCTACCCTGCGACTTTGCAGCATTACCCAAGGCGGTGCTGTTCGCGCCGCTCGCGACGGTATCTGTGCCCAACGCGGTCGCACGCCCGGCCGAGGCCGTCGAGCCACCGCCCAGCGATATCGCATAATTGCCATTGGCGGTCGCGTTGTAGCCCAGGGAGACCGCGTTGGAGCCGGTCGTGTTGGCGCCCCAGCCGATCGCCACGTTGGCGACGTTATTGGCAATGGCATTGCTGCCGATAGCTACCGAATTCTGGCTGAGCGTGGCTGCACTGCTACCGATGGCAACGTTGTCGGCGCGGCCACCGTCGTCGCCGCCTCCAATCGCATAGAACGGGGTGATCGTGTCGCTCTTGCCTTCGTCGACTTTTTCAGTCTGATCCTGTGAATCGGTGTCGGCCGCAAACGCGACCGGCGCGCTCAGGCCCGCCAGGGCCAGCGCCAGCACGGCGACCTTCGCAGCGGACTTCTTTTTGCGGCCCTTGGCCAGTTCCGAAGCGACGATCCATTTGCCGGTAGCCGCGTTCCACACGATGCGATAGATGGTGTTCATACGAGGACTCCAGTGCGCAGGTTTGAATGGGTGGTTACGCGATGCGTTTGTCCGGACCGCACTTCTCCGCCGCGCAGCAGATCGCGCGTTTGAAGTTGTTCTCCGTATCCGGTTGCCCCAGTCGTTGACGCCTTGCGTCATGACCCCCTGGGCTTTGCTGTGGCCGCCACCTGGCGTGCCTTATCGCGTGCGCCCCGATTCGCTCCGAGGCGTGAGTCCATCCTAGGCATCCCCGGAAGATCGATATATAAAACTTGCCCTAAAAGTGGAGCTTTCCGAGCCAGGAACGAATAATTCGGAATAGTTTTAAGTCAATATCAAGGACATTTGAGACAGCGCCCGCTCTTTAATGCGGGCGCGACGGAAGTCGCTCCGACGAAAACTCGGGAAGCGATAGCGAGATGTGGGCGCCGCTTCAGTGAATGGTTGAAGCCATCTCGCGATCGGGCCGGCTCCGCCATGCCTCGCGCGCGGCGCCGCGCCAGAAACGGGCAAACAGCAGCAAGGCCGCAACGCTCAGGCCCGCAATCAAGCCCATCCACATGCCCCGTGCGCCCATCTGCTGGTGAAAACCCAACCACCAGCCGACTGGCATGCCGATGACCCAATAGGCGAACAGGGTGATCGCCATGGGTACGCGAGTGTCTTTCAGGCCCCTCAAAGCACCATTGGAGGCAACCTGGATGCCATCGGAGAATTGGAAAAATCCCGCCAGCACGATCAGCTGCGCCGCCAGCGCAATCACCGTAGTGTCATGCGTATACAGCGATGCAATGAAATGCGGCAGGCTCAGCATCACCCCCGCTGAAAACAACTGGGTGACCAGGGTAAGGCCGATGCCGCAGAAGCCGGCATAGCGCACGCCGATCGCATCGCCGCGCCCGACCGCATTGCCGACGCGCACGGTGATGGCCATGGCCAGGCCGAGCGGAATCATGAAGAACAACGAGGCGATATTCAGCGCCACCTGATGGCCGGCGACAATGTCCTCGCCCAATGAACCGATCAGCAGCGCTACCCCGACGAACAAGCCGCCTTCGGCCAGCAACGTGATCGCCATAGGCAAGCCGATCTTGATCAGCTCGCCAAGCTTGTGCAGGCGCGGCGGATCGAAATGCTCGCCCAGGTTCAAGCCGCGATAGTTGCGATGACGTGAGATATAGAAAGCGAAACCCAGCATTTCCAGCCACAGCACCAGGGCGGTCGCGATACCGCAACCGCGCGCACCCTGTGGCGGGATGCCGAACTTGCCGAACATCAACACGTAGCCAAGCGGCGCGAGAATCATCAGCCCACCCAGGCTGAAGTACATCGAAGGGCGCGTAAGCGACAGGCCTTCGGACAAACCGCGTAGCGCGAAATAGCAGGTCAACGCGGGCGCGCCCCAGCTGATGGCATACAGGAATTCGCTCACGTCGTGACGCAGGCCCGGCGCAACGCCGATCATGCCGATCAGCGGCCCGGCGTGCCGTACCGCAAACCACAGCAACACGCCCATGCCTATGGCCAGCCACAACGCCTGACGGAATACCGCGCCGATCTCCGCGCGGCGACCGGCGCCATCGAGCTGCGATACCGAAGGCGGCACGGCCATCATCATGCCAATGCCACTGACGATCGCCAGCGCCCAGATACTGGTGCCGACGGCCACCGCACCAAGCACATGCGCGCTGACATGGCCGGCCAGCACCGCATCGACCGCGTTGGTGCCGACGGCGGCCAATTGCGCAGTGATCAGGGGTAGCGCCAGACGAATCGTGGCGCCGATCTCGTGCGCCGCCCTGGCGCGATCGAGGCGAAGGGAAGTCATAGTGGGCTCCTTGGCACTGCATTCTAACAATGCCCCGCCACGCGCCCTATAGGCCCTTTGGCGACAAAAGGCCGCGATGCGCACGTGTGCATTGGCGCTGCCTATGCGAACATCGCGTGCTCCTGAGGGGTTGGGGCCAAGCATGAAAGAAATCACCGAGTCCGGCGGGCTTCTGTGCGCCAATTGCGCCACGCCGATGCACGGCGAGTTTTGCCACGAATGCGGACAATCGATCCACAGCGTGCTCAAGCCGGTCCACGGCATGCTCGAGGACACGCTCGACATCGTGCTGCACGTCGACGGCCGTGCGATGCACACGATACCGCCGTTGCTGACCAAACCTGGGTTCTTGACGCTGGAGTATTTCTCCGGCCGCCGAGTGCGCTATGTGGCGCCCTTTCGCCTGATGTTCGTGTTGTGCCTGCTGGCGTTCTTCCTGGGGCATATCGCGCTCGATCAGGCCACCAACAAAATCAGTCACGTCGAGGCGACGCATGGACCGTCGGCGCCGATCAACGCGTTCGCCGATGCCGGCACCACACTGGAAGTGAAGAAAAAGCTCGATCAGCAGGTCGCCCAGCTGCGCCTGACGCGCGAAGCGGTTGGCTCATCGGCCGGCCTGGATCTGGCCGAAGCGGCACTGCGCAAGCAAGCGGCGCTACGCACCGCCGAGCTCGATGGGAGCGCGCCGGCCAAGGCCAGTTCCAGCGCGGACGACGACGGCCTCGTACAACTGGACGAAGGCGACAAAAAAGGCTGGCTGTTCAAGCCGACACATGTCGACATCGCCTGGCTGCCGGGCTTCATGAACGCGCGGCTGGAAAAGGGCCTGCAACACATGAAGCTCAACCTGCTGGCCATGAAAGCCAAGGGCGAGGCCCGCGACGACGCCATGGAGCGCCTCAAGGCGGGCACGTTCGCCGTGCTGCCCCAGACCATGTTCGTGCTGATGCCGATCTTCGCCCTGCTGCTGAAGATCATGTACATCTTCCGCCGCCGGCTCTACATGGAACACCTGATCGTGGCCCTTCACAGCCACGCCTTCCTGTTTCTGAACCTGATCGTCGGCATCGTGCTCAGCATGCTGGCGGCCTGGCTGGTACCCCATGCCGGCAACTGGCTGGGCTCAGTCTTTCGCCTGCTCGAATGGGCACTGGCGATCTGGGCACTGGTCTACCTGTTGCTGATGCAGAAACGGGTTTACCGGCAGGGCTGGTTCCTGACCAGCGTGAAGTACTTCGTGGTCGGCTGGTGCTACCTGTGGATGCTCTTTTTTGCGCTGCTTTTCGCCGTGATTCTGGGCATGGCGCATTGAGACCCAGTTCACATAGCAGCCTCATCCGGAAGGGTGCCCGGTCCCGAAAAGCACCTGTCGCGGCCGGGTTTTGCACAGCGTCACAGCTCTGTCAAGCTATTGACTTCGGGTGTGGCAACTGCATGAACGCCGGCCAAGCGCCTTATTCACCACATTGATTTACAAAGATTTTTTGACGTGGTCAAAACTTGAACAGCGCGTCATGAATACCGTCACTGCGCGTTTTTCGGGGCTCCTTCCCCGGTCCATCCACAGACTTATCCACAGGTCTTGTGGATAAAGGAAAAACATACGACGGGTTAGCCACTTACCCTCCATTCCTAGATGACGGAGCAGCAAGCGTGCGCAACAGCCGCCACGGTCGGCCTAACTCCCTATCAAGCCGTTTCTCGGTCAACGACGTCGAGGGCCGGTAGAGGCTCCGGGTTACACTAGCCCGCCACGAGGTCTCCATGCCCGCCGTACTTCGCGTCGCCCTACCCGTTCCGCTGCCAACCCTGTTCGACTACCTGCCCGCCGAGCATGGCCGGGCGGAAGCCGGCAGCCGGGTGCTGGTGCCGTTCGGTCGGGGCAAGGCTGTCGGTGTGGTCACTGCCACGGAGGTGGAGTCCAGTCTCAGCGGCCATCGCCTCAAGCGCGTTCTGCGCGTATTGGACGACGCTCCGCTGCTCGATGCCGAGCTGATGAAAACTCTGGCGTGGTCGGCCGACTACTGGCTGGGTGCGCCCGGCGAGGCCTATGCCAACGCCTTGCCGCTGGCCTTGCGCGAAGACAAACCACTACCGGCGACCGGCGAGGAAGTCTGGAGCCTGAATGCCGCCGGGCAGAGCGCGCGCGATGCCGGCAGCCGGCGCGGCGGCAGTCGCCGGCTGCTCGATGCGCTGGCCGAGGGGCCGCTCACTACCACCGAACTGGAGCTGGCACTGCCTGGCTGGCGCGATGCCGCGCGACGCCTCGATAGTGCAGGCCTGATCACGCGCAGCGAACGCGCCTTCTCCCACGCCATCGCCGTGACGGCACCGGCGTTGCCCCTGACCGACGAACAGCAGCAAGCCATCGCCGCCATCGGCACCAGTTTCGGCAGCTTCCAGCCCTATCTGCTCGACGGCGTGACCGGCAGCGGCAAGACGGAGGTGTATCTCGCGCTGATCGAACAGGTTCTCGCGCGCGGCCAGCAGACCTTGTTGTTGATTCCCGAAATCGGCCTGGCGCCGCAAACCGTGCGCCGGCTGCGTGACCGACTGGGCGTAACCGCCGAAGTCATGCATTCCAATCTCGCCGAGGGCGAGCGCGCACGCGCCTGGCTACGTATGCGTTCGGGCGACGCCAAACTGATGCTCGGCACGCGCTCAGCGGTATTCACTCCCTTGCCGAACGTGGGCCTGATCATCGTCGACGAAGAACACGATGGGGCCTATAAGCAACAGGACGGCTTTCGCTATCACGCACGCGATCTGGCGCTGCTGCGCGCACGCGAACTGAAGGTGCCGATCGTGCTCGGCTCGGCCACGCCGTCGCTGGAATCCCTGGCCAATGTGCAAGCCGGCCGTTATCGCGCGCTGCATCTGCGCGCCCGTCCCGGTGCATCTCGCCCGCCGCAGGTACAGATCGTCGACATGCGCACGCAGCGGCTGGAGCATGGCCTGTCGCCGACCCTGCTTGCCGCGGTCAGCGAGACCGTGGCGCGCGGCGAGCAGGCGCTGGTGTTTCGCAACCGCCGTGGCTACGCCCCGGTGCTGCTCTGCCATCATTGCGGCTGGTACGCGCAGTGCCCGCGCTGCGAGCACCCGCTCACGCTGCACTTCGCACGACAGCAGCTGATCTGCCATCACTGCGACTACCAGGCGCGCGTTCCCAGCGAATGTCCGGCGTGCGGCGTGCAGGACCTGAAGCCGCAAGGCCAGGGCACCGAGCGCCTCGAAGAGGCGCTGGCCGCGCAGTTTCCGAACGTTCCCGTACTGCGTATCGATCGGGAGACCACGCGTCGTCGCGATGCGTTCGAACAGATTCTCGACGGCTTGCGCGAGGACGCACCGGCGATCCTGGTCGGCACGCAGATGCTCGCCAAGGGCCACGATCTACCGAACCTCACGCTGGTGGCGATCGTTGGCGTCGATGAGGGTTTGCATAGCGTCGACTTTCGCGCGAACGAGCGTCTTGCGCAGTTGGTGGTGCAAGTTGCCGGCCGTGCCGGCCGGGCACGCAAGCCCGGGCGTGTGCTGTTGCAGACGCATCATCCGGATCATCCGCTGCTGCGTGGACTGCTTGCGCAAGGTTATGCCGCTGCAGCCAGGGAATTACTTACCGAACGAAAGCTTTCGATGCTGCCGCCGTACAGCCATCAGGTGCTGCTGCGCGCCGAAGCGCATCAGCGCATGCATGTCGATGCGTTTCTTGCCGAGGCACGTGATGCGCTGCCGGGCGAAGGTCTGCAGATTGCCGGGCCGATGCCGGCGCCAATGCCGTTGCGAGCGGGCAGGCATCGCGGGCAGTTGTTGATCGAGGCGGACAGTCGCGCGGTGTTGCATGCGGCATTGCGGCCTTGGCAACGGTTGCTTGGCGGGATGGCATCCGGAAGGCGGACTCGGTGGTCGTTGGATGTGGATCCGGTGGATCTGTACTAGAGCCCCCTCACCCCCGGATCAAGTCCGGGGGTGAGGGGGCCGGGTGCTCGCGCAATACGTCAATCAGAGCAACATCCCACCCGATGCTTCCACCCGCTGCCCATTCACCCACCCCATCGCCGGCGACAGCAGCGCCGCCACCACACCGCCGATATCGTCCGCCTGTCCCACGCGACCCAGTGCCGTCAGCGCACCGATCTGCTGCTTGAGCTCCGCGCTGTTGCGCACGGCCGCACCGCCGAAGTCGGTTTCGATCGCGCCAGGGGCGAGAACATTGACCGCGATGCCGCGCGCACCCAGCTCCTTGGCGAGATAACGCGTCAGTACCTCGATAGCGCCCTTCATCGCACCATAAGCGGAATATCCCGGGAAGCTGAAACGCGCCAGGCCCGAGGACACATTGAGAATGCGACCACCATCGGCGATCAGCGGCAGCAGGGTCTGGGTGAGGAAAAACACGCCCTTGAAATGCACATTCGCCAGCTCGTCGAACTGCGCCTCGGTGGTCTCGGCAAAACTCGCGTGAATACCCACGCCAGCGTTATTGACCAGGTAATCGAACTGTTCGCGCTGCCACTGCTGGCGCAAGACGCCGCGCAATTGTTGCGCGAAGGCCTCGAAGCTGCCGACCACGCCGACATCCAGCTGCAAGGCGTGCGCACGACGCCCCAGCTTGGTGATATCGGCAACGACCGCCTCGGCCTCGGCACGGTTGCCACGGTAGGTGATCACGACATCCACGCCCTCGGCGGCCAAAGCCAGGGCGGCGTTCTTGCCCAGGCCGCGGTTGCCGCCGGTGATCAGGGCGATACGGGCATTTGCTGTGTTCATGGGGAGCTCCCTCGGGCCGGAATGGCCCTGGACAGACGACAATGTATTGATCGGCTAGGCACGCATAAATCAGGGGAATATGATTTGAGTGTTCATTTTCCAATAACAATGGCCCGCCATGAACCCGATCGACGCCATGCAGGCTTTCGTCCGCGTCACCGAGCTGGCGAGCTTCACCAGGGCGGCCGATAGCCTGGGGCTGCCCAAGGCCAGTGTCTCGATCGCCATTCGCCAACTGGAAAACCAGCTTGGGGCGCAACTCTTGCACCGCACGACGCGACGCGTGCAGCCCACCCAGGACGGCCAGGCCTTCTACGCGCGCTGCAAGGAACTGCTTGGCGACCTGGACGAACTGCAATCGATGTTTCAGCACGACAAGCAAAGTCTGCGCGGACGCTTGCGCGTGGACATGCCGATCAGCATCGCCAATCGCACGGTCATTCCACGGCTAGCGGATTTCCTGCACGACCATCCGCAACTGGAAATCGAACTGAGCAGCACCGACCGCAAGGTCGATCTGATCGCCGAAGGTTTCGACTGTGTCCTGCGCGTGGGCGTCCTCGACGATTCCAGTCTGGTCGCAAGGACGCTCGGCAGCTTACGCATCGTCAACTGCGTCAGCCCGGCTTATCTGCGCGAACATGGCATACCGCGCACGCTGGACGATTTGCCGCGGCACTGGCTGGTTCATTACGCCAACACGCTCGGCAGCCGGCCGTTGGGCTTCGAGTATCGCGATGGCGTGACGTATCGCCACATCGCCATGCGCGGCGTGATCACCGTAAATAACACCGAAGCCTATGAAGCGGCCTGCCTGGCGGGACTGGGCATCATCCAGGCGCCGGAGGCCGGCGTGCGCCCTTTGTTGGAGAGCGGCGCGATGGTCGAAGTCATGCCCGAGTACCGGGCCGAAGCGATGCCGATGTCGTTTCTCTATGCACGACGGCACAACCTGCCGCGGCGTACACAGGTCTTCATGGCGTGGCTCGCCGCGCTGCTGGCGCCTTCCCTGGAAGGCCTTAGCGCGCTGTGAAGATGATAATGAGACGTCGCGCCCCCATATGAAAAGTGCGCGACCACACGTTTGCAGCGAGAGGAAACATGAGCGATTCACGACCCGTCGATTCACGTCCGCACGTGGTGATACTCGGTGGCGGCTTTGGTGGACTTGCCGCTGCCCGCACGCTTGCCAATGCGCCGGTGCGCATCACCCTGATCGATCGCCGCAACCACCATCTGTTTCAGCCGTTGCTTTATCAGGTGGGCACGGCGGGTCTGTCCGCGCCGTCGATCGCTGCACCCTTGCGGCGGATTTTGCGCAAGCAGGCGAACGTCACCACGTTGATGGATGAAGTCGTCGGCGTCGACACCGCCGCACAACATGTTCACCTGACTCAAGGCGAGATCGGCTACGACTATCTGATCGTCGCCACCGGCGCGACACACGCCTATTTCGGCCACGACGATTGGGCGCCCTACGCGCCCGGCCTGAAAACCCTGGACGACGCCTTTACCATCCGCCGCCGCGTACTGCTCGCTTTCGAACACGCCGAGCGCGAAGACGATCCGGTAAAACGCCAGGCATGGCTCAACTTCGTCATTGTCGGTGCGGGTGCCACTGGCGTGGAACTCGCCGGCGCGCTGGCGGAAATCGCTCGTCATACCCTGCCGCGCGAATTTCGTCGCAGCGATCCGCGCAAGGCTAATATCCTGTTGGTCGAAGCCGGCCCGCGCGTGCTGCCGGCCTTCGATGACGACCTTTCCGCCAAAGCAAAAAAACAGCTGGAACGCCTGGGCGTGCAAGTGCGAACCGGCGAAGCGGTCAGCGCCATCGACGAACACGGCGTAAAGCTCGGCGATCAACACATCGCGTCGCACACCGTGTTGTGGGCCGCCGGCGTCTCGGCCTCACCGGTCGGGGCCATGCTGGGCGCACCTACCGATCGCGCCGGACGCGTGCAGGTCGAGGCGGATCTCAGCCTGCCGGGCCACCCCAACGTCTTTGTCATCGGCGATCTCGCCGCCGCCACCCAGGCCAACGGCAAGCCGGTCCCCGGCGTGGCGCCCGCGGCCAAGCAGATGGGAAACCATGTCGCTCGAAGCGTGCGGGCACGCGTCGAAGGCCAGGCCTCGGCCACGCCCTTCCGCTATCGCGACGATGGCTCGCTGGCGACCATCGGCCGCATGGCCGGGGTGGCCCAGTTCGGCCGTATCAAGATCTCCGGCATTCTGGCGTGGTGGATCTGGCTGGTGGCCCACGTCTACTTCCTGATCGGCTTCCGTAACCGGCTGGTCGTCTTGATGGATTGGGCCATGGCGTACTGGACCTACGAGCGCTCCGCGCGCATCGTGGTCGGCAAGGACGAGACCGCCCAGGCGCGCACCCCGCCCGGCGACTGACCTTATCTTCACTGATTCCTTCCCACGGAGATGCCAAAATGCGCTGTCTCCTTCCACGCGAACTGGATAACTGACCGTGTCTTCCCAACTCGAACAGCTACGTCAATACACCACCGTCGTCGCCGACACGGGCGATATTGAAGCGATCGCCCGTTACAAGCCGGTCGACGCCACCACCAATCCTTCCTTGCTGCTCAAGGCGTCGGAAATTCCGAGCTATGCGCCGCTGCAGGACGAGGCCGTGCAATGGGCCAAGTCCAAGAGCAACAACCGCGAACAACAGATCATCGATGCCAGCGATCATCTGGCCGTGTCGGTAGGCCGCAAGATTCTAGACATCGTGCCAGGCCGAGTGTCGACCGAAGTCGATGCGCGTCTTTCGTTCAATACCGACGCGTCCATCGCCAAGGCCGAACGCCTGATCGGCATGTATGAAGACGCCGGCGTGAAGCGCGAACGCGTGCTGATTAAGCTGGCGTCGACCTGGGAAGGCATCCGCGCCGCCGAGCAACTGCAGAAGCGCGGGATCAACTGCAACCTCACCTTGCTGTTCTCGTTCGAACAGGCCGTCGCCTGCGCCGAAGCCGGTGTGTTCCTGATCTCGCCGTTCGTCGGCCGTATCATGGACTGGTACGTCGCCAACACCGACACCAAGTCGTACGCGCCGGACGAGGATCCGGGCGTGAAGTCGGTGCGCAAGATTTACAGCTGGTACAAGCTGCACGGCTACGAGACTGTGGTGATGGGCGCCAGCTTCCGCAATATCGGCCAGATCCAGGCGCTGGCCGGCTGCGACCGCCTGACCATCAGCCCGGACCTTCTCGAAAAGCTCGAAGCCGACCAGAGCGATCTGCCGCGCAAGCTCAATGACGACGGCAAGCGCGAAGCACGCCCGGCCAAGCTCAGCGAGAACGATTTCCGCTGGGGTCACAACGAAGACCCGATGGCCACCGACAAGCTGGCCGAGGGTATTCGCAAGTTTGCGGTCGATCAGCGCAAGCTGGAGAAGTTGTTGGCTGCGAAGTTGTGAACTTCGAATAACCCCCGTTTTCATCGTCGCCCCGGCGAAGGCCGGGGCCCAGCGTCTTCAGCACGATGAAGCGTGAGGCACTGGATCCCGGCCTTCGCCGGGATGACGGATAGGAGAGGTTTTTAAAGATTCCCTGAGGCCGCTCCTACAAACCGAAAAAAGCCGGCCCTTGGCCGGCTTTTTTTCAATTCGCCTGCGGCTTCTTCTTCCAGGCATCAGCCAACGCATCCGTCGACCAACCGCCACCCAGCGCGCGAATCAACTGCACGCTCGAACGCAACTGGCGCGTATCGATATCGAGCAGACTGCGCTGTGCATCGAGCCATGCGGTCTGCGCCTGCACCACGTCCAGATAGCCGACCGCACCCTGCTTGTAACGGTCCATCGCCAGATCGAGCGAATGCTTCGCGGCATCGGCGGCATCTTTCTGGTCAACGCGCGCCGTACCCAGATGATCGAGCTGGGCGAGGTTGTCTTCGACCTGCTCGAACGCATTCAGGACCACGCTGCGGTACTTGGCACCGGATTCCTCGGTAGCTGCCTTGGCCGCAGCCACCTGCGCCTTGCGGCGGCCGCCATCGAAGATGGTTTCCAGGATATTCGGACCAAACGCCCAGATGCGGTTCGGTGTCGACAGCAAGCCACCGTACACGTCGCTCTGATAGCCACCTTGCGCACTCAAGCCCAATGACGGGAAATACGCGGCACGTGCCACGCCGATTTCCGCATTGGATGCCGCGGTACGACGCTCGGCAGCCGCAATATCCGGGCGGCGCTGCAATAGCGTCGACGGCACATCGGTCGGAATCGTCGGCAGCGGGATCGCAGCGGTCTCCGGCGCAATGCTGAACTTCGACGGCGTCTCACCGACCAGCACCGCGATCGAATGCTCCACCAGCGCACGCTGCGCCAGCGTCTGCGACCATTGCGACTTCACCGTCGACAACTGTGTCTGCGCGCGCGCGACGTCCAAGCCCGACACGATGCCGCCTTGATGCAAGGTCTGCGTGAGCTGCAAGGCCTTGGCGAATGCATCGGTGCTCTGCTTGAGCAAGTCGACCTGCTGATCCAGGCCGCGCAAGACCACATAGCTATCGGTCAACTGCGCCTGCAGGCTCAGCTGCACCGACGCGAGGTCGGCGGCGGCAGCGATCGCCTGATCCTTGCTCGACGTCACCTCATTGCGCACACGACCCCACAGGTCGACCTCGTAGTCGATCCCGCCGGTGGCCGTGAACGTGTTGTACCAGGCCGGCGACGTGGCACCACGCAACGGCTTGGTATCCGATTCGCGATCGCGCTGCGCATTGCCATTCAGGCCCACCTGGGGGAACAGATCGGCACGCGCCTGGCGATAGAACGCCTGCGACTGCTCGAAATGCGCCAACGCCGCTTCGAGGTCGGCGTTATGCGCCAGCAGACGCTGCTGCAGGTCGTTGAGCTGCGGATCGGTATAGACCTTCCACCAGCCATCACGCGGCAACTGATCGGACGGCTGCGCGGGCACCCACGGGCCTTGCTGCTGCGCAGGTTCCTTGTAGTGATCGGCCACCGGCGTTTCGGGCACCTTGTAGGTCGGCGCCAGCGAGCAGCCCGCAAGCGCCGCCGATACCGCCAGCGTCAATGCGAAATTAAGCCTTCTTTTCATTGGGCTTGTCCGCCGTCTTGTCTGCAATCTTCACCGGGTCGCCATTGGCCAGGCCATCGGGCGGGCTTTCGATCACGCGATCGCCCTTGTCCAGGCCGGCACCAATTTCCACGCTCTTGCCGTAGTCGCGTGCGATGGTGACCGTCTTGAATGCCACCTTGTTGTCGGCGCTCACCGTGGCCACGCGCAGCCCCTGGTTGTCGAAGATCAGCGCACTGGCCGGCACGCGCAGCGCCGTGGTGCTGATCGGCAGGTCGAACTTGACGTTGGCGAATGCACCCGGCATCAACTGGCTGTCCGCGTTGTCGACAGACAACTGCACCAGGGTCGAACCGGAAGTGGCGTTGACCGCCTGCGCAGACGATTCCACGGTGGCCTTGAATACCTGACCGGGATGCTCCGGCACCGTGAGCGTCGCGACCGCTCCCTGCTTGATCGAGGGCACGTAGTTCTGCGGTACCTGTACGTACACGCGCAGCTTGCGCACGTCCGAAACGGTAAACAGCTCCTGCCCGGTCGCACCGCCGATATTGATCAACTGGCCGACGTCGGTATTGCGTGCGGTAACGATGCCGTCGAACGGCGCGATGATGCGCGCAAATGCCTTGGTTGCCTGCAGCCGATCGAGGTTGGCCTTGGCGGCATTGGCGAGCGCGCTCTTGGCCGTCAGGTCGCCGGTTTTCTCGTCGACTTCCTGCTTGGATACCGAATCGGAGCCGAGCATGGCCTGCCAACGCTTGGCCGTGATCGCCGCCAGCGCCTGATTGGCCTGCGCACTGGCGTAATCCGCCTTGGCCTGCAGCAGCTGTTGATCGAGATCGGGCGTGTCGATCTCGGCCAGCAACTGACCGGACTTCACCGGCGTGCCGATATCGACCTTCCAGTTCTTCAGGTAGCCGTTGATGCGGGCGAAGATAGGCGCGCGCGAATAGGCTTCCAGACGGCCAGGCAGTTCCAGGCCGTTACCGGCCTTGCCCGGCTCCGGATCGACGACGGCGACCGATGGAATGGCCTGCTCGTCGGTCCAGGTCTTGAGCTTGTGCGCATCGGTGGCGCGCGAGGTGACACCAAGGACCACGATGCCGACCGCCAGGATCGCGGCGATCAGTCCGGCCAGGCGCAGCTTGCGCGGATGGGTCGGCGTAGGAGTTTTGAATTCAGACGACATGTGCGGGCTCTCCGGAAGCAGGCGCCGGGGACGGGGCGCGGCCGTGCCGCGCGTGGATGATGCTGAACACCACGGGGACGAAAAGCAGCGTCGCCGTCGTTGCGAAAATAAGACCACCGATCACCGCGCGGCCGAGCGGCGCATTCTGCTCGCCACCCTCGCCCAGGCCCATGGACATCGGCCCCATGCCGATCACCATCGCCAACGCGGTCATCAAGACGGGACGGAAGCGAACATAGCCGCCCTCGAGCGCCGCCAGTGTGGCATTGCCGTGCTCGGCCAGGCGTTCGCGACAGAAACTCACCACCAGGATCGAGTTCGCCGTGGCCACGCCCATGCACATGATCGCACCGGTCAATGCAGGTACCGACAAGGTCGTATGCGTGGCGAACAGGATCCAGATGATGCCGGCCAACGCGGCAGGCAGCGCCGTGATGATCACGAACGGATCGCTCCACGACTGGAAGTTCACCACGATCAGCAGGTAGATCAGCACCGCGGCACCGAGCAGACCGAACAACAGGCCCGAGAAGGCGCTGTTCATCGTCTGCACCTGACCGAGCAGCGCGATCGACGTACCCTTCGGCAAGCCCTTGGCATGGTCGGCCACGACCTTCTGGATATCGCTGGACACCGCGCCCAGGTCACGACCCTGCGTGGTGGCGAAAATCTCCACCATCGGCTGGATGTTGTACTGGCTCACCACCGCATTGCCGGCGTAACGCTGGAAATTGGCCAGGCCGCCGAGCACCTGCTGTGCACCACCGGTGCTGTTGACCGGCAGATTTTCGAGCTGCGACAGCGAATTGAGGCTGTACTGCGGCGTCTGCATCACGATCGGATAGGAAATCTGATTCTGCGGATTCAACCAATAGGTGGGCGCCACCTGGCTGGAGCCGGCCAGGTTCACCACCAGCGAGTTGGTGACGTCTCGCTCGGTTACACCGACCAGCTGCGCACGCGTGCGGTCCACGTTGATATTGAAACCCTGGTTCGCCTGCGACTGCTGGATGCGCGCATCGGCCACACCCGGCACACGCTTGATATCACGCAACAGGGCGTTGGCGTATTCGAAGTTCGCCGGCAGGTTGTTACCGCGAATCTGTAGATCGATCGGCGCAGGCGAACCGAAGTTCAGGATCTGACTGATGATGTCCGCGGGCGGGAACGAGAACGTCACGCCCGGAAACTCGCGCGGTAGCTGTTCGCGCATGCGCTGCACGTAGTCGGCCGTCGGGTGGTGGCCTTCGTTCAAGCTCAACTGGATATCGCCGTCCCAGGAACCGATCGTACCGGTGTTGTTGTACGCGGTATTGATGCCCGATACCGGCTGGCCGATGTTGTCTACTACGGTACTGAGCTCTTCCTTCGGAATGATCCGGCGAATGCTCGCCTGCACATCGGCAAACAAGGACGCGCTGTCTTCCACACGCGTACCGATGGGTGCACGCACGTGCATCAGGATCTGGCCGGCATCCACCGCGGGGAAGAAGTTGCGCCCGAGGAACGGCACCAACCCAAACGACAGCACGATAAACCCGAGGAAGCCAACGACGAACACCTTGCGATGCTCCATCGCCATCGCCAGCAGGCTGTGGTAACTGTCGCGGATCTTGTCGAAACGCGCCTCGAAGCCACGCTGGAAACGGACCAGCGGATTGTTCGACGGCGGCAGCGATACGTGATGGCCATGCTCGTCCACGTGCGGCGCATGCGGATGCAGCAGGTACTTGGCCATCGTCGGCACCAGCGTGCGCGACAGGATGAACGAGGCGATCATCGCGAACATCACCGCTTCGGCCATCGGCACGAACAGGAAGCGCGCGACGCCTTCCAGGAAGAACATCGGCACGAACACGATACAGATGCACAGCAGCGACACGAAGGCCGGCGTCACGATCTGCTCCGCACCGTCGAGGATGGAGGTCTCCACATCCTTGCCGTGTTCCAGATGCCAGTTGATGTTCTCGATCGTCACCGTGGCATCGTCGACCAGGATGCCCACCGCCAGCGACAAGCCGCCGAGCGTCATGATGTTCATCGTCTCGCCGATCGCCGACAAGGCCGCGATCGAACTGAGGATCGCCAGCGGAATCGAGACGGCGATGATCACCGTCGAGCGCCAGCTACCCAGGAACAGCAGAATCATCAAGCTGGTCAACGCGGCCGCGATGATGCCTTCCTTGGCCACGCCGCTGATGGCCGCACGCACAAAGATCGACTGATCGCCGATCGGCGTCACTTCGAGCGTATCGGGCAGCGAGCTCTTCGCATCGGCGATCTTCTGCTTCACGCCGGCGATGATGGCCAGCGTCGATGCCGAGCCGTTCTTGAGCACCGTCATCAGCACCGATCGATTGCCGTCGACGTGCACGATATTGGTCTGCGGTGGCGCACCGTCGCGGACATGCGCGACGTCGCGGATATACACCGTGGTGCCGTTGACCGTCTTGATCGGCAAGCCGCCCAGGTCGTTGATATCCGACGGCGCGTTATTGAGCTGCAGAATGTATTCGAACTGGCCGATCTTCTGCGTACCCACCGGGACGATCAGGTTCTGCGACGCCAGCGCGTTGGCCACATCCTGTGCGGTCAGGCCGCGCGCCTGCAAGGCCGCCGAATCGATATCGATCTGCACCTGGCGCGTCTTGCCGCCGAACGGATAGGGAACCGATGCACCGGCCACCGTGGTCAGGACCGGGCGTACCGCGTTCAGACCCAGATCGCCCAGGTTCTGCTCGGTCAGGCCTTTGCCCGACAACGCCAACTGGATGATCGGTACCGTCGAGGCGTTGTAGTTCAGGATCAACGGCGGCGTACTGCCGGCCGGCAGCTGCTTGAGCAGGGTCTGCGCAACCGCGGTCACCTGCGCGTTGGCGGTGCGGATATCCACCGCCGGCTGGAAGAAGATCTTGATTACGCCGAAGCCGTTGATCGACTGGGCTTCGATATGCTCCACGTCGTTCACCGTGGTGGTGAGCACGCGTTCGAAGGGCGAAGTGATACGTCCGGCCATCTGGTCGGGCGGAAGGCCGGTGTACTGCCACACCACGCTGATCACGGGGATCTTGATATCCGGGAAGATATCCGTGGGTGTCCTCAACGCCGACAACGGGCCGATGATGAGGATCAACAGGGCGAGAACGACGAACGTATACGGTCGCGTTAGAGCGATCCGGACAAGACTGAACATGCCTGGGGATTCCGAGCGCTGATGATGCGTCGCCGCAAATTTTCGCACGGGAGCGTGCCCGGCAGCATGGCCTGACGGATGAAGATTATTTCATCTTGCAATTAAAAAGGCCCGAAAACACTGGGCCTTGAGGGGGTGTAAAGGCTGCTTTGAAAAGTACTCAAGGGTGCTTTGAGGGCGCAGCTTTTATTAAACAACCTCAGTTCTCATCGTCGCCCCGGCGAAGGCCGGGGCCCAGCGTCTTTCGCACGTTCGGTGTAAGACGCTGGACCCCGGCCTTCGCCGGGGCGACGGATAGGAAAGGTTTCTGGAGATTCGCGAACAGCCGTTAAGCCGTAACCGGTGCAGGCAAGGCTGGCGACGTCGCCACCTTCGGCCGAACCAGTTGCCCCGGTTCCGGCGAGTAGCAATACAGCGTGATCCGCGCACCGGTTTCGCCGTCACCGATCTCCAGGGCAAAGCCATGCAGCCGCACGATCGCGCTGACGATGCTCAACCCCAGACCCGAGCCCGGCGTGGTGCGGCTGTTGTCGCCGCGATAAAAGCGTCGGGTTACGGCATCGCGTTCGTCGGCGGGAATACCTGGGCCGCTGTCGAGGATATCGATCCGCGGCCCCAGCTTGTCCATCTGCGCGCGCAGACGAATATGTCCACCCGATGGCGTGAACTTGATGGCGTTGCCGACAAGATTCGCCAGCGCTTCAAATAGCAGATGCGCATCGGCACGGATCGGCGTCAGCGTCTGGACGTCCAAAACAAAAGGCTGGCCGCGGTCTTCCGCCACTGGCGCGTAGAACTCGTGCACTTGATTGAGCACATCGGCAAGATCGACTTCGGCAAAGCAGGCGCAACGATTGCGGTCTTCCAGTTCCGACACGCGCAACAATGCCCGGAACCGCCCGAGCAACTCGTCGACATCGGTGACGCATGCATCGAGCAGCGTTACCTGCGGCTGATCGGACAACTGCTGCTGTGCGCGATACAGCCGTGCGCGCAAGCGCGTCAAAGGCGTGCGCAGATCATGCGCGATGTTGTCGCACACGCCTTTGACTTCGTTCATCAGACGCTCGATTTCGTCGAGCATGGTGTTGACGATGCCCGCCAGCAGATCAAGTTCGTCGCCGCGCCGGCTCACCGGCAAACGCTTGGTGAGATCGCCTTCGCGAATAGGGTCGGTCGCCTGCTGCAAGACACGAATGCGCCTGGCCGGGCCACGCCGCAATAGAAAACCGCCGAGCAGGCCGGGGATGATCGTAAGCGAGACGCCCCATAACAGCGCACGCCACACGATCGCACCCAGCCCGTCGAGCGTGCTGGTGTCCTTGGCAATCACCAGCACGCGCCCATCCGGCAGGCGCGACGCAACAGCGCGTGCGCGCACTTCGCCATCGGCATGAAACGGTCGCGGTACACCGCCCGCCAGCAGGCGCGGCTGGCCATCGGCAATGATCCCGGCGGGCAAGTGGCGGATATTGCCTGCGAGCACGCGGCCGGAGGCATCGAACAACCCGACCGACATCACGCCATGAGGATCGATCAGGCCGGCGGCATCCACGGTTGCCGGCAGGCGCGCCGAATCGGTGGTCGCCAGGTAGCCCATGCGCTGCACGATGATCTGGTCGATCACGTTGTTGAGGTAACGCGTGGTCTCCCACTGGATCACACCCACCAGGATCAGGCCCCACGCGGCAAAGAGCGCCCCGTAGACGAGAATCAGGCGCGAGGTGGCCGAGCGCCAGGCATTGGGATGAGCGTTCATGGTGATCCGACCCGGCGCAGCTGCTGCGCCCTCAGGAATATAAGGAAATCATACAGCTACCGCGTTGGCGCCAGCATATAGCCGGTGCCGCGCACCGTGCGGATCAGGTGCGGCTGGCCGGCGCTATCGATCTTGCGCCGCAACCGGCCGATATGGACATCGATGACATTGGTGCCGGGATCGAAATGAAACCCCCACACCGCCTCGAAAATCATCGTACGGGTGACCACCTGACCGGAGTTGCGCATCAGAAACTCCAGCAGTCGAAATTCGGTCGGCAGCAGATTCAACAACTGGCCGTTGCGGTGCGCCACATGCCGCACCAGATCCAGTTCGAGATCGGCCACGCGCAGGCGGTTGCCGCCTTCGGCACTCTGGCGCCGACGCAGCAGCACTTCGGCACGCGCGGACATCTCGTCGGGCGCGAACGGCTTGGTCAGGTAGTCGTCGCCGCCGGCTCGCAGGCCACGCACGCGTTCGTCCACGTCGCTCAACGCGCTGATCATCAGCACCGGCGTATCGACCTGGGCGCGACGCAGCGCCGCCACCACGTCGATGCCATCCATCCCCGGCAACATGCGGTCCAGGGTGATCAGGTCATAGCTGCCTTCCAGCGCTCGATCCAACCCATGGCGACCATCGGCCACCCAGTCGGCCACCATGCCGTGCACGCTCAACTCCGCCACGATCTCGCGAGCGGTGACTTCGTCGTCTTCGATGACCAGGACTTGGGGCATGGGTGGGGAGTCCGGCCGCTTTGCGGCCTGTCAATGGTCAATAGTCAATGGGAAAAGCAAGCACAACCTGAGCTGGCAGCTCTTTCCATTTACCGTTTACAGATCACGCAGTGATCGGACTGAGGCCGCGTAGCGGCCGGCCCATTCACCGCGCCAAATGCAAACGGCCCCACAAAGGAGGCCGTTCACTTGAAGCGCAAAGCAGCGCCATCTTACGCAGCAAACAACCCGCGCATTTTCTTCATCGCGTTCGCCTCGACCTGACGGATACGCTCGGCAGAAACACCATACTCGTCGGCCAGATCCTGCAACGTTGCCTTATCGTCGTTCAACCAACGACGCTGGATGATGTCGCGCGAACGCTGATCGAGCTTTTGCAGCGCCTCGGACAGCGTTTCCAGCTGGTTGTCGGCGTGATCTGCATCGGAGACGTTGTCGTACGGGTCGGCGCCATCGTCGATCAGGAATGCTTCCGGTGCCGGCTTGGCATCGTCGTCGGCATCGGCCGGCGCTTCGAAACCGATATCACGGCCGGACAGACGCGATTCCATCTCGCGGACAGTCGCCTCGGGAACGCCAAGATCCTTGGCGACCACGCGCACTTCCTCGGCATTCATCCAACCCAGGCGCTTCTTGCTCTTGCGCAGATTGAAGAACAGCTTGCGCTGCGCCTTGGTCGTAGCGACCTTGACGATGCGCCAGTTACGCAAGATGAACTCGTGCATTTCGGCGCGAATCCAGTGCACGGCAAAGCTGACCAGACGCACGCCCTGGTCCGGGTCGAAACGCTTGACCGCCTTCATCAGGCCGATATTGCCTTCCTGGATCAGGTCGGACAGCTGCAAACCATAACCGTTGTAACCGCGGGCGACGTGCACCACGAAACGCAGGTGCGACATCACCAGCTTCTTGGCGGAGTCGAGGTCATTGTCGTCGTTGAATCGACGCGACAGCGCCTGCTCCTCGTCCTGGCTGAGCACCGGGATACGGTGGACCGCCGAGATATACGCATCCAAGCTGCCTACTACACTGGGTACCGGCAGAGAGGCGGTCGCCAAAGCTTGTGACATGAGGAACCTCCAGAAAACTTGGGGAACAACTTAGCACTCTGCTTCTATGAGTGCTAACGGGTCGAAATGGTTCAATCCCAGCCCGGCCTCGCTTTACTATACCGAATCGTACAGGAATGCCGCTGGCTTGTCCAGTGGCACCCCGCAACGCAACAACGGCCTTCGCGATATTAAAAATATCTTAAAATCAATTCCTTAGCGGACACCCCAGAGCTTTTTTGCCTCCTCGGCAATGAGTTCCGGGTATTCCTCGGGGAAGAACAGCTTCGCGCCCTTTACCTTTCGTACGCCATGGGACAGAGGTAACACCTGGTCGAGGTAATCCGGACTCTTAGGGGAAAAGATCGTGTCGCCGGTTCCCCAGACGATCCTCACGGGACGGCGGAACTGACGCAGCGAGGCTTCGATGCCGGCCAGCGGATTGGGAAACAGGCCCAGCGCATAGGCATTGGTCAGCGCCATACGTTCGGGCGTGGCGACCAGCGGGCGCATATACATGTCGATGGCGTCATCCGTCGGGTGCCCCGGAAAGGTGTAGCAGGCGCCGCCCAAGCCAGTAGGGCTGTGAACCAGCGAATGATCGTCGACCTGCTTGACGAAGAAATCCCTGGCGAATGTCCCCTTGCGCGCCGACTCGATGACAGGCATGACACCCGGCGGCGGACTGTCGTTCTCAACGTCGCAATTGGTCAGCAGCACGCTGCGAACGCGGTCGGGGTGGCGCACCATGAACAACTGAGCCACCGCACCGCCACTATCGTTGGCGACCAGGTCCACCGTGCCGACGCCCAGCGCGTCCAGAAACTCGATGAGCATGTCCACCTGGCTCGCCGGGGTCACCGACTTGCCCTGCGTCACCTCGGTATAGCCAAGGCCCATCGAGTCAGGCGCCAAACAGCGCCGATGGGCAGCCAGCCGCGGTAGCACGCCACGCCATTGATAGCTGTTGAGCGGAAACCCGTGCAGGAATAAAGCAGCCGGCCCGCTGCCCTGTTCCACATAGGCGGTACGGCCAAGCGAGGTGGCAACGAACCGGCGCATCCGGGTGTAGTCCGCCACACCGAGATCGCCTACCTTCCCGTCCCTGACCGTACCAGCCTGCGCCAGACGGCCCAGCCCGCCCGCCAAGGCACTTGCCGCCAGCACGCCGCCCGTCAACTGAAGAAATGCTCTGCGATGCATATTCGAACCTCGCCGATGAAGTGAGGCGCATCTTTCGTCGGCGCGGAACATCCCCGCAATGACCTGTCAGGTCATGGGCGCGCGCAGGCCGGCCGACCTATGATCCGCTTCGGATCATCCAGGGAACCGCCCGTATGTCGTCCACCCACGTCACGCCCGTCGGATCGCTGCTGCGCGAATGGCGCACGACCCGGCGCATGAGCCAGCTCGATCTCGCACTGACAGCGGAGATCTCGGCCCGGCATCTCAGTTGCCTGGAAACGGGCAAGGCGCAGCCCAGCCGCGAGATGGTCATCCGGCTCGCCGACACGCTCGGCGTGCCGTTGCGCGAACGCAACACCTGGCTGGTTGCCGCCGGCTACGCGCCGTTCTATCCCGAGCGTCAACTGGCCGCGCCGGAGCTCGCCCAGGTGCGCCACGCGATCGAATGCATCCTCGAACAACAGGAACCCTACCCGGCCTTCGTGCTCAATCGCCACTGGGAGGTGTTGATGGCCAACGGCGCCGCCGCGCGCATCAACCGCTTCGTCATGCGCGGACGCGAAAGCAGCCACACCAACATGCTGCGCCAGATCTTCGATCCGAACGACTTCCGCTCGGTGATCGTCAACTGGGAAGAGATTGCCAGCGAACTACTGCGCCACCTGCATAACGAAGTGGCCTCGTCGCCTTCGGACCAGCAAGCGCGCGCTTTGCTGGACGAGATACTGGCCTATCCGGATGTGCCCGTGTCCTGGCGACAACTGTCGACAGAGAAAATCCCTTCACCGCTGATGACCACGGTTCTGCAGCGCGACGATCAACGGCTGAGCTTCTTCTCGACCATCACTACGTTCGGCACGCCGCGCGACGTGACGCTCGACGATCTGCATATCGAGTCGTGCTTTCCCGTCGACGAAGAAACAGCGGCGTTCTGCCAGATGTTGAAGCGCAAGGATCCTTAGACAGTCAACTCGCTGCGCATGGGCAACGACCAATCGACCGGCGACTGCCCATGTTCGGTCAGGTACTGATTGGCGGCCGAGAAATGACCGCAACCGAGAAACCCGCGATGCGCGGACAGCGGCGAGGGATGCACCGATTTCAGGACACGATGCTTGCGCGTGTCGATCAACTGACCCTTCTTCTGCGCATACGATCCCCACAGCATGAACACGATGCCCTCGCGTTCGCGATTAAGCGCGTCGATCGCGGCATCGGTAAAACCTTCCCAGCCCTTGCCTTGGTGTGCATTGGCCATGCCACGCTCCACCGTCAACACGGCGTTGAGCAGCAGCACGCCACGATCCGCCCAAGGCGTCAGGCAACCGTGATCGGGCGGGGCGATACCCAGATCACGCTGGATCTCCTTGAAGATGTTCTGCAGCGAAGGCGGCGTCTGCACGCCGGGGCGTACCGAGAAACACAGACCGTGCGCCTGATTCGGGCCGTGATAGGGATCCTGCCCGAGAATCACCACGCGCACCGCATCGAACGGCGTGTGATCGAAGGCCGCGAAAATATCCGGACCGGGCGGATAGATCACCTTGCCGGCCTGCTTCTCGGCGCGCAGAAATGCGGAGAGCGCCTGCATCTCCGGACGCTCGAGATAATCGCCGATACGTGCCTTCCACGAAGGCTCCAGCTTCACTCGTTCGTTGCTCATGCGGTAGCGCTGCGCTCGCGCAGATGACGGGCAACACGTAACTGGAACAGCAACTTGGTAATCAACAACTTTTCCTCGATCGGTTTCTCGACCAGATCGTTGGCGCCCGCTCTCAGCAAGGCTGCCTGATTGGCCGGGTTTTCGTCGCCTGTCATCACCAGCACCGGCAACGAGCCTTTGCTGTAACCGTAATCGCGACGTATGCGATCGAGCAAGTCGCCGCCGGTCAGCTCGCCTTTGAGGCTGACGTCGGTCAAGACGATATCCGCGCCGACAATGCCTTGCGCACGCGCCGTTTCCAGCATGGCTAGCGCATCTTCAGCACTGATCACATGGCGCACGGTGAGGCCGTATTTCTCCAGCATCCGACGCGTCGCCAACGCGACCACGCGGCTGTCCTCAACGTAAAGCACCTCGCCGTCGGCCATGCTTTCGGGCCGCACATAGCCGCGAATGAATTCGCCCAGCGCCTGGAAGCCCAGCGATTTGTCGAAGTAGTCGGTGACGTGCTCGCCGAGCGTGCGCCGATGCAGGCGATCGTCGACGTCGCCGGAAACGACCACGATGGGAATGTAGATCTGCGGCGCGAACTCCCGCACATAACGCGCCAGCTCCAGGCCATCCATATCGGGCAGCCGCAGCGACACGGTAATGAAATCGAACACGCCGCTTTCGAGCAGCTTGTGTGCTTCGGCGCCGGTACCGCAGCCGACCACGTCGGCTCCGGGCAACTCGGCATTGAGCACGCGCGTGATCAACTGCCGCACGACCTTGGAACCGTCCACCACCAATACACGCGGTGCCGCACTAACGACACGATTACTGAAACTTGCACTCATCCGCAGCCCGCCCATCGGAAACGCGACGCTTGAAGAATCCCGGGCAAACACCCCCGTGCGCCCGTCGAGACATGCATCTTGCCTTGTTCCGCGCCCGGATGCCTGCGACCTGAGTCGCCGCCCGGCCCATCCGGGCTGTTACACGGCCTTACGTAACTGCCACGCGCTCATCAGGCGCGCACCCAGCCAACCCAACACGGCCGCGCCCACCGGCACCGCCGCCAGCAGCCACCAGGGCAGCCCGCCGACCTGTAGTTTGCCGTCATAAGCGTGACTCAACTGTGTCACCGGGTCGACCAGGGCAAATTCGACCACCAGGGCGACCCCGGCGGCGATGATGCCGCTGAGCAGGCCGTACCAGATGCCGGCATACAGGTAGGGCCGGCGCACGAACGCACGACTGGCCCCGACCAACATCAGCACATCGATCTCTTCGGCGCGGCTGGAGATATCCACGCGTACCGTATTGGCGACCACCAGCAACGCCGCCAGCGCCAGCATGGCGGCAAGCACCAGCACGGTACGGTTGCCGACCGCCAGCAACGCGTCCAGCCGTTGGCGCCAGCTACCGGCGTCCTGCACCTGATCGATACCGTGCATGGCGCGCATGTCGGTCACCAGGCGTTCGACGCCATCGGCACCGATATCCGGCCTGGGCATCACCTCGAGCACATACGGCAACGGATTTTCGTCCAGCGTGTGGAGCGCCGTGCCGAAGCCCTGCATCTTGGCCAGCTCATCCATGCCTTGCTGCGGCGTCTTGACCCCGACCGCGGCAACGTCGACACGTTCGCGCAAGGTGGTGGCCAGCGCTTCGACCGCGGCACCAGCCTGGCCCGGTTTCAGGAACGCACTGACCGCCTGATTCTGGCCCAACGCATCGCCCAGATTTTGAACGTTGGCGAGCAACAGGTAGAAGGCCAGCGGCAGCGCCAGGGCCAGACCCATCACCGCGATGGTGAGAAACGTGCCCAACGGCCGCGAGAACAATCGACGCAGACTGGCCGCCGCGCTCCAGCCGTGATGCTCGCGCCAGCTTGCGACGGGACGGCCACGGCTGCGCTCGGTGCGCGGCGCGATATCGAGCTGGTCATTCGGATGCTGATCCATGCTTACAGCACCTCCTGCGCAGCCACGTCGGCGACCAGCCGGCCGTGATCGAGCACGACCACGCGCTTTTTCATCTTCTTGATCAGCGGCAGGTCATGGCTGGCGACCAGCACGGTGGTGCCGACATTCTGAAATTCGGCGAACAAGCCCATGATTTCCATCGCCAGCTGCGGATCGAGATTGCCGGTCGGCTCGTCGGCGATCAGTAGCGAAGGCTTGGCGACGATCGCACGCGCAATACCCACGCGCTGCTGTTCACCGGCCGAAAGCGAATCGGGCAACTGGCGCTCATAGGCAAGCAGGCCGACTTTTTCCAGCGCGGCGCGCACGCGGCGACCACGCTCCTGCGGCGCGACGCCACCGATGACCAGCGGCAGCTCCACATTGGCGAAAACGGTGCGCTCCATCAGCAGGCGGTGATCCTGGAAAACCATGCCGATCCGGCGACGCAGCTTGGGAATGCCGCCGCGCCCGACTTTGGCCAGGCTCTGTCCATCCATCATGATCACGCCGTGCGATGGGCGCTCGATCAGGCCGAGCAGCTTGAGCAGCGTGCTCTTGCCGGCACCGGAATGCCCGGTGACAAAGGCCATTTCGCCATCGGCGACCTCGAACGAAAGTTGGGATAGCGCTTCATGGCCACCCTCATAGCGTTTGCTGACTTGTTCGAAGCGAATCACGCAAATCCCCCGGCCTGTTTGCCGACAGTGGAAAGGATAAGCGGCGGTAAGGAAAACTTCGAGAGATTTTCCGTCGCTGACCTGGCGAGCGAAAGACGCTGGACCCGGCATGCACCGGGGCGACGAACCATGAAAAGCAGCGGTAAAACCCGCCTGCACCGTCGCCCCGGCGAACGCCGGGGCGCAGTACCTTTATCAACGCCCGGTAAACAACCGCGTCAGACGGCGGAAGAAACCCGGCTTCTTCGGTGCGGTGTGCTCGCCGGCGTGTGCCGCTGCGGTGGCAACGACCTGGCGGGAACGACCGTTGCCGGCCTGCTCGCCACCGTTGCGCGGCGGACGACGCTCGCCACGCGGGCGATCGTTGTTGCGCTCGCTCGGCGCAGCGGCGGCGCTGCCGTTGCTGTTTTGCACCTGCGCGGCATCGCCCTCGCGACGACGACCACGACCGCCACGGCGACGACGGCGCTTGCGTTCCGCCTCACCCGCCACGGAAGCGGCATCGCCTGCGGGCGCAGCCACCGGCGCAGCCGTCGCTGCAGCTGCGGCCGGCTTGCGCTCGGTACGCTCGCGCCTTTCGCCGTCGCGCGGCTTGCGCGAATCGCCACCGCGGCCGCCTTCGCGACGCGAACGACCACCGGGCCCGCTGCTGTCCTTCTTCTCGCGCGAAATGACCTTGTCGCCGAACTCGGCGCTATCAGCCGCGGCATGGGCCACGAACTGCTCGTCGATCTGCTTGGGCTTGGGCATCACCAGCAGCTCGGGATCGATCGCCGCGACCGGGATACGTTGCCCGATATAGGTTTCGATATCCGGCAGCGACATCGCATACAGGTCGCAGGCGAAGCTGATCGCATCGCCCTCGGCACCCAGACGCGCCGTACGGCCGATGCGATGCACATAGTCCTCGGCATCCTGCGGCAGGTCGTAGTTGAATACGTGGCTGACCGCCGGGATATGCAGGCCGCGTGCGGCCACATCGGTGCACACCAGCATGTCGAGCTGGCCTTCCTGGAAGCGCTGCAGCAACTTCTGGCGCTTCAACTGCGGCACGTCGCCCGACAAGGCACCGACGCGATAACCCTGGCGCTTCACGCGATCGGTCACGCGCTCGGCGGCCGCCTTGGTGTTGACGAAGATGATGCTGCGCTCGGCACTGGTGCGCTCGAGCAGGTTGAGCAGCAGCGGCATCTTTTCTTCTTTCGAAGGGAAGAACACCTGCTGACGCACGCGGTCGGCGGTGACGTTTTCGGTTTCGACCGCCAGCTTCTCGGCGTTATGCATGTGCTCGTAAGCGAGCTCCAGCACGCGATGGCTGAGCGTGGCCGAGAACAGCAGCACCTGGCGCTGTTCGCGCGCCGGCAGGCGGCGGAAGATGAAACGCACGTCCTTGATGAAGCCCAGGTCGAACATGCGATCGGCTTCGTCGATCACCATCACTTCGACACCGTTGAAGCCGAAGACCTGCTGCTTGTAGTAATCGAGCAGGCGGCCGGGCGTGGCGATGATGATGTCGCAGCCGTCTTTTAATTGCTGGCGCTGCTTGTCGTAATCGACGCCGCCATAAATCAATGCGGTGCGCAGGCCGGTGTGGCGACCGATCGCCTTGGCGTCCTTTTCGATCTGGATGGCCAGCTCGCGGGTCGGCGCGATCACCAGCGCGCGCGGATCGCTGTCCTTGCGCTCGGCCACGGCCGGGCGGGTCAGCAGGCGATTCATCATCGCCACCAGGAAGGCGCAGGTCTTGCCGGTACCGGTCTGGGCCTGGCCCGCGACGTCGCGGCCGGCCAGGGCCATCGGCAGGGTCAATGCCTGGATCGGAGTGCAGCGGGTAAAACCGGATTCGTCCAGGCCCTGCTGCAATAGAGGATGAAGGTCGAAATTGGTGAAAAAGGTATCAGTGAGTACGGTTTGGGACATTAGAGGTATCGAATGGGGGTGCAGACGGCGCGTAAACGGCGTCCGGTCCCGCGACAATAAAGATCGGCCCGGGACGGGTGGATGAGGCGGCGCGTATGGAGATGAAGGCGCCGCACGGCGGGCGCGGCGGCTCCGCTGGCATAGGTGAAAGGACTCGCCGTCTTCCCCGAAAGACAAATCCTTAGCGGCGACAAGGACTTGGAAGCCTTCTCACCTATGTCAACGGAACCGTCCGTTGCCGCCCTTGAATCACCTGGGTCCTGTCCTTAACTTACAGAGCAGTGGAGGTCCTTGCCTACCGGCATGGCCTCTAAAGACCGACCCCGCGCTTCATGGGCACCCCAGTGTAGCTGATGCAGGCCGCGCGGTCGTCAATACCCCCTACCCCTGGAGATTCCGGTGAGCGATTTGATTACCCATGTGAGCGACGACGGCTTCGAGCAGGAAGTGCTCCAGTCCGATACCCCGGTATTGCTGGACTTCTGGGCGGAGTGGTGCGGTCCGTGCAAGGCCATCGCCCCGGCCTTGGAAGAGCTGGCCCAGCAGTACGAAGGCAAGCTGCGCATCGCCAAGATCAATATCGACCATAACCAGAAGACCCCCCGCACCTACAACGTGCGCGGCATCCCGACCCTGATGATCTTCAAGAACGGCAAGGTCGAAGCCACCCAGATCGGCGCCGTCAGCAAGGGCGCGCTGGCTCAGTTGATCGAGAAGACGATCTGAGTTTTTAAAGTAATGAGGGGCGGGGAACCGGTGTTCCCTGCCCTCGAAACGGCCCGGACATCACGTTTCGGGCTTTTTGAACGCCTCTTTCGCCCCAGCCGCTTTACGTAGCCGCGCGGCGAGTGCTAGATTGAATACGTCAGTCGGGACCTCGCTGTCCCCCGCGCCCTTCGCGCCGACGACAATCACACCCTCCTTCCTGTAATTACGGCGCCCCCACGAGGTTTGCCCGTGTCCGATATCATCGATACCAAAGAATCCAACGACGCAACCAGCGCCGATGCCAAACCGGCATCCGAAACGCCGCGTACCCGAGCACCGCGCAAATCCGCGGCAGCGGCGGCGGCCAGCGCTGAAAGCACCCGCCCGGAGAAATCCGCGAGCGACATTCCCGCCGAGCGCCCCGCCCCTGCGGCAGAGCGTTCCGCACCAGTCGACGCTCCCGCCCCTGTGCAGGCCAGCCTGCCAGTCGAGCAGCCGAACCAAAACGCCTCTGGCGACAACAATGCGCCACGCCCGCAGACCGAAGCCCGCGAGGGCGGCCAGCAACAAGGTGGCCAGGGTCAGCACCAGGGCGGCGGTTTCCAGAATCGCAACGACCGCAATGACCGAAACGATCGCGGCCGCCGCCGTCGCCACGAGCGCAATGATCGTAACGAGCGCGGGCCTGAGCGTGGCAACAACAATCCCAATCCGCAGCAGCGCAACCAGGGCGGCGGTAACAACCACCCGCGCAACAACAACGGCCTGCCGGTGGACGACGATTACGCCGATGCCGGCAGCAACGATCGCCTGATCAACCTCACCGAACTCAAGCGCAAGAACGCGATCCAGCTATTGGAATTCGCCGAATCGCTGGGTATCCAGGAAGGTGTCGCACGTGCACGCAAGCAGGATGTGGTCTTCAACATCCTCAAGGCGCATGCCCGCTCCGGCGGTGGCATCTGGGCCGAAGGCGTGCTGGAAATCCTGCAGGACGGCTTCGGTTTCCTGCGTTCGGCCGACGAGTCCTACCTGGCCGGCCCGGACGACATCTACGTGTCGCCCAGCCAGATCCGCCGCTTCAACCTGCGCACCGGCGACTACATCACCGGACGCGTGCGTCACCCGAAGGAAGGCGAGCGTTACTTCGCCATGCTCAAGGTCGACGACATCAACGGCGATCCGCCGGAAGCGTCGAAGAACAAGCTGCTGTTCGAAAACCTGACTCCGCTGTTCCCGCGCAAGTCGTTCAAGCTCGAGCGCGGCAACGGTTCGACCGAGGACATCACCGGCCGTATTCTCGACCTGGTGGCGCCGATCGGCCGCGGCCAGCGCGGCCTGATCGTGTCGCAGCCCAAGTCCGGTAAGACGATGATGCTGCAGAACATCGCGCAGGCCATCCAGTACAACCATCCAGACGTCCATCTGATCATGCTGTTGATCGACGAGCGTCCGGAAGAAGTCACCGAAATCGCGCGCACCGTGCGCGCCGAAGTGATCAGCTCCACGTTCGACGAACCGGCCGTGCGCCACGTGCAGGTCGCCGAAATGGTGATCGAGCGCGCCAAGCGCCTGGTCGAGCACAAGAAGGACGTGGTGATCCTGCTCGATTCGATCACCCGCCTCGCTCGTGCCTACAACACCGTGGTGCCCAGCTCCGGCAAGGTGCTCACCGGCGGTGTCGACGCCAATGCATTGCAGCGCCCGAAGCGCTTCTTCGGTGCGGCGCGTAACGTCGAAGAAGGCGGTTCGCTGACCATCATCGCCACCGCGCTGACCGACACGGGCAGCAAGATGGACGAGGTGATCTACGAAGAGTTCAAGGGCACGGGCAACATGGAAGTGCACCTGAGCCGTCGTATCTCCGAAAAGCGCGTCTACCCGGCCATCGACATCAACCGCTCCGGCACCCGCCGCGAAGACCTGCTGATCGACCCGGACTTGCTCGCCAAAATCTGGATCCTGCGCAAGCTGCTGCATCCGATGGACGAGCTGGCGGCGATGGAGTTCATGCTCGACAAGATGAAGAACACCAAGTCGAACGACGAGTTCTTCAATTCGATGAAGCGCTGAGCGTTTACATGCGAATGTAAAAAAAGCCGCCCTTGGGCGGCTTTTTTTTGCCTGCCGATTCGACATCGTGTTGGCATGTGCGCGATGTACTCTGGTTCCGTCGTCCACCAGACTCAGGGAATCTCGAAAACCCCTCCTAGTCGTCATCCCGGCGCAGGCCGGAATCCAGTGGCTTCGGTTTCCGGTTTTCGCGGCAGAGCGGATTCGTATTGGCTCTCGCGATAACCGATCACAAAGTCACTGGGTCCCGGCCTGCGCCGGGATGACGATAGGGAAAACCGAGGTTATTCGAGTTCGCTTTTCAACCCGGAAGCCTATGGCCATGAATGCACCTGCAATCACGATCCGATCAGGCGAACTGGTCGCGCTGCGCCTTTTCGATATCGCCTACGGTATCGATCTGACCCAGTCCGAATCGCTATGGGCCGCGCACGTCGGCGGCACGACCAGCCGCACCCATCTGGCCAGCACACCGACCAAGGCGATTGCCTTCGAGGTTCCGCCGCTGCGTCTTTCGCTCGATCCGATTGATTTGATGCTGGGCTCCGAGAAAGTCGTTACCGAAGCCTCGGTGCGCCTGTACGACTTCGGTGTGGCGGCACTCGCTGTGCGTGTCAAAGTCACCGACATCACCTGGGACACATTCGTCGAACGCTTCGATGCGCTCGATCAGGCGGCCGGGCCCGACACGCCCGCGCCGTTCTGGCTCACCTTGCTCGATCATGTTCGCGAGGTGATCGCGCCGGCACTGGATCGGCCGGCACTGGACGCACGCCTGCAGGAAGACTATCTCCTGGGCAGCGTGTATGCATTCGATGAAGTAGTCGATGCCGCCTCGCTGAGTGAACGCGTCGATCTGATCCGTTTGCTGTCGGGTGAAACGCGCCCGCTTTCCGCAGCAGCACGGCGGGATCTGCTTTCGCGCAGCTTTTCGTACTACGCCGACGACCTGGCCGTACTCACCTGGGATCGCGCCTTCATCTACGAACCGCGCGGCGACTCGGATGTCGCCGATGTCATCGAAGTGGCCAATGCACAGCTGGTCGAATTTCGCTATTACGACACGCTGCTGGATGACGAATTGCCGCGCATGTACGACCGGGTGGAGGCCGCAAGACATCTGAGCTCGCTGTTTGCATCGCGCCGCTTTGCCCATCTTGCGCGGCACTTGCACACCCTGGTGGCCGAAGTGACCCAACTGACCGAAAAGGTCGACAACGCCCTGCAGGTCACCGAAGACGTCTATCTGTCGCGTGTATACAGCGCGGCGCTTGGGCTTTTCCGCGTCCCCACGCTCAATGCCTCGGTGGACCGCAAGCTGGCGATTATTCGCGATACCTATGCTGCCCTTTACGATGAGGCGTCCAGCCGACGTGCCGAGCTGCTGGAAATCATCATTATCGTCCTGATCATCACGGAAATCGCGGTGACGCTGCTGCTGCATTAGCCCGGACCCAGGTCCAGGCTGCCCTGGCCCTTTCCGCAGTCTTACGCGAGGCTTTCAATTATTTACGACGGAATCGGGAACAATGGCGACTTCAAAAACACCTTCCTGAGCCGTCCTGTCCTTATGCGCATCCTGCTTGTCGAAGATGATCCCTTGGTCGCCGATGCCGTGGTCCGTGGCCTGTCCGCGGAAGGCTATGCGGTCGACCATACGGGAACGGCCGAATCGGTTGCGGCGATGCTGGAAGGCGCGCATTACGACATGGCCATCATCGACCTGGGACTGCCCGGCGAGGACGGTTTCGGGCTGGTCCGACGCTTGCGCCGCTCGGGCAGCGCCCTGCCGATCCTGATCGCGACCGCGCGGGATGGCCTGGACGATCGGGTCAGCACGCTCGACCTGGGCGCCGACGACTACCTGGTCAAGCCCTTCGCCCTGCCGGAACTGGCGGCCCGCTGCCGCGCCTTGATCCGCCGTGCTACGGCGGCGACCTCGAACGAGCTCACCGTGGGGCTGCTGCGTATCGACCTGGCCGGCCGGCGCGTGCTCGATCGCGATGGGCGTGCGATCGAACTGACCCGGCGCGAATGGTCGATCCTGGAATGCCTGGCCCATCATGGCGGCCGCGTGGTGAGCAAGGAGCGCCTGATCCAGGCGATTGCCGGCTGGGACGAGGACATCTCCAGCAACGCGATCGAAGTGCATGTCTCGCGCCTGCGCAGCAAGCTCGAAGGCTCGGCGACCGTGCGCGGCATCCGCGGGCTCGGTTACCGCCTTGAAGACATTTAAAGCGTGGCTACAACGCGTTGGCGCGAGCCTGCGCGGACGCTTGCTGATCTATCTGATCGGGCCGCTGCTGCTCCTGCTGGTGCTGGGCATCGCGGTCGATCATCGCGTGATCATTACGCCGATCTACAGCGCGTTCGATCGTTCGCTATCGCGTGCCGCAGTAGCGATCACCGCGCATATCCACCGCGCACCGGACGGCAGCCTGGACATCCCCCTGCCCGACCGGCCGCCACCGCCGTTGCGCTCGACCATCCACGAGCAGTTCTACTACCGGGTCAGCCGACCCAGCGGCGAAACGGTGGCAGGCACGGATGATTTGCCGATCGTGCCTACGACAACCTCGCTCTCGCGCGATATGGCCTATGGCGATGTCACCTACCGAGGCGAGCTATTGCGTGCAGTCAGCTACCGTACCGATGAAGCAGGCGAGCCGTTGATCGTCACCGCGGCGGAAACGCCGCATCGACGCGATCGCGCCATGCAACGCATGGATCTCGCCCTGGGCGTCAACGATACGGTGCAGATGCTGCTGACCCTGGCTGTCGCCCTGGCAGGTATCGCCATTGCGATGCGTCCGCTGCGTCGCCTGCAAGCTCAGATCTCGCGCAGTACACCGCAGACGCTTGAGCCGATGATGATCGACAAAGTGCCTTCGGAAGTGCAGCCGCTGGTCGATTCGCTCAACACCTTGCTGACCACGGTGCGCGACTCCAGCCTCGCGCAACAGCATTTTCTTGCCAATGCCGCCCACCAGTTGCGCACGCCGCTGACCGGCCTGAAGGCGCAGCTTGAAGTGCTTGGCCGCGAGGCCGCCGGCACGCCGCTGGAAGAACGAATCGAACGCCTGCACGGCGGCGTCGACCGTCTCGCCCATACGGCCAATCAGCTGCTGGCGCTGGCACGCGCGGAACCGTCAGCGCACCGCGCCAGTCACTTCGGCTCGATCGATATCGCCGCCCTGATTGGCGACATCATCGGCAGCTCGCTCGATCGCGCGATCGAACGCGATATCGATCTTGGCGCCGAATGTCAGCCGGCACACGTGCTCGGTGTCTATTGGTTGCTGCACGAGCTGTTGCTCAACTTGCTCGACAACGCATTGCAATACACACCGCCGGGCGGACACGTCACCCTGCGTTGCGGCGTGGACGAGGGCATACCGTTCCTCGAAGTGGAAGACGATGGTCCCGGCATCCCGCCGGCGGAACGCGAGCGGGTGCGCGAACGCTACTACCGCGGCACCGGTAGCGAAGGCGACGGGACCGGCCTGGGATTGGCGATCGTCGACGAGGCGGCCAAGGCCCACAGCGGTCGTTTCCTGATCCTCGACGGCCAGCGCGGACACGGTGTGCGCATGCGCATCGAATTCCCGCGCGAGGGTGGCTAGGCACCGTTCTCCAGGCGCAAGCTTCCACGCCCACCGGACTGCCCCCGCTGTCATCCGCTTGGGCGTTTCAGGCCCTACAATCCTTATTTCCGGTCGCCGGCCCTGGACGGCCTTTGAAATCGCCACTCCCACCCCCATAGGGAGTGGCTGCCCAGACGAGGAGTCACCCGTGTCCATTCCCAGTGCCGTCAAGAGCACGCCGATCGGCAGCCGCCAGCAGCTTGCCGATTACCTCGCCGCCGGCGAAAAGCCGCGCGAAGCCTGGCGTATCGGCACCGAGCACGAGAAGTTCGGCTTCCGCAACGACGATTTGCGCCCACCGACCTTCGACGGCGACCGCGGCATCCGCGTACTGCTGGAGACCCTGGCCGTACGCTACGGTTGGGACGTGGCGCGCGAGGGCGAGAACCCGGTGGCGCTGTCGCGCGACAAGGCCTCGATCACCCTGGAGCCGGCCGGCCAGCTGGAACTGTCTGGCGCGCCGCTGGAAACCATTCACCAGACCTGTTGCGAAGTAAATTCGCATCTGGAAGAAGTGCGTTCGGTCGCCGACGAGCTAGGCATCGGCTTTCTCGGTATGGGCTTCCAGCCCAAGTGGCGCCGCGACGAAATGCCGTGGATGCCCAAGGGCCGCTACAAGATCATGCGCGAATACATGCCCAAGGTCGGCTCGCTCGGCCTGGACATGATGACGCGCACCTGCACCGTGCAGGTGAACCTGGATTTCTCCAGCGAAGCGGACATGGTGAAGAAATTCCGCGCCAGTCTCGCCCTGCAACCGATCGCCACGGCGTTGTTTGCCGATTCGCCGTTTACGGAAGGACGTCCAAACGGTTATCTGTCCTATCGCTCGCACGTATGGACCGATACCGACAAGGACCGTACGGGCATGCTCGATTTCGTCTTCGACCAGAGCTTCGGTTACGAGCGCTACGTCGACTACATGCTCGACGTACCGATGTACTTCAGCTACCAGGATGGCCGCTACATCGACCTTTCCGGCCAGGACTTCAAGCGCTTCATGGAAGGCAAGCTCGCCGCCGTGCCGGGCACACATGCCACCATGCGCGACTGGGCCGACCACCTGACCACCGCTTTCCCGGAAGTGCGCCTCAAGCAGTACCTGGAAATGCGCGGCGCCGATGGCGGCCCCTGGGGCCGACTGTGCGCCCTGCCGGCGCTGTGGGTCGGCTTGTTGTACGACGATGAAGCACTCGATGCGGCGTGGGACCTGGTCAAGGATTTCACCCGCGAAGAACGTCATGCCTTGCGCGACGGCGTGCCCAAGGAAGCGTTGAAACTGAAATTCCGCAACTACAGCGTGCGGGAGCTGGCTCAGGAAACGCTGAAGATCGCAGTGCATGGCCTGAAGCGTCGCAACAAGCTCAACAAGCATGGCGCCGATGAAAGCCTGTTCCTGGAGCCACTGATCGAAATTGCCGAAGCTAACCAGACGCCGGCGGAGCGCAAGCTTGAGCTGTTCCATGGCGCATGGGGCGGGAGCGTAGACCCGGTGTTCAAGCAGTTTGCTTATTGAGGCCGACCAGCGGCCTGACCATCTGTGATAGAAAAAAAGCCGGCACATGTGCCGGCTTTTTTCTTTTCATCATCACTCTTTCGTTCGAATACCCAGCCAACGGGCCAGCAACGTATCCAGACTCACCTTGCCCGGGCCGGCCATCAGCAGCCAGAAGAAAATCAGGATGTAGACCGTTTCGTCGGCTTCCACGAATTCGTCGATGCCCTGAAAATTGGCCGACACCACCAGCACGATCGCCACGACCATGTTGATGATCATCGGAATGCTCACCAGGCGGGTGAACAGGCCCAGCATGATGAGCGCGCCGCCAACCAGCTCGGTCCAGGCCGAGAGCGCGGCACTGAAGGCGGGAAAAGGAACGCCCCAGCCCATGAAGCGCTGGGTGAAGCCGTCCAGGTTTTGCACCTTGGCAATGCCCGTTTCCAACCAGAAATAACCGAAGGAAAGACGAGCCACCAACGGGCCAAGCCAGCGGACTCCATAGAGGAAGTCGAGCAGGCGCGAAGAAATATCGGCGATGGGCTGACGCATGTAGGCAGATCCGGGCAGGTGAGAGTCGGCTCATGATGCAGGTGCACAATGCCGCACCGCCATGTTCGCCCGTCCGGCCTTTCTTGCTCTGCGTCCTTTCCTACAGGTTTGTAGTCCAAGCCGGACGATCGGATACAAAATGCAGATGCCCGGTGGCAGTCACGGCCGATGGACAGGACCAGAATGGTACCCGTCGAGCATGGCCGGCTTTCTCACGGGGCCCCGGCACGACACCCCAAAATCAATCCGATTCACTCAGGAGTTACCTCTATGAAGTTCAACAAGATCAACGGTGGTGCCATGGCCCTGGCGGTTGCCGGTCTGTTTGCCGTGACTTCCATGAACGCCGCAGCCGACAACCACGGCGCCCAGGGCGACAGCGCGAAGGTCAAGTGCGAGCACTCCTCGTCCTGTAAGGGCCATGGCGCGTGCAAGCAGGCCAGCAATGCATGCAAGGGCCAGAACGCCTGTAAGGGCCAGGGCTTCACCATGCAGAAGAGCCAGGCCGACTGCGACGCTGCGCAGGCTTCCGCCAAGTAAGGCACTGTGCGGAGCTTCCGGCACGCTCGTGACGAAAGCTCCGCCTTTTTGTTTTCTTCAAGCTCCAGGTTCCGTCATGAACACGCAAAACCAGTCGAAATATCTGCCTTATCTCGGATTTGGACTTGGCCTTCGCGTCGACCACTACGAAACCCTGCTGGATCATCCCGGTCAGGTGGAATGGCTCGAGATCATTTCGGAAAACTACATGGTGCACGGCGGGCGCCCGCTATCGTGGCTGGAGAAATTCCGCGAGCGTTTCCCGCTGGTCATGCACGGCGTTTCGCTATCGATCGGCAGCACCGATCCCCTGGACGAAGGCTATTTGCAACGCCTGGCCGCGCTGGCGGACCGCGTGGAACCCCAATGGGTGTCCGATCACCTGTGCTGGACTGGCGCGCACGGTATCAACCTGCATGATCTCATGCCGCTGCCATATACCGAGGAGGCGCTGGACCATGTCGTCGAGCGCGTCAGTCGGGTCCAGGACGTCCTTGGCCGGCGCATCCTGCTGGAGAACGTGTCCAGCTACATCACCTACGCCGATTCGCAGCTGACCGAATGGGAATTCCTGGCCGCGGTAGCCGAGCGGGCCGACTGCCTGTTGCTGCTGGACATCAACAACATCCATGTCAGCGCACATAATCATGGTTTCTCGCCGCTCGACTATCTCGACGGCATCCCGGCGCGGCGCGTGCAGCAGTTCCATCTTGCCGGGCACGAACATGGCGAGCAGTTGCTTATCGACACGCATGATGCTCCGATCGTCGATCCGGTATGGAAACTGTATGTGGAAGCGGTGCGTCGCTACGGCCGGGTATCGACGATGATCGAGCGCGACGACCACATTCCCCCGCTGGCCGAACTGCTCGAAGAACTCGATCGCGCACGAGAACTGGCGCTTCCCTTACTGAAGGAAGCCGCATGACTCTTCTGCGCGACATACAGCAGCAGGTATTGAACGCGATGCTGGCCGAACAGGCGCCGCCGCTGGATATCCTGCGCGGCGACGCGCGCGCCGATGCCGCTACCCGCTTTGCGGTCTATCACCATGCCTACCGGGCTCGTCTGCTCGAAGCTCTCGCCATCGAGTATCCCGGCCTGGCCCTGATGGCCGGGCGCCGATTCGAACGGCTGGGGGCAGGCTACCTCGAGGCGCATCCCTCCGGTCACTACAACATACGCTGGCATGGCGCCGGGCTGGCTGCCTTCCTCGACTATGGACGCCCATGGCGGGATAAACCCGCGTTCGCGGACATGGCCCGGCTCGATTGGGCGATTTCCACGGTTTTCGATGCCGCAGACGAGCCGGTGATGCACCCACAGGATCTCGCCCAACTGGCTCCGGAAGATTGGTCCACGCTGCTGCTGCATCCTCAATACCGCTTGCAGATACTGTCCACGTCCTACAACGTGGCGGCCTTCCGCAAAGCGGCCGACCTGGGCGAGTCCAAACCTAAATTGGTGCATTACAGCACGGCTCAGTCCGTGCTGATCTGGCGCCAGGAATGGACCGTACGCTACCGCACGCTGGAGGACGATGAGCTGATCGTGCTGGAAGCCGCCATTGGCGGCGCGACATTTTCCGAACTATGCGACCGGTTGGGCCGTTTTCATGACGAATCCGCCGCGCCGGCGCGCATGGTGGCGATACTGCAGGGTTGGCTGGCCAGTCATCTGCTGCGGGCGCACACAGTCTGATGTCATATCCCCCTACATGACCCATCGATATCGAGTACTGTGATGTAACTTCGGAAGCTGCTTCCGCGAAGGCCTGTTATCGGAATGAAACCGGAGGGCCGTAGTGTGAACATAGGACACAACACACAGAAGGAACGCCGTGTGCATATCGAGCCCAACCCCCGCCTGTTAGTAGAAGGGGGGCCCGCTCCGATTCTTATCGAGCCAGCCCTTGAGTCACTACTGAACCAGTCGATGCTGCGCGTCGACGTCATCGCCGAGCTGCATCGCTGCGGCACCTGGTACGAAGACGAACCCCGTTATCACTGTGGACTGTTCCATCTGGTCGGAGCGGGACAGTGCAAGGTGGAAAGCCACTCCCTGGAAGAAGCCATGACGCTCGATGCCGGCGATCTGGTCGTGCTGCCACATGGCGATGCTCACTCGCTTCGCGTCGACGGTCGAGCCGATCTGCGTGCCGATGACGTCACCAGCCTGATCTGCGGTGAATTGCACTTTTCGGGCAATACGAACCATCCCCTCAACCACGCGTTGCCATCCTGCTTCGTCGTGCGTTCGAAAGAGGCCGGCCATACCTTTCGTCAGCTTTCGGAAATGATGGTGCATGTCGTCAATTCCGGCATGGTCGGACGTCAGGTCCTTTTGAACAAACTGGCCGACGCCTTGTTTACCCTTGCCGTGTGCGACTACGCGCACCGCACCGAAGATCGTCGTGGACTGTTCGCCGCCCTGGGCGATACGCGCATCTGCCGAGTGCTGCAGGCGGTGCATGAAAATCCCGGACATGCCTGGACGATGCAGAACATGGCGTCGCTGGCCTGCATGTCGCGCTCGGCTTTCGCCGAACGTTTCACCCAGCTGATGAAGGTGCCCCCGATGCAGTACGTCACGCAATGGCGCGTGACGATTGCCGAACAGATGCTGCGGGACAGGCAGATGTCGGTGGCGGCCATCGCCCAGCAACTGGGATACAGCAGCGAGGCGGCTTTCCGCCGCCTCTTCAAGCGGGTCAGTGGCGTCAGCCCGGGCCGCATCCGATCCGAGAGCGACGAGACACCTGCCGAACCCGCAGTTGTACCCGTCATGCCCAACGTGTTGATCAACTGACCTCCCGTCACGGAACCCAGGCCTTGCGTCGCTTTCTCTGCGTTACGTCGATGTGCCTTGCGCTATCATGCACTACGGCGCTTGCGGCACCCGTCGCGTATGCCGTAAAGGTTGGCTGGCAGGTACTGGGCAGCGGCGGGCCGGAGCTCAATGGGCGCGCTCAGAGCGGCCATGTGCTATGGATCGACGGCAAGGCCCGCGCCGTGTTCGATGCCGGCAGCGGCACCGCGGTGAATTTTGGTAAGGCGCACGCGCGCATCGAGGATCTCGACGTCATCGCGCTGACTCATCTGCATACCGATCACAGCGCCGACCTTCCCGCCTATATCAAGGCCTCGTTCTTCGGTGAACGCGATCGCGCACTGCCCATTCTGGGACCGGCTGCGGGCTATGGCTTTCCTTCCGTAGAGACCTTTCTGCAGGCGCTGTTCGCCGACGACCGCGCCGCTTACCCGTACCTGGGTGGATTCCTGCGCGATGGCGAGGCGAGTTACCGTATCAAACCGGAGACCCTGTCGCCGCGCGATGGCGAGATCGCCATCGTATTCAAGAACGAACGCATGACGATACGCGCCACGCCGGTAAAGCACGGGCCGGTACCCGCATTGGCTTATCGGGTGGATGTCGACGGCCGTGCAGTGGTGTATCTGGGCGACACCGATGCGCGCGCGCCGGCCTTGGTAAAGCTGGCCGAGCATGCGGATCTGATGGTAGCGAACATGGCGATTCCCGAAGGCGGCGACGATCCGGTAGCCAACGCGCTGCATGCGCCGCCGTCGCGCATTGCAGCGTTGGCCAAGCAGGCAGGTGTACGTCGGCTCCTGCTGTCGCACTGGATGGTGCGCTCAGATCAGGCGATGCCGGAGATACGGCGGACCATCGCTTCGATTTTTTCGGGCGAAGTGCTCGTTGGATATGACGGGGAATGCGTGAGCTTGGATGCTTCGAAGGGTCACGACTTCAGTCGCGACCACTCCGCGATCGCGCCTCAACCCGGCGCCAGCAACGCATCCAGATCGCCCTGATCGAAGCTCAGCCGCTCGCGACTACCGCCGCCCTCGAGCACCGCCTCGGCCAGTTCCGCCTTGCGTGCCTTGAGCTCCTCGATACGTTCCTCGACCGTCCCGGCAGTAATCAATCGGAACACGAATACCGGTTTGTCCTGACCGATGCGATGCGCACGGTCGGACGCCTGCGCCTCGGCGGCAGGGTTCCACCACGGGTCGTAATGAATCACCGTGTCGGCCGCGGTCAAGTTCAGGCCCACGCCACCGGCCTTGAGCGACAGCAGGAACAGCGGCACTTCGCCTTCCTGGAATTGGCGCACCGGCTCGGCGCGATCGCGCGTCTCGCCGGTAAGGGTCACATAGCGAATGCGTCGACGATCGAGTTCGACGGCAATCAGCTTGAGCATTTCGGTAAATTGCGAGAAGAGCAGCACCTTGCGACCTTCGGCGAGCAAGGCCGGCAGCATGTCCATCAGCAACTCGAACTTGGCCGAATCGCGCACGCCACGCGCAGCTTCAAGCTTCACCAGGCGCGGATCGCAGCAGACCTGGCGCAGCTTCAACAAGGCATCGAGCACGACAATGCCGCTATGGGCGATACCGCGCTGCGCGATGACTTCGCGCAGTTCGTCGGCCAGTGAAAGACGCAGACTTTCGTATAGCTCGCGCTGGCGGCCTTCGAGCACGACGCGGCGAGTGATTTCGGTTTTCGGCGGCAACTCGGAAGCCACCTGCGCCTTGGTCCGTCGCAGGATGAACGGTGCGAGGCGACGATTGAGACGATCCTGGCACTCGGTGTCGCGCTGCTTTTCGATCGGCACGCGATAGTGACGACGGAACGCACCCTCGTCGCCAAGCAGGCCCGGTACGGCCAGGTCGATCTGCGACCATAGTTCGCCGAGATGGTTTTCCAGCGGCGTGCCGGTGAGGCAGACGCAGCGTGGCGCACGCAAGGTCAGCAAGGCACGGCGCGCCTGGGTGCGTGGATTCTTCACCTGCTGCGCCTCGTCCAGCACGATCAGCGAGAACGGCTGCTTGCGCAACGTCACCACGTCGCGCGGCAGCAGGGCGTAACTGGTCAGCACGATATCCTGTGCGCCCAGCTGCCCGAATTCGCCGCCACGCTGCGGGCCGTGCAGCGCCAATACGCGCAAGCCCGGCGCGAAACGCGCGATTTCCGATTGCCAGTTGGGAATCAGGCTGGTCGGCACGATAATCAGCGCCGGCTGGTTCAGCGTCCCCTGCTCTTTCAGCGCAAGCAGATGGGTGATCAACTGCAGCGTCTTGCCCAGGCCCATATCGTCGGCCAGCACACCGCCGACGCCCGCCTCCGCCAAGGCATTCAACCAACGCAGGCCTTCGCGTTGATAAGGGCGCAGCTCGACCGTGAGATCGGCCGGCACCGCATCGCTGGCACGCTCAGCGGCATCGCGCAGGCGCGCTGTGAAGCCACGCAGTTGCTCCGGTGCCTGCAGCTCGCCGCCCGACGGCAGCGCGTCGACGATTTCTTCCAGACGCCCGGCCTGCACGCGCGGCAGATGCAGTTTTTTGCGTGGGCGTTCCAGATATTCGGCCAGCGGCGCGAGCAGGCCACGCAGCTCTTTCAGACGTACCGGAACGCGTCGACGTTCATCGACCGGCGCGTACCACACGGCATCTTCGGGCTCGTTCGGCGACGGGCTGAGATTCAACTGGTGCTCGGCCAGCGCCTGCGCCACCGCGGGCAGCAGGTTGTGTCGCTTGCCTTCCACTTCGATACCGATTTCCAGATCGAAGGCATGATCGTCGGCGTCTTCCACCGCATTGCCGTACCAGCGGACCGGCCCTTCCAACACCTCGAACGGGAAGCTGGCGTTGTAGTCGAGCTGAAAGCCCTCGCCCTCCAGCTTGGGCCGCAGTGCCAGCCAGCGTGCCGGCGTGTTGACTTCGAGTGCGCCGGCATAGCCTTTTCCGGGGAACAGCCAGGCGTCCTCGGGCAAGGTATCGGCAAGGTCCCAGGGCAGCCCTTCGGTGTCGACGCCCGGTGTGAGGCCGGCGCGTTCGAGCTGTTCCATTGCCGACAGCTCTTCGGCACGACGACGGGTGATCTCGACCAGATGACCGTTACGTACACGCCGCACCAGCGGCTCGCCACCACGGCCCGGCAGGCGCTCGCCGGCGTAGTCGAAAGCGAGACGCGCATAGGCCAGCGGCGGCGTGCCGGCGGCCAGGCGAGCATGGCGCGTCAGCGCATGCAGGGTTAGCACCGGCTTGGGTGCGAGCTCCGACTTGCGCAACTCCCCGAACACCTGGGGCAGCGGCACGCGATGCGCGAGGCGGCTTTCCGGCAACGCGTCGCGCAGGTTCTGGCTGTATTCGTGCTTGAGCGGCGGGAGGTCGAGCCAATGGGTTTCTTCCGCATCGGCATCGAGGCGGCCGAGCTCGGCGCGTTCGGCGTCGAGATACCACAGGCCGTCGATCCGCAGCAGGCGCAAGTTGGTCGGCATGGCGGGCAGCAGTCGCTGGCTGCCGTCCTTTTCCATCTGCCAATGCCAGTTGAGCTGGTGCGACTTGCCGCGCGACAGGCGCAAGCCCGCCAGTCCACCGAGAAAACACGGCGAAGTATCGAGTATTTCGGCAAGCAGCACATCGCCGACATGGCCGGACAGCCGCGCGTAGCTGCGGCTCTTGCGCAAGGTCTGCGGCAGGCCGAGCAAGGTGGCGGCAAGACGTTGTTCATGGGGCGCCAACGGTACGTGCGCCAGATGTTTGCTATCGAGCGGCGCGGGGCGCACAAAGCGCCCTTGCTCGCCTACCGACAACAGCGCCGGAGCGACTTCCAGATGCGCCCAGGTGGCGCCTTCCTCGGCCATGACCTCCAGGAAAAAGCCAAGTACGCCAGGTTCATGTGCCGGGGGCGGCACCGGTACGGCAAGCAGCTTGCTCCACACGCCGGGCAGCATGTCTTCGCTGTCTTCCAGCGCGGAGGTAGAGCGTAGCGGCTGTTCGTCCGATGGCTGCATTGCGACTCGCGATGGCGCCCAAAGGAACCGAGCTTAGCAAGCTCGCCGTGCGAATGTCCGCAATAAAATGGTGAAGCCGTTCGCGGCGTTCACTGTGAAGAGCGAAGCAGGCCGCCATGCGGCCTGAAAAGCGCATGGCGACCGGCTTTATGGCTTCTCGAACAACGACTGCGGATATTCCGGCTTCTGTTCGCGCGCCATCAATGCCTTGAGACCTTCCACCGGCGTCACTTCGCCATGCAGCACGGCGTGCACGCCGCGGCTGATGGGAAGCTCGAGACCGTGCTTGTCGGCCAGGCGCACGACTTCATTGGCGGTCAGCACGCTTTCGACCACCTGGCCGATCTCGCGCACCGCTTCGTCGATGGCCTTGCCGCGACCCAGGGCAAGGCCCAGGCGGCGGTTGCGCGAAAGATCGCCGGTGCAGGTGAGCACCAGATCGCCCAGGCCGGACAGGCCCATCAGCGTTTCCGGACGCGCACCCAGTGCCACGCCCAGGCGCAACATCTCGTTCATGCCACGGGTGATCAGGCCGGCCCGTGCATTGAGGCCCAACTCCATGCCATCGGCGACACCGGTGGCCACTGCGAGCACGTTCTTCATGGCGCCACCGAGCTCGGCACCGAGCACGTCGCTGCCCGAATAGGCGCGCAGGTTCGGCGCATGCAGCAGCGAGGCCACCTTGTGCGCGAACGCGTCGTCTTCCGAATGCACGGTGACCGCGCTAGGCAGCCCGGCTGCCACTTCGCGGGCAAACGACGGCCCGGTAACGACCGCCGCCGAGCGGCCGGGCAATTTTTCGGCGACCAGCTCGTGCAGGAAGCGGCCGGTACCCGGCTCGAAACCCTTGGTCGCCCAGGTAATCGATGCGCCCGGCTCAAGCAGCGGGGCGATCTCGTCGAGCATCGCCGCGAACGCATGACTGGGCACCACGATCAGGACCACGTCGGCGCCACGCAATGCGCGCGCCAGGTCGCTTTCGTAGGTCAGCTCGGCTGGCAGCTCCAGATCGGGCAGATAGCGCGCGTTGCGATGCGTGGCGGCCATGGCCGCCAACGCATTGGCATCGCGCCCCCACAAGCGCGTGGGCACACCGTTTCGGGCAGCCAATGCTGCCAGGGCAGTGCCCCAGGAGCCTGCGCCAAGAACGGCCAGTGTCGGTCGATCGGCCATGGCCCTTGGCTCAGCTGTTGAGCGTCGGAGCCTCGTCACCGCCGGTCATGCGGCGCTGCTGCTCGGCGTACAACGCGTCGAAGTTGATCGGCTGCAGCAGGAAGGGCGGGAAGCCGCCTTCCAGCACCAGGCCGGAAATGACCTGACGCGCATAGGGGAACAGCAGGTTCGGGCAGTAGCTGCCGATGATGCCTGCATGATCCAGCTCGCTGAAGCCGGCAATGCCAAACAGACCGGCCTGCTCCACTTCGGCCAGGTACGCCGTGCGATCGCCGACCGCGCAGGTCAGGGTCAGGCTCAGGGTCACTTCGTACAGGTCGTTACCCAGCGAGGTGGCCTTGTGGCCCAGGTTGAGCTGCACCTGCGGCGGCTGGTCGGTCTCGCCGATCTCCTGGAAGATCTGCGGCGCATTGGGCGCCTCGAACGAAACGTCCTTGACGTAGATCTTCTGCAGCACCAGCTGCGGCTGGTTGGCCTGGCCATTGGCCTGGCCGTTGGCGATAACGTCTGCCATCGGGTATCCCTCGGTTCGCGAATGCGGTTTAAGCAAAGAGGTCGATTGTTTCATAACGGCGGGGAACGGGGAACGGGCAACAAGGGCACCTGCCGCCCCCGAGCCCAGGCAAACGCCTCGGGCGCCAGTAGGGGAACCCCGGGAACTTGCATACGGCCCTGATTTCCTGAGAGAATGCACGGCTCGACTATGCCGGCCCGACTCTATCGGGCATGTCCGCTACGCGATGCGGGCCTTAACGGCAACCTCGAAAGCTTCAATCTCCAGCATCGCGGGCGCCGAGGCGCCGCTGGGCCGATGTCGCCCTGGCTAACGGGCGGTCAAAAAATTTACGGAGGTCATCATGGCCCGTGTATGCCAAGTCACCGGAAAGGGTGTGCAGACTGGTAACAACGTCTCGCACGCTAACAACAAGACCCGTCGCCGCTGGTTGCCCAACCTGCATGAGCGTCGCTTCTGGGTTGCCAGCGAAAACCGCTGGGTGAAACTGCGCGTCTCCAACCAGGCGCTGCGCACCATCGACAAGAAGGGCATCGAGGCCGTGATCGCCGACCTGCGTGCCCGCGGCGAAAAGGTCTGAGGAGATAAGTCATGGCTAATAGCAAGCAAGACAAGATCCGCTTGATCTCGTCGGCCGGTACCGGCCACTTCTACACCACGCAGAAGAACAAGAAGAACACGCCCGACAAATTCGAGTTCAAGAAGTACGACCCGGTTGTCCGTAAGCACGTGATCTACAAGGAAGGCAAGATCAAGTAATCCATCTTTGGATTATTTCTTCTCTTCGAAAACCCGCCCTTGTGGCGGGTTTTTTTATGGCCCTGTCATGCCTCACTTCAGAGAATCTCTAAAAACCCCTCCTATTCGTCATCCCGGCGCAGGCCGGAATCCATTCCTCGGTCCTCGCTTGTCAGACAGCCTTTGGCAAGCATCTGAGCTGAGGAATGGATTCCGGCCTGCGCCGGAATGACGACAAGGTGAGGCTAGTTGAGACTTCTGAAGCCGCTCCCACAGAAAAAACAACTCAAGGCGCCGCGGCCCCCTGCTTCGGAGGCACCGCCGCAGCGGGCTTGGCATTTTTCACATAACGATCAAACCAGGTCAGCATCTCGTAGACCTCCTGCTCGTTCGATTCCATCGCCGTATACCAATGCGGCTCATGCGGCAGCATCACCAGACGCGTGGTGCCGCCCAGGCCACGGATCGCCTGGAACAGTTTGGGCGACTGGATCGACTCCGTACCCGGATTGGCATCGTCCATGCCATGCATGAGCAACAGGGGCGTCTTGATCTGGTCGGCGTGGAAGAAGGCCGACGCCTGCTCGTACACCTTCGGCGCCTGCCAGAGCGAACGTCGCTCGTTCTGGAAACCGAACGGCGTGAGCGTCTTGTTGTAGCTGCCGCTAGTGGCCACGCCAGCGCGAAATAGCTGCGTATGCGCCAACAGGTTGGCGGTCATCAGCGCGCCATGGCTGTGGCCCGTAACGCCGATGCGATTGCGATCGACCACGCCCAGCTCCACCGCCTTGTCCACCGCCGCCTGCGCATCCATCACCAGCTGATCGATGTAGGTGTCGTACGCCTCGCGCGGATCGCCCACGATCGGAAACGATGCGTTGTCGATGATCGCGTAGCCCGAGAGCAGCAGCAAACGATAACCGCGCAGGATGTCGAACTTCTGCTGCGACCCGCTGACCTGGCCGGCCTTGCTCGGATCGGCGTAGTCCAGCGGATAGGCATAGAGCACGGCCGGCAGGCGGGTACCTTCCTTGTAGCCGGGTGGCGTGTACAGGGTGAAGGACAGTTCAACGCCGTCCTTGCGCTTGTAGGTCACCAGACGCTTGCCGATGCCACGCACCTGCGGCGTCGGGTCGGCGATATGGGTAATCGCATCGTTGGTGGAAGCGTAGGCGGCCTCGCCCGGTTTGGCATCGCTCACCGACGCGCCAAGTGCATGCATGAACAGATTCGGGGGCTCGGCCGGCGATTGCCGCGCCGTGATGAAACGCTGGCCACCATCGAGTACGGCGACGGGCGATTCATAATGATCGCCACCGCTGCGGAACAGACGCTCGGTATGTCCGGTGGAGAGCGAGTAGCGGTCGAGGAACGGACGGTCTCCCTGGGGCGTACCGCCCGAACCGACGAGATACACGAAATCGCCGTCCTGTCGCACGACGCGCGCACCCGTGGGCAGTTGGCGCATCATCAGCGAGCCGGGCTCGTTGTAGTTCTCGTCCATCGAATAGTCCCACACCGTGCGCGCGGGCTTGGACGGATCGGCAACATTGATGCGGGTGATGTGGATCCAGCGCTTGTTCGCATCCACCTCGTACACGAAAGGCTCATCCCCTTCGGCCAGCCAGCGCATGCCGCTGAAACGCTGCGCAGTCTGCGCCACCTCCTTCGGCTTGCCGCTGAAGGGCGCGGTCCACATCATGACCTTGTCGCGATGCGGCACATTCACCTTCCAATCGCCCTGGTCCAGCGCCTCGGGCCAGATCAGCGTGGCCGACGCGTTGTCGCGCCATTCGAAGTCGCGTGGACCGGTCGGAACACCATGAACCGGCACGCGATCGGCCAACGGCAGCGAGGCGATGGCAGCCGATTGCCCACTGCGAACGTCGAGCACACTAACGTCACGCGCAAAACGTTCGTAGGTGGTGACGTAGGAGTAAGGCTTCTTGAGCGTTTCGACCAGCACATGCTCGCCATCGGGCGCACCGGAAACGCCCGCGATCACACCGGGTCGGCCCACAGGTCGAACCTGGCCGCTGGCCGCGTCGACGGTGGCAAGCTGCGCGGTCGCGTAGTAGTCGAACAGCGCTTCGTCTTCAGGGCTGGAGAGCGTGTCGCGCGCTTCGTACGAACTGCTTTCACCCTTGCCTTCGATCGATTCCTTGATCTCGGGACCGGCAGCCACATCCGCCTTGGGAGCGGGCCCCAGGTTGGACGGCACCAGCTTGACCAGCAACGAATCGCTGTCGTGCAGCCATTGCACCGCATCGTCCATGACCGGGTTGAGCGATACGCCTTCCACGCGGTGCACCTGACCGGTCAGAGCGTCGCCCAGCCACAGCTCGGTGCGCTCGCGAGTGGTATTGGTAAAGGCGAAACGGCGGCCATCGGGAGACCATTGCGGCAGCCCAGGGCAGGCATCGGCCGGCAACGCAACCGGAAGCTGCTTGTGGCTGGTCACGTCCTCTACCGTGAAATGCTTCAGGCAGGTGCGAATGCCGTAGCCGCTGGAGGCATCGTGCCGGCTGTGATTGGCCGGTTCGATGCGCAGGCCCGCCAGCTTCAGATACGGCTCGGCGACGCGTGCGATCGGCGGGTACTGCGACTGCTCGACCAGCAACATGCGCTCGCGGGTGGGATCGAGCATGGGCACTGCCGGCAATGGCGCGTGCATCACGCCGAGCAGCGGCTCCGGCGGCTTGTCGTAGCCTGCCAGCGCCAGGGCGGGCAGGCAGGCGAGCACGCAAGCGGTGAGCAGAAATCCTTTGGGTCGGGCGGACGGCATCGTGCGGTCTCCTGTGGGCATTCCACTGACGTTACAACGCCTACCGGGGTACACCTCCCTGCCGTAAGTCATGCTTAGGCTCGAAGAGCACTGCACGCTTTCATTCACCGCACTCCGGCGCTCACAATGACGGGCATGACACCCCTCTTTCCCACCCTCCTGGGTCCCGACGCCTGGCAAGCACTGCCGGCACCGGTACAACACATGCACGGCTCGCCTGTACGTGTCGTCGCGGACGGCGAAGCCGATATCGAGGGGGCGTCGCACCTCGTCGCCAGACTGCTGCGTCGCCTGCTCGGCCTGCCCGAGCCCGCTCCACGCCAGAAGCTACGCGTTGTCATCACGCCGGACGGCATGCAGGAAACCTGGGCTCGCCATTTCGTTTCGCGGCGCATGCAATCGGTACTGAGCCGTCGTGAGGGCTCCCCGCTGCTGTATGAGCGGCTCGGACCCACGACGCTTGGCTTCATCCTGCGTCGCGATGGCGATGCGATCGACTGGTCACTACAGCACGTGTGGGCTTTCGGCATTCCCCTGCCACGCGCCTGCTTCGGCAGCATCCTCTCACGCAGCGGCTGCGCAGACGGCCGCTATGCGTTCACCGTCGACACGCGCCTGCCGCTGATCGGGCAACTGGTCGCCTATCGCGGCTGGCTGGAGATCGTGTCCGATGCATGACGTACGCTCTATGCGTCGAGTTTCTCCAACTGCGTGGTCATGGCATAGCTAGATAGTGCAGCCAATGCTTCATCCAGCGTAAACAAGCCCATGCAGGGCACAGCACCCCGCTGCATCAGTTCGCCATCGGCAAGCTTGCGCGCCACCACCACCGCCGGTATCGCGGGAATCTGCGGGCCGTCGCCGGCACCGGCGTGGATCGTCCAGCGCAGATGAAGTGGCTGTCCGTGGTGATCCACGCCGCGCAGTTGCACCACCATGCCGCCTTCGTCGGAACCGGCGCGAAGAAACCATTCGCTCATGCGGCGCAGCCGCGATGCATGGCGCGGCAAGTTTTTCGCCAAACCCATGCGCGCAAGCCACGCGAACATCCAGAGGCCAAAATGCAGGCGATAAAGCTCCAGACCGGCGCGGAAGGTTACCGAACGCACACCTTTGTAGCGCTCTGGAAAAAGTACATTGTCGGGCACATCGCAGATGCCCACGAAGCGCGATCCCGCCGACAGGAACGGCGCACGCTTCGTCGATAACCAACCGTAGGCATGCTGCCACTGCCCATCGCGCCAGATCGGCACGCGCCTGCCGCAATAACCCAGGATCGAAGCCACCGTCGCGTCGCCACGCGGCGTACGGTTGCCCGGACTGATGGCATGCTCGATCTCGTCGAGCGAAGCGAATCGATCGCGCAGATGATCGATCGCCGCGGCACTCATGGCCGGCAGTGTCGATGCGCCGCTCACGATCAAACGCCCAGCCTCGCGCGCCCTTGCATCCAGCATGCCAATATCGGCGACGAACTGACGACCATCGGCCAGATCGACATAGTCGCTGCCGCAAGCAAGACAGGCTTCGGCGACGCGGTAGTCCTGCGACTGGAAAGGCCCGGCGGAATGGATCACCAGCTGCGGCGATTGTGCCGCCAGGGCTGCCGGCAGATCGGACGCGTGCACATCGATCATCGCCGTGCGCACGGAGGCATCGCCGAGCTCGACGCGCATCGCGTCGAGCGCCTTGAGCGTTCGCCCGGCAAGGGTCAACTGGAAGCGCTCATCGTGCGCCAGCTGACGTGCAATACGCTGGCCGAATACGCCGGTAGCGCCGATCAATAGCACTCGAAGCAAGACGGATGACCCCTGTGGAAAATTCTTATGTCGCCTCGTGGCAACGCAATGATTGTTTGTTATTGAAATTGCAATTTCAACGGCAAACTCTATGATGCGCCGGAGAGGCTGACCCCAACTTACGATGGGTACTGTGCAGCCGTGGAGGCTTCGACCATGAAAGCATCCGTTTTTGTCGGCACCAGTCTCGATGGTTTTATCGCCCGCGTCGATGGGGCTCTCGATTTTCTCCCGCCGGGCGGCGGCAAACCGCACGGCTACGACGAGTTCATGGCGACGGTGGACGCATTGGTCATCGGCCGCAACACGTACGACACGGTACTGGCTTTTGATCCGTGGCCGTACGGGAAGAAACGCGTTTTCGTGCTCACCACCGGCACGCTTGCGGCCGCTCCACCGGGCGCGATCGTAGAGCCTATGTCGGGCGATCCCAACGACATCGTGTCCCAGCTTTCCAGTCGCGGCATCGGACATATCTACGTGGATGGCGGCATCACCATTCAGCGGTTTCTCCAGGCCGGACTCATCCAGCGCCTTATCGTTACGCGCGTTCCGGTGCTGATCGGTTCTGGCATCCCGCTCTTCGGCCCGCTACAACAGGACGTGGCTCTCAAACATGTAGCGACACGTCAGTACGCCAGCGGCCTGGTTCAAAGCGAGTACAACATCGCATGAGTCCATCATCCACGGGTTATTCGGGAACGCCTCTTGCGAAGAAGCTCGGCATCGTGGAGGGCAGTCGCGTCGTTACCTTGCACGCGCCCGACGACTACGCTTGCTGGCTCTCACCCATTCCATCGGATGTCGTGTTCGAAGGGAAAGTCACACCGCTGACCGATATCGTGCATGTTTTCAGCACCGGGAAAGCAGAACTGAAGGCGACGCTGGAAACCTTGCGAAACACCATCAAGCCTTCCGGAACGGTCTGGGTATCCTGGCCCAAGAAAACATCGAAGCTACCCACGGATATCACCGACAACACGATCCGCGAGGTGGCGCTTCCGCTCGGCTTCGTCGATATCAAAGTCTGCGCGGTAAGCGACGTCTGGTCAGGACTGAAGCTCGTCATTCGCAAGGAACAGCGATAAAAAAAGCCCGCCGGTAAGGCGGGCTTTTACTTGAAGCAAACGAGCCGAAGAGATCAGGCGGCGCTGGTAACGCCGTAACCCTTCAAGCGCTGCGCGAAGTTCTGCAGCGCCTGGATACCACTCTGCTCGGCTTCGTGAATCCACTGCTGCAGACCATTGAGTGCCTGGTCCGCACCGCGCTGTTCCATCAGGGCCGACAGGCGCGTGCGGAAGTCGCACACCGTCTGCAGGGTCGGGCGCTTGGCCAGCACGGCCTGCATGCGGTCGCGACCTTCGTTATCCAACCAGCGGCCGCCGTCGGCTAGCGCCAGACGCATGCGACGCGGCACCGACTTGATGTTCTCGCCGGCATGCTGCGCTTCGTCGCGCAGGGTCGGCACGATGACCTGACGGTAATAATCGGTCATGGCCTGGAAGCGATGAGTCAGCACGGCCTTGAGCGTTTCGGCATCCGGCAGGTGCACGTTGGGGCGAATGTCCAGCGCCGGCGCAACGCGCAGCACCTTGGCCAGGCCCACGGCACGCAGCATGCAGATCGCTGCCCAGCCGATATCGAACTCCCACTTGCGCAGCGCAAACTTGGCCGAGCTCGGGAACGCGTGATGATTGTTGTGCAGCTCTTCACCGCCGATCCAGAAACCCCAGGGGATCAGGTTGCGCGCGGTGTCGGCGCTTTCGAAATTGCGGTAGCCCCACCAGTGGCCGATACCGTTGACGAAGCCGGCGGCCCAGAACGGAATCCAGATCATCTGCACGGCCCAGATCAGGCCACCGATGACACCGAACAACGACAGGTCGATGATCGCCATCAGGGTCGGGCCCCAATACGGATGCGCGCTGAACAGCTTGCGCTCGATCCAGTCGTCCGGCGTACCGCGGCCGTACTTCTCCATGTCTTCCTTGTTCTCGCTTGCATCGCGATACAGGGAAACACCATCGAGGAACACCTTCTTGATGCCGTAGATCTGCGGGCTATGCGGATCTTCTTCGGTCTCGACCTTGGCGTGGTGCTTGCGATGGATCGCCACCCACTCCTTGGTGACCATGCCGGTGGTGAGCCAGCCCCAGAAACGGAAGAAGTTCGCGATCAGCGGATGCAGATCGACGCCACGATGGGTCTGGCAACGGTGGAGGTACAGCGTCACCGTAAAAATGGTGATCTGCGTCATCACCAACGTATAGACCAGCATGGTGACCCAGCTGGCGTTGGTCAGTCCCTGGGACAGGAAAGTCAGCACTGCATCAAGCATGTATTTGCACTCGGGTATTTGGGTCTGAGTCTAGAACAGGGTGTCCGTACCCGCCAGCATGGAACCCTATGAATCTGAACGGCGAAATGTGCCGCAGTTCCCAGGGCTTTGGAGCGCCCGGTTGTTTAACGGTGTGGGCACCGTGACAATCATGCAATGACCGCGCCTACTACCGTTTTACAGCTACAAGATGTCAGCCGCCACCGCGCCGGCCGGCCCGCCGTGCAGGGTCTCAGCCTGACCCTGGATTCGGGACAGGTACTGGGTTTGCTGGGCATCAACGGGGCCGGCAAATCCACCACCTTGTCGATGATTGCCGGTGCCCTGAGCCCGGACAGCGGGCAGATCAGGCTGAACGGTGAAGACTTCCTGGAACGGCCTGAGCTGGCGCGCCAGGTCATAGGCTGGCTGCCCGAACGTGCCCCGTTGTGGCCGGAATTAACGGTCATCGAACATCTCGACGCTCATGGAAGGCTGCGCGGCCTGGCATCTGCGGCGTTATGTCAGGCGCGCGACGCCGTGTTGGAGCGGCTGGACCTGACCTCGCTGAGCCGGCGCCTGGCAGGCGTGTTGTCGCAAGGCCAGCGCCAGCGTCTGGGCCTGGCCTGCGCGCTGCTGCACAAGCCCGGGCTGCTCGTGCTCGACGAGCCAGCCAATGCGCTCGACCCGGTGCAGGTGTCCATGCTGCGCACGCTGATTCGCGAAGTCGCCGACCAGGGCACCGCGGTAATCCTTTCCACCCATCTGCTTGCCGAAGTCACCGCCGTCTGCGATCGCGTGGCGATCCTGCATGAGGGCACCTTGCGCTACGACGCGGCGATCGCTGGCACCGGTCACGAAGCGCTGGAACAGACCTTTTTTGATATCGCCCTGCGTGGCGGCACGGGGAAACAGGCTGCATGAGTGTTCTGGCTGTGACGCGGCTTGAGTTGCGCCGCCTGTTCGTGCGCCCGCTTGCCTGGGTGCTGGCAGCACTGACGCTGGCCGAGCTGGCCTGGCGTTTCGTGCTGCTGCTGGGGGCGTTTCTCGCCAACCAGATCAAACTCGGTGCCACACCAAGCGGCCCCGGCTATACCGATCTGGTCGCCGTGCCGATATTGAGCAGCTTTTTGACCGCCGGCGTGATCCCCTTCGGCTTGATCGAAATGGCGCTGGTCATCGTGCCGGTGTTGACCATGGCCAGTCTTGCCGGCGAACGCACGCAGGGAACGCTGCCGCTCCTGTTCGGCACCGGTTTGCCGGCCTCACGGATCGTACTGGGTAAATATCTCGCGCTGCTGCTGTGGCTGGTGCTGTGGCTGCTGCTGGCCATCGCGATGCCGCTCAGCATCGCCCATGGCGTGCATCTGGATGCGGGCAAGTTCGCGGCGGCGACGCTCGGCACCGCGCTCGCCCTGGCCACCCTGGCCGCCATCGGCGTCGCTTGTTCGGCCTTTTCTTCGCATCCGGCGATCGCAGCGGTGGCCAGCCTGATGATCGGCCTGGCGCTTATCGGCGTGAATTCCGGTGCGCAGATGGCCGGGATCGATAACGGGGCCATCAACTGGCTCGCCCTCAGCACCCATCTGGAGGCCCTGCTGCGCGGACTGGTATCGACCAGCGACGTGCTGTGGTTCGTGCTGGTCATCGTATTCGCGCTGGCGCTGGCAACGCGTCGCCTTGCGGCAGACAAGGAGCGCGGCTGATGAAGCGTCGACTTTCGCAACGACTCGACGGCTGGCTGTTCGCGCTTGCCCTGCTGGCGGGTGTCGCCGCGCTGGGCTATCTGAGCACACGCTACGACCACAGCGTCGACTGGACCTACGGCGGACGGGCCAGCCTTCCGCCGGAAAGCCGCGCGGTGCTGACGACGCTCAAGGGCCCAGTGGAGATCGTCAGCTACGCCAATCCCCAGGGCGATCTTCGCCAGACGATTGCCGGTTTTATTCAACGCTTTCAGCGCGTCAAGCCGGACATCAACCTGCGCTTCGTCGATCCGCAGCAAGACCCGGCGGCGATGCGCGAGCAAGGCATTACCGTCGACGGTGCTTTGGTCTTGCATTACCAGGATCGCGAACAACGCCTGGATGAACTGGACGAACGCAGCCTTACCAATGCACTGGAGCGACTCGCGCGTGGCGGCGAGCGTATCGTCGCTTTTGTCACCGGCGATGGCGAACGTCGTGCCGACGGCAAGGGCAATGCCGACCTGGGCATCTTCATCGCGCAGCTTGAAGGGCGCGGCATGCGTGCGGTGCCGTTGAATTTCGCGCAGGTCACCGGCGTGCCCGAGCACACCAACCTGGTCGTACTGGCCAGCCCCTCGCTGGCCTTGCCACCCGCCGAGATCAAGGCGCTGGTCGATTACGTCAATAACGGTGGCAACCTGCTGTGGCTGACCGAACCGTCGAACGACGATCTCGGGCTCTCGCCACTGGCCGAAGCGCTGGGCGTCCGCGTCCTGCCTGGCGTACTGGTCGATGGTCAGGGCGCCGCACTGGGCTTGAAAGATCCACGCATCCTTGCCTTGGGCGACTACCCCGCACAGGCAATAACGCGCGGCTTCGTGCTGTCGACGGTGTTCCCGCAGGTCTCCGCGCTGGCGAAGGTATCGAACGCGAATTGGGGCATTGCACCCTTCCTGCGCTCAGGCGCGCAGAGCTGGACCGAGTTCAAGCCGATCGACAACGCACACGACTCGACCATTCGCTACGACGCCGACGCAGGCGAACTCAAGGGCCCGCTGGATTTCGGCTTTGCCTTGAGCCGCATTTCGCCCAGCCCCGACAAAGCCGAGCAACGCGCCGTGGTCATCGGCGATGGCGACTTCCTTTCCAACAGCTTCCTCGGCAACGGCGGCAATCGTGCCTTGGGCGAACGCGTCTTCGACTGGCTGCTGGGCGACGACGCGCTGGTCAACCTGCCTCCGCGTGGGGCACCCGACCGCCTGCTGCAATTGTCGCAAGCGCAGCTCAACGCGGTGAGCATGGGCTTTCTACTCGGGCTGCCGTTGGCCTTGCTGCTGGCGGGCACGTGGATCGCCTGGCGCAGGCGTCGCGCATGAAACGCGCGACGCGCGGGCGGATGGTGCTGCTGGTCATCGTGGGCGCCGTGGTGGTCGCGGCGCTATGGCAATGGCAGCGCGACCGGCGCAACGACCCGGGCAATCTGCTCGGTATCGATCCGGCCGCGGTCGACCAGATCGGCCTGCAATTTCAAAGTGCGCCGATGCAGCACTACAGCCGCCATGACGGCCATTGGTGGAACGCCGATGGCCACAACGCACGCGCGGACGACGGCCGCCTCAACGAGCTGGCTCAGACGGCCGCCGCCGAGGTATTGCAATGGCGACCCGCACAGGATTTCTCGCTGTCCAGGATCGGATTGGCACCGCCGTCGGCCACCCTGGAATTGAACGGCCAGCGCGTGGAATTTGGCGAAACCTCGGTGACCGGGCCACAGCGCTATGTGCGCGTGGGCGATCGTATCGCCCTGATTCCAGCGCGTTATTCGCCGCGTCCGGTCGAGGGCAAGGCGATGTCGTTGGGTTTATAGCCCTCGAACATTGATCGCCTCCTTACATCCGATCTTGTACAACGGGCGGGATTCCCCATATCCGGGGCAGTACACGAGAACCTCAAGGAGTCACCAGATGAGCAAGCAACCGATCGGCGTGGTCGGCATGGCGGTCATGGGCAGCAATCTTGCGCTCAATATCGAAAGTCGCGGCCACACGGTATCGATCTGGAATCGGTCCAGGGAACTGACCGACGAGGTGATCGCCAAGCACCCGGGCAAGAAGCTTGTCCCGACCTATACGCTGGAAGAATTCGTCGACTCGCTGGAAAAACCGCGGCGCATCCTGCTGATGGTCAAGGCCGGCCAGCCGACCGACGACACCATCGAGAAACTCAAGCCGCTGCTGGACAAGGGCGACGTCCTGATCGACGGCGGCAACACGTTCTTTCAGGACACCATCCGTCGCAACCAGGATCTGGCCAAGTCCGGCCTGCACTTCATCGGCACCGGCGTGTCCGGCGGCGAGGAAGGTGCGCTGCATGGTCCGTCGATCATGCCCGGTGGCGCACGCGAGGCCTATGACCTGGTCGCACCGATTCTCACCGAGATTGCCGCCAAGGCGCCGAGCGATGGCGAACCCTGCGTGGCCTATATGGGCCCCGACGGCGCCGGCCATTACGTGAAGATGGTGCACAACGGCATCGAATACGGCGACATGCAGCTGATCTCGGAAAGCTATGCCGTGCTCAAGAACGTGCTCGGTCTTTCCAACGACGAGCTGGGCAAGGTATACGCCGAATGGAACACCGGCGAACTCGACAGTTATCTGATCGAAATCACCGCTGACATCTTCAAGAAGAAAGATCCGAAGACCGGCAAGGACCTGCTCGACATCGTGCTCGACCGCGCCGCACAGAAAGGTACCGGCAAGTGGACCAGCCAGAATGCGCTGGACCTCGGCGTGCCGCTACCGCTGATTACCGAATCGGTGTTTGCGCGCTTGTTGTCTTCGCTCAAAGAGCAGCGCGTGGAAGCCAGCAAGCAGCTTGCCGGCCCGAACAACACATTCAAGGGCGATCACACGGCCTTTATCGAATCGGTGCGTCGTGCGCTGTATCTGAGCAAGATCGTCTCGTACGCCCAGGGCTTTGCCCAGTTGCGCGCCGCGTCCGAGGAGTACAAGTGGGACCTGCCGTACGGCAACATCGCCAAGATCTTCCGCGCGGGCTGCATCATCCGTGCGCGCTTCCTGCAGAAGATCACCGACGCTTACGATCACAATCCCAAGATCGTCAATCTGTTGCTCGATCCGTACTTCAAGAAGATCGCTGGCGATTATCAGCAGGCCTTGCGTGATGTGGTATCGGCGGCGGTGCAGGCGGGTGTGGCGGTGCCGGGCTTCTCTTCGGCCATTGCGTACTACGACAGCTATCGCACGGAGCGCCTGCCCGCCAACCTGATTCAGGCCCAGCGCGATTACTTCGGTGCGCATACGTTTGAGCGCATCGATGAGCCGGGTAGCTTCCACGAGAGTTGGGCGCCTGGGGCGTAAGCGCGGCACTTGGTCAAAAGAAACGCTGTAGGAGCGACTTCAGTCGCTCCTACAGCTCAATCACTACTCTGAACCCGTGCCCGAACTCCCCGAAGTCGAAACCACGCGCCGCGGCATCGCCCCGCACCTGATCGGCCGACGCATCACGGCGGTGACGTTGCGCCGTGCCGATCTGCGCTGGCCGATTCCAAAGGAAATCACCGAGCTATTGCCAGGCCAACGCATCGACGCAGTCGAACGTCGCGCGAAATACCTGCTGTTGCATACGCAAGTCGGCAGCGCGCTGTTGCACCTTGGCATGTCCGGCATGCTGCGCGTGCTGCCGCCCGATGCACCGTTGGGCAAGCACGACCACGTCGATATCGTCGTCGAGGCCACAGCAGCGCAAGGCGAGCGCGTCCTGCGCTTCACCGATCCGCGCCGCTTCGGCTGCCTGTTATGGCAGCCGCCGGAAAGCACGCATGAGCTATTGGCCGACCTCGGCCCTGAACCGTTAACCGACGATTTTGACGGCGATCTGCTCTGGCGCATGTCACGCGGCCGCAAAGCGGCGGTGAAGTTGTTCCTGATGGATAACGCCATCGTGGTTGGCGTGGGAAACATCTATGCCAGCGAAGCCTTGTTCGCGGCAGGCATCGACCCCCGCCGCGCCGCCGGCTCGGTATCGCGCGAACGCTACGCGCGACTGGCGGCGGAAGTGAAGCGCATCCTAGCGTGGGCGATCGAACGCGGCGGCACCACGCTCCGCGATTTCCTCAACCCCGACGGCGCGCCTGGCTATTTCTTTCGCGAGTTGAACGTCTATGGCCGCGAAGGCGAACCGTGCCGTACCTGCGGCGCGCCGATTCGCCAAGCCGTGCTCGGGCAGCGCTCGACCTTCTGGTGCTCACGCTGCCAACGCTGAGCCTGGATCAATCCGGCCAGCGAAATTCGACGTAGGTATTGTTGAAATCGGGATGTTCGAGGTCACCACCCAGCTTGGCGACAAGACCCGGCACGCCCTCGGCTTCCAGCGACTGGCGATCGACAAAATGCGCGCCCAACGCCTGCATATCTGCCAGGCGTTCGCATAACTGCCCTGCGCGATCGATATCGCGATCGGGCACGTTACGCAGGCTGATATCCGGCCGACCGAACTTGCGCATGCCACGCGTATGAACCCAGGACCGGCCGAGCTGGTCTTCGCCGTCGCGCATGATCAACAGATGGTTGCGCGTGGGCGCCCCATCGGCGATGAGGTAACGGCGACGCCATGCGTCCGCATCGAGCAGACTGACGATCTGTGGGTCGAAAATCGCGGTGCCGCCCACGTCGAGCAGGGCCGCCATCACACCGAACGTATCACGCAGATAGCCGGTCGCCTGGCTGTCCTTGATGCGGCCACGGATCACCAGCACCTGTGGCGCGTCGAGCGCCAGCTTGTATGCCTCGGCGGCGTCTTCCTTGAGCATGCGACCCAGGCCGCCCTTGAGCGGGTAGCCTTCCCACTGGCGCAGCGCATTGTGGTGGTAGCTGGTCATCTCCACGCCATGCGGCAAGCCGTCGCTGCCATAGTCCTGCATCGGCGGGCGGCCGGTGCCGAAATTGCCGAAGACATAGAACTGCAGCAGGATTTCTTCGTCGCTGGGCTGCCAGTGCGGGCGCTGCCAGGCGGGGATGATGACGGGCTTGCTCATAGGGGGAATCCTTGTGGTGACAACGCGAGGGCTCAAGGCCGCTCGCCCAGCGGCAGCACGGTCTGCTGCAATTCGATGCGACCGTGCCCCTCGGTGATGTTCTTGAACTCGGCGCGGCTGACCGAGACATAGCGGTCATTGCCGCCGATCTCAACCTGCGGGCCGTCGGTGACGGCGCGGCCCTGTTCATCTACGCGAACCACCATGGTGGCCTTGCGCCCGGTATGGCAGATCGTCTTGATCTCCTCCAGGTTGTCCGCCCAGGCCAACAGATAACGGCTCCCATCGAACAACTCGCCGCGGAAATCCGTACGCAGGCCATAGGCCAGCACCGGTATGTTCAGCTTGTCCACGACATCGGAGAGCTGCCAGACCTGCGCCTTGGTCAGAAACTGCGCCTCGTCGACGAATACGCAGTGCAAGGCGCCTTGCGCGGCGATATCGGCCTGCACCATGGCGAACAGATCCTCCTCGCCGGAGAACCGCCGCGCATTCGCCTTCAGGCCAATACGCGAGGCCACGACACCCTCGCCAAAGCGGTTGTCCAGCGCCGGCGTGAGGATCAACGTGCGCATGCCACGCTCGTGATAGTTGTACGCGCTTTGCAGCAGCGTGGTGGTCTTTCCGGCATTCATCGCCGAATAGTAGAAATAGAGCTTGGCCATGGTGCACCTATCAAACAGGTGCACATGGTAACCCCGTCAGGCGTCGTCTACCTGAGTCGTTCCCCCGGTGAAGGCCGTTCGGGCCTGCGCAAGGCGCAGCTTGCGCTCGGCCGCCCAGCGCGAGCGATCGCACAAGGCATGGATCGCGTAGACCAGCCTGAACACCTGCAGGCGCCACCACACCGGGAACGAGTCGAAGACATCGCCGGCCAGCATCGAGGTAACGCCTTGGTCCAGCTGCAGGAATCCCTTGGAATTGCGAAACAGGTGCTGCATGACCGGGCCGTTGAACCGGTAGATAAAGAACGCGAAACGTCGCATGCCGGCACGTTGGCGGCGCTCCAGCCGGCGGATCAGGCGCATTTCCTGTCGTGGCTCGCGCAGGGCCTGGTCGATCACCGCCACGGCATTCTCGGCGCCACTCATGGCCAGATATACACCCGAGGAGAACACCGGATCGAGGAAGGCAAAGGCGTCGCCGATTAGCAGCCAGCCCGGCCCGCCCATGCGTCCGGAGTCATAGGAGTAGTTGCCGGTGACGCGTACCTCGTCGCCGATCAACTCGGCCTGGCGCACGCGCTCCCACAGCGCCGGGTTCGACCGCAGCGTCTCCAGCAGAAACTCGGCCGGGCTGCCACGGCGCTGCTTGAGGTAATCGGGGCGACATACCGCGCCCACGCTCATCACGCCGTCGGGCAGCGGGATCATCCACATCCAGCCATGCGCAAAGCTGTAGATACTGATGTTGCCGGCGTCCTCGCCACTGCGATAGGTCGCATTGTGGAAGTGGCCGAAGATGGCCGCGCTCTGGTGCTCCGGATTCTTGCGCTTGAGCTTCTTGCGACGCGACAGCAGAGCATCGCGGCCACTGGCATCGACGACATAACGTGTTGCCAGCTTGTAGGTGCGTCCGTCGTCGCTACGTACTTCCAGATGCGACTCACGCGAACCGGTCTGCTCGACCTGCACTACCTCGTGTCCCTCGCGGCCATCGGCCCCGCTCTCGCACGCGTGCTTGAACAGCATCTGGTCGAAATCCTGGCGCCATACCTGGAATGCATGCGGCGGGCTTTCTCCAACCACGCGGCTGAAAGCATAGGTGTTGTAGCCGCGCGCGTTGTCCGCCTCGAAATCCGCGCCGGCCTTGTACACGCCCATGGCGCGCACCTTGTCCAGCACCCCAAGGCGTTCGAACACCGGCAGGTTCATCGGCAGCAAGGACTCGCCGATATGAAACCGCGGATGATGGGCTTTCTCCAGCACCACCACCTTGTAACCCCGTCGGGCCAGCAGCGTCGCGGCCGTACTCCCCGCCGGCCCGCCGCCAATGATGGCCACATCGCAACGCTCGAACGCTGCATCGTCCTGATTCGTCATGCTTTCGTCCCCTGGCCCGCCCTCTATGGCGCCCATCCATTGTTCCCAAGCCTCCAAGCGTAGCAGGTAGGCTCTGGTAACATCGGGTGCCGCCTCTCGCATCGTCCCGATCATGCTCAACCCGCAACAATTGGCCGCCGTCGAACACTGCGACAGCCCGCTACTGGTGCTCGCTGGCGCGGGTTCCGGCAAGACCTCGGTGATCACGCAGAAGATCGCGTACCTGATTGCACGCAAGAAGCTTCCTGCCGCCAAGATCGCCGCGATCACCTTTACCAACAAGGCGGCCAAGGAAATGCGCGAGCGCGTGGCCAAGCTGATCAGCAGCGAGGATGCCGCGGCGCTGACCGTGTGTACCTTCCACGCGCTGGGCCTGAAATTCCTGCAGATCGAGCACGCGCGCGCCAATCTGCGAAAGGGCTTCTCGGTACTCGACGCCGACGACAGCGAAAGCATCATCAAGGAGCTGGCGCCCAAGGGCATCAAGCCCGACGCCCTGTTCGCGCTGCGCAACCTGGTCAGCCGCGCCAAGAACTCGGGCCTGTCGCCGGCCCAGGCGCAGGCGGCCGCGCGCAGCCCGCGCGAGCAGGACGCGGCGATGATCTACGAGCTGTATCAGGCACGCCTGGCGGCATTCAACGCGGTGGATTTCGACGACCTGATCCGCCTGCCGCTGAACATCCTGGAGAACGACACCGAATGCCGCGATGGCTGGCGCGAACGCCTGCGCTATCTGCTGGTCGACGAATACCAGGACACCAACGACGCCCAATACCGGTTGCTCAAGGCGTTGGCCGGCGAGCGCGGCCGCATCACCTGCGTGGGCGACGACGACCAGTCGATCTATGCCTGGCGCGGCGCCAATCCGGAAAACATCGACCAGCTCGGCCGCGACTGGCCGAATCTGCGCGTGATCAAGCTGGAACAGAACTACCGCTGCGGCAAACGCATCCTGCGCGCGGCCAACAAGCTGATCGCCAACAATCCGCATCTACACGAAAAGAAACTGTGGAGCGACCACCCCGAAGGCCCCCAGATCCGCGTGCTGGAGTGCAAGGAAAACGAACACGAAGCCGAACGCGTCGCCGCCATCGCCACCACCCTGGCGGAAAAGCACAAGGCACGCTGGCACGATATCGCCATCCTCTATCGCGGTAATTTCCAGGCGCGCCCGCTGGAGAAAGCACTGCGTCTGGCACGCATTCCGTATCACCTCACCGGCGCGCTGTCGTTCCTGGACCGCGCCGAAGTCAAAGACCTGCTTTGCTACTTGCGCCTGTTGACCAACCCCAGTGATGACGCCGCGTTTCTGCGTGTGGTCAACGTACCCAAGCGCGAGATCGGCGCCACCACGCTGGAAAAACTCGGCCAGATCGCGCAGACCAAGCACGCATCTCTGCTCGATGCAGCGCGCAGCGACGCCGTCTTGCGCCAGCTCACGCCACGCCCTGCCGCTGCACTGGCATCGTTCACCAACCTCCTCGACGAACTACGCAGTTCGGCGCAACACGAAAGCGCCGCCGATCTGGTCGAAACCATTCTCAAGCGCACCGGCTACGCCGCGCAGATCGCCGCCAGCACCACCGACGCGGCATTGCGCGAACGCCGCCTGGGCAACCTGCGCGAACTGGCCGACTGGTTCCGCGCCATGCAGAAAAGCAACAACAGCGCCGGCGACCTCGCCGCCCAGCTCGCCCTGCTCAGCCATGCCGACCGCGACGAGCCCGGCAACGCGGTGCGCATGATGACCCTGCACTCCGCCAAGGGCCTGGAATTTCGCTTCGTCTTTATCGTCGGCTGCGAAGACGGCACCCTGCCCCACGACGGCGCGATCGACGAAGGCCGCATCGACGAAGAGCGCCGCCTGATGTACGTCGGCATCACCCGCGCCAAGGAAATGCTGACGCTGTCGTGGTCAGCCAAGACCAAGCGCTACGGCGAAGTGCACAGCAACCAACCCAGCCGCTTCCTGCACGAACTGCCGCAGGACGACCTGCATTGGCAGGGCAAGGATCCGGAGGCGGATAAAGAAGTGGTGCGGGAGACGGCCGAGTCGCATATGGCGAAGATTGCGGCGATGTTGGCGGGAAACTGATGTTTGACGATGGCATGCCAGTATCATTTTTACCTCTCGCCTAGAATGCGCTAACTGGAATCTTTCACTGATCGGGCGTGAAGTACATGTCAGATCCAAAGCAGATGTACGAACAGGCGATCGCTGCCTTCAACCGGCGCGATTGGCGCAACGCACTCGACCTCACCAACAAACTCCTGCCCCTGGCTCCAGATCATGCTGCCTTGCATTACTTGAATGGCGTGGCGTCCCTGGAGCTCCAACTGCTGCCCGCGGCCGTAACCCGACTTGGCTACGCGGTGGAACTCGAACCCAGGAACGTTAACTACGGCGCGCAATTTGCCAGGTCGCTGCTTTCGCTCCGAATGACCAAGGAAGCCCTTACGACGGCGCATCGGACCATGGCCCTGGTCCCACGCGATGCCCAGACGCTCGATACCCTGGGTGTGGTTTTTTCGCTGTGCAATGCATATCAACCAGCCGCCGATGCATTTCAGCAAGTAGTCGCCCTGGAGCCAAAGAACGCCCAGTATCGCTTCAACTACGCGACGACCCTGATCGCGGTTGGCAACATCGCCGATGCAGAGGAACAGCTCGAAGGCTGCATCTCGATCAACCCGGCCTTCTGGAACGCACACCTCACGCTCGCTCAGATTCGTCGCCAGACACCGACGCATAATCACGTGACTCGCCTGCGGGACTTGCTGCCGAAAGCCCGCTCCGACCTTCAGGCCAGCATGCATCTGCATTTGGCCCTGGCCAAGGAGTACGAAGACTTAGCGGATTATCCCCATGCCTTCGCTCACCTTGCTCAAGGCAAGGCGGCCGGCGGGCGCACCAAGAATTATTCGATAGCTCGCGACGAAGCGCTCTTCTCGGCGTTGGTCGAAGCCTTCCCGAACCCCGTCGCCGATACTTCGGGTTACGACACCGACGAACCTATCGTCATCATCGGCATGCCGCGAAGCGGCACCACCGTGGTGGAACGTATCATCAGCAGCCACCCGGATGTCCTTTCCGCAGGCGAGCTGCAGAATTTCGGCGTCGTATTGAAGCGCTCCTCAGGAAGCCAGACTTTCTCGCTGCTGGACCCGGATACAGTCACCCGCTCAGGTCAGCTCGACTGGCAGCAAGTGGGGCAGCGCTATGTCGACAGCACGCGGCCGCTGACTGGATCGAAGCCACGCTTCATCGACAAGCTTCCACATAATTTTCTCTATGCCGGCTTTATCGCCAAGGCCTTGCCGAAAGCCAAGATCATCTGCCTGCGCCGGCACCCGATGGACACCTGCCTGAGCAACTTCAGGCAACTGTTCACGCTCAGCTCGCCGTACTACGACTATTCGTTCGATCTGCTCAACGTGGGGCGGTACTACGCGCTGTTCGATCGTCTGATGACGCATTGGCAACGCGTGCTGCCAGGCCGCATCCTCGAAGTCGGATACGAGGCGCTGGTTGACGCTCAGGAGGTCGGCTCGCGCGAGATCATCCAGTTTTGCGGCCTTCCGTGGAACGATGCCTGTCTCGATTTCCACCAGAACGCATCGCCGGTTGCTACCGCCAGCGCAGTCCAGGTAAGAGAGCCGATGAACCGCCGGACCATCGATCGCTGGCGCAACTACGAAGAACAATTGGCTGAGTTGCGCGCGCTTCTGCGGGGCGAAGGGATCGCGGTCGACTGAGTTTCCGGGCAGCAATCCAAAAAACTCCGCCAATGGCAGGGCTTCTCTTGAACGACTTGCGATTAGTTGACGTTGCTGAAATGCGGACTTTAAAAGTTCGTGCACGTTGTCTGATGAGTCAACGAATCACTGGCAGGATAACCCGTCACACAGCTAAAAACATTCTGCCCCGGCCCTTGGGAAGGCACTATTACAGACGCCGTAAAGATGCAATCACTCCCGCAGCTGTCGACTGAATCCAAAATACACCCGCTGTCGCCATTGTCGAGAAAGCGCCGACCAGCAAAGCCAAAGCTACGACCCAGCTAATTACATCGACCTGACCCCAGTACATGATGTATCCCGCTGGCATGCAAAGGATTCGCAGGTGGCCTTTTGAACGGGCAAAGCATCTCCGCCCATCGCGGCAGAATCAATGGATAAACTCGATTCCAAATGATCATTGCTACCGCACCTTCGGCGCCTTAATTGTGTTGAATCCACGACTAAGGAAGTGGCTTGTGAGGCTGCCAAGCCGCATATGGTAACCATCATGGCGACACTAGCGTGTGGCAAGCTTGTAACCCACGGTGGTGGCTACCGGTTAACATGATCGAATCTAAATTCCGTATTGGCCTTTGTCTATGACCGATCCCGCGCAAACCTACGAACAGGCACTGGCAGCCTTCAATCGACAGGACTGGCGTGGCTTACTTGAGCACACGGCGAAGTTGATTCCGATCGCTCCGGAACATGCTGGATTGCATTACCTAACCGGGGTAGCGGCACTTGAGTTGCGAATACCGCAGCTCGCCGCACAGCATATGGCCCGGGCGACCCAACTCGATCCGACAAATACTCGATACGCCGTCCAGTACGCAAAAACGCTGATCGCCCTACATAGAACCAGTGAGGCGTTGACGGTTGCCAATCGGGCCATGGCGCTGCAACCGCGGGATGCGGTGACCCTCGATACCCTGGGTGTCGTGTTCTCGTTTTGCAACGCGTATGACCGTGCCACGGCCGTCTTTCGCCAGGTTGTGGAACTGGCCCCCCAAGTCGGCCTGTTCCGTTTCAATTACGCCACTGCGCTGATCTCAGCCGGCGAGCTGGCCGCCGCGGAGAACGAGCTGGAACGCTGTCTGGAGCTGGAGCCGACGCGATGGAATGCCAACCTGACCTTGGCCCAGATCCGCAAGCAAACGCCATCGAACAATCACGTTACTCGTTTGGAGAACGCACTGACCAGCGCCGGAAGCGACCTTTCGGCAAACATGTATCTCCATCTTGCACTTGCCAAGGAACTGGAGGATCTGGCGGATTATCCGAATGCTTTCGACCACCTCACCAAAGGTAAGACTGCGGCCGGGAAATCGCGTGCTTATTCGAGCGATCAGGACAAAGAAATTTTCGAGTCCTTGATGACCGCATTTTCCGAGCCGGTTACAGAGTCGGTAGGTTTTTTGACCGATGAGCCGATTTTCATTATCGGCATGCCCCGCAGCGGAACGACCCTGGTCGAGAGAATCGTAAGCAGCCACCCGGATGTCTATTCCGCGGGCGAGCTATCGAACTTCAGTGCGGTTCTTAAACAGGCATCTCGAAGCCGGACACCCTTGCTTCTCGACCCCGATACTATCGCACACGCAAACGATCTCGACTGGGAAGCCGTGGGTCGAAGTTACATCGACAGCACCCGACCGCTCACGGGCTCTCGACCTCGGTTCATCGACAAGTTACCGCATAATTTTCTCTATGCGGGCTTTATAGCGAAGGCTTTGCCCAGGGCAAAGATCATCTGCCTGCGCCGCAATCCGATGGACTCGTGCCTTAGCAATTTCAGGCAACTGTTTACGCTTACCTCGCCATTTTTCGACTATACATTCGATTTGCTTGACGTAGGTCGCTACTACATTTTGTTCGATCGCCTCATGTCGCACTGGCGTCGCGTTCTTCCCGGCCGCATCCTTGAGGTCGACTACGAATCCCTGGTCGATGCCCAGGAACAGGGCTCCCGGGAGATCGTTTCCTTCTGCGGATTGACCTGGGATGACGCCTGTCTGAGGTTTCACGAGAACGCTGCGCCGGTGGCCACGGCCAGCGCAGCGCAGGTTCGCGAACCGATGAATCGAAAATCGGTCGATCGATGGCGCCGCTATGAGCCTCAACTGGGCGGACTGAAGGCCCTTTTGCTCGAAGCAGGCATCTCCGTCAAATGAGTTCAAGCACAAAAAAAAGCCCCGCTATCCGCGGGGCTTTTTTTCAATCAAAGGCAGATCAGTTTGCCTTGCCGAACTTGTAAGTCGCCTGAACGTAATAAGCGCGACCGTTCACGTTGTAGTTGAGCGAGTTATACGGCGATCCCTCGGTACCCGGATAACTGTGGTCTTCTGGCGGCATGTTGTTGAACACATTGTCCACCAGGAACGACAAGGCAAGGTTATCGGTCGGGTTGAACGTTACGCTGGCGTTGTACACGAACCATGGCGCGAGCTTTGCGGCACCAGGCTGACCGTAGCCAATCTGAGTCGCAATGAAGTTCGGCGTCGAGCCATAGCGATTGCCGTAGAGCGTGGTGCTCCACTTGTCGTACGTCCAAGTAATAGACGCATTGACCTTGGTCTTGAAGTCAGTGCTGAACTCCGGGTCGCGCAGTTCGTCAATCGGCGGATCGCCAGGGAACTGCTCAAGCTCATGTTTCAGTACGTTGCTATAAGAGGTGTTGAACGATAGCTTTCCGAAACGGCCGATGTCCTGGATATAGCCAAAATTCGCGACTACCGCATTCACCAGTTCCTGCGATACGTTCACCTTCGGCGTATTGATCGCCTGAATCGTACCCAGATGCACGCCATCGGTCGAAGGACCACGGGTAATCGAGGCTACGGCGTTCTGACAGGTCGGTGAGTTAGGATCGATCTGACCGATGCTGCACTGATATTCCTGCAGAGACAAGTTGTTGGCAAACTGAGGAGCGACTTCGTTCTTGATGTTGTAGTGATAGTAATCGACGCTCAGCGACATCTGCGGAAGAGGAGCCAGGACTAAGCCATAGTTCCACACCTTCGCGGTGATGGGCTTCAGATTCGGATCACCCCTCGTGCTGCCGAGGTACTGCACCAAGTTGTAAGGTGGCTTACATGCGGCGATCTTGTCCGGTGTTGCACCAGAAATAGCGCAGTTCGAATAGTCAATTACGTTGGAGTAGCTACCGCTCTCACCCTGAAATTCGTCTGCCAGCGTAGGCACCTTGAATGCCGTGCCGTACTTGCCGCGCAACAGGAGCATCTCGAACGGACGGAACTCAAGACCAATGTTGTAAGTACCATGACTAATGGTCTTGTTTTGAACATTGTAGTTGTCGTAGCGGCCTGACAGATCCACCGTCAGCATCGATGTGACAGGCGCACTGAACTCTGCAGTGGTCGCCCAGCGTGAGCGATGACCCGCGCCCTGAACGTCCGTGTAGCCCCATACGTCGCCATTGAGAACGCGTGCATCGGGCGAGTAATCCCAACCCTGGTTACCCGCCTCGGCCACAACAGCCAGACCGGCATCGCCGCCAGGCAGAGAGAACAGCGACGCGTTGGTGATCTGCGCGCGCAACATGTTGTCCCACGTCTTCGACCGTGTCGTGGTGTAACCAGTGAAGCTATCAAAATCAGCCTGCGATACGGGCTGGTAGAACGCACTATAGTTCGGTGAAAACACCGGGTAATAGTTGAAGAACGGATCCAAGCCCTGCTGCGGACCTAGCACATGGCTCTGGAAGTACGCGTCGATCGGGCCCTTGAAACGTTGGAACGTGCGCGAAAGCAGCTGATCCTGCGAGTGCGTAAAGCCTAAATCGTAGTCCCACTTCGAAGATCCGAACGTACCCTTCACACCCAAATTAAGGTTGTAAGAGTTCTCGGTATTCTTATCTTCGATGTTCTTGTAGCCGCCCACTTCTTCTGGCGAGAAGGCGTGCTGCATGAGTACAAGGTCATTCAACTTCGGATCGTAGATCAAGCCATAGTCCTGGGTGCTCCAGAACATGAAGTTGGAACCCGGCTGATACTTCTGCTCGTCGTAGTTGTACAGCAGGTCGCCATACAGCTGGACGTTATCGTTAACGTCGAAGGTGGCGTGAGTATAGAGGTTGGCTGTCTTCTGATCCGTGGTCAGCGTTGCATAGCCTGGGCTGACAAACTCACCGCAATAGTTACCGCTACCGGGACGAGTTTGATATCCCGTCTTTCCGTTGTACAAACTGCTTACGTTACCGCAACCAGTACCGGGGTTGAGTTGATTGGGGTCGTAGTAGCCGTTGCCCTGGACTTCACTGAGCACGAGGAAATCACGGCTGGCGATCGCCGGGCTTGTGCCTTGTTGATAGAACTGTCGGGTCAAGCTACGGTCGAAGGCCCAGATAGGCTGCGTGCTCTCGAACTGCACGCCGGCCAACACATTGAGCTTGCCCCAATTGAAGCTATCGGCCAGGTAAACGCGACGATCAGCGCCGCCACCATCTTTATGCCAGCCATAGCGCACATCAAGTACAGGCGCATCGAGCTTCTTCTTCAGCACGATATTGATGACGCCTGCGATAGCGTCCGAACCATACAGCGACGATTGACCACCCGGCAGGATGTCGATGTGATCGACCATCTCCACCGGCAGGCCGCTCAAGTTATTGAAGGCGTCACTACCGTTGTAGAGTGCCGGGAAGTCACCCATCGGGCGACCGTCGATCAGGTACTTCACGAAGCCGACCGGCAAACCGAAAATGCTGAGGGTTTGCGCCGTCTGTGTGAAGCCACCCGAGAAGTTCGCACCCTGCACCGCGCCCGTCGCAAACGACGATTGCTGCAGCGCCTCGGCGACTGTGGTAAAGCCCTTGGCCTTCAAGTCACTGGCCGTGATGGTGATAACCGGCGTAGCTGTTTCAACCTGGGTCTGTGGAATCAGCGAGCCGGTAACCGTAACGGCTTCGAGCTTCTTGGCCTTGCTGGCATCGGCCGACTGATCACCTTGCGTGTCTTGCGGTGCACCAGCGGCATATGCGCTGGAATAGCCAACCGCCAAAGCCACCAAAACGGCAGCCGAAAGCTTGGACTTCAACATTGGTAACTCCCCTAAAGCTTTTCTACTTGAAGATTTCCGAAGGAGCCTCCTCCTGGCTTCCCTTCCTTCGGAACGTGGCGCGACGAGGCCCGTGTCCCCTTATGTGCCTGACCCCAAATTCAGACAGTCGTGCTTGACAACTGTTTAACATGGACATTTCGCGCACGCAACATTTAGTTGCGAATTTTACATATCCGCAAGAAGGTAGGGTTTTTTATAACTCATTGTATTTGCTTGCCAATATAGGTTTCGCGAAACTTACGGCAGCAAATCGCCGCGCCGAATAGCCCGTCTTCTACCCCGTATCCAAAAACAAAAAAACCGCACGGACCTGAGGTCCGTGCGGCTTGGTGTATCCCTGCCCAGAATGGCAGGTATGGCGTTTACAGCGAGAAGTCGTATTCCGCGTTGAGCTGCACGTAGCGCGGCGGCTGGAAGCCCGTCGGGGTCAGGTAGGTCGACGAGTTGAACGTGCTGCCGGCGATACCCAGGTCCGAGTTGTAGTTCGCGTTCTGGACTTCGTTTACGGTCAACACCTGATGCTTGTTGAACACGTTGAACACGGTCGCACGGAGCGTCACGCCCTTGGCCCACTGCGGCTTGTACGAGCCGTTGAGGTCGAGCTGCCAGTAGTTCGGCGTGGTGCCGATCGAACCGCGTGGAGCGGTATGACCGTTGGTACCGTCGGCAGCCGTGCAATACAGGTACGGCGAGGCGCCGCCCGAACCGTAACCGCCGATCACGTTGTCGATCGGCGCATCACCGTAGCAGTTCTCCGGACGGCCGGACTGCCAGATGAAGTTCGCGCCGAGCTGCCATTCGTTGGTGATGTTCCATGCACCGAACGCCTTCAACGTGTGGCGGCGATCGTTCGGCTGATTGCCGTTGGCACCGGTCATGAGTTCCGGATAGTCGAACAGCTCCGATGTACCCGTGTCGGCCTGACCGATGTTCGAGTCCACCAGACCTTCCGAGTTACCCCAGGACTTGGCCCACACGTAGGAGACGTTCAGATAGAACTTGTCGTCGAAGTTCTTTTCCGCCGTCAACTGCAGGGCGTAATAGTCACGCTTGTACTTGGGCTCGCCGAGCTGGGCCGCGCTCAGATGAACCGGATAGAGCTGGTTGCTGCCCGCCACCAACGGCAACTGCAGGTTGATGCCGCTACCCGGATTGAAGATGTAGCAGCCCGGCAGGCCTGGGTTATCACCCGGAGGCGACAGCGAGTTCGGATCCAGGGCCATGCCATACGTTGCGTTGGCATAAGCGGCGACCGGACGGAAATCGCAGGTGTCGTCAATGCCCGTCAGCACCTTGCGGTAGATCGCTTTCGCACCCAACGTCCAGCCAGCCAGCTGCTGCTGACCGCCCAGGATGAACTCACGCTGCTTGAAGGGCTTGAGGCCGGACGAAGCTACCGACTGCGCGGGCGGGGTCACACCGGTCTCGCCGTTGGCGTACAGCGGGTCGCCAATCGGGGTCAGGCCCTGCGGCACGCCGGTCGTCGGATCGATGCTGGTGTAGTTGTACGTCTGGATGCGATACAGCGAAGCGGCGGCACCGCGGATGGCGACGCCCGCGTCGACCGGCAACGAGTAATCGCCGGCGCTGGCGTAAATCTTCGTCGAGGAATCACCATTGACATCCCACGACACGCCCAGGCGCGGCTGGAGATTGTGACCCTGACTGAGATAGGTCTGACCCAGGCCGTTGCGGTTGTTGAACTGGTCATTGCGCAAACCCAGACGCGCGACAAAGTTGTCCGTGATGTGCCACAGATCCTGCACGTATTCGGCGCGCTGCGTGATGCCGACCTTCGCACCCGTCGCGAATACGGTCTGGGTGACGGTGTTGTCCGCCGGAGAAGCACCCGACGTCGGCGACAGCGGATCGTACTCGTACAGAGCGCCGCCCTCGTAGACCGTACCCGTGTTGGACTTGGTCACGTCGCGCGTGAAACCGCCGGACAACTCGTGGTCGCCCACTTTCCACTGCAGGTCGATACGACCGCTGGAACGCGAGTCTTCGCCGTCTGCGCTGGTCAAGGAGCCGCCAGGCACAAAAGCGCACGACTGGATCGGCGCAATCTGACCGGCGATAACTGGGTTACGCCTGTCGTTGATGCCTGGGCAGCCGGGTGCAAAGGGCGCGTCGGCAAGAATGCCGTCATAGCTTTCCACCGTGCCGTTAGCCGAAACAGCGGTGTTGATGCGCTTGTTCTTGCTCTTGCCGTACTGCACCTGGACGTTGAAATTGTCGGTGATGTAGCCGGTGTACTTGAGGATGTTGGTCTGACCACCGGCCTTCTGCTTGAACACACCCTGCTGATCGAAATGATAGGGGTTGTTGTTCGGGTCGAAGCCGTAGTTGTACACATCGGTCGTGTAGTGACGGGTATCGCTGAAGCCCGTGTACTCGAGGATGTTGTTCTCGTTGATGTTCCAGTTCATCTTGACGAGCCAGTACGGATCTTTTTCCTGCGTCTGCTGGAATCCGCCACCGTTGGTGCCGCCGTCGGGAATGAAGCCGGCGTAGTTCTGGTCGTTGGTCTTGGTCTGGCTGACCAAGGCAAAAATGAACAGCTTGTCCTTGATCAGCGGGCCGCCCAACCAGGCGCTCCAGCGATTGCTGAAGTCGACGGGGCCGCCCGTATTGCTGTTTCCGCCGGAGAAGTTGCGATTGCCGCTATTGACCTGCTGCAGCGCACCGTTGTTCTTGTAGATGGTCGGGAAGCTAGCCTGCAGGCCCACCGGATTCCAGGTGTCGTCGATACCACCCTTCCACTCGTTCGTACCCTGCTTGGTCTGGATCGAGACCACGCCGCCGGTCGAGTTGCCGTATTCCGGACCGAACGCGCCATCCTGGATGTTTTCCGAGTCGATCGCCTCATACGGCACCTGCGCGAAGCTGAGCGAATCGAACTGATTGGTGACATTGAAGCCGTTGACGTAGTAGGAGTTCTCCGCCACCGACGAACCGCCGAACGAGGCCAGGTTACCGAACGCCGAGTCGCCGCGCGTCACACCCGGCGCGAGCAATGCCGCAGCCGTCACGTTACGGGCGATGGGGAGCGATTTGAGCTGATCGGCCGTGAAGGTGGTGGTCGTCTGCACGGAGGACACGTCGATCGCCGGAAGGGCATTGGCCTGGACCGTGATCGAACCTAGCTGAGTCGCGTTGGCGCTAGCCGCTGCAACCGCGGTACCGGCATCCAGGTTGAAGCCGGTGCCGGCCGAAACGGTGATGTCGCGGGTAACCGTCTGGCCTTTTTGTGGGTAACTGATGTGATAGTTGCCCGGGACAAGCGCCGCGGCACGGAAACGGCCATCGTTGTCGGCCGTGATGGTGCGTACCTGGCCACTGCTCACATTGGTCAGCTGCACCTGCGCGCCGGGATCGGCCGTACCGTAGGCGATACCCACGGTGCTCTGCGCCATGACGGCACCACCATAGACGCCCAGCGCCAGGGCAACGGACAAAACAATCTTCTTACGCGCGAAACGTGCGTACTGCATAGACATGTAGGTACTCCCCTCGAAAATCTCGAAAAAAAGCAAAAAACCTAACAGCGAAATTCGGCTAGGTGTTCTTGTGTCGGCCCTGGTCAATTCGCCTGCTCAGTACCCCACCGACGCAGCGCGAATACCCTCCACCGCAGGGCCGCTTGATTCCGAGAATACGTATTCAAGAGAAATGTTCAAGTTTCGTTTTTTTCTCACGAAACCCCTATATTTTGCGCCTTTTTTTTCAAGTTCTTGCCATCGAAACTTCTTGTGATTCGCTTTTTCTTTCGACAGCTAAAATCTTTGTTTTTTTATTCTCGAAATTATCAATGAATCAAATGGAAATTGATTTAGAAATCGATTTATTTATCCTGCAAACCAGGCAATGCAACTTCGAAAATGCAAAGGCGACGAACCTCGCCAGATTCGAGCGATAGCAATGGTCAGGGGCGACATCGCCGTCCTCGTCTGCGGTCGATCGTGTTTTTCGATCCGATGTCCGCCACGGTGAAATCATGCCCGGTCGCAGGGGAAAAGTTTCTGCGCAGACAAACCGGCAAATTAGCTAACGAGTCTATCGTTTCAACTGCAACAATATCCTGCGATTCGCTTCAACTTGCGGACCGTGCCCTTGCGATCGACCATTCTTGCGCCTCAGACGAGCCTCTCCTGCTCCAGCTCACTCTTGAGATACGCGTAGTAGATGGGCGCGGCGATCAGGCCCGCCAACCCGAATGCGGCCTCCATCACCAGCATGGCAATCAGCAATTCCCACGCCCGTGCTCGGATCTGCGTGCCGACGATGCGTGCGTTGAGGAAGTACTCGAGCTTGTGGATCAGCACCAGGAAAGCCAGCGCCGCGACGCCTACCCATAGCGATACCGACAGCCCGACAACGGTGATGGCGGTGTTGGAGATCAGGTTGCCTATCACCGGCAACAGGCCGGCGAGGAAGGTCACCAGGATCAAGGTCTTGGTCAATGGCAGATGGATACCGGCCAAGGGCAGCACGACGACCAGGAAAATCGCGGTGAAGACCGTATTGACGACTGAAATCTTGATCTGCGCGAACACGATGTTGTGGAACGCCTCGGCCAGCCGCTGACAGCGCAGTCCCATGGCGGCGGCCAGCGGACCGACCTGATGCGCCGGCCGTGCACGACTCAGGGCGACGATCGCACCAAGTACGAGGCCGATGAGAATATGCACCAGGGCACGCGCAGCGCCCTTGCCCAGCAACTGCAAGCTGCTGGCATGCTTGCGAGTCAGCTCCAACGCCATGATGCGCAGATCGTCAACGCTGTCGGGAAGCCAACCGGTGATCGACGGCGGAAGTTGCTGGCGGGCCTTTTCGACCAGCGGCATCAACTGGACCTGCCATAGCTGCTCGGGATTGCCGATCTCGTTGCGCAGAAAGCTGACGGTGCTAAGGATCAGCAGCATCAGCAGGCCGACCACGATCGCGCCAAGCACAGCTACTACCAGCACGCGTGCGCGATCGCTGGGAATGCGCCGCCCCAGCAACGGCGCCAGCGACTGCACCAGCTCGAATACCAGTAGCCCGGCCAGCAACGCCGGCAACAGGTGCAGCAGCAGGATCAACAGCAGGCCCAGGCCCACCAGGATGTAGCTGGCGACGGTAATGACAGGCTGCGCGGGGCGCGGGGCGGGCTGATGAAGGTCCATGGATCGGCCGCATAGGAAATTGCGGGGAGTCTGTCAGTACCTCGCCGCTATCGCCAGCCCTGCCACCCTGGGATCTGTTCAGACACAGTGCTGTCGTAAACTTTAGCGAGATTATCCGTTTGTCTCAGCCACAGGGTCCAAAGCATGTCTATCCGTTCATCGGCAACGCTCGCCGCACTTGTTCTGCTCGCCGGTTGCTCGTCCGCTCCGTCTCACCGTGATGCCCATGCATCGACGATAACGGAGCCGGCCCTCCCCGCTGCGTCCACACCCGCGACGTCCGCCGACGACAATCTCAATGCGGTCGCCTGGACCCAGACAGCCGTCGAGCACGACCTGATTTATCTGCAGACCTACCGCGATGCGCAGAGCCGGTTGCTGGCCGCGATGAAAGACAAGCAATGGGACGCGCTGGCCAAGGATGATCGCGTCGCTCCCGCTGCCGGTCTGAAGCCCGCCGTGGTGCTGGATATCGACGAGACCGTATTGGACAACTCGCCCTACCAGGCGCGCCTGATCAAGAGCGGCGGCGAATTCAACGAAGCCGACTGGGCGGCCTGGTGCAAGGAAGAGAAAGCACGTGCCCTGCCAGGCGTGGTGGAATTCACCCAGTTCGCCGCGAAGCACGGCATTGCGGTGATCTACGTATCCAACCGCGCCAAGGATCTGGACGAAGCCACTCTGGGCAATCTGCGTAAGGCGGGCGTACCGGTATCGGGCCCTGAATCCTTCCTCGGCCTGGGCACCTTTGTGCAGGACTGCGAGCAGGTCGGCACCGAGAAGGGTTGCCGTCGTCAGCTGATCAGCCGCAAATATCGCGTGCTGATGCAGTTCGGCGATCAGATCGGCGATTTCGCGAACGTGCTGGCCAACACCGCCGAAGGTCGCCAGAAAGCCATCGCTCCCTATATGGCCTGGATCGGCACGCGCTGGTTCGTGTTGCCGAACCCGAGCTACGGTTCGTGGGAGCCGGCACTGTTCAACAATGACTGGAGCCTGCCCCGCGAACAGCGCCGGCAGCAGAAGATCGGCGCGCTGCGCTACAACTGACCCAAGCCAATTCTTTAATATCAATAGCTTAGATATGTATATGTAAGGTATTGCCTTAGCTTTAACGGAGAAGTAATATCTCCCTCGCCAAATCCTGCTGACCTCTAATTCACTGCAGGCGAGGCCATTTCCCTTCCGGCTCTGCCGGATTACCCCGCGAGGCCCAACGCCCGCGGGGTTTTCTTTTAGGGCCTGTTGACGCTCAAGCGTAGCCCCCGGTAACAGGCACCAGCGGCAGCGACGACGCGCCTTCCGCCTCTTGTTTAGGCGCCACCCCCACCTATACGCTCCGCCGGCCGTCCCGCCTGGCTGCGAACAGCCACTCACCGCGAGATCACCCATGCGCAGCCTTCGCTTTCGCTCGTTTCTGTTTATCGCCGCCACCACCCTGGCCCTTGGCGCCTGCCATGACAAGGACCAGCAGCAAGCTGCGACATCGGGCGGCGAGACGCCGGAAGCGGCGGTGCAGCAGTCGGTCACCCTGATCAAGAACGGTGACTTCGCCGGGTTCTGGAAGCACGCCTTGCCGCCCGCGGACTTCACCACACTCCAACTGGATTGGAGCAAACCCGATCCCGACCGCCAGCCGCTTACCGACGAGCAACGGGCCGAGTTCACCAAGAACTACACCGCCTGGACCGAGCCGGATGCGGAAAACAAGCGTTACGCCGAACTCAAGCCGAAGCTTGTGCAGCTCTCCCAGCAGTATCGCGACCAGATGCCAGTGATGATCGGCATCGTCCAGCAGATCGCCAAAACCGGCGTGGAGCAGGACAAGAACATGACCGCCACGCAGAAAGCCCAGGCCAATGCGGTCGTCGACACACTGGCGCCCTGGGTGCAGCAGGCGCCATGGTTCGACCAGGACAAAGCCAGGCAGAGCGTCACCATCGTCGTCGCCACGGCGCGCAAGCTGGATCTGAAATCGGCCGATGAGCTGCGTGGCATGGATTTCGCCACCGCCATGCAGAAATACTCGATCGGCTATGAAGGCTTGAAGCAGGTGCTGAATCTCTATGGCCTGTCGCTGGACCAGACCTGGGACTCGGTCAAGCTCAGCACGATCGAGAACGCCAACGGCCACGCACGCGTAAAGATCGACTATGTCCTGCTGGGCAAGCCGCTTTCGACCGAATCGGTGCTGATCCAGCAAGACGGCCGCTGGTACAGCGAGGACCTGCTCAATAACGCCCGCGAGACGCATAAGCGGCTCAGCGAACCGGCGCCCAGCACAACGGCCGCGCCGGCGCCTGCGGCATCGACCGTCACCGCCAAAACGAGTTCTTAAGAGGCGGAGCGCCGCAATAGTTACAATAGCGGCATGCCGACTATCTCGACCGCGGATTCCACCGCCTCCCGTAGCCGTTCCCCCTGGTGGTTTCACCTGGCCGGACAGATTCTTGAACCCTGGGTGCGCCTGCGGCGCGACCCGGCCGAGCCGGCTGCCATGCTGCAGCCCGGCGTGCCGGTCTGTTATGTCATCGAGCGCGATGGGCTGTCCGACGCGCTGATCCTCGAGCGCGCCTGCCGCGAAGCCGGCCTGCCCAGCCCGATGCAGCCACTCGCCGGCACGCGACGCCGGCGGTCGGTCTTTGCGCTGGCCCGCCGCGACGGCTGGCTGTTCGGGCGCAACCGTCATCGCGCACCGAACGAACCGCTCGGCCAGTTGGTGCGCTCGCTGGAGGCACAGCCCGATCGCGACATCCAGATCGTTCCCGTGTCGATCTATGTCGGCCGCGCGCCCAACCGCGAGAGTGGCTGGTTCAGCGTGCTGTTCTCGGAAAACTGGGTCGTCGTCGGCCGCTTCCGCCGCATGCTGGCGCTGCTGCTCAACGGCCGCGACACCGCCGTGCACTTCTCCGCCCCGGTGTCGTTGCGCAGCGTGGTCAACGACGCTGGCGATGTTCGCCCTGAACGCTTTGCGCGCAAGCTGGCACGCGTTCTGCGCACGCATTTCCGCCGTATCCGTGCGGCGGTGATCGGGCCCGATCTGTCGCATCGCCGCACCGTGGTCGACGCCGTACTCAATGCCGAGCCGGTGCGCGAGGCCATTGCCGCGTCGATGAGCAAAGAAAACCTGAGCCATGCCAAGGCGTGGAGCAAGGCGCGCAAGCTGGCGATGGAAATCGCCGCGGATTATTCGCATCCGGTGGTGCGTTCGGTCTCGTTCCTGCTGTCGAACTTCTGGAACAAGCTGTACGACGGTATCGCCATGCACCACTTCGACAAGGCCCGCGCTGCCGCGCCCGGCCACGAAGTGGTGTACGTGCCTTGCCATCGCAGCCATACCGATTACCTGCTGCTGAGCTATCAGCTGCACATGGCCGGCGTCGTGGTGCCGCATATCGCCGCAGGCGTCAACCTCAACCTGCCGGTGATCGGACCGATCCTGCGCCGTGGCGGAGCATTTTTCCTGCGCCGCAGCTTCAAGGGCAATGCGCTGTATTCGGTGGTGTTCAACGAATACCTGGCGCAGCTGATCGATCGTGGCGTACCGATCGAGTACTTCATCGAAGGTGGCCGTTCACGCACGGGTCGCCTGCTTGCTCCGCGTGCCGGCATGCTGGTGATGACGGTGCGTGCGTTCCTGCGTGCGCCGCGCCGCCCGGTGCTGTTCCAGCCTGTCTATATCGGCTACGAGAAGCTGATGGAAGGCAAATCGTATGCGGGCGAGCTGTCCGGCAAACCCAAGGAAAAAGAATCGCTGCTCGGTCTGCTGCGTGGCCTCAAGGTGTTGCGCCAGCACTACGGCCATGTCGCGCTGAATTTCGGCGAGCCGATCGAACTGACCCCGCTGCTCGACGCCACCGGCTCCGACTGGCGAGCCGCCAGCGGCGATCCCGATGCCAAGCCGGAATGGCTGAACAGCGTGGTCGACAGCCTGGCCGACAAGATCCAGATCAATATCAACCGCGCGGCGGACGTCAACCCGATCAACCTGCTCGCACTCGCGTTACTGGCCACGCCCAAGCATGCGATGGCCGAGAACGATCTGCTGGTGCAGCTGGAGCTGATGAAGGCATTGATCGCCGAGCTGCCCTACTCCGACCGCGTCACGCTGACCCCGATGGACCCGGCTGGCATCATCGCCTATGGCGAGCAGATGGGCTGGATTCGCCGCGTGCGCCATCCGCTGGGCGACGTGCTGGTTACCGAGGACGAACAGGCGGTATTGCTGAGCTATTTCCGCAACAACGTCCTGCACTTGACCGCCACCGCGGCCTGGGTCGCCTGCTGTTTCCTCAACAACCGTCGCATGACGCGCGTGTCGATCCTGCGCCTGGGCAAGATCATCTATCCGTTTATCCAGGGCGAGTTGTTCCTGCCCTGGGATGCCGAAGGTTTCTCGCAGCAGCTGCAGGCGACCATCGATTTCTTCGTGCGTCGCGGCCTGCTCGAATCGACCGGCGAAGGTCGCGTACTTGAACGCGGCCCCGGCCAGGATGACGGCGCCTATCAGCTCAAGGTGATCGCACGCACGCTCATTCAGGCGTTCGAGCGCTACTACATCACCATCGCGGCGCTGGTAAAGAACGGCCCGCATACGCTGACCGCCGCCGAGTTGGAAAACGCATGCGCGCTGACCGCGCAACGACTGAGCCTGCTCAACGAATTGTCCGCGCCCGAGTTCTTCGACAAGGCACTTTTCCGCGGTTTCATCCAGAAGCTGCGCGAAAGCCGTGTCCTGACCACCGACGAAAACGGCAAGCTCGACTATGACCGCGCACTCGAAGACATGGTGCGCGATGCGCGCGTGATCCTGTCACGCGAAGTACGCCACTCGATCCTGAAGATCACCCCGGGTGGCGACAACGAAAAAGAAGGCGTGCTGACCGAAGAAGAAACCACCGCCAGCCCGCCAAGCACGAGCGAAGAGCTGCATGATCGGCATGTCGAAACCGAGCACGGCGAACACGAACAGCGCTGACCGCGCCCCTGAGCCTTCGAGCAAACTGGTAGCATGAACACCATGAACGAGCAGCCCCAGAACACCACTCATTTCGGCTTCCGTGACGTCCCGGTCGGCGACAAGCAAAAGCTCGTCGGCCAGGTGTTTACCTCGGTGGCGCGCAGCTATGACCTGATGAACGACCTGATGTCGTTCGGCGTACATCGCTTGTGGAAGCGCCATTTCGTGGCGGTCAGCGGCGTGCGTCGCGGCGATCGCGTGCTCGATCTGGCCGGCGGCACCGGCGATATCGCCGCGCTGCTCAAGCCGGTGGTAGGCGAGGAAGGCGATGTCGTCGTGGGCGATATCAACGCGGCGATGCTGAGCGTCGGTCGCGATCGACTGACCGACCGTGGGCTGGTCAACGGCCTGCGCTGGGCGCAGCTCAATGCCGAGGCACTACCGTTCCCGGACAACAGTTTCGACGCCGTGACGATGGCTTTTGGCCTGCGCAATGTCACCGACAAGGAAAAGGCGCTGGCCGATATCTGCCGCGTGCTCAAGCCGGGTGGCCGCGCGCTGGTGCTGGAGTTCTCGCGCGTGCAGAACGAGCTTTTCAGCAAGCTCTACGATTTCCATTCGTTCAAGGTGCTGCCCAAGCTCGGCCAGCTGTTTGCCGGCGATGCCGACAGTTACCAGTACCTGGCCGAGTCGATCCGCAAGCATCCGGACCAGGAAACGCTCAAGAGCATGATGGAGCGCGCCGGCTTCGGCCGCGTCGATGTGCGCAACCTGACCAATGGCATCGTGGCGATTCATCGCGGTTATAAGTTCTGATTTTTGGTTTCGCCGCGGTTTGGGGAGTCTCTCAAACCTCTCCTATCCGTCATCCCGGCGAAGGCCGGAATGACGATAAAAACTGAGGTTATTCCGGGTTTCCTTCAGCTGCGACCATCCGAAGAGCAAAAACACGGAGTAGCCACTCATGCCGAACCGCTATCGCCCGCTCGCCCTGCTCGGTGCCATCGTCGGCTGGTTCGGCCTGTTGCTGCAGCTCTACCTCACCATCGAACTCAAGCGTATCGCCGGTGAGGGCATCGGCGCGGCGCTGTGGCTTTACTTCGGCTACTTCACCATCCTCAGCAACATCCTGGCCGCGTGGGCACTGACCGCTGCAAGCCTGCGGTCGGATCGACCATCGATACGGTTCTTTCAACGCCCGGGCGTGCATACCGCCATCGCGATGAGCATGACCGTGGTAGGTCTGGTCTACAACATCATGCTGCGCCAGCTCTGGCACCCGCAGGGCTTGCAGATCATCGGCGACAACATCATGCACGTCGTCATGCCGGTATGGTTTCTCGTCTACTGGTGGCTGGGCGTACCCAAGCAGACGTTGCACTGGCGCCAGGTGTGGGTGTGGCTGCTGTATCCGGCCGCGTACTTCGTCTACGCCTTGCTGCGCGGCGCGTATGACGGCTGGTATCCCTATCCCTTCCTGGACGTGAAGGCGATCGGTTATGCGCAGGTGCTGCTCGACGCGATCGTTGTACTCGCCGCCTTCCTGGTGATCGCCCTCGTGCTGATCGCACTCGGGCGATGGCAGGCGCGCCGGCTTCCGCTGGCGGCCTGATGCTCAACCGGTTGCGCGAAGATCCACCAGCACGCGACCCACGCGCGACATATCCACTTCATGCGGGCCATCGCGCCAAGTCTCCGCGACCGCTTGCGCATACCAGGTCTGCAGCGAGGGCAACGCCAGCATGCGCTCGACGTAAGCCTTTGCAGCATCGCTCAGCGCAAGCCCGTAGGTCTGCACGCGAAACACCACCGGCGCAAAGAACGCATCGACAGCCGTAAATGCCTTGCCGGCAAGGAACGGGCCGCCGAAACGAGCCAGCCCTTCGCTCCACAATCCATCGATGCGCGCGATATCCGCATGCACGGGAGCCGGCGTGTCATGCAGCTGCACGCGAACGCCGCAGCTCATCAGGCAATGATCGCGCAATGCCTGAAAGCCGCTGTGCATCTCCGCAGCCGCACAACGCGCCCAGGCGCGCGCGCGGGCATCGGCCGGCCATACGCCGGGATGACGCTCGGCCAGGTATTCGGTGATGCCCAGCGAATCCCACACGACCACATCGCCATCGTGCAGGCAAGGCACCCTGCCGCTGGGCGAAACGCGCAGAAACTGACCGCGTGCAATCGTTTCGTCGAACGGCTCGATGCGCTCCTCGAAAGGAATGCCCAAGGCCTGCATCAATACCCATGGCCGCAACGACCACGACGAGTAATTCTTGTTGGCGATATAAAGCGTGTACACGTTTTCTCCCCGAGAACGATGGCTTCAATGCTTGAGTGCGACCGCCTGCGCCGGTACGGGTACGGCACGGCGACGTGCATTGACCAACACCACGCCCGCCACCGTCAACACGCCGCCGGCCAGGGTCAGCCAGGTCGGCCGCTCGCTCAACCACAGCCAGCCGATCAATACGGCGATCGGCGGCGACAGGTAGATAAAGCTGCTGACCTGCGATGCCGATGCACGCTTGAGTGCGATATTCCAGGCGATATAGCCGACAAAGGTCGGCGCGACACCCAGCCACAACAGGCTGGCGAGGTGCGAAGCGGGAGCTTGCATCACGGCCTCGCTCAAACCGGACAGGCCGAACGGCGCCGCGCCAAGCGTGCCGCCGAAAAAGGTCGCGGCGGTGACGCCCAAGGTGCTGCTGCGAGCGAAGAACGGCTTTTGCCCGACGAAGTAGATCGCCGAAGCGGCCACGCATATCAGCACCAGCGCCGCCATCGGCTCGAAGCTGAGCTGCTTGCCACTGGTAAGCACCACCAGGATCACGCCGGCCAGTGCCACGCCCAGGCCGAGCAGCTTGCGCCCACCCAATCGCTCGCGCAGCCAGATCGCCGACAGCGCCGCGGTCGCACCGGGCACCAGGGAAATCAGGATCGCCGCCGTGCCGCTGGCGATGCGCGTTTCGGCGTAGCAAAGACACACGTGGTAGACAGTCAGGCCGATCAGCCCCAGCCCGATCAACGCCGGCCAGTCGCGATGGGCCGGCATCGGCACCCGCTTGACCAGCAGCAGTACGCCAAAGCACAGCGAGCCGATCAGCAGGCGCGCGAACGCCACCTGCCCGGGCGTAAACGACGCGAGGCTATACGCGATCGCCGCGTACGCCGAGGACCAGGTCAATAGAGCAATCGCGATCGCGATAAGTGCGCGACCGTCCAGACGTTCGTTTTCCATGGATGCACCGGGGAGGGAGAACGCGAATATCCTAGCGAGGACACGAAAAAGCGTGAATGATGGATCATAGGCTCATCCATCGATTTACCATCGATATCCTCAAAAGACGGTGTTCTGGCTATGGAATCGAAACTCGAACTGGACATCAAGGATTGGCAACTGATCGAGGCGCTACAGCAGGATGCGCGCCTGGGCTATGCGGAGCTGGGCCGCAAGGTGCACCTGTCGGCGCCGGCGGTCGCCGAGCGCGTCAAGCGCCTGGAGGAAGGCGGCGTCATCCGCGGCTACCGCGCGGTGATCGAACCCAAGGCGCTCGGCTTCGGCCTGGACGCGATGGTGCGCCTGCGCTGCGACGGCGGCGTGTGCGCGCGCGTGGGCGAGCTGGTGGCCGACATTCCCGAAGTGATCACCTGTCGGCGCCTGGCCGGCGAGGATTCCGCGTCGCTGCGTGTGGTGGCGATGTCGGTCTCGCACCTGGAAAACATCCTCGACCGCCTGCTCAAGATCCATCCCAGCATCAGCACCACCACGCTGGTGGTACTGCAGACGCCGCACGAGGACCGACCGCTGACACGGGCGATGTGGAATGTGGCGTTGGAGAAGTCGTGATTCGGCTGAAGCGAGCTTTTCGTCGAAGCGATTCCATGAGTTACCTCTGTTTCCATCGTCGCCCCGGCGAACGCCGGGGCCCAGCGTCTTTCGCAACTTGAAGCATAAGGCGCTGGGTCCCGGCCTTCGCCGGGACGACGGATAGGAGAGAGCTTCTAGTAGATTGCTGCACTCGCACTCGTTTCCGAAACAGCAATGAGATTTCGACCCGAATCCCCAGTGCCCCTGGTCATGAAGCCCTAGCCCAGGCGCAGTGGCATACTTGACGTTTACCGTCAGGGAAGCCCCACATGCGCCTGTTGCCTGTCTTCACGGTCGCCGCGTTCGTACTGCCCGTAACCGCCTACGCCGCCGACCCGCACTCGTACGCTCAGCCGGACATGGTCCGGGTGAGCCATCTGGATCTCGATCTGAAGCTGGACTTCACCAAGCGGGAACTGGATGGCCAGGCCACGCTGAAGCTGGACTGGAAGAACCCCAAGGCAAAGGACCTCGTGCTCGATACGCGCGACCTGAAGATCGCCAGCATCGAGGCCGTGGCCGCCGACGGCAAGACCAGTCCGCTGAAGTACGCCCTGGCGCCGCGCGACAAGGAACTGGGCAGCAAGCTGACCATCCAGGCGCCCAAGCACCCCGGCCAGGTTCGCATCGTGTACACCACGGCACCGGAGGCCTCGGGCCTGCAATGGCTGACCCCGGCCCAGACGGCGGACAAGAAACTGCCTTTCATGTTCTCGCAGTCCGAATCCATCCATGCGCGCTCCTGGGTGCCGCTGCAGGACTCGCCGGCGATTCGCTTTACCTATAAGGCACATGTCAGCGCACCCAAGGAAGTACGCGTCGCAATGAGCGCGCTCAACGACGCCAGGCATCCGCTCGACGGCGATTTCAGCTTCGAGCAGCCGCATCCGATTCCGTCCTATCTGCTGGCGATTGCCGCCGGCGACCTGCAGGTGAAGGAAACCGGCCCTCGCTCGGCCATCTACGCCGAACCGAGCATCGTCGGCAAAGCCGCGCATGAATTCGAAGACACCGAAAAGCTGATCGAAACCACCGAGAAACTGTACGGCCCGTATGCCTGGGGCCGCTACGACATCCTGGTGCTGCCGCCTTCGTTCCCGTACGGCGGCATGGAAAATCCGAACATGACCTTCGCCACGCCCACCGTACTGGTCGGCGACAAGAGCCTGGTCTCGCTGGTGTCGCATGAGCTTGCGCATTCGTGGTCGGGCAACCTGGTGACCAGCGCCGCGTGGCGCGACATCTGGTTGAACGAAGGCTTCACCACCTATGTGCAGGGCCGTATCACCGAAGCCGTCTACGGCAAGGCGCTGGCCGACGAAGAAGCGCTGCTGTCGGCACGCGGGCTGCAGAAGGAGCTCGAGCACATGCCGGCGAACTCGCAGAAGCTCGCACCCGATCCGCACGGTGTCGGTGCAGACGATTCGCTTTCCGACGTGGCCTACTCGAAGGGTTCGTGGTTCCTGCGCACGCTTGAGCAACGCTTTGGCCGTGACGTGTTCGACGCCTACCTGAAGGGGTATTTCGCCCACTTTGCGTTCCAGAGCATCGATACCGAGCAAATGCTCGATTACTTGAAGCCCAACCTGATCGACAAATACCCGGGCAAGATGAGCTGGGACGAAGTGAAGGAGTGGGTCTACGAGCCGGGCGTGCCGAAGAACGCGCCTCTGCCCGACTCGCCGCGCTTCACCGCCATCGACAAGGAACGCGCCGACTTCCTCGCCGGCTCGCTCGATGCGTCCAAGCTGGACGCCAAAGGCTGGAACACGCAGGAATGGATGTACTTCCTCGACCGCCTGCCCGACGTAGCGCCGCTGGACAAGCTCAAGCAGCTCGATGCGGCCTGGCACCTCACCGGTACGCCGAACGCCGAGATCGGCATGCGCTGGTACAGCCACGCCATCGCCGCTGGCGACAAGGACGTATGGCCGGCCGCCGCCGAACATATGACCCGGATCGGCCGCCTGTACCTGACGCTGCCGCTGTACAAGTCGCTGGTCGCCACGCCCGACGGCCTGGCCTTTGCCCAGCAAGTCTATGACAAGGCCAAGGCCGGCTATCACCCGCTGACGCAGCAGGCCGTGGAAGGCGTGCTCGCCAAGGCAAAGAAAGGCGACAAGAAGTCGTGATCTCAGTGGCCGCGCCGGGTTTCGCAACTTGGCGCGGCCATTCGTTTAGCATGCGTCGGCGGTTCGTCCGCTCGATCTAGCGCATCAGGAAGGATTTCGCATGAAAGCTTCAGCAAGACTGGCATGGACGGCGCTCTGTTTTGCGCTGATGTCGACCGCAATGGCTGCGCAGACGGTCGTCCCAACCCAACCCGCATTGCACGATGCCCTGATTGCGCTGGACAACACCCCCGGTACCGCGCTCGACGCCGCTGCCGTGCATCGCCTCAAGGCCTTGATCGGCCAATACGGCTGGCCGACCGTCAAGAACGCCGGGCGTGACGGCGTCGACGCCATTGGCCACCTGACCGAACGTGCGGGCATCGACGAAGATTTTCAGGGCGACGCCGAATCGCACTTCGCCTCGCGCATCGGCATCGATATCGATGCCCTCGCCTTCGCCGCGCTTAACGACCGGATCGAGGTGGCACACCAGCGGCCACAGCAATTCGGCACGCTGCTCGCGCTCGAGAAAGGCAACGTAGTGACATCGCCCGCGATCAAGGCATCAACGGCCAACGCGTATCGTGACTCGGCCGGCCTGCCCTTTTTGGACGTCTATCTGAAACAGGTGCAAACCCAGGTCGACGGCGGCAAATCGCTTGCCGATGCCGCGGCCATTCCGCGCCTTTCGACAGATAACCATCCGGTAAGCAACCCGCAGCTGCGAACCGATCTGCATGAAATGGTGTCGTCGGAACAAGTCGCACGAACGACCTATGTCATGAAAGGCATGAAAGAGGGTTCGGCCGAACAGAAACGCATCATAGCCATCGATGCAGCACATCTGCCACGCATCAAGGCGATCTTCGACAAGGTCGGCTTTCCCGACGCCGCCATGGTCGGACGCAGCGGCGTCTCCAACTTCTTCCTGCTTGTCCAACATGCGGACCGGGATCCGGCATTCCAGGCCAAAGTGCTGGAAAAGGCCGAGCCGCTCATGCATAACGGCGAACTGTCACGTCAACAGTTTGCCCTGCTGACCGACCGCGTCTTGCTGGCGCAAGGCAAGAAGCAGCGTTACGGCTCGCAGGTGGAGGTCAAGGATGGCCGCAGCGTGCCGCTGCCGATGGAAGACGCCGCGCATGTCGACGAGCAGCGCGCGACCATGGGCCTGGAACCTCTGGACGACTACCTGAAAGAATCGGACGCGATGTACGCGCCCGCAACAGCCGCAAGCAGCCATTGATCGATATGAATACGAACAACCCCGTTACCTCCTCCACGCAACGCCCGCTGTGGCAGCGCATGCTGATCCGTCGCCTGAAGTTTCTCGCCATCGTGGCGGTCGTGCTTGGCGTCGCGTTCGGCGGCAGCTACCTGTTCGCCCCGCAATGGCTGATGCGCGCCGATGCCGCGCGACAAGCGATGGCCGCGCATCTGGAGACGCACTCGGTCGACGTGGGCGACACGCACTGGGTTTATTACGAAAGCGGCCAGGGCAGTATCACGCTGGTCATGCTGCATGGCTTTGGCGCAGACAGGAATGTCTGGCTCAAGCAGGCCAAGATTCTCGGCGAACACTTCCACGTGATCATCCCCGACCTGCCGGGCTGGGGCGAATCCACACGCGTGGACGGTGCCAGCTACAACATCGATGCGCAGGCGGCACGTCTGAACGACTTTGTCACCGCACTGCGCTTGCAGCGCTTCGTGTTGGTTGGCCATTCGATGGGTGGTGCGATCGCCGGCGTGTATGCGGCCGAGCATCCCGAGCACGTCGCCGAACTGGTGCTGATGGATTCACTGGGACTGAAGACCAATCCCAACGACTTCACCCGTGCCGGTCTGGCCGGCAAGAATCTGTTCGACTACGACGACCGTGCCGGTTTCGAGCGCGCCACCGCGCTGACCTTCGCCACGCCACCGCAAGTGCCCGGCCGTATCGTCGATGTGCTGGTCAAGCGCAACATCGCCAACCGTGCGTTCAACGACAAGGTCTTCAACGAGCTGCGTGACGAGTCGCAATACCTTTCCCTGCAGAATCGCCTGGACAAGCTCACCATGCCGGTACTCGGCCTGTGGTGCCATGACGACAAGGTCATGGACATCTCCGGTCTGGACAGTCTGCGCAATGGCTTGAAGAACTCCAGCGCGATCAGCTCGAGCATCTTGAATGGTTGCAATCACATGCCGCTGTTGGAAAAGCCCGATGAGGTGGCGCGCATTATCACTTCCTTCGCCTTGTCGCACTGATAACAAAGGCACCGAAATCAGCCGGCACGCGACTCAAGCCGACTTTTCTTCATGCATATGAACATGTCCGGATGCACGAGCAGCATATCCGGACGTTGAGGTGATGTCGGAACGAGACCGAGCTTTTATCGTGGAGGCACTTGAGGATGATCCGCTTCGCGGACAGCCTCAGGCCGTCCCCGCCTACATAGGAGCCACGATCTTGAACACTCCACTTAATACATCTGCTTCGAATCTGTCGTACGTCACGCAAGGATATTCCGAACCGAAGAAGGCGCTCGTCTCGCTGTCCGGCACGTTCGAGATGCGTCTGTTCAGCGCCGTCATGGTGCTCATCTTCTTCATGTTCGGCTATACGAAGTGGTTCGATTACGAAGCACAGGGCCTCGTTCCGTTGATCGGCAACAGTCCGATCCTCGGCTGGATGCATACCGCTTTCGGCGTGCACGGAGCCAGCTACGCGCTGGGCGTGGCCGAATGGGGCATCGGCTTGTTGTTATTGGCCGGTCTTCGCTGGGCGCCTGCAGCCTTTCTCGGCGCCCTGGGTTCGATCGTGACGTTCGCGATCACGCCGACGATGATTTTTTCGACGCCAGGCGCATGGCAGGCTTCTGCCGGCGGTTTTCCCGCCATGGGCGGCGCCACCAGCTTTCTGATCAAGGATCTGGTGCTGCTCGCCGTGTCCATCGCTATGCTGCGCCACACCGTGCGTGCGTGGCTCGCGAAGAAATGAGAAACAACGACGGGCGAGACGAGAAGGAAAATTAATCGGCAACGTCGGCGATCAGCCGATCGAGCTCGGCCTTCAGAATCGCCCCATTTTGGCGCAGCCAGTCGCGTTCTTCACGCCATTCGGGAAACAGGCTTTCCACCTGTGTCCAGAAACGCCGCGAGTGGCTGCGCACTCTCAGATGGCAAAGCTCGTGCACCAGCACATAGCGCAACGCGGTCGGCGGCGCTAGCGCAAGCGCAAGATCGAGATTGATGCGATCGCGAGTGTCCAGACTGCCCCAGAGGCTTTTCATCGGACGAATGCGCAATGCTGTAGGCGCCAGCCCCAACTGCGGCACATAACCGGCGAGCCAGCGCGATACATCGCGGCGAATCTGCGCTTCGAAATACGATGCAAGCAGACCGCGCGCAACAGGTAACGCCCGCGTATGCGGACGCGGAATGATCAGCGTCACGCCACCGTCGAACGGCTCGACCTTCGGATACGGGCCTTCGGCCCACTCCAGCTTGGTCACCTCGCCGCGCAACGGAAAATCGGTGGCATAACCCAGACGCAACGGCGGCAGCGGCTTGGTGACCAGATGCAGTTCGTCGAGCTTCTGCTCCAGCCAGTCCGCATGACTGCGCAGGAACGCGCTCACTTGCGCCGGATGCGTGCCATTGGGGTACGTAACGCGCGCGCCCTTGGGCGTGACGGTGAGGCGCAGACGACGCGAGCGTGGATGCACGCTCTTCTGCACGCGGATGACGTTGCCACCCGTGGTTGCCAGTTCCAACCAGTCGCCTTCCAGATGCTGCGCCATGGTGTTCCGGTTCCTGCCTGCACGACCTATCCCCGAGGGGGACTCCTACTCTACGCCGTGGCGAGGGGTCGCCGGCGGGGTGAGAGCATTCTGCTTGGGGGAGGCTGAAAAACTTGTCATTCCGCAGCCGGGGCCCCTCCCTGTTCAGGTTTCCGAGGAAACCTGCCGGGAAGACCAATATGGGGCAAGCTTGCCCCCGTCCCAAGACGGGCAGATGACCGGATCGGTGTCAGGCATCGGCTGGGCGTGGCAGCCCGAACCACTCTTCCAGCTTGCCCAGTAGGCGCTCCAGCTCCAGGGTGAGCAGGGCAAAACGAGCATCCATCTCGGCTGCGGCGTCCTGCTGGCTGTCGCCCATCTCGTCCAGGACCGCGTCCAGGAACTTCATCTTGCGGACGATCAGGTCCTCGCCGAGCACGAAGCTGATGCGCTCATCAAAGGTGAGACCGAGCTGAAACACCTGTTTGCCATTGCGCAGGTGCTCCTTCACCTCCTCGCTTTCCAGGTCCTGGCGGCGGCAGCGGGCGATGGCGCCGGTAGCGGTCGCCGGGTCGCGCAGCTCGCATTCGTCGCCCAGGGCCAGGCCGCCGGGCAGATTGCCGGTGGCCAGCCAGTCGGTCATCAGCACACGTGGGCCTTCTTCGGGCGCCAGCGGCACAGCCGGGAAGCTGCCCAGTGCTTCGCGCATCTGGGTCAGCGCGTTCTCCGCCGACTTGCGGCTGGAGGTGTCGAGCACCAGCCAGCCATGACGCTTGTCGACATAGGCGGACATGCGCGAGCTGCGCACGAAGGCACGCGGCAGCAGTTCGGTGAGCAGGTCTTCCTTGATCCGCTTGCGCTCGCGGCCACCCACCTTGCGCCCTTCTTCCTCGGCGATCTTCTGCACCTTGCGCTGTAGCTCGTCGTTGACCACCGCCGAAGGCAGCAGCTTGTCCTCGCTGCCAACCGTCACCAGCGTGCATGCCTTGACGGCATGCGTCATGGCCGCTTCCTCGCCGCGCCCCACCGGCGGCACGAAACCCTTGGTGCCCATTTCCAACGGGCCACAGGGGCGCAGACGATGCTCGCCCAGCACTTCATCGAGGCGATTGAGATCTTCGGCAACGGCGGGAGAAAAACGGAACAGCGTGAGATTGCGGAAGAACATGAATAATCCGATCAGGAAAATAGTTTCGTCGTCCCGGCTTTTGCCGTGACCCAATATCTTTCGCTCAAAGACACAGCCAGCATGCCCCGGCATAGGCCGGGGCGATGTCCGTGCAGGCAGTTATTTGCTGACAGCGGCGACGGCGTTGACCACCGTATCGAGATTCGCGCGATTGAGCGCCGCCACGCAGATACGACCGGTGCCGATCGCGTAGATGGCGAACTCTTCACGCAAGCGATCAACCTGCGCCTTGCTCAAGCCCGAATACGAAAACATACCGGCCTGGCGCTGGATGAATTCATACCGGCCCAAGCCCTGCGCGGCCAGCTTCTCGACCATGCCGGCACGCATCGCATGGATACGTTCGCGCATTTCGGTCAGCTCGCTTTCCCACAGCGCGCGCAGTTCGGCACTGCCGAGCACGCCGGCGACCAAAGCGCCGCCATGCGTGGCCGGGCTGGAGTAATTCGAGCGAATGGTGCGCTTGACCAGCGACTGCACGCGCTGCGCTTCTTCGCGATTGGCGCCGACGATCGACAAGGCGCCGACGCGCTCGCCGTAGAGCGAAAACGACTTCGAATACGAATTGGCCACGACGAACGAATCGATGCCCGAGGCGGCAAACAGGCGCACCGCAGCAGCGTCCGCATCGGTGCCCTTGTCGAAGCCCTGGTACGCCATGTCGATAAAGGGCAGCAGATTACGCTCCTTCACCAGTTCGACGACCTGTTGCCACTGCTCGACGGTCAAATCGACGCCAGTCGGGTTATGGCAACAGGCATGCAGCAATACGACGGTACCGGGTTCGAGCTTGCCCAGATCGGCCAGCATGCCGGGGAAATCCAGGCCATGCGTAGCGGCGTCGTAATACGTGTAATCGACCACTTCGAAACCCGCCGCCATAAACACCACGCGGTGGTTTTCCCAGCTCGGGCTGCTGATCGCGATCTTGGCTTTGGGGAGCGCCTTGCGCAGCAGATCGGCACCGACCCGCAGCGCACCGCTGCCACCGATGGTCTGCGAGGTGGCCACGCGGCCCGCCTCGAGCAGCGGCGATTCGGCACCGAAGACCAGGCGCTGGGTGGCCTGGTCATAAGCGGCCAGGCCATCGATCGGCAGGTAACCGCGCGGCTTGCCCTCGCGCGCCATCGCCTCTTCCACTTCGCGCACGGCACGCAGCAGCGGAATCTTGCCTTGTTCGTCGCAGTAGATGCCCACGCCAAGGTTCACCTTGCCCGGGCGCTGGTCGGCCACGAAGGCCTCGGTCATCCCGAGGATCGGATCGCCCGGGGTCATTTCAACGGAAGCAAAAAGGGACACGGCGCTACTCACAAGTGAAGGACAGTCAAAAGAAACACATTACGCGTCATCGGAGGTTCCGGCCAGCCATGCATGGACATCGACTGGCGGTGCTTCCACGCGCGCACCGAGCGAAGCGAAATCGAACAGGGCGCGGTCGGTCAGCTGCGACGGCGCGACATTGCCCAGCGCGCGAAAAATCGTCTCGCTGCGCCCGGGCTGCTGACGCTCCCAGTCTTCCAGCATGCGCTTGACCGCCTTGCGCTGGAGATTTTCCTGCGAGCCGCACAGGTTACAGGGAATGATCGGAAATTCGCGCGCCTGTGCGTATTCGGCGATGTCGCTTTCCTTGCAATACGCCATCGGACGGATCACCACATGGCTGCCGTCGTCCGAGCGCAGCTTGGGCGGCATCGCCTTGAGGCTGCCCTGGTAGAACATGTTCAGGAAAAACGTCCCCAGGATGTCGTCCCGGTGATGCCCCAGCGCGATCTTGGTGATGCCGTTCTCCGACGCCCAGCGATACAGCGCGCCGCGCCGCAGGCGCGAGCACAGGCTGCACATGGTCTTGCCGGCGGGAATCACCCGCGTGACCGTGCTGTAGGTGTCCTGCTCGATGATGTGGAAGGGCACACCACGCTCACGCAGGTATTCCGGCAGGACATGCTCGGGGAAATCCGGCTGCTTCTGATCAAGATTCACCGCGATCAGCTCGAAGCGCACCGGTGCCTTGGCCTGCAGGGATAGCAGCAGGTCGAGCATCGTGTAGGAGTCCTTGCCACCGGACAGGCACACCATCACCTTGTCGCCGGCCTCGATCATGTTGAAGTCGGCGATCGCCTGGCCGACCTGATGACGCAGGCGCTTGGCGAGCTTGCCGGCCTCGTAGGCCTGCTTGCGAGAGGGTTCGGGCTGGGCGGACATGAAGGGAGGAAAGATGAAGGGACCTGCGGCCATTGTAACCGCCCCGGGGCCGGCCGGCTGGCGTACACTTGGGGTTCCACCGCCGTTCCTTTAAGTGCCAAGTGCTCATGCCGGTTCAAGATCCCGCCCAAATCGCCCATCTCCTGGCCGAGCTGCGGATCGAGCACCGCGACCTGGACGCCGCCATCGAGCATATGGCCGCGGCCATCGGCCGCGACGAGCTGCAGCTCACCCGGATGAAAAAGCGCAAGCTCCTGCTCAAGGACGCGATCGCGCGCCTGGAAAGCAAGCTCATTCCCGATCTGGACGCCTGAACCGGCATGCCCCTGCCCCTTGCCGTGCTGGAAGACGACCATGTCGCCCTCGAGCCGCTGCAACCCGATCACATTCCGGGCCTGGAGGCGGCGGCTGCCGATGGCGAACTCTGGAACCTGTGGTTCACCAGCGCGCCGGCGCCCGGCAAGATGGGCCAATACGTGGACAAGGCCCTGGCCGGTCATCAGGCGGGATTGATGCTGCCGTTCGCCGTCCGCGAAAAGCGCAGCGGTGAAATCGTTGGCACCACGCGTTTCTACGACTATGTGGACGATCCGCGTCGCGTGGCCATCGGCTATACCTGGTATGCGAAACGTTGGCAGAAAAGCCACGTCAACACCGCCTGCAAGCGCCTGTTGCTCAAGCACGCCTTCGAAACGCTCGGCTGCGTGGCGGTGGAGTTTCACACCGATCATCGCAACCAGGATTCGCAGCGCGCCATCGAACGGCTGGGTGCCGTGCGCGAAGGCGTGCTGCGCAACCACAAGCGCCGGCCTGATGGCTCACTGCGCGATACGGTTTGCTACAGCATTCTCGATCGCGAATGGGCGGATGTGGAGAAGTGGTTGGGTTTGCGGCTTGGGCGGTTGACGACCTGATTCACCGATGCGGCTGCACCTCGATCGTCGCCGTCATTCCCGCAGCCAACAGCGTCCCCTCCGGCATGTGATCCGTATCGATCGCAATGCGCACCGGCACGCGCTGCGCCAGACGCACCCAGTTGAACGTCGGATTGACCTTGGCCAGCAGATCGGTACCCGTGGGATTGTCCGCATCGGTGATGCCGCGGGCGACGCCGATGATCTTGCCGTCGAGCCGCGTACCGCCACTCATCAGGCGGATCTTCACCGGGTCGCCGATACGCAGGTGCGGAATCTTGGTTTCCTCGAAATAGCCGTAGATGTAATAACTGTGGCTATCGATAAGCGCCATGCGCGGACTGCCAGTGGCGGCGTAATCGCCGACGCGCACGTCCAGGTTGGTGACATAGCCATCGACCGGCGCGCGCACGGCGGTGCGCTCCAGGTTCAACGTAGCCAGATCCAGCGATACTTGCGCCTGCTCCACCGCCGCCTGCGCCTGCGCACGCGCCGCATTCGCCTGATTGCCGCCGGCCTGCGCCTGCTGCCAGCTTGCCAGGGCGGAGTTGGCGGTGGATGCGGCATCGGCGCGGTCTTCCTTGGCGATCAGCTCGCCCAGTTTCTCGCGGCGATCGGATTGCTCCCGGCGCATCTGGAACTCCGCCTTGCGTGCCGCTGCGGCAGCGAGCGCCGCGTTGATATTGGCGCCGGCGGCACGCGCATTGGCTTCGGCCGACGCGAGGTTGGCCTGCGCCAGCGACACTGCATTGCGGTAACGCTCCTGGTCGATTTCCATCAGCAGGTCGCCCTTGTGCACGAAATCGTTGTCGTATACCGGCACCTTGGTCACCAGCCCTGACACATCGGGCGCGATCCGCACGACTTCCGCGCGCACGCGTCCGTCCCGCGTCCACGGCGAGTAGATGTAGTGCCGCCACAAGGCGTGGCCGAGAAAGGCCGCCATGACGACCACCAGGGCGGTGATCGCAACGCGAAGTATGGATTGACTCTTCATGACACGCTCTTTAGGGAAGCAGCAAAAGGCCGGCAACGCCGAACAGGCAGACGAACAGGGCAACGCGAAACAGGGGTGGATGCCAGACGTAGCGATAGAGGCCGAAGCGACCGACGATCGCATCGATGATCCAAAGCAGAAGCAGGCAGCCCAGAAAGACCGGGAGCAAGCCGGGAATCAGCGCGCCGCCGATAGCGATTTCACGAGGCATCGGGCATCTCCTTGGGCGTGATGTACGTGGCCAATGCGGTTTCGTCGTCATGCAGCGCGCCGCGCAATATATGCAGTTGCGCCAGGATCGCCCGGCAACGGCTTTGCGCCGAGGATGGCACCTGGATGCCAGCATCGATCGCAAGCTCGACGGCGTGTTCAGCGCGACTCCAACGCATCGCATCGGGCGCCAGATAGAGTTCGGCCACCCGCGCGACTGCGTCATCGACCGCGCTCTCCACGCGCTCAGGTAGATCGCCCTGCGCGGCGGCCTGGCGCAATTCGATCACCGCGCGCCCGCATTCGTGCACCGAAAAAGCCCACGCCAGCAGCTGACGCGATTCGTCCGAGCCGGGGCTGGTATGCACGGTGATCTGCTGAAAAAGATCGCGATTGATGCTTTCGAAGCGATACAACAAACCGTCTACGGGTGCCGTGGCGGCCAATACAACCTGACGTCGTAGCTGCTGCAACTGGCGGCGACGCTGCCACAGGCTGCCGGTTACCGCCGGCACGAATATGAAGGCCACACCCGTCAGGCCCAGGCCCACCAGCTGCGAGATGCCATCGTTGATGAAACGCTCCGGGTCGTAGACCATCGGATTCTTCAACGCCAGGATGTAGACGAAACCGAGCGTATAACCCACGCCCGTCCCCGGCAGCGTGTTGCGAGTCATCAGATAGGGGCCGATCAGCAACAAGGGCGCGCTCGCCGCAATCAGCATCACAAAGCCATCGCTGCCCGGCAACAGCCAGAAGGTCACGATGAACGCTGCCAACAGGCCCAACGCATAACCCACCCAGGTGTACGACGTGGCTGCCAGCGGGTGCGCCGAGGTTGCGTACAGTCCACTGAAGATCGTTGCCAGCAGCATCGCTCCGGCACCGTACGTCCAACCACTGATGATCCACATCGCGCTCAACGCGATCATGGTAAGAAACGTACGCAATACCGCCACCGAGGCGCCGGCATAGTCGTTGCCGCGATGAAATCCCGCGCGCTCGACACTGCCGCGCTGGTGCTGCTCGCGCATCGAGGCATACAGCGCGCTGAACTCGCGCAGCTCTTCGGCGAAACGGCGCAGCAGCAACTGTCCGGTATCGAATTCGAGCAGTGAAGTGGCGTCTTCGAAGCGCGTGCGCAACTGGGCCGCCAGCGGCGGAATGCGCGTTACGCTCGCCTGCAGGCGCGTGGCCAGAACCTCCGGCTGGTGGCGGTCGCGTACTTCCGGCGACAACGCTTCGCCGATGGGCGCATACAGCTCGATCAATGCATCGGCGACCGGCTGACGCCCATGACGCAACATGCGATTGATCAGGTGATGCAACGACTGAAAGCTGGTCGCCGCCGCCATGTAGCGCTGGTTGAGCAACTGCATGCGGCCGCTGCGGGCGCGCGCTTCGGGATCTTCGAAGATCACGCTGGAACGCAGGTCCTCCAGTTCCACGGCCGCCCGAACGAAGCGCAGATGCGCGCGCTCCATGTCTTCGCGCGCGATCCCGCCGACCAGGCTGTCGCGTGCAAAATCGATGAAATGCGCAAAGTGTTCGGCAAGACGCTGGCGCAGAACATTGCGCAGACTACCCGGCCAGACGACGTCGCTGACCACGCCGGCCACGATGATTCCGAGCATCACCTCACTCACGCGCATCACGGCCGAGTCGAATACCGTCAGCGGCGCATTGATCGCCGGCAGGGCGACGATCGCCGCCGTATAGCCGGCCAGCACGAAGCCATAGGACATGAAGTTGCGGTACAGCATGGCGCCGCCGGCGCACAGGCCCACCCATAGCGAGAGGCTGAGCAGGAACAGCTCTCGCTGCTGCGGAAACAATCCCATCAAGACCAGGCCGAACGTGCTGCCTGCCAGCGTACCGATCGCCCGATAGAAGCTTTTCGCCAGCACCATGCCGCTGTGCGGATGGATCACCAGCACCACGGTAATCATCGAGGTGGCCGGCGCCTCCAACTGCAACCACATCGCCAGCCATGCGGCCAGGTACATCGCCAGCAGCGCCTTGAACACGAACGCCCACGAACTGCGCTCGCCGGCAAGGAACTCCGGCAGCCATGGCCAGCGCCGGGTCCAGGTCGAGAGGTTTTCCTTGATGACCGCGGACATCTGGTTCAATCCCGTTCGAGCTGGCCGAGGAATTTCTTCAGCAGGCGCTCGAGCTGCGCCAGGTCGCGCGACTGCAGGCCCGTGGTCTGGCGTTCGAGCAGGGCGCAGATATCGGGCAGAAAGCTCTCGATCATCGCTACACCTTCGGCAGTCAGGGTCAGGGTGATCTTGCGGCGGTCTTCATCGCTGGCCGTGCGCTCGATCAGTCCCTTGTCGCAAAGTTCGTTGGTCAATCGCGTGATGTTGGCCGACTTCTCCCCGGCGGCATCGGCCAACTGTGATGGATTTAAGGTATACCCTTCCGTGCCGTACATCATCATCAGGATGTTGTATTCCGGATGGTTGATGCCCCATGGACGCAGCACGGCATTGGCGTCGTCGTGAATGCGTTTGTGCAAATGCTTGATCAGGCGTACTACTACCGCAGGCTCGCGCGGAAAGGCCGGATGACGGCGGCAAGTAATGGCCAGGCGTTGTTCGGTTGTTTCGAAACTGCTCATCTGCGCGTGCTCGATCAGGGCGTTTGGACGGCTAAAATTGTTACATATATGTATTATCTATATATGAATGATATGCCCCCTCGGGCACTGCCGCAAGACCGTTCTCGGAAAAACGCCTTAACGTCGTGCAAAAAAGGGGTTTCTCAATACGCAAACTTCCCCTACATTTCGCACTGCCAACCGGCAAAACTGGTAACTACACAAACCACCACGGGGATATCCATGGCGAAGAAAGCAGCAACCAAGAAAGCGGCCCCGAAGGCCGCGGCCAAAGCTCCGGCCGCTCCGAAGCCGATCAAAGAAACCCTGAGCAAGTCGGGCCTGGTCGCCCACCTGGTCGAAGCCACCGGCGTTGTCTCCAAAGACGTGCGCGCCGTCCTGGCCGCGCTGGAAGGCGCCGTTGCAGGTTCCGTGCACAAGAAGGGCGCTGGCTCCTTCACCCTGCCGGGCCTGCTGAAGATCACCGCCATCAGCGTTCCGGCCAAGCCGAAGCGCAAGGGCATCAACCCGTTCACCAAGGAAGAGCAGTGGTTCGCCGCCAAGCCGGCCACCGTGAAGGTGAAGATCCGTCCGCTGAAGAAGCTCAAGGACGCAGCGGTCTAAGTCTTACGTCGCGCGCCTCTTCCTGGCGCGTGGCAACAAAAAAGGCGGCCTGAGGGCCGCCTTTTTTGTTGGGTGAAGTCGGCTGCTGCACAGCCTGAAAAGGGGAAAGAGTAAAGAGGAAGAGCTCAAAGCCCACACGGTTGCCGCCGGCTTTTCCCCTTTACCCTTTACAGGTCGCGCAGCGACCGACTTTACAGGCCGCAACGCGGCCGGCTTAACTCCCTTTGACAGGAAACGTCTGTGCCCCGCCTGCCGAGCCCGGCTGCTGCGGCTGGCTCGTACCGGCGTCGCGACGACGCTCCTCGCCGACGGGACGCGCACCGCACGAGTACGCACCCCAGGCCTGCGAACCATCCACCGGTTCGGCCAACGGCTTGATCGTGTCCGCATGCATGGTGGCCGCTTCATTGCGTGCCAGCACTTCCAGCTCGTCACGTACCTTGATGTCATTGCGATTGACCGGACCGACATGGTCCTGCACCGACACCGTGACCTTGCCCAGATCGCGGCAGGAGGACACATCGCCGTGCCAGGCCGTGTGGACGTTCTTGGCCTCATCGGTCAGCGTGATGCCCCAGGTACAGGCACTGAGCGCAATGGTGGGAACGAGCAACAACAGGGTCTTGCGCATGGATAGCTCCGCGGTATCTGCCATGAAAAAAGCCGGGTAGTCGCCTACCCGGCCATCATCGTAGCGTGAGATGGTCCGTTCAGCCCAAGCGCGGCTGAACGGCACGCTGTTTACTTGCCCGCCACCGGCTTGCCGTCGGCGTCGATGACCTGCACGTCGCCCAGCTTCAGCGCGCGTACCGGCTGCTCGATCTTCTTCAGGTCGCCCACGATCACCCAGGTGATCGCCTGTGGCGTGACGATCTCCTTGATCGCCGCCTGGGCGGCCGGCTGGTGCACGGCTTCGATGTGCTGCTTGAGCGTCTGCACATAGTCGTCCGGGCGATTGAACTGCACGATGTCCTCGACCGCACCCAGCACCGCAGTGGTGGTTTCGAAGCTGCCCGGCAGGCCGCGGATGTCCGAGGACTTGATCTTGTCGACCTCCTCTTCGGTCAGCGGCTTGGCGCCGATGACCGCCACGGCTTCCTTGTAGACCTCGTTGGCCGACTCGGCGGTCTTGTCGGTCTGCACCGGGGCATACATCAGGAAGGGGCGCTGACCCACCGCGTCCTGCATGAAGCTGAAAGCGCCATAGGCCCAACGCTTGTCTTCACGCAGATTCATGTTCAGGCGTGAGGTGAAGCTACCGCCGAACGCACCATTGGCCGTTTCGATCGCCTGGTTGTTCGCCGCCTTGGTCGACGGCGCCAGCAGACCGGCCAGGATGAGCGATTGCGGCGCATCCGGGCGATCGATCAGGAACACGCGTGGCCTGGCCTGCGCGGCGACGTGAGCGAGGTTCTTGGTCGGCTTGGCCGTCGCTGCCGGCGTCCAGTCGCCGAATGCGGCATCGAGTTCCGGGATGATCTTGTCCAGCGTGGTGTCGCCGGCCACGATGATCTTCACATTGTCCGGGCGCAACCAGTTGCTGTGGAAGGCCTGCAGATCCGCGGCCTGCATGGCGCCGATCGACGCCTCGGTACCCGAGCCGGTAAACGGCACGCCGTACGGGTTGTCCGCGCCGTACAACAGCGGCGGCAGGCTACGCAGGGCCAGGCCGGTCGGCTGGGTCTTTTCCTGCGCGATGCGAGCGAGCCACTGGCCACGAATGCGCTCGATGTCCTCGGCCTTGAACGCGGGATTGCGCACGATGTCGGCAAACAGCGACATCGACGACGTGAGCTGATCGTTCAGGGCACTGAGCGTGGCCGTGCAGGCATCGAGGCTGCAACCGACACCGGTCAATGCACCCAAACGCTGCTTGCGCTTGGAGATTTCGACCGAGTCGAGATCCTTGGTGCTTTCGGCCATCAAGGCCGCGGTGAAGGCCGCCGTGCCGAGCTTGTTGCCGTGGTCGGCAGCGTAGCCCGCGTCGAACAGCAATTCGATCTGGGTCACCGGAATCGTGTGACGCTGGGCCAGGATCACCTCGATGCCGTTCTTGAGCTTGCCGCGCTCCAGCTTGGGGAAACTCAGGTCGGGGAACTGGTCGACCTGCGGCACGCCCTTGCTGCGATCGAGCTGGGTCTTGGCGACGGTGTATTCATGCTTGGCCGGCAGCTTCGCCTCCGGACGACCTGGAGCAGCTGCCAATTTGGAGACCTTGGCGTCCTCCTGATCGGGATTGAAGTCCTTGCCGGCGGGCAGCACGGTCAGATCGTAGTTGCCCTTGTTCAACCAACGATCCGCTGCTGTCTTGACGCTGGCGACGGTGGCATCGGCCACGCGCTGCAGATCTTTCTTGTAGGCACCCGGGTCGCCGCGATACACCTGACCCTCGGCCAGGATCACCGCCTTGCCACCGAAGCCACCGACTTTTTCCAGGCCGCGCACGAAGCCCGCGCGTCCGGCCACCTTGGCGCGATCGAGTTCATCCTGGGTCGGACCTTCGGCAAGGAACTGCTTGAGCACCTCGTCGATCACCGCGTCGACCCTGGCCGGATCCACGCCCTGCTTCACGTCGGCCTGGATCTGGAACTGACTGCCCAGCGCAAACGCCGATACGTCCGCGGAAACACTGTCGACCAGCTTGTCCTGATAGACCAGGCGCTGGTACAGGCGCGAGGTCTTGCCGCCACCCAAGGCGGCTGCGGCCAGATCGAGCTGGATCGCATCGTCCGTACCGAGCTGCGGCACTACCCAGGTGCGATAGATGCGCGGCTGCGCGACATGATCGTGCTGAATGCCGTGCGTGCTCTTTTCCAGCGGCGTGATCCACGCCTGCTGACGCGGCACCGGCGGACCGGCCGGAATATCGCCGAAGTACTTCTCGGCCTTTTCCTTCGCCTGCGCCACGGTGATGTCGCCAGCCAGTACCAGGGTGGTATTGGCAGCGCCATAGTAATCGTGGAACCACTGCTTCACGTCGCCGAGCGAGGCGGCGTTCAAGTCATCCATCGAGCCGATCGTATCGTGGTGATACGGATGGTTGGCCGGATAGGTGTTGTAGAGAATGTTCTGATCGACGCGGCCATACGGGCGGTTCTCGCCCTGGCGCTTTTCGTTCTGTACGACGCCACGCTGCGTATCGAGCTCTTTCTGGCCGATCGCGCCGAGCAGATGGCCCATGCGGTCGGACTCCATCCACAAGGCCATGTCCAGCGCCGTGGTCGGCACCGTTTCGAAATAATTGGTGCGGTCGAACCAGGTGGTGCCGTTCTGGTCGGTGGCGCCGGCCAGTTCGAACGGCTGGAAGTAGGTGCCCTTGTGGTTTTCCGAGCCTGAGAACATCAGGTGCTCGAACAGATGCGCAAAACCGGTCTTGCCCTTGGGCTCGTCGCCCGAACCGACGTGATACCACACGCTCACCGCCACCACTGGTGCCTTGTGGTCTTCATGCACCACAACGGTCAGGCCATTGGGCAGGGTGAAACGGGTAAACGCGATATCGGGAATGGCCTGGCCGGCCGGGGCGGCCTGCACCGGCGGCATCGCGCCCGCGCCCAGCACCATCATTGCTCCCGCAGCCAGCAGGGCGAAAGGTCTTGCCATGACGAACCTCCTTTTCACTGAAGTGATTCCGTCGAGGCTAGTGGCGGGCCTGACACCGTGCAAATGACCAATGGCAGGGTTGTCCGCCGCACGCTTTGAGTGTCCGCACGGTTGTCCGGGCAAGACCGTCCGCTGTCCGCGGACAACTTAGGGGCAATCAGGCGATGTGAAAATAATCCATTTAATCAAAGATATAACTTCATTTTTCGGCTTGGCACGGCACTTGCCATATACCTCGTGCAAGACCTCATAACTTCAGCGAAGGAAGCAATGCCATGAAATTCGAAGCCTTGATGATGCGCAGCCTGTTTGTCGCTTGCATGCTGGTATGTGCCCTGGTGATGGGCGCGATGGTCAACGCCTCGCCCGACGCCGTGCGCCTGGCTGCCAATGGCAGCAACAAGCTGATCGCCCCGGCAGTGTGTGCGGTGCACGATGGCGTGATTTGCCCGCTTGCCAGCAACGGCTGAGAAACTCAGCCGTTCGCGCGGCCGATGATCGATAATGGCCGCATGCTGCATGTCATTCTTTTCCGCCCCGAGATTCCACCCAACACCGGCAATGTGATCCGGCTGTGCGCCAACACCGGCGCCTCGCTGCATCTGATCCGTCCGCTGGGCTTCGAGCTCGATGACGCCCGCCTCAAGCGCGCCGGCCTGGACTATCACGAGTACGCGCAGCTGGCGGTTCACGACGACCTCGCCAGCTGCCTGCAAGCGATAGGCTCGCCTAGAGTGTTCGCCTTCTCCACGCGCGGCCGGGTTGCGCACGTCGAGGCAAACTATGCCGACGGCGATGCCTTCCTGTTCGGCTGTGAAACTGCCGGCCTGCCCGCCGACGTACTGGATGCGATCCCCGCCGAGCAACGCTTGCGCCTGCCGATGCGCCCCGATAGCCGCAGCCTCAATCTCTCCAATACCGTCGCTGTAGCGGTGTATGAGGCATGGCGCCAACTGGGGTTTGCCGGCGCAGGCTAAAGGCTCCCCTCGCCGCTACAATGGTCAAATGACCGATACCGCCCCACGCCCCCTGCTGCCGCGACCGCTGCGCGTACTCGCCGGCCGCGCGCTCGAAACGGCGCTCAACCACAGCTTGTCGCTCGATCCGGACAGCATGCAGCGGCTTGCCGCACTCGACGGCCGCAGCGTGCAGATCCATCTGCGCGGCCCCGAGCTGGCCATGACCGTCACCGTCGAGGGCGACCGCCTCAAGGTCGGGCCGGCGCGCGAAGACAGCCAGCTACGCGTAGCCGCCTCGCCCGGCAGCCTGCTGGCGATGGCATTGCGCCGCGGCGAGGATGGGATCGCGCCCGGCAAGGTGGACATTGCCGGCGATGCCGATCTGGCGCGTCGGCTGGAGAAACTTGCCAGCCAGTTCGCACCCGATTTCGAAGAAGCCTTCGCGCGTACTTTCGGCGACGTGCTCGGCGTGCCGCTGGCCAAAGCCGTCCGCAAAGGATTGAGCCACGCGCGCATCAGCGCCAAACACCTCACCGAAGACGGCGCCGACTGGTTGCGTGACGAAGCGCGCCTGGCCGTTGCACCGGGCGAAGCGGAAGGTTTTCTCGATGGCGTCGATCTATTGCGCGAACGCAGCGAACGCCTGGAATCGCGGCTTGCACGCCTGGAACAAAAACTGAAAGGAACGCGCGCGTGACGCCTTTGAAAGTCGTACCGGGGCTGCTGCGCGTCGCCTCCGTGCTCTTGGCCTATCGACTGGACGAACTGGTCGACGCGGCACACCTGTTCCGTCCGCTGAAGCTGCTACGACCCTTCGTCGGACGCCCACGTGTCGACGTGTCCAAGCTCCCGCGCGGCGAACGTTTGCGCCTGGCCATGACCGAGCTGGGCCCGATCTTCGTCAAGGCCGGCCAGGTATTGTCGACACGGCGCGATCTCGTTCCGGCCGACATCGCCGACGAGCTGGCGCTGCTGCAGGACCAGGTGCCGCCCTTCCCGGGCGGCGAAGCGCGCGCGATCGTCGAGCGCGAGCTGAAAGCCTCGGTCACGACGCTGTACAGCAGCTTCGACGAAACCGCGCTGGCATCCGCGTCGATCGCGCAGGTGCATGCGGCAACCTTGCACGATGGCCGCGCAGTAGTGGTCAAGGTGTTGCGGCCCGGCATCGAGAAGAAAATCGCCCGTGACATCTCGTTGCTGCATTCGCTGGGCGAGCTGGCGCAGCGCTGGCACCCCAATGCGGACAAGATTCGCCCGCTCGACGTGGTCGCCGAAGTCGAAAAAATGCTGGCAAACGAGCTGGACCTGCAGCGCGAAGGCGCCAGCGCGAGCCTGCTGCGACGCAATTTTCAGAGCGGCGTGGACCTTTACGTCCCCGAGGTGCACTGGGATCTGACGACCTCCGGCGTATTGACGCTAGAGCGCGTGTACGGCGTCAGCGCGGACGACGTTGCCGCCATCGAAGCGGCCGGCATCGACCGCAAGGCACTCGCAGCCAAGGGCGTGCGCGTGTTTTACGAGCAGGTCTTCCGGGATAATTTTTTCCACGCCGATGCGCATCCCGGCAATATCTGGGTCGACGTGCAGCGCGTCGACGAGCCGCGCTTTATCGCGCTGGATTTCGGCATCATGGGTTCGTTGCCCGAAGCCGATCAGTATTGGCTGGCACAGAACTTCATTGCACTGTTCGAGCGCGATTACGCGCGTATCGCGCAGTTGCACGTCGATGCTGGCTGGATGCCCACCAGCGTGCGCCTGGACGAACTGGAAGCGGCTGTGCGCACGGTGTGCGAGCCCTATTTCACCCGCCCGCTGTCGCAGATCTCGCTGGCCGAACTGGTCGTCAAATTGTTCCAGACCGCGCGCCGCTTCGAGCTCACCTTGCAGCCGCAGCTGATCCTGCTGCAAAAGACCCTGCTCAATATCGAAGGCGTCGGCCGCACGCTCGACCCGGATATCGATATCTGGTCCGTGGCGCACCCGGTGCTCAAGCGCATCCTGCGCCAACGCTACAGCCCGTTGCGCACCTTGCGCGATGTGCGCAAGCGCCTGCCTGAGTGGTTCCATGCCGCACCACAGTTTCCGGAGCTGATTCGCGATGCGCTGCGTCAGGTGGCGCGTGGCGAGCAACAGCAGCGCACCGATCCGTCGATGCTGGTGCAGCAGGAATACGCCGCGCGGATGCAGCGACGAACGGTGGCAAGCGCGTTGCTCGGCGGCAGCTTGCTGATCGTTGCCTCGTTGCTTGCGCTTGGGGTCGGCGTCTATGGCATATGGCCCGCGATCATCACGGGTATTGCCGGCATCGTGGCGTTTATCGCAAGCTGGCCCCGCAAGCACCGATAACCCCTCCTACATCGTCATCCCGGCGTAGGCCGGGATCCATTCCTCTGCCCTCGCTTGTCAGATAACTTTTGGCAAGCGGCCACATTGAGGAATGGATTCCGGCCTACGCCGGAATGACGAATAGGAGATGATTTCTGAACCTCGCGCCTTACCACTCACTCCTCTTCACTCACAACCAAGACGCCCTTGCTCCAGATTCTCCACCAAGACGACGCCATCATCGCGGTCAACAAGCCCGCGGGCATGGCCGTGCATCGCTCGAAGATGGTCGGCAATGCCGATGTCTTTCTGATCGACGAACTACGCGAGCAAGTCGGTGGCACGGTCTATCTGGCCCATCGCCTCGATCGTGCCACCAGCGGCGTGCTGCTGATTGCGCGCAGCAGCGAGATCGCCGCCGCCCTGGGCGAGCAGTTCATGGGCCGCGATGTGCACAAGCAGTACCTGACCGTGGTCCGCGGCTGGCCCGATCCCGAGCAAGGCATCGTCGACTATCCCCTGCCCGGCTCGCGCGACACCGGCCCGCGTCGCGATGCGCGCACGCGCTATCAGCGGCTGGCGACCACTGAGCAGGCCATCGCGCTTGGCCGCTATCCGCAGCAGCGCTACGCCCTGTTGCTGGCCGAGCCCGAAACCGGTCGCTTCCGACAGATCCGCAAGCATCTGGCACATATCCACCACCCGGTAATCGGCGACTGCCAGCACGGGCGGAGCGACCATAACCGCCTTTACAAGCAATATTTCAGTTGCCACCGGATGCTGCTGCACGCTTGGCGGTTGAGCTTTCGCCACCCCGTCAGCGGCGAGGCGATGCGGATCGACGCACCGCTGGATGCCGCTTTCGAGGGCCTGCTTACGCGCTTCGGATGGGTTTTACCGGCCTTAGGCTAAACTGCGCGTCATGCTTACCGTCAGCCGTTCCATCGTGTTGCCCGAAGCGGAGCTGGTCGAGCGCTTTTTGCGCGCCGACGGCCCCGGCGGCCAACACGTCAATCGCACGGAGAGCGCGGTGGAACTGCGCTTCGATGTGCAATCGTCCCCTTCGTTGCCCGACGAGGTACGTGAGCGTCTGCTCGCACGCAGCGATCGTCGCCTGACCTCCGAGGGTGTGCTGGTGATCCAGGCGCGCCGATTCCGCGACCAGGCCCGCAATCGCGACGATGCGCGCGAACGCCTCGTCGAAATCATTCGCGGCGTGCTGGTACCGCCAAAAAAGCGCATCGCCACCAAGCCCAGCCGCGCCGCCAAGGAACGTCGCCTTGTCGGCAAACAGCAGCGCGGCAAGATCAAACAAACGCGTTCGCGCGATTGGAGTCGCGAATGAGTTCGTTGAACCTGCCCAAGCTGCCGCCGAACGCACCGCCGGTCAACAGTCGTTTCTGGCCGGCCGTGGCGCGCGGCATATTGCGCCTGTCCGGCTGGCGACTGCACGGCGAACTGCCGGACCTGCCCAAGCTCATCGTCATCGGCGCGCCGCATTCGTCGTACTGGGATGGCTTCTGGGGCCTGGTGATGAAGATCGCCGCCGGCGTGAATATCGGCATCATGATCAAGCGCGAAGTCGTCGAAGGCCCGCTTGGCGTGATTCTCCGCCCGATCGGCATGATCCCGATCAACCGTGGCGCCGCCACCGACGTGGTCGGACAGATGGTCGAGCGCTTCGCCGCGCATGAAAAGATGTGGCTGGGCATTACGCCCGAGGGTACGCGCAAGCCGGTGAAGCGCTGGAAGAGCGGCTTCATGCGCATCGCTCAGGATGCCCAGGTGCCAATCCTGCCGCTGTTCATCGATTACCCGAGCAAGAGCTTCACGCTCGGCACGCCGTTCTACACCACCGGCGACGCCGACGCCGATATGGCCGCGATCCAGGCGCAGTTCGCGCCCTACAAGGGCAAGTACCGCACGGCAGCTTTGGTGAAATAAACGGCCCTGCGCCTATCGTTCCGAATGCCCCGATTCATCGTAATCGCGATGCGTCAGCAGACCGGGCCGGATCAGATCGATGAACGCACGCGCTTCGCCGCTCAGGTATTTACCCTTGCGCATCACGACGCCATAACTGCGCTGCGGAAAGTATTCGCGCATGTTGCGCACGGCAAGGCGGCTGCGATCGGCATCGGTGATGCAGATGCCGGTCACGATGGAAATGCCCAGGCCCATCGCGACGTATTCCTTGATCACTTCCCAACCGCCGACTTCGATGGCGACGTGGTACGGCACCTGCCGTTGCTGGAACACCAGATCGACCAGTCGATAGGTGGAAAGCCGCTGCGGCGGCAGGATCAAGCCAAACGGCGAGAGATCTTCCACGGTCACCCGCGACTTTTGCGCGAGCGGATGATCCAGCGGCGTAATCAGCATGGGGTCGTAGTGGTAGACCGGCGCCCAGGCGATATCGTGGGGCACATCGAGCATCGAGCCCACGGCAAAATCCGCTTCGTCGGCGCGCAGCAAAGCCATACCGTCCTTGCCCGTGACGTTGGCCAGCTGCAGCTGCACGCCGGGGAACTGCTCCCGATAACGGCGCACCCACTCCGGCAACAGGTACTGGATGGTCGAGCTGCCAGCGGCAATCGTGAGGCGCCCGGCCCCCAGGCCTTTGACCTTGGCCTGGAATTCCCGATCGAGATTCTCCCAGCCCTCGACCAGCGGGCGCGCCAGCTCGTAGAGCGCCTCACCCGCATCGGTCAGGTTGATGCGTCGACGGCTGCGTTCGAGCAGATGCGTGCCCAATTCGCGTTCCAGGGCCTGAAGCTGGAGGCTCACCGCGGGTTGAGACAGATACAGCGCCTCCGCCGCGCGGGTCAGGGTGCCGAGCTTTACGGTATAGACAAAGGCCCGCAGCTGCTTCTGCCGGTTGCCCTTGTAGTAGTACCGACCCGAGTCCTCGCTCTCGCGCGACGCGGCCTTTTCCGACCGCGGTAACCGTTTTGTAGCCTTGTTCAGCTTTTTTCGGACTGATTTCATATATTAAATTCAGTCACTTGAGATATACATTAAGGAATATAATAGCAAAAATTGAAACATTTGCTTTGTCAAAGCATGAGTGACTGACCTAGCTTGGGCCGCAACAGCAACCCAAGCGTGGAGACAGCTCATGGCAGTACCGAAGGAGCGCGTGGTGATCGAGGCGGCCCAGGTGGTGGGTCATATCCGGCCCGAACACGAGGCGATACTGACCCCGGCCGCCCTGGCCTTTCTGGGCCTGCTGCACCGCCGCTTCGATGCGCGCCGCCAGTACCTGCTGGCGCAGCGTCGCGAGCGTCAGGCACGCTATGACGCGGGGCAGCTGCCGGATTTTCGCGACGACACCCGCACGGTCCGTGAATCGAGCTGGCGCGTCGCCGCGATTCCGGCCGCATTGCGCGACCGCCGGGTCGAAATCACCGGTCCGGTGGAGCGCAAGATGATCATCAACGCGCTCAACTCGGGCGCCAAGGTGTTCATGGCCGACTTCGAAGACTCCTCGGCACCGACCCTCGCCAATCAGCTCGATGGCCAGATCAACCTGCGCGACGCCGTTCGCGGCTCGATCGAGTTCACCTCACCCGACGGCAAGCTTTACCGCCTCAACGATAATCCCGCCGTCCTGATCGTGCGCCCGCGTGGCTGGCATCTGCCCGAGCGTCATCTGATCGTCGATGGCGCGCCGATGTCGGGCGCACTGGTGGACTTTGGCCTGTTCGCCTTCCACAACGCCCAGGAGCTCCACAAGCGCGAACGCGGCCCGTGTTTCTATCTGCCCAAGCTCGAAGCGATGGAAGAAGCGGCGCTCTGGAACGACGTGATGAGCGTGGCCGAGCAGGAGCTCGACCTGCCAGAGGACAGCATCAAGGCAACGGTGCTGATCGAAACTCTGCCTGCCGTATTCCAGATGCATGAAATCCTGCATGCGCTGCGTGGCCGCGCGGTCGGCCTCAACTGTGGGCGCTGGGATTACATCTTTTCCTACCTGAAGACATTTCGCGCACACCGCGATCGCCTGCTGCCCGAGCGCGGGCAGGTGCAGATGACGGTGCCGTTCCTGAAGGCGTATTCGGAACTGTTGATCCAGACCTGCCATCGCCGCGGCGCCTTCGCGATGGGTGGCATGGCGGCACAGATTCCGATCAAGGGCGACGAGGCAGCCAACAACGCTGCCATGGAAAAGGTGCGCGCGGACAAGCTGCGCGAAGTACAGGCCGGACACGACGGCACCTGGGTCGCGCATCCCGCTCTCGTCGCCGTGGCGCAGGAGATTTTCGACAAGTACATGCCCTCGCCCAACCAGCTCAATGTCGAGCGGACGGATGTGAGCGTCACGCGCGACCAGCTTATCGCCCCCTGCGCTGGCTCGATCAGCCGCGCCGGTTTCGACAACAACGTGGACGTGGCCTTGCGCTACACCGCGGCGTGGCTGGAAGGCCTCGGCTGCGTGCCGATCCATCACCTGATGGAAGACGCAGCCACCGCGGAAATCGCCCGCTCGCAGTTGTGGCAATGGCTGCACCACGGTGGCGTCGAATTCACCGATCACGCACCGATCAATTTTGCGTTGTTCGACCAGGCACTCGCTGCCCACACGCACAAATTGCGCGATAGCGACCTGCCCGGCGCACGCCGCGCCGACGATGCGGCACGCCTGCTCACGGAACTGACTCATGCCGAGCAACTCGGCGACTTTCTCACCCTGCCCGCGTATGCGCAGCTGTAAGCGCATACGATCGACCTATCACCCGCGGAGTCCATCATGAAGACGCAACTGCCGACCGCCGATCAACTCTCGCTCGAATGGAAGAACAACCCGCGTTGGGCCGGTGTCCAGCGTCAATACAGTGCCGAGGATGTGGTGCGCCTGCGCGGTACCGTCGGCGTCGAGCATTCGCTCGCTCGCCGTGGCGCCGAGCGCCTGTGGAAATCACTGCATACGGAAGATTTCGTCAATGCGCTGGGTGCGCTGACCGGCAACCAGGCCATGCAGCAGGTGAAAGCCGGCTTGCAGGCGATCTATCTCAGCGGCTGGCAGGTGGCTGCCGATGCAAACGTCGCGGGTGAAATGTATCCCGACCAGTCGCTCTACCCGGCCAACTCCGTGCCGCTGGTGGTCAAACGCATCAACAACACGCTGTTGCGCGCCGACCAGCTGCATCACGCCGAAGGCCTGGACGATACCGATTGGCTGGTGCCGATCGTGGCCGATGCCGAAGCCGGTTTTGGCGGCGTGCTCAATGCATTCGAATTGATGAAGGCCATGATCGAAGCCGGCGCCGCCGGCGTGCACTTCGAAGATCAGCTCGCCTCGGTGAAGAAGTGCGGCCACATGGGCGGCAAGGTGCTGGTACCGACGCGCGAAGCGGTCGACAAGTTGAACGCGGCACGCCTGGCCGCCGATGTCTGCGGCGTGCCGACCCTGCTGGTCGCGCGTACCGATGCCGACGCGGCGGATCTGTTGACCTCCGATGTGGACGACAACGACAAGGCGTTCCTGACCGGCGAGCGCACGGTCGAGGGCTTCTTCCGCGTCAAGCCCGGCCTCGATCAGGCAATCAGCCGCGGTCTCGCGTACGCGCCTTATGCCGATCTGATCTGGTGCGAGACCAGCAAGCCGAACCTCGAAGAAGCCAGGAAGTTTGCCGAAGCGATTCATGCCAGGTATCCCGGCAAGATGCTGGCCTACAACTGCTCGCCGAGTTTCAACTGGAAGAAGAATCTGGACGACGCCACCATCGCCAAGTTCCAGAAGGAACTCGGCGCGATGGGCTACAAGTTCCAGTTCATCACCCTGGCCGGCTTCCACAGCCTGAACTACGGCATGTTCGATCTGGCGCACGGCTATGCGCGCCGCCAGATGAGCGCTTTCGTCGAGCTGCAGGAAAAAGAATTCGCCGCTGCCGATCGCGGGTTCACCGCGGTCAAGCATCAACGCGAAGTGGGTACCGGTTACTTCGATGCGGTGACGCAGGCGATCCAGCAAGGCCAGTCGTCGACCACGGCGTTGAAGGGCTCCACCGAAGAGGCGCAGTTCCAGGCGCAGCGCCGCGCATCGGCAGCGTGAAGCATCATGGCTCCCTCTCCCCTGGCTCCGCCGGGGGAGAGGGCTGGGGTGAGGGGGCCGGGTGCTCGCGAAAACCTCACCTATGCATCCAAACTACACCGCGTCATCAGCAGCAGCGACAGCTTCCACCGGCGGCACCAGCGTAATCACCGTCCACCCTGCCTTCGGCTCAACCGGCCGCGACGCCGACGCGATACGCAAATCGCCCTTTTCATCGACACCAAACAGCGGCATCGTCTGCCCACCGTACTGCGCCACAAAATGCGACCAGCTAAACGTCGCCGTGATCTTGGTCGACTTGGTACGCCATCCTTGCTGCAACAGCTCGTCGAGTTTTCCGTGCGTCATCTCATCGGAGATCAATGCCGTTGCCACCGTCGCTTCGGCGGTCGCCGCTCGCCCGGCCGACTCTTCGTCACTCAGGTTCCGCAGCAAGAACACCTTGCTATGCCCGAACTCCTGTCGATAGTGCACGCTCACCAGCGAGTTGCGCTCGCTATGCGTGGACATCGCCAGCAGATGACCGATTCCAGAAAGATCGAGATTGCGCTCGGCGTAGTGCGACGCCGGATTGCCATAGAAGGTGCTCAGCCCTTCCATCCGCGCGATGCGCACGTTGTTCCATTGGTCGTCGGCAATCACCACGCGAAAACCCGCATCGGCCAGTGCCTTGGCAAGCACCCGCGCCACCCGGTCAGAACCGAACACGAGCACGCCACGCGGCTCAGGCTCGACCACCTTGAGCCACATGCCGAGCGTGCGTGATGTCGCACTCTGCAATACCACCGTGCCGATGATGAGGATAAATACCAGCGGCACCAGCGCATCGGCGCCGGACATGTTGTCCAACTTGCTCAAGCGCAACGCAAACAACGCCGATACCGAAGCCGCCACGATGCCTCGCGGCGCCACCCAGGCAATCAACGCCCGCTCGCGCCACGTCAACGAACTGCCCAGACTCGCAACAAAGACAGTCACCGGGCGCACGATCAGCTGCGCGATCAGGAATACAACGAAGCCGGCCCACAACATGCTCAATGACGGCCATTGCAAGCGCGCGGCCAAGAGGATGAACAAGGTCGACACCAACAGCGTGGTGAGGTGTTCCTTGAAATCGAGAATGTCATCGATATGCACATGGCGCATATTGCCCAGCGCGATACCCATGATCGTCACCGCGAGCAGACCCGATTCATGCGCGATCGCATTGGAGATGCTGAAAGCGAGCAGCACGGCGGCCAGAGCGCCGTAATTCTGTAGATACTCGGGAATCAGCTGACGACGCAGCAGCGTACCCAGCCCCCACGCAGCCAGCGCACCCACGGCGGCACCGCAGATCACCGTACCGAGGAAGACCCCGATCGTATGGCCCTGGCGATGCGAAACGATCGCCTCGTAGGCCAGCACCGCAAACAACGCACCGAGCGGATCGATCACGATCCCTTCCCAGCGCAACACGTTGGCGATACGCGCGTTCGGACGCACCGTGCGCAGCATCGGCGCAATCACGGTCGGTCCGGTAACGCAGGTCAGCGCACCGAACAGCAGCGAAATCTCCCAGCTCAGGCCGGCAACGTAGTGTGCGGCGGCGGCAAGCATCAACAAGGCAATGATGGCGCCATAGCTGACCAGGCCACGCACCACGTGGCCGATGTCCGGCAGTTCATGGAAGCGCAGGCTCAGGCTGCCTTCGAACAGAATCAGCGCCACCGATAACGAGACGATCGGAAACAGCAGGTCGCCCAGCAGCTTGTCCGGCTCCAACATGCCCGTCAGCGGGCCGAGAACGATACCCGCCAGCAATAGAAACAGAATCGCCGGCAGTTTTACGCGCCATGCCAACCATTGCGCGAGGAAGCCGATACCAAGCATGCCCGCCAGCATCAAGCCGAGTTCGAGTGTCATTCGCGGTCCTTCACCACATCGAAACGAAGGCTATCGGAGCACAGAACCACCGCATCGTGCCAACTATCTTGTCAGCCGCAGTCGTTGTCTTTTAAGGATTGGGTCTTAAGGGGAAGGCCAATCCCCGGTATCGGGCGGGGGAGGGGGTTCCGATACCGGGGTGGCGGGGGGCAATAGTCCATTAGAGAACTAGCCGGTGCAGATAATAGACTTCTGGCCGGGGAAGTCAATACTCTCCGGTACATAAATTGATTAAGGAGTGATCAGGTCCTGCTCGGGCTTCAGGCTACCCCTCAAAATTCAGGACGCCTCGCCCTTCCCTGGTCGTCATCCCGGCGCAGGCCGGGACCCAGTGACTGGGTGATGGGTTATCGCGGGAGCCAGCAACACCCTGATCTAGCGCGAAAGCCGGAAATCGAAGCCACTGGATTACTCGCTTCGCTCGCCCCTTCGGGGCCGCCCTTACGGGCGTTCTACGCGCAAGCCCTTGTCCGGCCTGCGCCGGGATGACGGTAGGGAAAAGCGAGGTTATTCGAGGCTTTCTGACGTTGCTGTCACAAGAGACAGCAGCGTGCTCGATGTCTACCGGCTCAAAACCGCCGGTACTGCAGCGCCTCGGCCAGATGACTGCGATCGAGTGCCGCCGCACCGCCGTCCAGATCGGCGATCGTGCGAGCGACCCGCAGGGTGCGATGGTAGGCGCGTGCCGACAGGCCCAGCCGCTCCAGCGCCGCATCGAACCAGCGCCTTTCGGCGGGCCCCAGGGCGCAGTCGCGCTCGAGTTCGCGGGTGCTTATCTCCGCATTGGGGCGCCCTGCCCGCATCAGCGCCTGATGCCGGGCCTTGAGCACACGGGCACGAACGGTCGCCGAGTCTTCGTCCTGCGCCGCACGTGGCGCGCCGATCTCCGACACGGGCACGCGCGGCACTTCTACCGACAGGTCGATGCGGTCGAGCAGCGGACCGGAAACACGGTTGCGATAGCGCTGGATTTGATCCGGCGTACAGCGGCAACGCTGGCGTGGATCGCCGGCATAGCCACAGGGACAGGGATTCATCGCGGCGATCAGCTGAAACTGCGCAGGGAACGCCGACTGGCGTGATGCCCGGGAAATCATGATCTGTCCCGACTCCAGCGGCTCACGCAAGACATCGAGGACGTGCCGGGTAAATTCAGGCAGCTCGTCGAGGAACAGCACCCCGTTGTGAGCCAGCGAAATCTCTCCGGGGCGCGGCTCCGAGCCGCCACCCACCAGTGCCACGGCCGATGCCGTATGGTGCGGCGAACGAAACGGCCGCCGGCGCCAGAATTTCGGGTCGACCTGCTGGCCGGCCACCGAAAGCACCGCGCAGGTTTCCAGTGCCTCCGACTCGGTCAGCGGCGGCAGAATGCTGGGCAAGCGCTCGGCCAGCATGGTCTTGCCGGTACCGGGAGGCCCAACCAGCAACAGGTGATGCCCGCCTGTGGCGGTAATTTCCAACGCCCGGCGAGCCTGCAATTGCCCACGTACATCGGACAAGTCCGGCCCCAGATCGTCGCTGCCCCATTCCATCGCGGTGCTGGGCGTCGACAGGTCCTGTGCGCCATGCAGCCAGCCGCATACCTCGGCGAGCGTATCGGCAACGCGCACGTCGACTTCAGGGATCAGGGCGGCCTCGGAAGCATTGGCGCGCGGAACCACCACGCGACGGCCACGCGCCCGTGCCCGCAGCAGCGCCGGCAGCACACCCGATACCGCGCGCAGGTCACCGGACAGGGCCAGCTCACCAAGAAATTCGCAGTCGTCCAGCTTCTCGCGCGGCACCTGTCCGCCAGCGGCGAGAATGCCCAGCGCAATGGCCAGGTCAAAACGGCCACCGTCCTTGGGTAACTCGGCCGGAGCCAGGTTTACCGTGACCCGCCGATTGGGATACTCAAAGGCCGCGCTCTGAATCGCCACACGCACGCGATCACGCGCCTCGCGTACGGCAGCCTCGGGCAAACCCACGATATGGGTTCCCGGCAGGCCGGCGGAAAGATGCACTTCGACCATCACCTGCGGCGCTGCAACCCCTTCCTGGGCGCGGCTCAATGTGACGGCAAGGCTCATGACGTGCGGGAGATCCCCGAAAGGCGTCGTAGCTCAGGGGACGACTTCGCTGCACCGTTTTGGCTGCGATCGCGCGACATCCCTGTAGCTCCTTCGCAACCTGTATAAAACAGCCGCCCCCGACCATTCTCGGGGTGAGGGTGACGATCGGGGGCGGCTCCCGGAAAGTGGGCTACCGCTCAAAGGACCCGATCAACGGATCACCCCTGGGCGCTAGCCTCCAATGCTGCAACGCGGCGTTCGAGCTCTTCCACCTTGGCACGTGTACGTGCCAATACCTGGCTTTGAACCTCAAACTCCTCGCGTGTGACTAGATCGAGGCGGCGCAATCCTTGTGCCAGGACATCGCTGAAATTGGCGCGCAAATCCTTATGCGCCTCTGCCAGTCCTGGCGGAACCAACGAAACAAGTCGCAGGGCAAGTAGGTCGATATCCCGCCTATCCATCATGGTAGGCACCTCGAGCTTGTCGACGAAAAGTGTAGGTGATCCTTAAAATGCCGCGCCATCAGCCCGCTCCGCTAGAAAATGTAGGAATTCTCCTACACAGTGCTGTCCAAGGCGACAATCGCCCTTCCGAAGGGCAAAATGCCCTGTTGTTGTCGATATCCGGGGAATACTCATGAAGCTGGTCGTGGCGGTCATCAAACCTTTCAAGCTGGACGATGTGCGCGAAGCGCTTGCCGAAGTAGGCGTGCAGGGCATCACCGTGACGGAGGTGAAAGGGTTTGGCCGACAGAAGGGCCATACCGAGCTCTACCGCGGTGCGGAGTACGTGGTGGACTTCCTACCCAAGATCAAGCTCGAAGTGGCGGTCAGCGACGATCAGGTCGAGCGTGTGGTGGAGGCCATCCAGAACGCCGCGCGCACCGGCAAGATCGGCGACGGCAAGATCTTCGTCAGCGCCCTGGAGCAGGTGATCCGCATCCGCACCGGCGAGCTGGACAACGACGCCCTTTAGGATCCGGCGCCGTCCTGGGGTTTGATGCCTCGCGCTACCTGCTCCTGTTCGAAGCGCCGGTGATGGATCAGCAGGCCGGTGTAATACGCAATGTAGTAGCCGATCATCAGGCCGAACACGAGCAGGGTCAGCGGGCTGTCACCGAACTGCGGCGCATGAGGCGCCGCCGCGGCACCGGCCTGCGTGCCCAATACCGTAAAGCGCCAGATCAGACGCCCCAACAACAGCACGGTCAGCAGCCCGCCAATCCAGGGGTTGGGGATATACACATCCGCACCCGCCGCGTTGCGCTCGAACCGCGTCAGATTGAGGCCTAGCAAGCCCAATGCCGCACCTATCGCCACGCCGCCGAGCAGCCCCTCCAGCAAACGCAGATTGAGTGCGCCGAGCGCGGCGATCAATACGCCAGCCAGGGCAAGAAAGCCAATGCGTGCCGTCATCCGCTTGCGCTGGATCGGCTGCGGCCCAAAGGTCCGACGCACTCGGCGCCACACCGCGAACACCATCAGCGGAGCCATGATCAGTGGCATTACCAGTTGCGGGGCCATCTTGGATCCTGCAGAGGAGTTGAGTGAAGAGGAGTGAGAGTTGAGCCTGTGAACGCTCGATCTCAAACCCAATGCACAGCCTAGGACCAAGCCCAGCCTTGCGCCACTGACTTAAGACCTGGCCCACACATGACGGCTGTCAGCCACTCACTCCTACGCTTTCGCCTTGCCCTGGTTAGCCACGGCGGCCATCTTCGCCTCGATCGCCGCGGCGTCGCCCAGGTAATAGTGCTTGATCGGCTTCAGTTCGGCGTCGAATTCGTACACCAGCGGCACACCGTTGGGGATATTGAGCTCGACGATATCGTCATCGGAAATGCCGTCCAGGTACTTCACCAGCGCACGCAGTGAATTGCCGTGCGCTGCCACCACGACCTGCTTGCCCGCGCGGATGGTCGGCGCCAGCAGCTCATGCCAATACGGCAGCACGCGGGCGACCGTGTCCTTCAGGCATTCGGTATCGGGAATGTCTTTCGGATCGAGCGCGGCATAACGCGGGTCGTGCACCGATTCGTTCTTTGCGCGCTCGAGCGGCGGCGGCGGGATATCGTAGCTGCGACGCCAGATCTTGACCTGGTCCTCTCCGTACTTCGCTGCCGTCTCGGCCTTGTTCAAACCGGTCAGGCCACCGTAGTGACGCTCGTTGAGGCGCCAGTCCGTCACGACCGGAATCCACATCTGATCCATCGCGTCCTGCACATGCCACAGGGTGCGTACCGCGCGCTTGAGCACCGAGGTATGGGCGATATCGAAGCTGAAACCCGCCTCCTTGAGCAGCTTGCCGGCCTCTTGCGCCTCGGCAATGCCCTGGGCAGTGAGATCGACATCGGCCCAACCGCTGAAGCGATTGTCGAGATTCCACTGGGATTGGCCGTGCCGGATAAGTACGAGCTTGTGCATGGGATGAGTCCGTAAGGTCGACGGCTCATGCCGTCCTTAAAGAGTGAAGGGTAAAGCGGAACGCCCCCAACGCACACCCCCGTTCCCCGTTCCCTGTTCCCCGCTCTTCAGCCATCCATGTCATAGGTCATGCTAAACCCCAAGCCCGCAAGCGGCATCCTATGACTACCTCAAGACGCCGAAACCGGAGTTCATCATGCGCCGCACCCTGCTTGCCCTCGCCCTCTCTCTGTCCCTGGTCGCCACCGCCTATGCCGGCGACGACATCGACAAGGTCAATGGCTCGGTCAACGTTTCCTCGGGCCAACATGCCGGCAACGTCAGCACCGTCAACGGTGCGGTGAATATCGCCTCCGGCGCGACGGTCGAGAAGGCCAGCACGGTCAATGGCTCCATCGAGCTGGACGACCGGGCAACGGCCAACAAGGTCAGCACGGTCAATGGCGGCATCACCCTGGGCGCCGGGGTCAAGGTCTCCGGCGTGGTCGAAGCCACCAATGGCGCGATCGAGCTGGGCAGGGGCGCCGAGGTGCTCGGCGGTGCCACCAACGTCAACGGCACCATCTCGCTCGACAAGTCGCACGTCGCCGGCGGTATCGAAACCGTCAATGGCGACATCACCGTGGGCGCCGATTCGCGCGTCGAGGGTGGCATCCTGGTCGACAAGCCCAGCGGCTGGCACCCCAACAGCAACCGCCGGCCGCACATCGTGATCGGCCCGCATGCAGTGGTGCAGGGCACGCTGGAATTTCGCCGCGAAGTCGAGCTCTATGTGAGCGACTCGGCGCAGATCGGCGCGGTCGAGGGCGCGACGCCACAGAAGTTCAGCGGCGCCAATCCGTAGTCAGAGAGGCCGGCATGCCAGGCATGCCGGCTTTACTGGATCAGACCCATTCGCGCGGCTTGAGATACTCGGCAAGCCGCGCTTCGGCCGAACCGGGCTCCGGCTGGTACGCGTACTCGTAGCGCACGCGCGGCGGCAGGCTCATCAGAATCGATTCGGTACGGCCGCCCGATTGCAGCCCGAACAAGGTTCCGCGGTCGTAGACCAGGTTGAACTCGACATAACGGCCACGGCGATATAGCTGAAATTCGCGTTCGCGTTCGCCATAGACCGTATCTCGACGGCGCTCGGCAATCGGGCTGTACGCATCAAGAAAGCCCTGGCCGACATCACGGATGAAAGCAAAACAACGCTCGAAACCGCCTTCGTTGAGATCGTCGAAAAACAGACCGCCCACGCCGCGCGTCTCGTTGCGGTGCTTCAGGTAGAAGTATTCATCGCACCAGGTCTTGTAGCGCGGGTAGACATCGTCGCCATAGCGCGCGCACACATCCCGCGCCACGGTATGCCAATGCATCACGTCTTCATCGAAGGGATAGAACGGCGTCAGGTCGAAGCCGCCACCGAACCACCATACCGGCTCGACGCCCGGTTTGCTCGCCTCGAAGTAACGCACATTGGCATGCGTGGTCGGCACATAGGGATTGCGCGGATGCAGCACCAGCGATACCCCGGTGGCAATAAAGCTGCCGCCGGCCAACTCGGGCCGGTGCGCGGTCGCGCTGGGCGGGAGCTTGTCGCCATGGACCCGCGAAAAATTGACGCCGGCCTGTTCGAACAAGGTGCCGTCGCGCAGCACGCGGGTACGCCCGCCACCGCCGGCCTCGCGCTTCCAGGCATCTTCGACAAAACGTTGGCCGCCATCGAGCTGCTCGACGGCCGCACAGATGCGGTCCTGCAGCTCGCGCAAAAAGGATTCGGCAAGGTCGGCTTGCTGACTCATGTCTGGCCTTAAGTCGTGGGGATCGGAGGGGAAGCTTAACAAGCGGCCCCCTAACCCGCCGATGCGGCGCGGCGTCGCGAGATGAAGCGGCATGCTGCCTGCCGTTCACGGTTTCTGAGCGAGGATACATGCAGGCTCAGCCATGTCACACAACCGACACACAAGCAGTCAAAGCCCGCAGGCTTGCGTCATGCCCAACCCGATCCCTTCCCTCGCCGTCACCGCTTTCACTGTCACTTCGGCATTGGGACAAGGCCTGGAGGCGCATCGTGTTGCGCTTGAGGCAGGACGCAGCGGCCTGAAACCCAATGACTTCAGCAGCGAGCCGCTGGCCTGCTGGATCGGTCGGGTGGAGGGTATCGAGGCCACCGGCCTGCCCGAGCCATTGACCGCCTGGGACTGTCGGAACAACCGGCTTGCATGGCTCGGCCTGAACCAGGACGACTTCACCGGCGCCGTACGCGCCGCCCGGGAACGCTATGGCGCGGACCGGATCGCCCTGATCCTGGGCACTTCGACCGCCAGCATCGGGGCTACCGAGGAGGCCTACCGCCGACTCGACGCCCAGGGGCGCATTCCGGCCGATCTGCGTCGGCGGGAGATACACGTCCCGCACTCCCTAACCGGCTTTGTCGCCGCAGCCCTGGAGCTCAACGGTCCTACCCTGACGGTATCGACAGCCTGCTCATCCAGCGCCAAGGCGTTCGCTCATGCCGAACGGATGATCCGCCTTGGCCTGGTCGACGCGGCGGTCGTCGGTGGCGTGGACACGTTATGCGACAGCACGCTGTTCGGCTTCAACGCGTTGGAACTGATTTCGCCCGAACCATGCAAGCCTTTCGACCGTACCCGGCGCGGTATCTCCATCGGTGAAGCGGCAGGTTTTGCATTGCTGGAGCGCAGCGAAGCGGCCTCCGATGCGCTACGGCTGCTCGGCTATGGCGAGTCCAGCGATGCCCACCACATGTCGTCACCGCATCCGCAAGGACTGGGCGCCGAACTGGCGATGCGTGACGCCCTCGCGCGTGCGGGACTGGAGCCCACCCAGGTCGACTACATCAATCTGCATGGCACCGCCTCGCTGAAGAACGACGAAGTCGAGGCACAACTGGTCACACGCAGCTTCCCGTCGACGACACGCGCCAGCTCGACCAAGGCACTGACCGGACACACCCTGGGTGCGGCCGGCATGGTCGAAGCGGCCATCACCTTGCTGGCGATAGCCGACGATGCCGTGCCAGGCAATGCCGGCTGCGACGAGCCCGACGTGCACTGCGGCCCGCAGTGGGCGCTGCGCAATGAAAGGCAGCGCATCGATGTCGCGCTGAGCAACTCGTTCGGCTTTGGCGGCAATAACATCTGCCTGGCATTTGCACGTGCGGAGCGTGCGCCATGAGTGCGCTTCGCGTGCACGTCGATGGCGTAGGGCTTTGGGCCGCTCACTGGCCGCACTTCCACGCCTTGCGAGAACAACTCGCGGGACAAACCGTTTCGCCTGCCGAACGAACCCGGCCACCGGCTGAGCGTTTGCCAGCCAACGAACGGCGACGCGCACCCGAAAGCGTTCTACTGGCGATCGAAGTCGCCGGACAGGCCATCGACATGAGTGGCGCCGACCAGACGCAACTGGCCTGCGTTTTCGCATCGGCACACGGCGATCACGTCATCACCGATTACATGTGCTCTACCCTTGCTCGGGCGCCGACCGAACTTTCACCGACACGCTTCCATAATTCCGTGCACAACGCCCCGGTCGGTTACTGGACGATCGCTATCGGCTGCCATGCGCCCTCTACCGCGATCTGTGCAGGCCACACCAGCTTCGGTGCCGCGTTGCTGGAAGCGGCAACACAGGTGCAGGCCGACCAGCGTCCGGCATTACTTGTATGCAGCGACATTGCCGGCAGTGGTGCATTGAACGAACTTACCGGCTGCCGACAGTCGTTTGGCTGCGCGCTGGTGCTGTCGCCGGAAAAAGGTAACCGCAGCGTCGCCAGCCTTCAGTTGCGCGTGACTGCCGGCGAAACGCCCGTCACGACAAGCCCTTCGGCGACTCTGCCGGAGTGGTATACCGATAACGCGAGCGCGCGTGCCTTGCCGCTTCTGACGCTTTTGGCCAGGGATGGTGGCCGCGCCGCGCTGGCGTTGGCGCCTGCTATGCATTTGGACGTCCATACGGAGATTATCCAATGAACGCTTCCGCTTCCCGTTGGTGCGTGCTGATTCCTTGCCTGAATGAAGAAGCCGCGATCGCCCGGGTCATCAACTCCGTGCTGGCCCTCAACCTGCCGGTGATTGTCGTCGACGATGGCTCCACCGATCGCACGATCGAGATCGTGCAACAGCTACCCGTCACGCTGTTGCGTCACACCCAACGCATGGGCAAAGGCGAAGGGCTACGCACGGGCTTTCGCGAGGCGTTGCGCCAGGGTTTCGAGGCCGTCGTCACCATGGACGGCGACGGCCAGCATCTGGCCGCGGATATCCCGCGCATCGTGAGGGCAGCCCAACGCTATCCGAACCATATCGTGGTCGGCGCACGCATGCTCGACCGCGAGCAACAGCCCAAAGGACGCCGGTTTGCCAACGCCTTTGCCGACTGGGGTATTTCGTGGGCCTGCGCGCAACCGGTTGCCGACACGCAAAGCGGACAGCGCTGGTATCCGCGCGCAGCGCTCGATCTCGTCGACCTGCCAGCGGAAAACTTCGTGTTCGAAGCGGCCATCCTGATCGCCGCTTCACGCCAGGAGCATCTGGGCGTCGTTTCCGTGCCGATCGCCTCACGTTATGAAGGCGAGTTTCGACTCAGCCATTTCAGCCCAGTGCGCGACGTTACGCGCATCACGGTCTATACGGTGAAGCAGATACTTCACTACGGCAGCGTTCGTCGCGCCTACCGCCGCTCGCGCGAGACCCCGGTGATCGTGGGCGATGTGCCCAATGCGGTCTTTGGCAACGCTAAGGCTGCGGGTGGATAATCGCAACGCGACCGCCGGCCAGCTGCGCGCCGTCGTGTTCGATACAAAAGCTGTATTGGGCACCGCTTTCATCGGCGTATAGGCATTGTGCGGTGATATCCAACATACCGCTCAGCTCATCCAGGGTTTCGACGTTCAGCACAAACTCGCGCAGACTCACCAGACGCCCTGGCCTGACCGTTTCGATGCCGCGCGAACGCGCCAGCAATGCACCATGCACGGCCGTTGCCTGCGCACCGTATTCGGCAAGGTGCACCGCATGCAGCCCCGACGTACTACGCAGCGGATGATCCGCATTCCGATGGCTACTGCTGACGGCATGAATCATGCTTTCGTCGAAACGACGTATCGCGTCGAGCAGGCACATGCTGCCCGCATGCGGAATCAGGTGGGCCCAGTCGCTCTTTGGCAAATCAGGCATCGGCGTGTTCCGCACGAGCGACCGGAATCATGGGCTCATCGGAAAAATCGCTTTGCCAGAAGTCGTGAAAGTTGAACCAGTTGTACGGCTCAGTTCGCGCGTAATGCTCCAATCGAGCGGCATAGCGCGTCATGATCGCATCCAGCGCAGGCCCACGCCGATCACGCGGTATATCGACTGCATCGGCAAAGCGTTCGAAGATCAGCTTGTAACGGTTACCGCCCTGGTAAATGCCAAAGCAAAGCACGACCGGCACTTTCAATGTATGCGCCAACAACCACGGCCCGATCGGGAAGCCCGCCAACTCACCCATGAATGGAATGCGTCGCAAGGTTTCGTTCTCGCGGCCGCGATCGGCCAGCAGGGCCACCAATGCACCATCCCGGCATGCCTCGGATGCAGCCAATGTCACTGACGTTCCGCCGCGTGATGCATCGATGACACAGGCGCCTACGTGCGGCGCCAGCTCTTCGAGCAGGAGGGTCATCTCCGGCGTTTTCTTCTTGTCGAGAACGACGCGCAAGGACAGGTCGGAGCGACGGGAACTCAACGCTCGCAGCGCTTCGAAACTTCCCTGATGCGAGCCGACCAGCAGCACGCCCGTCCCTCGGTCGATATAACTCTCGAGCATGGAAATGCCTTCGACCGCGATATCGAACTCACGCTCGCCATGGGCAAGAAAGAAAATCCGGTCCAGCTGAGTGGCACCGTAGTAGCGTATGTGCCTGAAGATTTCGGCAAACGTTGCCCGGCGCCTGAACACTCGAGTGAGGAAGTCGCGTGACGCCCTGCGCTCGGGACCGCGGCGGAATAAAAAGTACAGCGTAATTGGCCAAAGCAGCGCATGTACGAGAACTCGTCCGCCATGCAAAGCGATCGCGCGAATCGCCATCAAGGCGATTCGGTTTCCCCCTTCAGGCCTGTTCTGCCAGTGCTCGCTCATACCTGCCCCTCGATAACGCCACGGACCAGTGTGCGGTCATCCAGCGTGACCGTGAAGCCAAAGCGTCCGTCGCCTTTCTCGGTCATCAAAAGCTCCGCTGACTGCTCTGGCAACAACGGCGCCATGAACTTGGCCTCCAGCACCTTGGCCAACCGCAAACCCTGCCAGACCTTAAGCTGGCTTGCCACGGACTCGAGAATCATTACCCCTGGCACAATGGCGTTACCGGGAAAATGCCCCTTTAGGCTGGGATGGCTCTCCCTTACGAGGAGCCTCACGGTATGCCCGACGGAGCTCATAGCGCCATAGCGCGGTGCTGTTCAACGAAATCGGACAGGTTTCGAAGGCTGGCGAAGATACGACCGTTATCGGGGTTGTCCGAGCGCAGTTGAAACCCATAGCGCTTGGACACAGCCAGGGCGATTTCCAATGCGTCAATGGAGTCGAGGCCCAGCTCTCCGCCGAACAGCGGCGCGTCCGCATCGATCTGCTCTGGCTCGACCGACTCCAGATTCAAGGCGTTGACGATCAGGACGGCCAACTCGTGCTGCATCGCATTTTGTCCGGTCATACGTTGAGCACCAGGTTTGTTTGTCTTTTCTTAAGCCTTAAGGCGATTGCGAAGTATACCCAGCCAACTTTGACCTTTGACAGAGTGGGCTATCGCAGCTGGATTATCCCCGGAACAGGCTGAACCCAGGGAGGGACCCGTGGTGTGTCATTTGGCTGGCGGTACAGAAAAGATCGGTTTGTGAAATCACTGCACACAAAAAACACACAACGGCGGCACCCAGCTTTACCTCGACCATGGGGACAGCCACTCACGCCCTTCAGCCCCGATGAATCGCACTCCGAACGTGTTTGGCCAGACTGCGATTGTCAGCTACGTGATTCCTTACACGCATAGTTTGGGCGCTTCGACTACCGCTTGATGGCGCAACCTTCGACGTCGTTAGCCGTGTCAAACCACTATAAACGGCAGCTGTACAACGCCTACGATGGCCACATTCCATCATGCCTCAAGAAAGGGATTTTCATGGGCAGCGAATACGCTTCTGAACACGTCAGCCACATCGTGCTGGGGATCACGCCCCTGGAAACCCCTGATGCGAGACTCGCATCAGCCATCTGCCAAAGCGGCGCTACAGGCGTGTTGGACCTCGGCTCGGACCGACGGGTGGCGAAAAAGGCGCTAGACGATCTGCAACACAACGCTCGCTCTCCCTTTGGAGTTCGGATAGGAAGCGGATACTCCCCTTCGTCATTGGGCGATCTATGCGATGACCTGCCACGGGAGACGCTCATTGTCCTGTCGGCTGAAACGAATGCATCGGAAGCACTGTTCGATCGCTTCGCAATCATGCGCGAAGTACGCAGCGTCGACGAAGCGCTTCAGGCACAAAAAGACGGTGCCATCGGCCTGATCGCACGAGGAGATGAATCAGGCGGCTACAGTAGCTCGTTGTCGACATTCATCCTTTTACAGGCGTTGATTTCCACACCGGAAATCGGCATTCCGATCTGGGCGTGCGGAGGCATCGGATGGCGAACGGCGACTGCTGCGCTAGCCATGGGAGCGGCGGGTATCGTCTTGGACATCCAGCTGGCGTTGCTTGACGAAAGCCATGCATCGCTGGACGTTCGCCATATTCTCGGTCGTGTCGATGGTAGCGAAACCACCAAGGAAAACGGCTATCGATTCATCCGTCGGAAGCATGCCCCGGCAGAAGCGCCGCTGGTCGCCGGGCAAGATGCTTATCTAGCCAAAGTATTCGCCAAGCGCTTCAAAACAGTGTCGCGGACGATAGCCGCGTTCCGGAACATTCCACGCCAGTTGGCGACCTCGATACCCCAGGGGCCCTCCACGCTGTACGAAACGCTGGGCACGCCTTTGCCACTCCTTCAAGGGCCAATGACCCGCGTCAGCGACCAACCCGGTTTCGCCGTTGCAGTGGCGGACGCCGGCGCACTTCCATTTGTCGCGCTAGCCTTGCTGGACGGCTTAGCGTCCATGACGCTTCTTCGCCAATGCCAGGAGAAATTCGTAGATCGCCCCTGGGGTGTAGGCATCTTGGGATTTGCCGATGATTCGGTTCGCCAGGCGCAATGGGAAGCCATTGTGCAGGCTCGACCTACCCACGCCATCATTGCCGGCGGCAAGCCGTCACAGGTCGCGGCACTGGAAAAACTCGGAATAACCAGCTTCCTACATGCGCCCTCGCCGATGCTTCTTGAGCAGTTCCTTGAGGCCGGTGTCCGTCGCTTTATCTTTGAAGGAGCCGAATGCGGCGGTCATATCGGGCCACGCAACAGCTTCCCGTTGTGGGAAGCTCAATTGGATGTCGTCGAAACCTACCTGGAAAGGACATCCGGCAAAGAGGCGCATCCCATCGAACTGGTGTTCGCTGGCGGCATACACGATGCCGTGTCGGCTGCAGCCGCAATGGCCCTCACCATCGGTCTGCCCGCAGACCGCGTACGCACGGGCCTGTTGATGGGTACGGCCTATCTTTTCACCATCGAGGCCGTGAAATACGGCGCGATCGGCGAGCTCTTTCAGCAACAGCTCGTTGACGCCACGCAAACCAGCCTGCTCGAAACCGCTCCCGGGCACGCAACCCGATGCCTCTCCACACCTTTTGTGCCGGAGTTTCACCGCCATAAGCAGGCCTTGCGCGCACAGGGAGCTTCCGAGCGCGAAGTCTGGCAAGCACTGGAGCAGCTCAATCTCGGCCGGCTCCGTCTGGCGAGCAAAGGTCTGTTGCGCCGTAACGAGTCACTTGAGGTCGCCGACTCTTGCAGCCAGCTCAACGACGGCATGTTCATGGCGGGCGACGTATCCATTCTTCAAGATCAGACGTCAACACTTCATCGCTTGCACATGCAGGTTACCAAAGACGCAGCAGATCACCTGTTGCAACGCGCAGAGCAATTCCTGGCGCATCAAAGCAAGCAAGACAATGTCCCAGAACGTTACGACGTGGCCATCATCGGCATGGCGTGCACATTTGCAGGCGTTGAAGACGTAAGCGCTTTCTGGCGCTGCATGCTCGAAGCCAAAGCGTCATTCAGTGATGTGCCAAGCACTCGATGGAATGCAGATCGTTACCAAGGTGATCAGGCGGTAACTGAGGACACCGTCGCCTCCCGGCGAGGCGCCTTTCTTACGCCGATCAAATTCGATGCGCTTCGCTACGGCATCCCACCCTCATCGATGGCAAATATCGAGCCCATCCAGCTGCTGAGCCTGGAGATGGCACAACGGGCGCTCGACCACGCGGGCTACAGCCAGGGTGGTTTCGATCGCTCCCGTACCGCCGTCATCTTTGGCGCCGAGGCCGGCAGCGAACTACGTGATGCCTTGATAATGCGTGCGGCGCTGCCGACGTATGCCGACTCCATTCCGCCTCCGTTGCTCGAACAGCTGCCCAAGTTCACCGAGGATACGTTTCCCGGCACCCTCTCCAATGTCATCGCCGGCCGTATTGCCAGCCGGTTGGACCTTGGGGGAAGCAACTTCACCATAGATGCGGCTTGCGCATCCTCCATCGCAGCACTCGATGCGGCGTGTAAAGAGCTTCGCCGCCATGGCAGCGACCTGGTGCTGTGCGGAGGCGCCGATCTTCACAACGGCATCAGCGATTACATGATGTTTAATTCCGCTGGGGCGCTGTCGCCAAGCGGCCGCTCCCTGCCGTTTGACGCGAGCAGTGACGGCATCGTACTCGGTGAGGGCGTTGCTTGCTTGGTGCTCAAGCGTCTCGAAGACGCTCAACGCGACGGCGACCGCATCTATAGCGTCATCGAAGCGGTGGGGTCAGCAAGCGATGGACGAGCTCGAGGATTGACCGCTCCACGTGTGGAAGGCCAATGCGCGGCTCTTCGCCGAGCTTATGAACAGGCCCAGCGAAGCCCCGCGGCTGTTCGACTTATCGAAGCACATGGGACAGGCACGGTAGTAGGCGACCAGACCGAGTTGACGGCGCTATCACAAATCCTCGAAGAGGCAGAGGCAACGAAGGAGAGCTGTTCGCTGGGCTCCGCCAAAGCGCTCATCGGGCATACCAAGTGTGCCGCCGGCATGGCCGGTATCATCAAGGCCACGCTTGCGCTGCATACGGGCATTCGCCCACCCACGGCTCACATCGCAACACCCAACGCAGCATGGCCGAACCAGGGCCCGTTACGCCTTCAATCCATACCTCAACCCTGGCCCGCAAGCGAAGAGCTGCGTATCGCCGGAGTGAGCGCGTTTGGTTTCGGCGGCACAAATTTCCACACCGTGCTTTCCAGTGCCGGAAATCAAAATGACATCGATCCCGCACTGATCCAAAGGCCATGCGAACTCATACTGATACGAGGCGAAACCAGGGAGGCGGCCGAGGAAATCGCCGCTCGATATCTGGAGAAGATCGAAAGCGCGACTCCCATGTCGCTTCTCGCCCTGACCGTCGAGACCTATACGCAAACTGATCGACGCCAGCCAGTACAATTTTCTCTCGTCGCAAAAAGCGTTCCTCACCTGGCGAAGCTTCTCCGGTCCGCACTTGAAGGCATACCCATTGCCGGCGAGCTGAATATCCGCGATCCGGACCATTCTGGCGTCGGAAAGCTTGCCTTCCTCTTCCCTGGCCAGGGCAGCCAGCGGCCAAACATGCTGAGCGAGCTTCCTACCTACATTCCCTCGCTACGCAAATTCCTGGCGCTAGACAAGGACATCGAGGAACGCTGGTTTACGAGCACGCCGGTTGACGACTATTCGCGCAACGACCAAGTCGAACGACTAAAAGATACACGCATCGCGCAACCCGCATTGGGTATTGCCTCGATGATGGTCACTGAGGTGCTTGAATGTCTCGGCATCGTTCCTGACATGTCGGCGGGCCACTCTTACGGTGAACTGGTCGCCCTGTGCGTGGCCGGCGCCTATGACACGAAGACATTGCTCAAACTGAGCAAGCGCAGAGCCGCGTGCATCTTCGACTCCCTGGGGGACGATCCAGGATCCATGGCCGCCATCAATGCGTCACCCGAAGCCATTCGGCCATGGCTCGCTATGTGTGAAGGCGCTTCGGATGTCGTATGCGCCAATCACAACGCCCCCGAACAAACCGTCATATCCGGGACAACTGAAGCCATATCTTCCGTATGTGCCTTTTTGAAGCAAAAAGGCATCGGTGCGAGGCCATTGCCGGTCGCGTGCGCTTTCCACAGCCCGATTGTCGCGGCGGCAAGCGCGCCTTTCCGCAATGTGCTGGCGGACCTTTCGTTGTCGGAACTTAACCATCAAGTCTGGTCAAATCGTCTGGCAACGCCGTATGAGATGGACGCATCGAACATAGCACAAGAACTGGCAGAGCAAATTGCTTGCCCGGTACGCTTTGTGGATCAAATCAGGGCGATGCACGATGCCGGCGCCCGAGTCTTTCTGGAAGTCGGCCCTGGGCATGTTCTTTGCGGGCTGACACGCGCCATTCTCGGAGAACGTCCTCATCGAGCGCTATCGATAGACCCGCAGGCCGATGGAACGCTTGCCGGCTTGATGCAAACGCTGGCCTCGCTCGCCGTCATGGGAGTTGCTATCGATGAATCATGGCTTGTCGAAGGGCGAAATCACTCGCTCCGCGGAGCCAGCCGAGAGCCGGAATCGTTCTGGCTGGTCGACGGCCATTACGTTCGATCGCCCGATGGCATGCCTTTGACGGATGGCATCAAGCCTGCACTGCCTGTTGCAACATGCGTTACCGCAGCGCCGAGCCATCAAGATCAGCCCAATGACTATGCTCTTGTCGAGCAGTTTATCCAGAGCGCGAGCCATGCCATTGCTTCTCAGCGCGATGTCCTGCTGCAACATCTGGGGGGTCGACCCGGCCATTCATCAGCGCCTCTGCCGGCCTCCAACGACTACGCACCACCAGCGGCAAGCCCGATACCGTCGACCACGGCGTTGCCCTTGGAGCTGCATGAGCGGTCCGCGTCCAGCCATTCCGTGGAGTCCATCGTCACTCACATCATCAGTGAGCGCACCGGTTACCCCGCGAACGCGCTCCAACATCACCTTGATCTGGAAAGCGACCTGAGCATCGACTCCATCAAGCGCGCCGAGATCATTGGCCATATCGTGCAATCGATGGATGAAAAGAAATGGCTGTCGAAGAATGATCCAGCAACACTTGAAGCTTTGTCTCAAGCTAGAACCATAAACGCCATCTGCGATGTCATTAAGCTGGACGCCGATGAGACCACGCCCATGGTGCAAAACACTCCTTCGATGCCGGACGTTCTCCAAGCAGTCATCTCCGCCATATGCGATCGAACCGGGTATCCCCCCCATGCGATCACCAAGGACCTGGATCTCGAATCGGAGTTAAGCGTGGATTCGATAAAGCGTGCAGAGATCGCTGGGCACCTTGCTCAGGCGTTCCTTGTTGCCAACCATCCTGAAACGATCGAGGCGCTGAGCGCATCACGCACACCCGCGGCGATGGCTGCCGTACTGGCGCAAAACAAAATGGCCATCGAACAGTTCCCGCCGCTTGCCGCCGACGATGGCTCCATGGGTACTGTTCCCCGCCGCTTCGTCGAAAGCATGCAGCCAACGGCCCTCATCAACGCCGGTGACTCCATGCGCAATCGAAATATTCGCCTACTGACCCGCTCTGCTGCGCTGACTGAAGCGGTCAGACAATTGGCTGATCAAGCTGGTTTTTCTCTTGACACAACTGCGCCTTTCGATGCCAACGCGTCCCTCCCTTTCGATCTAGTGGTAGACGTTGCATCGCTCACCGAAGATCAACTTCCCGCGCAATACACGGAATGGAAGGCATTCTTCCTGAGCGGACACCAACGCCTATTCGCGCTCTACCGAAAAGATGATGACGTCCTCAGGGCGGGGCTGAGAGGTTTGTTTCGTTGCGCAGCCAAAGAATTCCCTGACCAGGTCATTCGTCTCATCGAACTGGAGCACGATGTCGATGCGAAACAGGCAGCGAAAATCCTGCTTGCCGAAGCAACGGACGACACCTGCACACCCATCGTTTGCTACCAACAGGCAACTCGGTACAAACCGATACTTGTTGACGAACCGGTCACTCCGACGCCCAGGCAGCCCATACCCGAAAAAGCTACCTGGGTACTGGTAGGGGGTGCCAGAGGCATCACTGCCCAATTGGCTCAACGTCTGGCGGCCAGCGCCGATCATATCGCTCTGATCGGGAGGACAAAGGAGGCATCGAACGAATCCGATCGTCACCTGGACAAATTCCACAGCCTGAATGAGATACGCGGGGCAATACTCGAACACGGCATGGCCGGCACTGCAGCATTGGCGACATCAATGGCCAAAGACCTGCTTGCGAGACGAGAGGTCCAACGAACGATGCTGTCCATCGCCGAAGCGGGATGTGGAGCCAGCTATCATTCGGCGGACATCGCCGACGCTTCACAAGTTGACGCATTGCTACAGCAGATCGAGCAACACCATGGCTGCATCTACGGCATTGTCCATGCCGCAGGCGTTATCGAGGACAAACTGATCGCGGACAAAGACGAGCCGTCGTTTGCGCGCGTCTGGGCCGCCAAGGTGGAAGGCGCGAAGAACCTAATGGCCGCCTGTGAGAAATTGGTTCACCCACCGACTGTACTATGGATGTTCGGGAGCATCGCCGCATTGGCGGGAAACCGCGGCCAATCCGACTACGCGGCGGCAAACAGCGCCATGGATGCCCTGGGCAGGTCCTGGAGCAGGGATCGCGCAACCCGCGCGATAGCCATCCATTGGGGGCCGTGGGCGCCGCTTGGCGAAGGCCACGGCGGCATGGTGTCAACTGAGCTTGGCAGGCAATTTGCTGCGCGCGATATTCCAATGATTCGAACCAGCGCGGGGGTGGATGCATTCATCGCCGAGTTGACCTGGAACCGAGGCGATCAGCCGTCTGTCGTTTACAGCGCAGGTACCTGGTAATGGGTACCTCAGCACTGAACCGCGACATCGCCATTACAGGCATGGCCGCGCTTTTCCCGTGTGCACCCGACCTCTCTCACTATTGGAAGAACATAGTCAATGGCGCAGATGCAATAACAACCGTTCCCGCTGGGCGTTGGCTGCGCGGTGCCAGCAGCCTGAATGATACGTCGCTCGACTTGCCCAGATGCCGCCGTGGCGGCTTCATTCCAGAAATATCCATCGACCCTGTTCTCTATGGCATAGCCCCGAGCGATCTCGATTACATCGAGCCCGACCAGCTTATCGCGCTCAAACTCGCCACCGACGCGCTGATCGACGCAGGCCAGCCGCAGCGACATGTCGATCGCGAACGCATTGGCGTCATCCTAGGGCGAGGTGGATACATCACGCCGGGCCTGGCTCGTTATGAACAGAAAGTTCGCGGCTCGCAACAGCTCGTGAACGCCATTCGTGGATTAAACCCGAACGTTTCCGATAGCGCGGTGCAGGAAGTGCGCGATGGTTTCATCAACCAGCTTGGTTTCACGGCTCATGGCTCGGTTATTGGACTGGTACCCAATCTGGCAGCGTCTCGCATTGCCAACCGGCTGGACTTGCTTGGGCCGGCCTACACTGTTGACGGAGCGTGCGCGTCCTCGCTGCTGGCTATTGATCAGGCGATTCGTCTGCTTCGTGAGAACGCCTGCGACATCGTCCTCGCTGGCGGAATCCACCACTGCCATGACCTATCTTTCTGGAAGGTATTTGAAGAACTTGGCGCACTCTCTCAATCGCAATGCATCAGACCATTCGACGAGAATGCGGATGGCCTGCTGATAGCCGAAGGGAGCGGCATCATTGTCCTCCGGCGCGCACGCGATGCGGCGCGTGATGGCGATCGCATCTATTCCATCATCAAGGGCACAGGTATATCGAGCGATGGCAAAGGCTCAAGCCTGATGAGCCCGCAGACATCCGGTCAGCTGCGTGCGATTCGAGCGGCCTGGGCGGATGCGCAGCTGGATCCCAGCGCCGCTGGCAGCGTCGATCTGATCGAAGCGCATGGCACGGCGACCCCCGCAGGCGATCAGGCGGAACTGACAACGCTTGGGACTATATTCACGGCCACACCGGACTCGCATGCCGTTCTGGGTTCGGTGAAATCGATGATAGGCCATGCGATGCCGGCGGCCGGTATCGCCGCTGTTATCAAGACCGCGCTCGCGCTGTACCACGGCACTTTCCCGCCCAGCCTGCATTGCACCATACCGAACAGGCTACTCGCCCGATCGCGATTCCGCGTTCTCGCCAAGCAATCGCCCTGGCTTACCCCGCAGCACAGGACTTGTCGTCGCGCGGGCGTCAACGCCTTTGGCTTTGGGGGAATCAATGGGCACCTGGTCATGGAGTCCTTCGACTCCGCTGGTACGCGCCGTCCGGATGCAAATCGAGACAGCGCGACAGCGTTACCCGACGTCCTCATTTTTCAGGCCGAGAGCAAAGACGCGCTGGTTCTCATGCTGCAGCGAGCGTTATCCGGCGGGTCGGATCCATGTGCTGCAGGTGGATCGGTCAGGTTGGCAGTACGTAACCCGACTTCCGATCGCATTCGGCAGGCCATTGCAACCGTGCTCGAGGGCAAGGCGTGCCGTGGGCAACAAGACATCTGGCATCTACCCGACATCGATCTGGATACTGAAGGGACAAACAAAATCGCGCTGTTTTTCCCCGGGCTCGATACACACATGCCCAGCATTTCTGAAGATGTGGCCGCCCACTTCAGGCTAGGCGTGCCTGACAAGCGTGGCGTACTCATACATGACGTCGTCTCGCACGCGCGCCTGGTTATCGAAACCGGGTTATTTTTCCACGCGGTATTGCACCGCCTCGGTATTCAGATCAATGCATTGGCCGGCCATAGCATAGGTGAGCTGACGGCTTATGGGGCTGCGGGCGGCCTACCCGATTTGAGCAAAACGCATTTGTCGTCTGGCATCGACGATTTCGCTTTCCCACAGCTCCCCTATCTTGTAGTAAGCATGCGATCTTCTGCTGTCATGGAGCTTCTCGACCGGAAGCCGTGGTCGGGGCATCTGGTTGTCTCACACGAAAATGCTGCCGAGCAGACAATTATCTGTGGGCAGCCAGACATGGTGGAGAGATTCTCGGAGACAGTCCGCGAGCTGGGGCATTTTGCGCAAACGCTGCCGTTTCTTTCCGGGCTGCACACGCCCATGTTTGATCCTCACGTAGAAACGTTCATAGCAAATATCGGCGGCGGACAACTACATTCAACCATCTGCGATGTCTGGTCAGCAACTACCGGCTCTCCTTATCCGGCCGAGCCGGATGACGTCGCTGCGCTTATGCGCCGGCACTTGGTCGAGCCGGTTCGATTTCACGCTCTTATTCGATCCATGTATGACGCTGGCTTCAGAACATTCATACAAGCCGGCTCCGGCCAGATAGAGGCATTGATCAACGACACGCTCCGTCACGAGCCTCATGTGGCGACCTCGATGGCAAACTCCCGCCGTCCGGGAATGGATCAACTCCAACGCATGCTCCTCGATCTATGGTCTTGTGGTGTTGCTGTCGATCCGCATCTTCTGAGCAATCGCCCGACGCTCCCGAGTGACTACCTTTTAGATCTCGGCTCTGGCTTAGTCAGTCTCCCAGCCAACAGCCGAGCCTTGAACGCCGGCACGTTCAACAGCGACCGCACATCCAACCCACGTTCACCAGCCGCGGAAGCATTCGTAAACATGCTTGAACGTGCGCACAGCGATCTGTCTCGGGTTATACAAGCGGCCGATGACACGCACAGGCTGCGGACTCAAGCACCCGCTCCGGTACTTCATGTATCGATGAATACGATGCCGTTCCTTCGAGACCATTCACTTGTTCGGCAAGGCGAGCAATGCGACAACGACGCGGACCGGTGGCCTATCGTACCTGGCACGATGCTGATTGAGATCATGCGGCAATACGCTTCAGCCGCCAGGGTTGATGCCAAGATCATCGCGATCGAAAACATTCTCTTTTCGCGCTGGATGGAAGCCATTCCCTCCATCGACATCCCTGTCGACGTACGGCAAACATCATCCGATGGGGTTGTCGTGAAGATCGGCAACTACTGCCAAGCGACTTTTCGATTTGGCCACACGTACAAACATGCGCCACCGGAGCAGTCACCTGTTCATCAATATCCCTGCGAAATCGACGCTTCTCAGATATACACCGAGAGGTGGATGTTTCACGGCCCGTCCTACCAGGGAATAGAGCAGCTTGTTCATGGCGGCCCAGACCATCTCTTTGCAAGAATTCGAGCGCTGCCGCTTATTGGCGCGACATTGGACAACCTGGGCCAGCTTGTCGGCTTACTTGGCATGCTTCGCCTCGACGAACACTCACTTCTCTTTCCTCATCGTATAGCGAGGATAGACTTCCACAGCGGCATGCCAAAGGCCGGCGACCTTATCGACTGCCTTGTCCACTCGTTCACAGTTGAGAGTTTGTCGGTGCATGCGTGCATCCGCGCTGCCGTCGGAGATGCGCCATGGCTTACCATTACCCAATGGTCGGACAGACGCTTCGGCCTCGACTCGGAGCTTCAATCAAGTACCTATTTTCCCGAACGATATCCCGTGGGTACGTCTACCGATGAATCCTGGATTTGGCTAAGCGAGAACTGGACGGATGCAGCGAGCCGCGAGTTGCTTCTGCACTATCAGCTCGCCCAATCCGAGCGCGAGGAGTATCTGAGGCTAAAGAGCATTCGACAGCGGCAATGGATTCTTGGGCGCATCGCGGCAAAAGATGCCATTCGCTGTCATCTCTGGGAAAGTGGAGAATCCGACGTATATCCTGCGGAGATTATCATTCGCAATGATCAGAAAGGAGCGCCATATGCCATTGGCAATTATGGCCGGAATCTACCAAAGCTTCATCTTTCGATAGCGCACGTCGAAGGATTTGCGGTTGCCATATGCCGTAAGGAATCCCTATCACCGGGCGGGCTGGGTATCGATACAGAGCTGCTTCGGCCCGTGGACCCCGGCGCGCTGGAGATCTGTCTCAGCAGGGAAGAAATTGATCTACTCAATCGCTCCACACGTACGACGTCCGAGAGAGACCTGCTCTTCTGGCGTCTATGGACGGCAAAGGAAGCCGTTTCCAAGCTAAACGGCCAAGGCCTAGGTTACAGGCCCCACAACATTACCGTGATATCGATAGAAGAGTTCACACTGACCATGTCTCGAAGGGCGGACGATGGCAGGACACTTCATCATACCGTTGAGTATCGACTCATCTCTCCTACGGAGACGAACGATAAGGTGTTCGTAGTGTCCTGGTCGATCGGTGGTTAGCTGTGCACCGGTGGAACATTGCGACTTGTGCAACTTGTTTGTAAGGAGAAACCAGCATGACACGGACCGTTCAAAACCATACAAATGACGACGCTATTTTTAAGGATATCGCCGAAATTCTTCGCGATGTCATGCGCGATTATTGCGTAGACACGGAGATCACCCCTTTGACTTCCTTTCAGACGGACCTGGAGCTCGAGAGCTTCGACATCGTGCGTTTTGGCCTGGCATTGACCGAGCGTTATGGCGAAAAAATCAATCTCGCGAGCTATCTGACGAATATGGATTTTGGATCAGCAACCGACCTGACCATCGGCGACATATCGCGCTACGTAGCAAGCAAGCTGTCCAGCTTGGAGTAAGGACATGTATCAATGCATCAACGATATCATGGTCAATTCACTTGCCATCGATGCCAATGGTGAGCGCGAGAAAGTAGCAAAAGACGCGCCGGTTGTCGTCATTCTCCATGGCGGCCTTTCCGACAACCTAAGTAGCTACTATTTCTCGATAGTTCCCGAACTGCTGCGCATCGGCATGCAAGTCATTCTTTATGATCGCGCAGGCTACGGCCGAAGCAGCTACAAGCCCGGCTGCTTTCACGTCGACCATACCTATAGCGAACTTGATCAGCTGCTTCTCTTAAAGGGCGCGGATCAGCGCATACATATCATTGGCTGCTCACTCGGTGCAGGCCTTGCGACAGGTTACGTCGCCACCCGACCTGGAAGATGCTCAAGCCTCCTGCTTTTGGAAGGATGCCCTCTAACGCACGAATGCAAGCGCGATTTTTCAGATTATATCTGTTTCGCACGCGACAACATAAACGCATTCATTGAGCACTATCGTCTCAACGTTGGACTTAGTGATTCCGTCTTATCGCGCATGCGCCGAATGGTCGTGGATACAACTTATCTCTCGGACATGGAGGAAAGCGAAGTGCTCGATGATCAACAGCTTCGTGCTATAGGTGTACCAACACTGGGTATATACGGCGGCCGCAGCGACCACGGATCATACGACAGAACCGTGAAATCGATCGGTCAACTACCCAACGTGCAGACACGAGTCATCCCCGACGGAACCCACTTTCTCATCTACGACTCGTTACCGACAGTGAACCATATGCTTCGCGAGTTCTATGTCGGCTCGCTCGACCTGGCGGCGCAACAATGAGCCGCGTGCTGTTTATTGCGCCTCCGTTTATGGGCCACCTCAATCCGGCCGCCAGCGTCGCGATGGAGCTGCAGAAGCGCGGGCACGAGGTCGGCTGGATTACAGATGCAGAGAAACTATCCAAGACAGCACCATCGCAGCGCGTTCTGTGCGAGGAAAAGTTGGTGGGCTTGGTCGAGTGTGCTAGCGAGCGCCCAAGAAATCTTCGCGGACCTGCTGCTGTCAAGTATTTTTGGGAGACATGTTTCGACATCGCTCGAACGATGTACCCCATCGTCAGGCACAACATCGAATCCTTCAGACCCGACGTAATCTTGTCTGACCAACAGGCAATCAGCGGCGCATTCGGTGCCCGCGAAGCTGGCTTGCCTTGGCTTACGCTTGCCAGCACAGCTGGGGAATTGTCATCCAATCAGGATGATCATCCAGGCTTCCATCGATGGTTGTCAGCCATGTTGGCCGAACTGGGGCGTGAACTTGCGCTTTCAAACACGGAAGACCCGCGGTTCTCGCCATTTGGCACAGTGCTATTTAGCAGTGAATCGCTTACTGGAGCTATTCCTGCACATTTGAACATCCTAGCCGTCGGATGCTCCGTCAAACATCGCAATGAATCCGCGCCATTCCCATGGCAGTTATTGGATGATCGAGGAAAAATTCTTGTGTCGCTCGGCACAGTCAATACGTTGGCAGGCCGGGAGTTCCTCGGCGCGATTTGGAGCGCATGCAATGAACGGCGAAGATCGATTCAGACGATTCTGGTCGACCCATCGAGCCATCTGGAACAGAAATCAACTGAGGATATCGTCCTAGTCAAGGAGGTGCCTCAGCTATCCATCCTCAAACATATGGATGCGGTGGTCAGCCATGGGGGTCAGAACACGGTATCGGAGTCGCTTCTCCATGGCTTGCCTCTGGTGGTGGCGCCGATTCGAGATGACCAACCAGTCATCGCCAATCAAGTTGTCGATGCCGGCGCGGGCATACGTGTTCGATTTGGCCGGCCGAATATTCCCTCCCTCGGCGCCGCCATCGATGCTGTCCTGGAGAAGCCGCAATATCGGCAGTGCGCCGAAGCGATCAGGCCATCCATGGCTGACGGCACGGATCGTGCCGCCGATGCGATCGAGCATTTTCTCGAATCGGGTGCGCTTCATGGAGTGGAGAATTGAGCATGGAAGATGACATGCTTGTCGCGCGACGCTATTACACATCGATGCACGGCAGCAGCCCTGAACTATTCCTTGATCGAGAAAATTGCTGTCCTTGGTGTGGCAGTCGCAACCTCGCCACGCGCCTTCACACCGTCGACCTTATTCAGAGGAAACGTGGTGAATTCATGCTCGATGCCTGCAGACAATGCACGCATGTTTTTCAGAACCCACGATTGAGTAGCGAGGGCCTGGGCTACTATTACCGTGACTTTTACGATGGCCTTGGCAAGCAGCGCATGAGCACGGCCTTTGCCAGCAGAGGCCGTATCTATCACCAGCGCGCACGAGCGGTCCACACGTTCGAAGAGAGCCCTTCACTTTGGCTGGATGTAGGCGCCGGTCATGGGCATTTCTGCGAATCGGCAAAAGCGGTATTTCCTCGAACACAGTTCCATGGGTCCGATTCGTCCGAAGGCATCGAAGACGCGCTGTGCTCGAAGCGAATCGAACGAGCATTTCGTGAGCCTCTATCGATCCTCAGCCAGTACCTGAAACATAGCTACGACGTTGTCAGCATGTACCACTATCTTGAGCACACGACGGCGCCCAAAGAAGAGCTGGGTCAGGCCGCCATGTTGCTCAAGACTGGAGGCCTCCTCGTCATCGAGGTGCCCAACCTGGGTTGTCCAATGTCACGATGGCTGGGCCGGTATTGGCTTCCTTGGCTGCAGCCTCAACACCTGCATTTCGTGCCGGTCGAAAATCTCATCGCGGAGCTCACGTCACTGGGCTTCGACATTGAGCTTTACGATCACGCCGGGCCGCACGATCCCATCGATCTTTCCGCAGCCGTCATGCTTTGGCTGAATGAACATCTGCCGCCGACGGACACCCCATGGCGGAACGGTTCAAGCAGTGCCGCTTCGCGCATGCTACGGAATATGGTGCTGGCATCGATGCTGCCGCTGCTGGTCACGGCCAGAGTGCTCGATCTCACATTGGCAGGCCCGCTACTCAAGGCATTCGGGCGAGGAAACGCGTACCGGCTGATCGCCCGAAAAAGATAGTCTGGCAGTTTCAGTTATTTCTTTTCCGGTCGCTGCCAGCCCACCAAGGTAACCTGCCGTGCGCGAGCGAGCGTCAAGGTATCTTCTGGTGCATCCCTGGTAATGACCGAACCTGCCCCTATCGTTGCCTTTTTTCCGACAGTTACCGGCGCTACTAATGCGCTATTGGAGCCGATGAAGACGCCATCCTCGATACGCGTGGTGAACTTGTTTACACCATCGTAATTGCAGGTAATCGTACCGGCGCCAATGTTGACGCCACGACCAATGATGGCGTCTCCAATGTAGCTGAGGTGATTCGCTTTGCTGTTCTCGCCGATCGTCGACTTCTTGACCTCGACAAAGTTACCCACATGTACGCCGGCAGCCAGTTCGGTGCCCGGGCGCAAACGCGCAAACGGGCCGATCGTGCATGGCCCATGTGTCACCACGCCTTCGATATCGCAATGGGCCAGCACCACCGTACCGGCGGCGAACTGCACGTTCTTGAGACGACAGAACGGGCCAACGCGGACGTCGTCGCCGAACTGGATGTTGCCTTCCAGCACGACATCGATATCCAATTCCACGTCGCGACCAGCGGTTACCGCGCCGCGTATATCCAATCGCGTGGGATCGGCCATGCGTACGCCGTCTTCAGCCAGCGCACGCGCGGCGCGACGACGGTAGTGTGCTTCGAGCCCGGCCAACTGCCAGGGATTGTTGGCACCCGCCGCTTCAACCGGGTCATCGCATTCCTGGCTGAATGCTGGCCGGTTCTCTGCTGCCGCCATGGCAAAGATATCGGTAAGGTAATACTCGCCCTGGGCGTTGTTGCGATCGAGCTTGTCGATCCAGCGCTTGAGCGCAGCCGCCTCTACCGCGAGGATGCCTGTGTTGATCAGATTGACCGCACGCTGAGTATCATCAGCGTCCTTCTCCTCGACCACCGCACGCACCAGCCCATTCCCGTCACGCAGCACGCGGCCGTAGCCCTGCGGCTCAGCCAGCCGCGTAGTGAGCAGGCATAGCGTTTCGTTCGATTGCGACAGGCGACGCAGCGTTTCGACACGAGTCAACGGCACGTCGCCATAGAGCACCAGCACGCGCGCCGTATCGGGGATGTCGCGCAGCGCTTGTGCCACCGCATGGCCGGTACCCAGACGCTCGGCCTGCAAGGCCCAACGCAGATCGGACTGGCTGTCGAATGCGCCACGCACCTGGTCGCCATTGTGGCCGTAGACGATGTGGATGGCGTTCGGCTGCAGCGCTCGCGCAGCCTCGATCACATGAGCGAGCAATGGTCGCCCGGCCAGTGGCATCAACACCTTGGCCAGCTTCGACTTCATCCGCTTGCCTTCGCCGGCGGCGAGGATGACGACATGCAGCGGGGCGTTGTTCATGGCGCTGACCTTGGCACGTTGCTGAGAGGGAGATAATGATAACGGACGATCAGGCCTGAGCCGGGTGATCGGCCGTATGGGTTATGGCACGGCCGTCACGGCATTCGAAATGAAACGTATAACGTAGGCTGAAGGGCCTGGTTTCGTTGCTGGTTTCGTGTTGCTCACCGTTCGCATCGGCCGTCCAGTAGCGAATGACCAACGGATTGAACTGCCACTGTTTCGCAGCCTCGCGTGTCGCGGAGATAAACAGTTTGTGCTCGGCATCCGTCTGCGTTTCATCTGCCACGCGCACCTCGTCGACCTTGCCGTCGGTGTCGACGATCAACAGGGCATCGACATCTACCGGCTGCATGCAACGTGGCAACAAACTGGGCGGGTAAATCGGATCGACACGCTGGAAGGGCGAGCCGCCGCTGGCCACCTGCCCCATGGCGAGTTGGTAGTGGAGCGTGTCCTTGTCGACCTTCTCATGCCAGGAAGTGTTGCCTTGATTGGCAGGCACGCTGGCCAATCTGCTTTGATTTTGTGCGCAGGCACCCAGTAGCAGGGCGATGGCTGCGGCAAGAAAGATTCTTACTGACATAGCGCTTTCTGTGGGGGAGCGGGCAATCAGGATGCATGCGAGCGCGCGAGACTTGCAAGGCGCCCCCTCACCCCAGCCCTCTCCCCCGGCAGAGCCAGGGGAGAGGGAGCTAGAGCCGGTAGGTGTCAATCTTGCTGCAGGCTACTCTCTCCCTCAGCCCAAGCCTGAAGAGAAGGGCTAAAGCCGGCCAGTTTCAACCTTGCCCCGAGTTGCTCCCTCTCCCCTGGTTTCGCCGGGGGAGAGGGCTGGGGTGAGGGGGCGCTCTAAAAGCAAAACGCCGGCACAAAGGCCGGCGTCTCGCAAACATCCATCGAACGAAGCGCTCAGTGCTTGAGGTTCTTGCGCAGACGCTCCAGCGCCTGCAGCTGCGCCAACGCCAATGCCAGCTTGGCCTGGGCCTCGGCAATGTCTTCGGCGTCCGTGCGGTTGGCCAGGGCGTCCTCGGCTTCTTTCTTGGCGCGCTGAGCAGCGGCTTCGTCCAGATCGGAAGCGCGCACAGCGGTATCGGCCAGGACGGTCACGACCTGCGGCTGCACTTCCAGAATGCCGCCGGATACCCAGAACTGCTGGCGCTCGCCGTTGGTCAGCACCACATCGACGTGGCCCGGCTTCAGGCGGGTAATCAGCGGGGCGTGGCGGGGCGCGATACCCAGCTCACCCATTTCACCGGTAGCGACGACCAGGGTCGCGTCGCCGTGAAAAATCTCGGCTTCGGCGCTGACGATGTCGACTCGCAGGGTATGGCTCATGACGGTGTTCCAATACGTTCGATAAAGCGGCGGTGACGGTAAACCCGCTGATTCTTGATCAGCGGGTCCAATCGTTCACCTCGATCAGGCTGCCTTCTTGGCGCCCATCTCTTCGGCTTTCTTGATCGCCTCGTCGATGCCGCCGACCATGTAGAACGCCTGCTCCGGCAGATGGTCCACGTCGCCGTCGACGATCATCTTGAAGCCGCGAATGGTTTCCTTCAGCGACACGTACTTGCCCGGCGAACCGGTGAACACTTCGGCCACATGGAAGGGCTGCGAGAAGAAACGCTCGCACTTACGTGCGCGCGCCACCACCTGGCGGTCTTCCTGCGACAGCTCGTCCATGCCCAGAATCGCGATGATGTCCTTGAGCTCCTTGTAACGCTGCAAGGTGCCCTGCACACGACGAGCAACGTCGTAATGCTCGTTGCCGATCACCAGCGGGTCGAGCTGGCGGCTGGTCGAAGCGAGCGGATCGACGGCCGGGTAGATACCCAGGCTGGCGATATCGCGCGACAGCGCCACGGTCGAATCCAGGTGAACGAAGGTGGTAGCGGGCGACGGATCGGTGTAATCGTCCGCAGGCACGTACACGGCCTGGATCGAAGTGATCGAACCGGTCTTGGTCGAGGTGATGCGCTCCTGCAGCACGCCCATTTCCTCGGCCAGCGTCGGCTGGTAACCCACCGCCGACGGCATACGGCCGAGCAGCGCGGACACTTCGGTACCGGCCAGCGTGTAGCGGTAGATATTGTCGACGAACAGCAACACGTCCTTGCCCTTGCCGCTCTCGTCCTTCTCGTCGCGGAAGTACTCGGCCATGGTCAGGCCGGTCAGCGCGACGCGCAGGCGGTTGCCCGGCGGCTCGTTCATCTGGCCGTAGACCATCGCGACCTTGTCCAGGACGTTGGAGTCCTTCATCTCGTGATAGAAGTCGTTACCTTCACGAGTACGCTCACCCACGCCGGCGAACACGGACAGACCCGAGTGCGCCTTGGCGATGTTATTGATGAGCTCCATCATGTTCACGGTCTTGCCCACGCCTGCGCCGCCGAACAGGCCGACCTTGCCGCCCTTGGCGAACGGGCAGACCAGGTCGATGACCTTGATGCCGGTTTCCAGCAGATCGGTAGCCGCGGCCTGGTCAGCGTAGCTCGGGGCTTCGCGATGGATCACCCAGCGGTCCTGCTCGCCGATCGGGCCGGCTTCGTCGATCGGGTTGCCGAGCACGTCCATGATGCGGCCGAGCGTCGCCTTACCGACCGGCACCTTGATGCCTTCGCCGGTGTTGCGCGCCACGAGGCCGCGCTTCAGGCCGTCGGTCGAGCCGAGCGCAATGGTACGCACGACGCCATCGCCGAGGACCTGCTGGACTTCCAGCGTGATCGCCGTGCCGTCGATCTTCAGCGCGTCGTAAACCTGCGGCACCTGATCGCGTGCGAATTCCACGTCGATAACCGCGCCGATGATCTGTACAACTTTGCCCTGACTCATGGATATGCTCCGAATGGATCTTTAAGGTTCTTTACAGCGCCACCGAGGCGTCGCTTGTTTAATGAATACGCGTGGCCACGTCCGTGGCCGCCCGTGGTTATACCGCCGCTGCGCCGCCGACGATTTCCGAAATTTCCTGGGTAATCGCGGCCTGACGCGCCTTGTTGTAAATCAGCGTCAGTTCGCCGATCACCTTGTTCGCGTTGTCCGATGCGCTCTTCATCGCCACCATGCGCGCAGCGTGTTCGCTCGCGAGGTTTTCCAACACGCCCTGGTACACCACCGACTCGATGTAGCGACCCAGAACGTATTCCAGCACCGTGGCGGCATCGGGCTCGTAGATGTAGTCCCAGTCATGCGACTGTTCGAGCTTGAGACCGGCCACCGGCCAGTTCGGCGTGTTCTGCTTGTCGCCTTCGGCGGCCTGCATTTCCGCGGCCACCAGCGGCAACGGAAGCAACGCGTCGACCGTCGGCTTCTGCGTCATCGTGTTGATGAAGTCGTTGTAGGCCAGGAAGACACGGTCGAGCTTGCCGTCCGTATAAGCGTCCAGCACCACCTTGATCACACCGATCAGTTGCTCCAGCTTGGGCTTGTCGCCCAGGTGGGTCACGCTGCCAATCAGATTGACACCCTTGATGCGGCGGAAGAACTGCACTGCCTTCTGACCGATCGCGAGCACATCGACTTCGACGCCCTTGGCCTGCCACTCGCGGATCGACGGAATCATGCGACGGAACAGGTTGGAGTTCAGACCACCGCACAGGCCGCGATCGGTGGTGATCACCACATAGGCGACGCGCGCGGTCTTCTCACGCTGCACCAGGAACGGATGGGTGAAGTCGGTGCTGGCCTGCGCAACGTGCGCAATCACCTTGCGCATCTGCCGCGCATAGGGCCGCGACGCCTTCATCATGTCCTGCGCCTTGCGGATCTTCGAGGCCGAGACCATTTCGAGCGCGCGCGTCACTTTGCGCATGTTCTGCGTGCTCTTGATCTTGGTTTTGATTTCGCGTCCGCTTGCCACGTTTGCCTCAACCTTTAGGGTTCTTGCGATCCCGGTCCGATGACCGGAGTGCTGCACGGTCGCCCATTAATGAGCAACCGCACGCCCGTTACCACTTACCAGCTACCGGTCTTCTTGTACTCGTCCAGCGAGGCCTTGAAGACACCTTCGATTTCGCCGTTCCAGTCACCCGTAGCGACGATCTTCTTCATCAGCTCTTCGTGATTCTGGTGCATGAACGAGTGCAGACCCTTTTCGAACGGCAGCACCTTGTTCACCGGCAGGTCGTCGAGGTAGCCCTTTTCTGCGGCGTACACCGACAGCGCCAGTTCGGCGATCGACAGCGGTGCATACTGCGACTGCTTCATCAGCTCGGTCACGCGCTGGCCGCGATCCAGCTGGGCGCGGGTGGCCGGGTCGAGATCCGAGGCGAACTGCGCGAACGCAGCCAGCTCGCGGAACTGCGCCAGGGCCAGCTTCACGCCGCCGGAGAGCTTCTTGACGATCTTGGTCTGGGCGGCGCCACCGACGCGCGACACCGAGATACCGGCGTTCACGGCCGGACGGATACCGGCGTTGAACAGGTCGGTTTCCAGGAAGATCTGACCGTCGGTGATCGAGATCACGTTGGTCGGCACGAATGCGGACACGTCACCGGCCTGCGTTTCGATGATCGGCAGCGCGGTCAACGAACCGGTCTTGCCCTTCACTTCGCCGTTGGTGAACTTCTCGACGTATTCCTCGGACACGCGCGATGCGCGCTCGAGCAGACGCGAGTGGAGATAGAACACGTCGCCCGGATAGGCTTCGCGGCCCGGCGGGCGCTTCAGGAGCAGCGAGATCTGTCGGTAGGCCACGGCCTGCTTGGACAGATCGTCATAGATGATCAGCGCATCCTGACCGCGGTCGCGGAAATACTCGCCCATCGCGCAACCCGAATACGGCGCGATGTACTGCAGCGCGGCCGATTCGGACGCCGAAGCGACCACCACGATGGTGTTGGCCAGCGCGCCGTTCTCTTCGAGCTTGCGCACGACGGCAGCGATCGACGAACGCTTCTGGCCGATCGCGACGTAGATGCACTTAATGCCGGAATCTTTCTGGTTGATGATCGCGTCGATCGCCAGCGCGGTCTTGCCGGTCTGACGGTCGCCGATGATCAGCTCGCGCTGACCGCGGCCGATCGGGATCATCGAGTCGACCGACTTGTAACCGGTCTGCACCGGCTCGTCGACCGACTTACGCCAGATCACGCCCGGCGCGACTTTCTCGATCGCCGAGCTGAGCTTGGCGTTGAGCGGACCCTTGCCGTCGATCGGGTTGCCGAGCGAATCGACCACGCGTCCGAGCAGCTCCGGACCAACCGGCACTTCGAGAATGCGGCCGGTGGTCTTGGCGGTGTCGCCTTCGCGCAGATGCTGGTATTCGCCCAGCACCACCGCGCCGACGGAGTCGCGCTCAAGGTTCAGTGCGAGCGCATACGAGTTGCCCGGCAGTTCGATCATTTCGCCCTGCATCACATCGGCCAGGCCGTGGATGCGCACGATGCCATCGGACACGCTGATGATAGTGCCTTCATTGCGGGCTTCCGCGCCGAGCTTGAACTGCTCGATGCGGCTCTTGATCAGTTCACTGATCTCGGACGGGTTCAACGTGGTGCTGGACATAGGTCGTTATCCTTGGGTTCGCGCCGCTTTAACGGCACCCGATGATTTGAATCTGGTGTCAGTGCGCCAACGCGCTGGCGAGCCGCTCAAGGCGGCCGCGCGCGGAGCCATCGATCACTTCGCTGCCGGTGTCGATCACCACGCCGCCCAGCAGCGAGGCATCGACCTGAGTTTCCAGTTCGATCTCGCGCTTGAAGCGGCGCTTCAGCGAGGTTTTCAGCTGTTCGGTCTGCGCGGTATCCAGGGCCATGGCGCTGGTGACTTTCACCAGCAGCTGCGACTCGGCTTCACGCTTGTAGGTTTCGTACAACGCAGCCACTTCCGGCAACAACGACAGACGGCCGTTTTCGGCCAATTCGCCGATAAACACGGCGAACGGCTTGTCGTTGCCCATGCCCTTTGGCAAGTGCAACTCAACCAGCTGCGCCGGCAGCACGCGCGGATCGTTGACGAGCTGGACCACGCGAGGGTCCTTTGCCACTTCAGCAGCAAAGGCCAACGCGTGCGACCACTCGTTGAACGCACCCGCCGACTGAGCTACTTCGAAGGCGGCGCGTGCATACGGACGAGCTAGAGTGATTGCCTGAGCCATGGCTTAGATCTCGGCGGCGAGCTGGTCGAGCATCGCCTTGTGGGCCGACGGATCGATTTCGCGCTGCACGATCTTCTCTGCGCCCTGAATCGCCAGACGACCCACCCAGCCACGCAGCTCTTCGCGAGCACGCTGCTGCATGCTGACGATCTCGTCGGCGGCGGCAGCCTTCACGCGAGCGGCTTCGGCCAATGCATCGGCACGCGCCTTGTCGACGATCTGGTTGGCCTGTTGGGTTGCCTTGTCGACGATCTCGGATGCCTGCTGGCGAGCCTGCTTGATCTCCACCGCCGCTTTCGCGTCGGCATCCTTCAATTCGGCGCGCGCGCGCTCGGCAGCCGCCAGACCTTCGGCGACCTTCTTCTGACGCTCTTCAATCGCATGATTGAGCTGCGGCCAGATGAACTTGGTGGTGAACCAGACCAGGATGGCGAACGACACCATCTGGCCCAGGAAAGTCAGATTGATATTCATGACCTTTCCGATAACTCCGTAACGCGTGGGACCGCCGATCGTCGCGGCTCAATGCCGCGACGACAATTCGCGCCGACTAATGGATTAGTGGGCGAAATTGGCAATGACCTGGGCGGTCAGCGGGTTCGAGAAAGCGAACAGCAGCGCCACGGCCAGACCGATAATGAACGCAGCGTCGATCAGGCCGGCGAGCAGGAACATACGGCCCTGCAGCAGCGGAACCAGTTCCGGCTGACGTGCGGCGGACTCGAGGAACTTCGAACCCATGATGGCGATGCCCAAGCAGGCACCCAGGGCGCCCAGACCGATGATGACGCCGATGGCGATCGCGGTCATGCCCTGCACATGGGAAATGAGTTCGGCGAGGTTCATAGTGTTCTCCTGATGAATCGGGGTTTTAGTTGAAGTTAGAGATGAAGCGAAAACGTGAGTCTTAGTGATGCTCGCGGGCCGTCGCGATGTAGACGATGGTGAGCATCATGAAAATAAAGGCCTGCAGCAGGATGATCAGGATATGGAAGATCGCCCATGCCGTGTTGAACAGCACGCCCGGCAGGAAACTGATCCAGCCAGCGAACAGACCGGCGATCAGCATGAAAACCAGCTCGCCGCCGTACATGTTGCCGAACAGTCGCATCGCGAGCGACACCGGCTTAGACAGGTATTCGATCACGTTGAGCGCCAGGTTGAACGGCACCAGGATGATCTTGACCAGCAGGTTGTCCGCATGGAACGGCGCGGTGATCAGCTCCTTGCCGAAACCTAGCGTACCCTTGGCCTTCATTCCGTGCGCCAGCACGATGAAAAACACGCACAGAGCCAAGCCCATGGTGGTGTTGATATCGGCCGTCGGCACCCAGCGGAAGTACGTGTGGTGGGCCACTTCCGCGCCGGCCACGGTATGCACGGCAAAGCCCGGCAGATCGAGCGGCAGCAGATCCATCGTGTTCAGGAACACGACCCACATGAAGATCGACAGCGCCAGCGGGGTCACCGTACGGCGATCGCCGTGAAAGGTGTCCTTCACCTGAGTGTCGACGAACTCCACGATGATCTCGACGAAGGCTTGGCCCTTGGAGGGCACGCCCGAGGTCGCCTTGCGGGCCTTCAGCCAGAACCACAGGCAGAACACCACGCCGAGCACGAAGGACACCACCAGCGAATCGAGGTGGATCTTCATGAACGCGCCATCACCCAGGCTCACCACGTTGTGGTGCAGGTGATGCTGGATGTATTCGGTTAGACCACCTTGCGGCTCGCTCGCCATCTCTTAACCCTTGAACCTGAACGCCAGCAGATTTATTGCGTACGCAGCCACCAGCCCCGTGATGGCGGCCAGTGGCGGCAGTTTGTATTGACCCAGGATGATGATCAGTCCCCCGATGATCGCCATCCATTTCAAAACCATGCCTACCAACAGGCGTCCCATCGTCATGCCGCCGCCACCCAATCCAGCGAAGGTCCGCGCTGCCAGCAGCGCAGTCCCCAGCGCCACGATGGCGGCGCCCGCAGCGCCCGCTATTGCATCGCGAAGCCCCTGCGTCAGGAAGGCGATTCCCACGAGAGCCGCCACGGCAAGCTGCAGCAAGACAATGCGCAGCGCGAGACGACGTCCGGAGGCAAGACTGTTGAGCACGTGTGTTTCCCGTACGGTTTCGCTGTAAGCGGCACCGCTCCGGCTATCGGGGCACGGTCCAATCCCAAAAAGTATATCAGCCGGGTCTTCAAACCGACAAGCCAAACCGGGTCGGAACTTATGTGCAAACGCAAGAAAAAACCGGACCCTTTGTCAGGGCCCGGTTTCTTGTATTGCCGGCTCGAAGCGCGTTGCGCTCGACTTACTTGCCGGCGGCAGCCTTCTTGACGGCAGCGACCGGAGCGGCCACGGCGTCATTGGCAGCCTGCTGCTGTTCCTGCACCAGCGCGTTCAGCGACTCGGCGGTCTTCTGCGTGACGGCGAAGATTTCCTGCGTCACGGCGACAGCGCGCTCGGCGTTCTGACGGCTCAGGTTGGCGCCCTTTTCCCACAGGGTGCGCAGGCCATCGGCGTCACGGGTTTCGAACACGTCGCTGAAGAACTCGGTAGTAGCCTGGGCGTGCTTTTCGAACGCGGCCAGCTGCAGCTCGGCGACCTTCTCCAGCCCCTTGAGGGCCAGCGACTGCGCCTTGAACGCGCTATCGGCCAGCTGCTTGGTGTAGGCAAAAATCTGGGTATTGAGTTGCTGCGTCATGACTTGAGTCCCTCGGCGGGAATTTGGGTAGTGATGCAAAGGCTAGCAACTGTCTTTGTGCAATGCAATATAATTTTTGTGAAGACGAGGGCTTTCAACGATTTGTACTATTATTTCAATAGCTTGACAGTCGCTGAAAGAATTTTGCAACGCGTCAAAAACTAGCCCTGCTGCAGCTAGCGCCTGACGTGCAGGTCTCATGGACGACCACCTTGTCCAGGCCTGGCAGCACCACCGACAGGCGCTGGAAGATCCAGCGCGCCAGCATCTCGCTGGTGGGATTTTCCAGACCCTCGATGTCGTTGAGGTAGTGATGATCGAGCTGGTCGTACAAAGGCGCGAAGGCCGATTTCACGTCCGCGAAATCCATCACCCAGCCCAGCCTGGGATCGGGCTCGCCCACGACGTGGATCTCGACCTTGAACGAATGGCCGTGCAGACGTGCGCACTTGTGCCCTTCGGGCACGTTCGGCAGACGGTGGGCCGCCTCGATGTGGAAGACTTTGAAGATGTGCATCGCAGTATTCTAACGCGCCCCGTCGGTATTGATCCGCTGCCGCTATGCTCGGGCAGCCGCCCAAGGCATGCGGGCGGCACAGACCATGGAGGCTCAAAAGCATGAAATACCTTCTTGTCCTGCCCCTCACCGTCCTGGCCTTTTCCGCTTTCGCGCAGTCGTCGCTGTGCGAACAGAAACAGCAGGATATCCAGCGTCAGATCGACTATGCCCGCCAGCACGGGAACACGCCGCGTGTCGCCGGTCTCGAAAAGGCCAAGGCCGAAGCCGGCAACGGCTGCACGGACGACAAGCTGAAAGCATCGCATGCAGCCAAGATCAGGGATCAACAGCATCAGGTCGACGAGCGCCAACGGGAACTCGATCAAGCGCGTCGCAACGGCGAGAGCAGCAAGAAGATCGCCAAGCGGCAGCGAAAACTCGACGACGCGCAGCGCGAACTGAAAGAGCTGCAGTCAACGGCCTATTGATTCAGCCCGAATCCCGAGCCGCGATAACGGAAGGGAATGGCATGCCGCGAGGGATTGCAGGGTAAATGGTGGCTAGAGGCGGGATCGAACCGCCGACCTCAGCATTATGAGTGCCGCGCTCTGACCAGCTGAGCTACCTAGCCACTGTACCTTGCGAGAGGCCGAATCTGGGCGATCCGGCCGGGGCGCGGCAGTTTAGTCGGATTGAACCCCTGGTTCAACCCTGTTGCTTGCCGCCGCTTCGGATGCTGTGGTTGAATCGACCACGGGTCAGACGCCATATATAAGTCACCGGCGCTCCGTACCCAAGGAGACGACATGATTGACGTTGATGGCTACCGCCCGAATGTGGGGATCGTTCTGCTCAATGCAGACGGCCGCCTGTTCTGGGCGCGCCGTGTCAATCGGGACGGCTGGCAATTCCCGCAAGGCGGCATGCGCAGCGACGAAACGCCGCTGGAAGCGATGTATCGCGAGCTCGAAGAAGAAACCGGCCTGACGCCTCAGCACGTCGAAGTACTGGGCAGCACGCGCGGCTGGCTGCGCTACAAGCTGCCCCATCGCTACGTACGCCATCACCAGCACCCCACCTGCATCGGCCAGAAACAGGTCTGGTTCCTGCTGCGCCTGGTCGCCAGTGAAGAATCGCTGTGCCTCAATGCCTGCGAGAAGCCCGAGTTCGATATCTGGCGCTGGGTCGATTTCTGGTATCCGGCCGCCCACGTGGTGAACTTCAAGCGCCAGGTCTATGAGCGCGCCCTGCGCCAGTTCGCGCCGGTGGTGGAGACCCTGCTCAGCATCCACATCGGCAATCAGCCCCAGCAGGCCGAGGGGGACGAATTGCCCTGCAACGAGCCCAAGGGCGGGCACGCCGCTGCCTGAACGGCCTCGACCGGCCGTCGATGAGCTTGTTGACAATCATTCGCATTCGCGTTCTTATACGCGTCATGTATATCTGTCTATGCAATGCCGTCACCGACCATGACATCCGCCGCGCCGCGGCCGATGGCGTGCAGAGTTTCGCCCAGTTGCAGGCCCGCACGGGCTGCTCGGATTGCTGCGGCTGCTGCGAGCAGGAAGCGCGCGCCACGCTGGACCGCGCCGTAGAGCAAGTGATGAACCAGCTGCCGATCGTCGCGATCGCCTGACGCTCTGCTTTGCTTCGTCAACAAGGCCGCGCCCAGAGCGCGGCCTTTGTGTTTTTGCGGCAGAAAACCATTTCCATTTGCGTTCCGCCATCGTCATACGCTTGTGCGTATAGTCCCCGGCTGTACCCGCTACCCCCGCTAGGAGACGTGCCATGAAAGGCGACGCCAAGGTCATCGAATTCCTCAATAAGGTGCTCTACAACGAGCTGACCGCGATCAACCAGTATTTCCTGCATTACCGCATGTTCAAGGACTGGGGTTACAGCGAGCTGGCCGAGCACGAGTACAAGGAATCGATCGAGGAAATGAAGCACGCCGATCATCTGATCGAGCGCATCCTGTTCCTCGACGGCCTGCCGAACCTGCAGCATCTGGGCAAGCTGCGCATTGGTGAAAACGCGCTGGAATGCATCCAGGGCGATCTGGATCTGGAAATCGCCGCGGTGAAGGATCTGCGCGAAGCGATTGCCTACAGCGAAGGCATTGCCGACTACGTCAGCCGCGACCTGTTCAAAGGCATCCTGCACGACGAAGAAGAGCATATCGACTGGCTTGAGACGCAACAGAGCCTGGTCAAGGACATCGGCGCCGAGCGCTACCTGCAGAGCAAGATCAGCAGCTGATCGAGGCATAGCCCTCAGGTGTGGACGGGCGCACAGCCCGTCCACAAACCACCCCCTTTTTCTTGACGCTGGCATCACGTGGGGGCTATACCGGGTTTTTGCCCGGAACCATCCCGCATGGGTTCAAGACCACCACCGCGCTTCGTGGTGCGACAGCACGACGACGCTTATCACCGTCGGCGCCTGCTGTGGCTGGCCGGTGGCTGGGCGGCAAGCCTCCTTGCAACCGGGCTGATCGTTGGCGCTTTGGCCAGCCGCAGTACGCCCGCTGCCGTCGACAAGCGCCAGGTGCGCGAACTGACCGCACAGAACGAAGACCTCAAGCAGCAGTTGGCCAATGCGCAGCGCGCACAGCAGGTCAACGACATCGCCGCGAAATCCGTGCAGGGCACCCTGGCCGAGCGCGAGGAAGAGATCAACGGCCTGCGCGCCGATCTGGGCTTTTATTCGCGCCTGATCGGCGGCGATGCGCAGCGTCAGGGGCTCAAGGTGCAGGAGCTGAAGGTCAAGCCGATGGCCGATTCGCCGCGCGCCTGGAACATCAACCTCAGCCTCACCCAAAGCGCCAAGCGCGGCGATGAGGTGACCGGCAAGCTGCTGATCAGCGTGGACGGCCTGCGCGGCGACAAGGTCGTCCAGCTCGACTGGCCCGCGCTGGGCGATGCCGCGCAAAAAGACGGCATGCCGTTCCGCTTCAAATATTTTCAACAATTGCATGCCACCGTAGTGCTGCCGGCCGACTTCAAGCCAACGCGTCTGCACGTAAAAGTTCAGCCCGATGACGATACCGCCATCAGCCGGGCCGTCAGCTGGACCGACGCGCTGGCCGGCAATCTGACTTCAGTACAGGGAGACAAAGATGCTCAACCGTAATAAGCGCAATGAGCGCCCCGCCCACACGCCCAGCAGCGATACCAGCCTGATTGCCCGCGGCACGGTCATTCGCGGCGACCTGCGCTTCAGCGGCGCGCTCCATCTGGATGGACGCATCGAAGGCTCGGTGCTGGCCGAAAATGCCGAAGCAGTGTTCACCCTGAGCGAGCACGGCCAGGTACAAGGCGAAATCCGCGTGGCGCATGCGGTCATAAACGGCCATGTGCAGGGCGATATCCACGTAAGCGACCGCCTGGAGCTGGCGCCGGAAGCCCGCATCGTCGGCGATGTGCACTACCAGACGCTGGAAATGGCTGCCGGTGCCCAGGTGAACGGCCGCATCAGCCACCAGGGCACGGCCGAAGTCCGCCATCAGCTGTCCGCGCCCCAGAAAGAACACAAAGAAGAGGAACCGGCGCTGGCCTGATCGCGGTATGCTTGCCAAAGCCCCGCTTCAGCCCCATATCCAGCGCATGGAAACCCTCGTCTCTATTCCCGACTACCGCCAGGCGGTTGCCCCGTTGGTATTTACCGACGCGGCTGCGCGCAAGGTGCACGAGCTGATCCTCGAAGAAGGCAACCCGGAGCTCAAGCTCAGGGTGTACATCACCGGTGGTGGCTGTTCGGGCTTCCAGTACGGTTTTACCTTCGACGAAGCCCAGGCCGAAGACGACTTTGCGCTGGCTCGCGAGGGTGTGACCCTGCTGGTCGACCCGCTGTCGCTGCAATATCTCACCGGCGCCGAGATCGACTACTCCGAGAGTCTCAGCGGCTCGCAGTTCGTGATCCGCAACCCGAACGCCAAGACCACCTGCGGCTGCGGCTCGTCCTTCTCCACCTGATTGGGCCCGGCAAGGACTCCCATGACCCTGCCGCGTACCAACACCTTCGCCGGCCTCAGCCTGATCCTGGACCGTCTCGCCGAACGGCGCGACGAGCTTGACTGGGTGGCCGAACAGGCCGGCTCCGAGCACGCGCGTTACCTGTTGCTGGACGCACTCGGCGAAACCTATCTGTTGCCGGGCAACGAAGCCTTGCGCTGGCTCAACGCCGAGGAACGCAAACTGCTGGCCAACGTGCCGGCGAGCTTTCTCGGCTTCGCCCAGGATCGCCCGCATTTTCTGTTGACCGTCGAAGACGCCGATCTCGCCCGCGAGCTGGAAACGCAGCTCGGTGCGCGCCGATTGGGGCTACGCGAAGCCGGTCTGCTGCTGCCATCGGACGAAGCAGGCTTGTTTGCCTACGCCAAAGGCCTGGCCCATTGGCAGCGTGAAACGCGCTTTTGTGCGTATTGCGGCTCGCCACTGGTCCTGGTTTCGTCCGGGCACCGCGCCCAATGCAGCAACGCTGCCTGCGGACGCATGCATTTCCCGCGCACCGACGCCGCGATCATCGTGATCGTCGAGCACGAGGGCGCGTGCCTGCTCGGCCGTCAGGTCGGCTGGCCCAAGGGGCGCTATTCGACCCTGGCCGGCTTTATCGAACCGGGCGAATCGCTCGAAGATGCCGTGCGCCGCGAAGTGGCCGAAGAATCGGGCGTCATTGTCGGCGAAGTGCACTACCACTCCTCGCAGCCGTGGCCGATGCCCGCCTCGCTGATGGTCGGCTTCACCGCCAAGGCGATCGATCCGACCATTCACCTGCGTGATCGCGAGCTGGAAGACGCGCGCTGGTTCACGCCGCAGCAGATCGTCGACGGTCTTGCCGATGGCAGCTTCGGCGTGCCGTCGCGCCTGTCCGTGTCGTATCAATTGCTGGCCAGCTGGCTGCGTCTGCGCGCCAATCTGGAACTGGACGCACTCATCTAAGCTCCGTGCCGCTTCAATGCGGCTGCGGCCTCGCTACAATGCGGCCAACAACGGAGAGTCATCGATGGCCGTCAGTTTGCTCACTGCCCTTCTCGCGCTTGGTCTGCTGCACTTCCTGCCGCAGCTGGCGCATTGGCGCGGCGCCGGCGGCCTACGCCGCTGGGTAACGCAGTTGAGCGACACCAGTGGTGCAGGTCGCATCATCATCACGTTGCTGGTTCCCCTGGTCGCCTGCCTGCTGATCCAGTGGCTGCTCAGCCTGCTGCCGTTCGGCGGTGTGCTGCGCCTGCTGTTTGCGCTGGTGGTGCTGCTGTACTGCATGGGACCCAATGCGTTCGAAGCGGATCTCGAAGCCATCCTGCGCGCGCCGGATCGTCCCAGCCGCGAGGCGGCCGCCCAGGTGCTCAGCGACGACGGCGAGCCGGTCGCATGGAATGCCCCGGCGCTTGGCGAGGCGGTGGTTTATGCCGCGCTGCGTCGTCGCTTCGGCGTGCTGCTGTGGTTCTTTCTGCTCGGGCCGACCGGTGCGTTGCTTTATCACCTGGCCCAGACGCTGGGCCGCAATCGTTCGCTCGGCCTGGATGCCGATGCGCAGACCATCGCGTTTTCGCTCTCCAACGTACTCGACTGGCTACCTGCGCAGCTGCTGGTGTTCACGCTTGCCCTGGTGGGCCACTGGGACGCCGTGATCGGCGCGTGGAAGCGCTGGCATAACCAGGCTGCACCGGCAAGCTGGTATCGCGAAGGGCCTGGGTTCCTGGGTGCTGCCGCGCGCGCGGATATCCTGATCGACATCGTCGCCGGGGATGGCTATGCGGAAGACCGCAGCGATCCGATTACCGAGCTGCTCCGATTGCGCGGTGCGCTGCTGCGTGCGTTGCTGGCGTGGCTGAGCGTGGTGGCGTTGATCGTGTTGGCTGGGTGGATCAGCTAAGACGCTCTTTGCTTACGCCATATCCCCACGCAATTCCCGCACTCGCGCTTCCAACGCCGCCGCACTCGACTGCTCCGGCGAGCGCACCGCATCGACCACCAACTCGACGCGCGCACGAAACCGACGTGGCAGGCGCAGCTTGCGTCGACGACTCCACATGCTGCCCCACAATCCACGTAACGCCATCGGCACCACTGGTACGGGCCGACGCGCGAGAATCTTCTCCACGCCCGGCCGGAAGGTAGCGATCTGTCCATCACGGGTCAGGCCGCCCTCGGGAAAGATGCACACCACTTCGCCATCGGCCAGGGCCGCATCGATCGCCTCGTAAGCCGCGTCGAGCACGGCCGGATCTTCCTTATAGCCAGCGATCGGAATCGCCTTGGCGGTTCGAAACACGAAGCGCAGCACCGGGATATTGAAGATCTTGTAATACATCACGAAACGCACCGGCCGACGCACGCTGCCCATTAGGATCAACGGATCCATGAAACTGATGTGGTTGCACACCAACAGCACCGCGCCTTCATCGGGGATCTTTTCCCCGCCATCGACGCGTGTGCGATACAAGGTGTTGGTCAGCGCCCAGGTGATGAAGCGCATGATGAATTCGGGAACCAGGGTAAAGATGTACACCGCCACCGCGATGTTCAGCAGCGCCGCCGCGAGGAAAATCTGCGGCGCCTCCAACCCCAGCATCGACAAGCCCAGACCAAACCCCGAGGCGATGCAGATCAATAGAGCATTGATGATGTTGTTGCCGGCAATGACCCGCGAGAGCTGTGCGCGTGGCGTGCGCGCCTGCACGAAGGCAAACAGCGGCACCACGTAGAAACCGGAAAACACCCCCAGCAAAGCCAGATCGAGCATCACCCGCCAATTGCCGGCGCCATGCATGAAGACCTGCCAGGTCAGGTTCTGCACCGGACTGATGCCATGCCGTGCGAAATAAAGATCGACGCCGAACACCGTCAGACCAAAAGCGCCGACCGGCACCAGACCGATCTCCACACGCTTGCCGGAAAGGTGCTCGCACAACAAGGAACCGATGCCGGTACCCAGCGAGAACAGCGTCAGAATCAGCGTATTGACCGAGCCGTCGCCACCCAGCGTGTAGTGCGTGTAGTTCGGTAGCTGTGCCACCAGCACAGTGCCGAAAAACCAGAACCAGGAAATGCCCAGCACCGCGTTGAACACCGCACGATCGGCATGCGTGAGCTTGAGCACGCGCGCGGTTTCGGTCCACGGATTCCAACTGAACTTCAGCTCCGGTGCCGTGGCTGGCGCGGCCGGAATGCTGCGGCTGATCGTATAGCCGATCACCGCCACGCCGACCGTCAACGCCGATGCGGCGATCGGTCCGTAGCCGGCAATCAGCATCAAGGCGCTACCGGCGATCATGCCGACCAGGATGGCAAGCTGCGTACCCATTTCGACCAGGCCGTTGCCGCCGACCAGCTCTTCAGGCTTTAAAGCCTGTGGCAGGATCGCGTATTTGATCGGCCCGAACATGGTCGAATGCAGGCCCATCAGGAACAACACCACCAGCAGCAGGCTGGTGTGATGGGTATAGAAGCCGAATGCCGCCAGCGCCATCGCGCCGATCTCGAACAGCTTGACGTAGCGGATGATGCGCGTCTTCTCGTACTTCTCCGCCAGTTGCCCGGCCATCGCGGAAAACAGGAAGAACGGCAGGATAAACAGCGCCGGCGCAAGGTTCGTATAGAGCCCGACCGTGTGCTCGTCCAGCCCCATCTGGAACGCCACCAGCATGACCATCGCGTTGCGGAACGCGTTATCGTTGAACGCCCCCAACGCCTGGGTCCAGAAGAACGGGGCAAAACGACGGCGGCCAAGCAGGGAGAACTGACTCATGCGGATCCTGGCGTGAGGCGGTGGCGGTAGCCTAGCGTGAAAAAGCTAAGAACGGATTCGCGATTCGTTATCTTTGTCGTCAATCGCCATTATCGATATTGTCGTCGATGAAGCTGGTGCGCTCGCCGACCCAGGCCTGGACGATGTTGTGCGCGGCCTTGTCGGCATCCGTGGCCGAAAAACCGCGCTGCGCAACCAGCCACTTTGCCGTTGCCTGGCGGGCCGGCCCCATGGCCGCCACGACTTCCGCACGCTCTTTACCTGGCCACTGCTTGTCTTCGTACTGGCCCATCAACTCGTTTTCCGCATCGCCCGCTTCGCCCTTCGCCAGCGGCTTGAGAAAATCGCGAGGCGTGGTCGTCGCACGCAAATCCAGCACGCTCCAATTGACATAGCTGGCATAGCGAATGGTGCCGGCGCCTTTATTGGCGCGCATCAGTGCCGATTCCATGGCTTTATCCATGCGCTTCCATGCCGCTTGATCGAACAGGCCGGCAGCGGGTTGGCAAACCGGCGCAAAGCTGTCGCGCGTCGATCCATAAAGCGACCCAAAGGCCTTGTAGGCGGCATCGCCCCATCGTGCAAAAAGAAAGCAATGCACATAGGGGCGTTCGACATTCTGATCGTAGCCTTCACGTTCGATGATCATGCGCAACAAGGTCAACGAGGGTTTACCCGCCGTAGGATCCTTGTCGTGCTCGACATCCATGTAAACGCTTTTGGCAAATTCGTCGTCGGAAAGGCCGGCCAAGGCAGCATCGCGTCGGGCACGGGCCTCGCTGTCACTGACGACGGCCTTGGGCTCGTAATCGTGCAGGTACACCAGCCACGCCGAGGCCAACGGGCCGTTGTACTGGCGCAATTGCGTGGCCGCTGTCGCCGGATCGGCGGGAATGCCCGCAATGATGCGATCCAGCGCGGCATCGGCCGCGTCAGCAGAGGCATCGAGCTCTTTGTCGCGAGCGGCCAGCTTGGTCTGCAGACAGACCTTCAAACCTTCCACAGCGCCTTTGCACCCATCACGACCGGCAAGCCATGTCCGTTGTGCCGCGCGAATATCGGCCACCTTCGAGGCAGCGCTTTCCGATAGCAAATGGCGATAGTGACCACTGATCTGCTCGTCGAGCACATTGAGCTTGGGGTCGTCGCAAATGGCATGCTCGATGTCGGTCGATGCTTTCTTGCAATCGAACGATGCGGCACGGGCGCCGGAGGTGATACCCAGCATCAGGCAAACGCCAACGATCGCGGTCCAGTGACGAACTTGTTTCAACGCACGCATCCCTTCCCCCTGCTTGATTGATCAGTGTCGGTGCAAGGCCCGATGTGCGATGTCGCGTCGAAAGAACGCACCCTCGAAACGGATTTTCGATGCTGCTGCATACGCATTTTCGCGTGCCGCAGCAATGTCCTTGCCCAGTGCGCAAACGGTAAGTACACGCCCACCTGCGGTTACTGGCTGTCCCTTGTCATCGAGTTTGGTACCGGCATGGAACACCTTGGTTTCCGGACCGAACTCGGCGCCGGCACCTTCGATGACATCGCCGCTATGCACCTTGCCCGGATAACCACCGGCAGCCATCACGACGCCGAGCGACGGGCGCGGATCCCACTGCGCCTTGACATCGTTCAGACGTCCATCCAGCGCCGCCTCGATCAGTTCGACGAAGTCGGACTTCAGCCGCAGCATGATCGGCTGGGTTTCCGGGTCGCCGAAGCGCACGTTGAATTCGATCACCTTCGGTGCGCCGCTCTTGTCGATCATCAGGCCGGCATAGAGAAAGCCCATGAATGGCGCGCCTTCGGACGCCATGCCACGCAGGGTCGGCTCGATCACTTCCTTGAGGATGCGCTTCTCGACCTCGGGCGTGACCACCGGCGCGGGCGAATAGGCGCCCATGCCGCCGGTATTGGGGCCCAGGTCGCCGTCGTCGCGGCGCTTGTGGTCCTGGCTGCTTGCCATCGGCAACGCGTTCACGCCGTCGCTCATCACGATGTAGCTGGCTTCTTCGCCTTCGAGGAATTCCTCGATCACCACGCGAGCCGAGGCATCGCCAAACGCGTGCGCGCCGAGCATGTCATGCAAGGCCAGCTCGGCATCGGCCAGCGTCAGCGCAACCACCACGCCCTTGCCCGCCGCCAGGCCGTCGGCCTTGATGACGATCGGCGCGCCGTGCTGGCGCACATAGGCGAGCGCCGGATTGAGCTCGGTGAATACGGCGTAGCGTGCGGTGGGAATATTGTGGCGAAGCAGGAAATCCTTGGCGAAGGCCTTGCTGCCTTCGAGCTGCGCGGCGATGGCCCGTGGCCCGAAGATGCGCAGGTTCGCCTTGCGGAAGCGATCGACCACGCCCGCCACGAGCGGTACTTCCGGACCGACCACAGTGAGCGCGATCTTTTCGTCCTTGGCCAGCTTGAGCAGGCCGTCCAGATCGGTCACGGCCACGTCGGCATTGCGCAGGCCGCGCTCGCGTGCCGTGCCGGCGTTGCCCGGCGCGACGATCACCTCGCTTACCCGCGGCGACTGCTTGAGCTTCCAAGCCAGCGCGTGTTCGCGCCCGCCGCTGCCGATGACGAGGATTTTCATGGGTGCTCCGGAACCTGGGGATTGCTTAGGGACTGCCTATTGTAAAGGTTAGGCGTCACCTAATGCCCAGTCGCTCAAATCCTTGTAGCGGCGGCTGCAGATAACCTTCCAATAGCCTCCGTTTCCATAGTCGCCCCGGCGAAAGCCGGGGGCCCAGAGTCTTCCGTACGTTGAAGCGTAAGGCACTGGATCCCGGCTTTCGCCGGGACGACGGATAGGAAAGGTTTCGAGCTAAGGGCGGGCCTTCAGTGCCCAAGCAACGCCAACAACTCAGCCCGCGGCAACTTCCCCGTCTCATTGCGCGGCAACGCATCCACCAGCCGCAACGGCCGCGGCAGAAACACCGGATCGACCGCACGGCGCAGCACATCGACAATCGCGTGCTCATCCAGCCCCGGCGCCACCGCCAGCGCAGCAATACGCCGCACACCGATCGCATCGGCCTCATCGAGCTGAAACACCACCCCATCGCGTACGCCCGGAATGGCCAGCAGGCGGCGAGTGAGATCACCTAGCGAAGCACGCTTGCCGGCGATTTCCAGCATGTCGGCATGACGCCCGCGCAGGCGGAAACGGCGGCCGTGATCCTCCAGCGCCACGATATCGGCCAGCGTCATCGGTTGATCCAGCTGGGGTGCCTCGACCTGGGTACCGTCGGGCTGGGGATGCAGCACGATGCCGTCGTAGAGACTCCACGCTTCGTCCAGCGCAGCCCGGCGGGTCGCCAGCACGCAAGTTTCGGTGGAGCCGAAAACTTCACGCAGCGGGGCGCCGAAGCTTTGTTCCGCGCGCGCAGCCAGCTCCGGCGGCATCGGTGCCGTGGCCGAGACGATAGCCGCCAGCTCCGGTAGGACCACACCGGATTCGACCAGGGCGCGCAGGTGCACCGGCGTGGTGATCAGCACGCGCGGCGCAGGTATCTCGCTCAGGGCCCGTGCCACGTCCAGCGGGAAAAAGGGTCTACCCGCATGCACGGCGACATCGCCGAACAGCGGCAACAGCACCGACATCTCCAGGCCATACATGTGTTGCGGCGGTACGGTCGCGACCACGCCGAAGCTCTCGCCGACCTGCTCCCGATACATTCGCAGGTTGCCGCCGGTACTCGCATGGAACTGGCGCCAGGTCTTGGCATTCGCCTTGGGCGTGCCGGTCGAACCGGAGGTGTAGTTGATCGCCACTACCTGCGCCACCGGTATGGCCGGTACGTCGAAAACAGAATCGACCGTTTCAACGTCTTCGAACGCTGGCAACAACACATAGCCCGGCGGTGCCGGATCGAGCGCCTGCTCGCCCAGCGCATAACAGCCGGGATGGGCCGCCATCACGTCTTCTACCGCCTGGGGCGCACGTGACGACGGCAGCAGGTTGGTCTGGCCGCGTAGCACGATGGCGCAAAAGGCCACCAGAAACGCGTAACGGTCTTCGCAGAGATTGACTGCCGCTGTCGCCTCTGGAAGCGATCCCGCGACACGACGTACAGCGGCCAGAAAATGCGCTGCATGCACCGCCACGCCGTCATGCCAGGCCACGATGCGCAGCGCGTCGGCGACCGCCAGCAAGGGCAGCGTGGACGCAGCGTTTTCCTGCAAATAGGCGTCGTGGACGAGGGACAAGCGATGCTCCTGGTTTTCGGTCTGCGCGCCGAACGCCGCGCCCGTCAGGGCCGAATGATAACGCCGCTCACCGCATCGCGAATAAGCGTGGGCGAGGCCTGACCGCCGACGGGGGCATCGACCAGCCCATCGAGCGCTTCGCCGAAATAGGCCTCGGCCTCGGCCGCCGTGCGTGCCGGCGGATGGCCATGCGGATTGGCGCTGGTCGAGACCAGTGCACCACCGAACGCACGGCACAACGCCGCGGTCGGCTCGTGCGCGGTCACGCGCAGGGCAATACCGGCATGGCCGCCGGCGATCCAGGCTGGCACCGCCGGACTGCGCGGGAACACCCAGGTATAAGGACCGGGCCACTCGCCGCGAATACGATCGAGCGTGTCTTCGCAGATCTCGGCGTTGTCGATGTAGTGTGCGATCTGCTTGAAATCGGCAGCGATCAACAAGACGCCCTGCGTCGCCGGCCGTTGCTTCAGGGCAAACAGCCGCTCGAACGCAGTGCGATCATGCGGATCGCAACCCAGGCCATAAACCGCCTCGGTCGGATAGGCAATGACGCCGCCGCGACGCAATAGCGCCGCGGCCGCATCGACCTCATCGCGAGCGAAACGTGTGGTCACGCGTCGCTACGCACCGCGCTCTTCTTGGCCGCGGCCTTCTTGGTGGACGTTTTCTTGGCAGCTGTTTTCTTGCTTGCCGCGCTCTTGGAAGCCGTCTTCTTGGTAGCCGTTTTCTTGACTGTGGCCTTCTTCGCCGCCGGCTCCTTGGCCACCGCTTTCTTGGCTGCGGCTTTCTTTGCCGGCGCCTTCTTGGCCGCCTTCTTGGTGGCACCACGGCCCTTCTTTACCGGTGCCGCAGCGAGCAACTCGATGCATTGCGCTTCGGTCAGGTCCTTGGGCTCCTGATCCTTCGGTATGCGTGCGTTCTTTTCGCCGTCGGTGATGTAGGGGCCGTACCGACCATTGAGCACCTGTACGCCGTTGCCGAAATCCTTGATCACGCGGTTGGCGAGCATCTCCAGCTTTTCCTGCACGATCTGCAGGGCGCGCGGCAATTCGATGGTGTACGGATCGTCCTCGACTTTGAGCGAGGCATACGTGTTGCCCTGCTTCACGAAGGGCCCGAAACGACCCACACCCACACTCACTTCGTCGCCATTCTCGGCCTGCCCCAGTTTGCGCGGCAGTTTGAACAGCTCGATCGCCTCTTCCAGCGAAATCGTGTGCATGCTCTGGCCGGGACGCAGGCTGGCGAACTGCAGCTTTTCGTCGGTGTCCTTGTCGCCGATCTGCGCATACGGTCCGTAGCGGCCCAGACGCACCGACACCGGCTTGCCGCTCTTGGGATCGTTGCCCAGCTCGCGCGCACCCGTAGCTTCGCTGCGATCGACCGACTCGGTCTTCTCGTCGACCTGTTGCTTGAACGGCTGCCAGAAGCGCTCCATCAGCGGCACCCAGGCTTCTTCGCCGCGACTTACCGCATCGAGCTCGTCTTCCAGGCGCGCGGTGAATTCGTAATCGACGTACTGGGTGAAATGCTGGGTCAGGAACTTGCCGACCGCGCGACCCACATCGCTGGGCTTGAAGCGACGGCTGTCCAGGAACACATACTCGCGATTGAGCAGCACCTGGATGATGTTGGCGTAGGTCGACGGACGGCCGATGCCGTATTCCTCCAGCGCCTTGACCAGGCTCGCTTCGGAATAGCGCGGCGGCGGCTCGGTGAAATGCTGGTCGGCCAGGATGTCCTGCACGGCAATCTTTTCGCCCACCTTCAGCTTGGGCAGACGACGGCCTTCGTCTTCGTCCTCGGCGCTCTTCTGGTCGCGCCCTTCCTCGTACACGGCAAGGAAGCCCGGATCGATCACGGTAGTACCGGTGGAGCGGAACGAGGCGTCTTTTCCGGCGACGTTGGCGAGTGCGAATTCCACGGACACCGTGTTCAAGGTGGCGTGGATCATCTGGCAGGCGACGGTGCGCTTCCAGATCAGTTCGTACAGCTTGCGCTGGTCGTCGTTCAAGAACGAAGACACCTCGCGCGGCGTGCGCATGGCCGAGGTCGGGCGAATGGCTTCATGCGCTTCCTGCGCGTTCTTGGACTTGGTCTTGTAGACCTGCACACCGTCGGGCAAGGCCTTGTTGCCGAAGTCGCGCGCGATCAGCTGGCGCAGCTCGCCGGTCGCGTCGTCCGACAAGGCAGTGGAGTCGGTACGCATGTAGGTGATCAGACCGACATTGCCTTCGCTGCCGATCGACACGCCTTCGTACAGGCCCTGCGCGATCTTCATCGTGCGGCTGGTGGAGAAACCGAGCTTGCGCGCGGCTTCCTGTTGCAGCGTCGAGGTGGTGAACGGCGGCGCGGGACGGCGCTTGCGTTCCTTCGAGCCGATGTCGCTGACCGTCAGGTGGCCGGCGGCGGCCTGCTTCAACGCGTCGCGCGCGGCCAGCGCGTCGGCTTCGTTGGTCAGGTCGAACTGTTCGAATTTCTTGCCGTACAGCTTGGTCAGTTTGGCACTGAAATCGCCATCGGGATGGCGCAGACCGGCCTCGATGGTCCAGTACTCGCGCGCAATGAACGCTTCGATCTCTTCCTCGCGCTCGACGATCATGCGCAGCGCCGGGCTCTGCACGCGGCCGGCGGAGAGGCCGCGTTGCACCTTGCGCCACAACACCGGCGACAGGTTGAAGCCGACCAGGTAGTCGAGCGCACGACGCGCTTGCTGCGCATCGACCATGTCGTGCGACAGCTGGCGCGGCTGGGCCACGGCGGCCTTGATCGCCTTCGGGGTGATTTCGGAGAACACCACCCGATGCAGGTGCTTGCCCTTGGTCAGGCCGCGCTCTTTGAGGATCTCGCTGATATGCCAGGAGATCGCCTCGCCTTCGCGATCCAAGTCGGTCGCCAGATAGATGTCGTCGGCCAGCTTGGCGGCCTTGGCGATGGCGTCGACGTGTTTCTCGTTGCGCTCGATCACCTCGTAGGCCATGGCGAAGCCGTTGTCGGTGTCGACGGCGCCCTCCTTGGGTTTCAGGTCACGCACGTGACCGTAGGAGGCCAGGACCTGAAAGTCCTTGCCGAGATATTTGTTGATCGTCTTGGCCTTGGCGGGCGACTCGACGATAAGCAGGTTTTTCGCCATGTAACGGGTTTTCCGGAAACGGGCCACCGCCGTCCTGGACGGCGGGCTCTATATCTAGTGAGACCACGTCCGCTCGATGGCTGTCAAGCTGGATCGTGTGAAACCCCGGTAGGCGGTCACATTCAGCCAGCCTCGGGTAACCGCTGAAAGCGGTTACCGGCAAGGCTTTCGACCAAACCTTCCAGTTCGAGCATCAGCAACATGGATGACAGGGCGCTGGCGCTCTGTCCCGTGCGTCCGACCAGATCGTCCATGTCTGTCGGGTCGTACCCCAGCGCCTGCAGCAGCGCGCCGTAAGCCGGGTCGCCCCGCCAGCCGCTGACTACCACAGGTGAGCTGCCAGCTCGCTCCAGCCGTTCGTTCAGCTCCAGACCCAGCGCGCGGGCGGCTGGAGTCAGTATCTGAGTCACCTCGGTGGGCGTCTCAACCAGGCGTGCGCCATCGCGGATCAGCTTGTGGCAGCCTCGGGCGAGCGGATTATGAATGGAACCGGGGACGGCGAATACCTCCCGGGCCTGCTCGGCTGCCAGTCGGGCGGTAATCAGCGATCCCGAGCACAGGTCGGCTTCGATCACCAACGTGCCCAGCGAAAGCCCTGAAATGATGCGATTTCGTTGCGGGAAGTGCTCCGCCCGGGCGCTGGTACCGAGCGGAAACTCGCTCACGACAGCCCCTTGTGCGGCGATTTGGCACGCCAGCTCCCGGTGCTTTCGAGGATAGACCACGTCCAGGCCCGTACCGACGACCGCTACGGTCGGCAGATCGGCCGCCAGCGCCGCCGCATGGGCCGCGCCATCGACGCCGTCGGCCATGCCGCTGGTGATCACGAACCCGGCGCTACCGAGCGTCTGAGCGAAACGGCGTGCCGTGGCCAGACCGGCCGAGGTGGCGTTGCGCGACCCGACAATGGCCACCTGCGGATGCAGCAGCAGTTCGGCGCGCCCTGCCACGAACAGTGCCGCCGGCGGCTTGTCGATGGTTTCCAGTTGCGGCGGAAAGTCCGCGTCGTCACAGCACAGCAAGCGATGGCCGGGCTCCGCCAGCCAGGCGCGATCGGACGCCAGCAAGGACGTATCGGGCTGCCGCAGCCAGGCTCGTGCCCGTGCGGCACCACGACCGCTCGCTTGCTGCTTCGCCTGCGCGAGCGCCGCCTGGATATCGCCACCGGCCGCCGTCAGCCATTCGCGTACAGCGGCCTGCCCGAAGCCCGGTGTACGCAGCAAAGTCAGCCATGCATCGATGTTGTCGCCCATCGCTGCAGTGTATGGGCGCCGCCCAAAAGACAACGGCGCGGGATGACCGCGCCGTTGTGTCGGAACAGACCGAAATCGTTATTGCGGCGCGACGAGGTGGTCGCGGATATGCACCGGCCGCAGCCCGTCCATGATCAGGCCGTAGCTGACGCGGTCGAACGTGCGGAACACCATCACGTGGCCGACGAACTCTTCCGGCAGGTCAACGCGATGGCCGGTACCACGGTCCCAGCTGTCGCTGCGCACGTCGTCGGCAATCGTTTCGCCCGGCTGGAAGATCGAGAAAGTCTGGCCGTTTTCCACGCCGTCCTTCGCACCGATCGACAAGGCCACGACCTGCGTCGGCCCGGCGGCGTCGAGTGCATCGGCGCCAGAGAAGGCCAGGACGTGGGCGTTTTCAGGCACCGACTTGGGTGCATGCGGGTAGTAGTAGGCGTCGTACGGCTTGTCGTCGACCGGCATCAGGCGATCGCCCTTGCGGATTTCCTCGGTCGAGTTGAGCAGCAGCACGGTATCGGCATCGTGGCCCTTGCGCAGCACCTCGACTTCGCCGATCACGCTGACTTCGACACCCAGGTCCTTGCCGCGGCCGTAGTGGCCATCATTGCGGAAGTCCTCGTGCCACGGGCCCTTGAACATGCTGACATCGCTGTCGATCACGTGACTGACCATGTCGTCATCGTGGTTGTCGACCTTCTTGTCGGAACCGAAGTCGCGATAGACGTGGGTCGGACGCACGACCGCCCAATGCTGGCCGGGCTCGCTGTCGAGCTTGCGCACGTAGATGTTCTGGCCGACGGTGCCACGCAGGCGAGCTTCTTCGAAGCCGACCACGTAAGGCGCATCGTTGACCGCGTTGGAATCCATCACGCGCATGTCTTTCAGGAACGTCTGCAGCTGCGACAGCGGGATCGCCGGTACGGCGTCCTGCTCGGTACGCACACGCGGCTGAAGGCTCAGACGCGGGCCATTGTTCATGAAGGACAGATTGAGCACGTCACCCGGGTAGATCAGGTGCGGGTTCTGAACCTGCGGATTGGCTTGCCAGATCTCCGGCCAGAGCCAGGGCTTGGACAGGAAGCGGGCGGAAATGGCCCACAGCGTGTCGCCACGGCGCACCGTATAGGTGTCCGGGTGATCGGCACGCAACTGCGCCCCCGCAGCGTACACGGCTACCGTGACCAGCATGCCGGCCAGCAGCCCAACGGACTTTCTTATCATAAACGGGAATCCCCCATCCCCCGATGCTCGGGCGAGTGTAACCGAACAACTTATGTCCGCAACTGGCACCAGTTGGCAAAATGGTCTGCCAGCCACGGGGTTATGGCCTTACAATGAGGCACATTCTAGATCGCGCGCAGGCTTGGTTTTCACCAATTCGCCCGCATTTTTGCGCGCAAAGGTGACCTTATGACGACGCTGACCATCCTTGAATTCCCCGACCCGCGGCTGCGCACTGTCGCCGCCCCGGTCACCGTGTTCGACGCCGAGCTCAAGCAGTTCGTGGCCGACATGTTCGAAACCATGTACGCCGCCAACGGCGTTGGCCTGGCCGCCACCCAGGTCAACGTGCACCAGCGCGTGCTGGTGGCCGACATGAGCGACGACCGCAACGAGCCCATGGTACTGATCAACCCGGAAATCCTGGAAAAGGACGGCTCGCAGGTCTATCAGGAGGGTTGCCTGTCGTTCCCCGGCATCTATGCCGACGTGACCCGCGCGCTCAAGGTCAAGGTCAAGGCCAACGATGTCGACGGCAAAGAGGTCGTCATCGAGGTCGAAGGCCCACTGGCCGTGTGCATCCAGCACGAGATGGACCATCTGGCCGGCAAGGTGTTCGTCGACTATCTCTCGCCGCTGAAGCGCTCGATGATGCTCAAACGGCTGGACAAGCAGCGCAAGCAGGCAGCCAGCGCTTGAGGCTCGTCTTCGCTGGTACCCCCGAATTCTCCGTCCCCTGCCTTGAAGCCTGCCGCGCCAGCGGCGCCGACGTGGTGGCCGTCTACACCCAGCCGGACCGCCCGGCCGGCCGCGGCCGCAAGCTGACCCCCAGCCCGGTCAAAGAAGCCGCGCTGGCCGCCGGCATTCCGGTCGAGCAGCCCGAGTCGCTCAAATCCGCCGAGGTCCAGCAGACGCTGGCCGCCTATGGCGCCGATCTGATGGTGGTGGTGGCCTACGGGCTGATCCTGCCGCGCAAGGTGCTGGCCCTGCCGCGCCTGGGCTGCTGGAACGTGCATGCCAGCCTGCTGCCGCGTTGGCGTGGTGCCGCGCCGATCCAGCGCGCGATCCTTGCCGGCGACCCCGAAAGCGGCGTCGACCTGATGCAGATGGAAGCCGGCCTCGACACCGGCCCCGTGTTGCTGGAGCGACGTACTCCGATCGAGCGCCGCGATACCGGCGGCAGCCTGCACGACCGGCTTTCCGCACTCGGCGCCGACGTGCTGACCGAAGGCCTCAGGCGGGTCATCGCCGGCGAAGCGCTGGTCGCTCGTGCGCAACCCGACGAAGGCGTGACCTACGCGCACAAACTGGACAAGGCCGAGGCCCGGCTCGATTTCAGCCGCACCGCGCAGGAGCTCGAGTATCAGGTCCGCGCCTTCGATCCCTGGCCGGTGGCCGAGGGCGAGATGGCCGGGGAGACCCTGCGCATCTGGTCGGCACACGCCGTGGAGCAGGCGCATGACGCCACCCCTGGCACCGTGATCGCCGCCGGCCGCGAAGGCATCGACATCGCCTGCGGCCAGAACATCCTGCGTGTCACGGCCGTGCAGCGTGCCGGCGGCAAGCGTATTACCGCCACCGACTATCTCAATGCGCGGCCCGAACTGCGCGGGACACGATGAACGACACACGCGCTCTTGCCGCCCAGGCGCTGGCCGATGTCGCCTTGCGCGGCGTCTCGCTGCGCGAAGTGATGGAACGCCAGGCGCCACGCCTGCCCGATTCGCGCGACCGCGCCCTGCTGATGGCGCTGGTAAGCGATGGCGCACGCTGGTGGCTGCGTTTCGACGCCGCGCTCGACCGTCTGCTGGAGCGTTCGCTGCGCGAGAAAGAACCGCGCATCCACGCCCTGCTGGTACTGGGGCTGGTGCAGCTGGAAATTCTGCAATTGCCGGCTTACGCCGCCGTCGCCGCCACCGTGCAAGCCGCCCGCGAGCTCAAGCGACCGCAGCTGGCCGGCCTGGTCAATGCCGTATTGCGCCGCTGGCAGCGCGAACGCGAGCAGCATCTGGCCGCACTCGATGCGCAGCCGCGCACACGTCATGCGCATCCGGCGTGGCTTGCCAAGGCGATCGTCAACGACTGGCCGGACCAGGCCGACGCCGTCATGGCTGCCGACAACCGCGAACCACCGCTGATGCTTCGCGTCAACGCACGCCGCGCCACGCGCGATGCATTGATCGAACGCCTGCACGCTGCCGGCTACGAAGCGCAAGCACACGATTGGCTGCGTGACGGCATCGTGCTGCCGCACAGCAGCGATGTGACGCGCATGCCCGGTTTTGCCGAAGGCTTGTTTGCCGTGCAGGACGGCTCGGCGCAGGTTGCCGCCGATCTGCTGGATGCCAGGAACGGCCAGCGCGTGCTCGATGCCTGCGCAGCACCGGGCGGCAAGGCCTGCCATGTGCTCGAACGTGCCGATGTCACGCTGACCGCGTTGGAGTTCGACGCGCACCGCGCCGAACGCGTCACGCAGAACCTGGATCGCCTCGGCCTTTCCGCCCAGCTGGTCATCGGTGACGCCGGCAAGCCGGATGCGTGGTGGGACGGTCAGCCTTATGACCGCATCCTGATCGATGCGCCGTGTTCGGCGACTGGTGTGTTGCGCCGCCGGCCCGATGTGCGGCTGCATCGTCGCGATACCGATATCGCTGCGTTGACCGCCCAGCAGCGGCGGATTCTCGACGGGTTGTGGCCGACGCTCGCCGTCGGCGGGCGATTGGTCTATGTCACCTGCTCGTTGTTGCGGGCGGAGAATGAAGCCGTGATCGAGGCATGGCTCGGTGCGCAGAAAGATGCGCATGTGGTGGCGTTCGAGTTGCCGGTCGGGCAACGGGCTGCGATCGGCTGGCAGGTGTTGGCGGGTGATGGCGATCTTGATGGGATGTATTACGCGGTGATCGAGAAGAGCTAGGCCTCGACTCGGAAAACCTCAGTTTTTCCTGTCGTCATCCCGGCGCAGGCCGGGATCTACTCCTCAGTCTTCGCCTGTCAGGAAACATATGGCAAGCATCCGCGCTGAGGAGTGGATTCCGGCCTTCGCCGGAATGACGGGTAGGAGGTGGTTTTAGAGGCTCCCTGAAGTTGCTCAGCCCTAAGCCTCCACAAAGAGCTCCCCAGTCGCCTCCATGTACTATGCCGGCCTGAGACTCTCACGATCTTTCGCATGTACTCATCCACGCCAGCCACCTCCAACGATCGCCGCACCTTCTGGCTGATGCTGCTGTTCGCCATCGTCGTGATCGGTGCCGGAATCGGCTTGCGCGATCCCTGGCCGTCGGACGAACCGCGCTTCACGCTGGTCGCCAAGCACATGGTCGAGAGCGGCGACTGGCTGTTCCCGCATCGCGGCTCGGAGCTGTACTCGGACAAACCGCCGATGCTGATGTGGCTGGAAGCGGCCAGCTACCTGGTCGTACGCAGCTGGCGCGTCGCCTTCCTGTTGCCGTCCCTGCTCGCCGCGCTGGGCAGCATGCTGCTGATCTACGACCTGGGCCGCCATCTGTGGAACCGTCGCGTCGGCATGTATGCCGGCATGGCGCTGCTGATGTGTTTCCAGCTCGTCTACCAGGTTAAGCGCGCGCAGATCGACCCCCTGGTGGTGTTCTTTATCACCGCGGCGAACTACGGCCTGCTGCGGCACATGCTGCTGGGACCGAACTGGCGCATGTACTGGTTCGGCTGCTTCTGCGCCGGATTGGGTGTCATCACCAAGGGCGTCGGCGTGATCGCGCTGCTCATGCTGATTCCCTATGCGATGGCCGCGCGCTGGCGCTGGAGCGGCATGCCCGCGATGGGACCCGGCGCATGGTGGCGCTGGCTGCTCGGCCTGCCCGCGGTATTGATCGCCATCGCGTTATGGCTGATACCCATGCTGGTAACCGCGTACACGCGCGGCGAAGCCAACCCGGAGTATCTGGCGTACGTCAACGACATCTTGTTCCGCCAGACCGCAGGCCGCTATGCACATGCCTGGCATCACGTGCATTCGCCGGTCTATTACATCCCGATCCTGCTCTTCAGCTGGCTGCCTTTGTCGCTGACCTATCCCGGTACATGGCCGCGCTGGTGGCGCGAGCTTAAAGCCAAAGACGCGCGCATTCTGCTGCCGCTGGGATGGATCGTCTTGATGCTGCTGTTCTTCAGCGCATCGCCGGGCAAGCGCGACGTCTATATTCTTCCCGCCGTGCCGATGCTCGCGCTGATTACCGCGCCGTACCTGGACGAACTGCTGGCAACACGCTGGCTGCGCACCCTGGGCCTGGCGTTTATCGGCCTGCTTGGCGCGGCCATGCTGCTGCTCGGCATCTATGCGCTGGCGGCGCACCCCAAGTTTGCGGTCACCCTTGCGACATCGCGCGGTTTCGACGAGGGCGAAAATTCACTGTGGTGGATGTGTATCACCATTGGCGTGCTGCAGCTATTGCTCGTGGCGATCTTCCGACTCAAGCGCGCCGTCTGGGCCGTGGTTGGCGGGGTTGCCGCACTTTGGCTGGTCTGGGGTTTCTGGGCATCGCCGCTGCTCAACGATTCGAGTTCGTCCGCCGGTCTGATGCGCGATGTACGCAGCAAGCTCGGCCCGCAAGATGAGATCGGCCTGGTCGACTGGACCGAACAGAACCTGCTGATGCTCGAACGTCCCGCCGTCGATTTCGGCTTCAAGCAGCCCACGCGCAAGCAATACAAGGCTGGCGTGCAATGGCAGGCGCAGGCACCGGCAACGCGCTGGCTGTTCGCACAGGACGGCGCACTGGGCGACTGCGTGCAACGCGACAAGGCGATCGATCTGGGCCACGCAAACCGTCGCCAGTGGTGGCTGTTCAAGGCCGATGCCGTGGTGCCGGGCTGTGTACCGAGCCAGGACGACAATCTGCAGGTAGATCCGGACAATGCCGAGCAATAAGCGTTGCCAGCTGATCGCTCGCGATAATGGCGCAGGGCTCAGCCGTGACCTGCAGCGACTGGCTGAAGCGCTGCGCGAAACCGGCCATACCGCGGACATGCTGGGGCTACCGCATCGTGGCCGCTTTGCCGAATGGCTGACGCGCCTGAAACTGAAAGGCAAAAAATCGGCCTTCGATGTCAACGTGATGCTCGAACGCATCCGTCCCGAATTCATTCCTGCCGCCACATGCAATGTCGTCATACCCAACCCCGAATACTTCCGACCGGAAGACCGTGCGGCGCTGGGCGCGATGGACGAGGTGTGGGTCAAGACGCACCATGCCGCGCGTCTGTTCGATGCACTCGGCGCGACCACGCGGTTTATCGGCTTTGACAGCGAAGATCGCTTGCTGCCCGATGTGCCAAGAAAACAGGCGTTCTTTCACGGCCCAGGCAGAAGCGGCAATAAGGGCACGGCGGCCTTGCTGCAGCTTTGGGCACGCCATCCCGAATGGCCGACGCTTACTGTGGTCTGGCGTCGCAAACGCGTGGACACCAGCGATATGCCGGCGAACGTCAGGCTGGTGCGCGAGCATCTGGACGATGAGGCCTATCGTCGGCTGCAGAACGAGCACCGCTTCCATCTGTGCCCATCGCAGACCGAAGGCTATGGCCACTACATAGCCGAAGCGATGAGCTGTGGTGCTGTCGTGGTGACGCTGGATGCGGAGCCGATGAATGAGCTGGTGACCGATGAGCGTGGCGTGCTGGTTGCCGCGCATGCGGCCGGGACACAGGATCTGGCGACGTTGTATGCGTTCGACGACGTGGCGATGGAAGCGGCGATCGAGCGTTGCCTTGGTATGGACGAGATGGCAGCGGCTACCCTCGGACAGGCGGCACGACGGTGGTTCGAAGACAATCGGGCCGCGTTTCCGCTTCGTTTGAATGAGGCGCTATCAGGGCTTAAAACTCCCCAAAGTGCCCATCCATTCCAAGCTCGCAACGCGTAATCTTCTGCTCCACCGTCGCACGAAACAGCCGGTTGTTCGGCAGACTCATATCGTCCACATCCGGCTGCGCACGCGACGGATGCTCCAGATGCAACGCCAGCGCGCCCCATTTCAACTGTCTCCGCTTCACCCCGGCATTGCCCAGGCGCGCAGCCAACTCGCGATCTTCCGCACCGTAACCTTCCATGCGCTCGTCAAAGCCATTGACGCGCAATAGATCCTCGCGCCAGAAGCTCATATTGCAGCTCATCACGCGACCGCCATTGCGACCACGCGCTTTCCAGCGCGCCAGCGCCGGCTGACGAAACGCATACAGACGCTTGATGCCATCGAAGACATGGAAATCGGCAGGTGCCCAAGGCGCAAACACCGGCTTGCCGCCGCCGAGCAAACGCGACGTTTCCCGTTCGGTGGTCTTGATCCGCCCACCCTGCAGAAAATAGCCAGGCTCGGCCAGCATCAGATGGTCGGCGACAAAGTCGCGATGCAGCACCATGTCGCCATCGATCAGGATGATGTACTCGCCATGCGAGGCGACGAATCCGCGATTGCGCGCCCGCGCCGCGCGAAAGCCCAGATCGTCTTGCCACACGTGACGTAGCGGCACGGGAAACGTTGCCGCAAACCCCGCGACGAGTTCCGCCGTTTCCGCGGCGGAACCGTCGTCGGCGACGATGACTTCGTCCGGCAGCGTACGTTGCGCGGCAATGCTTTCCAGCACCCGTCGCAAAGCCGCCGGCCAGTTATAGGTAAGTACGACGAGACTGGTCTTCATACGCGGTTATTTTTGCTTGCTGCGTGCGCCGCGCGACAAAATCGCGATCGCGCGCTCCAGCCGCTTCCACCACACCGCCGGGCCACGCAGCGCGATATCCGCATACATGCAGGCCTCCTTCCAGGTCGGCTGGCTGCGCGACTTGAACTCGTGCTTGGCCAGGTCCAGGGCGTGGATGTCCAGCTGCATGCGCTCCGCGTAGTAATTGATCAGGCAGCGCGAGCGGAACTGGGCCAGGAATTCGCGCGCCTTCTTTTGATCGTGCCACCAGCCGTTGCGGCCATGGATGCGGTAATCCACCTGTCCTGTCGGCAGAAAATATTTTTTCGCCCCCAGCACGCTGGCACCGAACACCAGGCAGTTGTCGGCCGAGATACGCCACTGCGCGACAAATTCGGGTGGCAGATCCAACACTCGCTCGGCCAACCGGCGGCGCAAGGCCAAGGCCGAAGTCGGTGCGCCATACCAGTGCGCGCGCACCCAGGTGCCCAGCACGGTGTAGCCAAGATCGGTCGCCTGTTCGGCGTAACCTTGCCGGCCGGATTCGTTGCCGATCAGTTGGACGTCGGAGAAGACGAAATCGATATCGTTGCGTGCGTCGAAAACCTCGCCGACCTGGCGCAGGTAATCCGGCCCCCAGCGGTCGTCCGCATCGAGAAAACACACAATGTCGCCCTTCGCCTTGGCCAGTCCGCGCTGAAAGGCGGTGAGCTGACCGCCGTTCGGCCCAACCACCAGATTCACCCGGGCGTCGTCGCCGTAGCGCGCCTGCAGCAGGTCCACCGACTCGTCGGTGGAACCGTCATCAACGACGATCACTTCCAGCGGCGCGCGACTCTGCGCCAGCGCACCGTCGACCGCTTCGAGTACGAACTCGCGATAGTTGTAGTTGGTGACGACGACGGAGAACGTCAGCGCGGCCATGTTACTGGCCCAGCAATTGGCGGAAATAGCCGATGGTTTCGCGCAGGCCGTCGTCGATATGTACCTTCGGTTCCCAACCGAGCTTTTCCTTGGCCAGGGAGATATCCGGCTGGCGCTGGCGCGGGTCGTCCGACGGCAGCGGCTTGAAGATCAGCTTGGACTTGCCACCGACCATCGCGATGACTTTTTCCGCCAGCTCGCGGATGGTGTGTTCATGCGGATTGCCGATGTTCACCGGGCCGACAAAATCAGGCCCCGTTTCCATCGTGCGAACCATCGCCTCGATCAGGTCGTCGACATAGCAAAAGCTGCGCGTCTGCTGGCCATCGCCGTAGATGGTGATGTCCTCGCCCTTGAGCGCCTGCACGATGAAGTTGCTCACCACGCGGCCGTCGTTGGGATGCATGCGCGGGCCGTAGGTGTTGAAGATGCGCACCACCTTGATCTCCAGCGCATGCTGGCGGTGGTAGTCGAAGAACAGCGTTTCGGCGCAGCGCTTGCCTTCGTCGTAGCAACTGCGAATGCCGATCGGATTGACCCGACCCCAGTATTCCTCGCGCTGCGGGTGCACTTCCGGGTCACCATAGACTTCGCTGGTCGACGCCTGAAGAATCCGCGCGCGCAACCGCTTGGCCAGACCCAGCATATTGATCGCGCCGTGCACGCTGGTCTTGGTGGTCTGCACCGGGTCGTGCTGGTAATGCACCGGCGAGGCCGGACAGGCCAGGTTGAAGATGCGGTCCACTTCCACGTAGAGCGGAAAGGTGACGTCGTGGCGCATCAGCTCGAAATAGCGATGGTCGAGCAGATGAACGATGTTCTGCTTGCTGCCCGTATAGAAGTTGTCCAGGCACAGGACATCATGGCCATCGCGGATCAATCGATCGCACAGATGCGATCCGAGAAAACCCGCACCACCGGTCACCAACACTCTGCTCATTCACCGTCCCCGTCGCCGCGCATCAGACGCAGCGGGTTGTCGTTAGGTTCAACGGTGAATGATATCCGCCCTGCCTTCGGCGCGCTTGCGTAGCTCCAGGGCGATGGCCAGGGAGAACGGCAGCCAGACCAGGATCCAGCCCGGACGCGGACTATCGAGCAGCTGCGGCATATCGAGCTGCAGCACCACCGACGCGTAGATCCACAGGCCCAGCAGAATGCGCCCGCGCATCGTGTGCCGGAAGCGCCAGCCCTGCCAGCCGACCATCAACCACATCGCCACCGTCAGCAGCAGTCCGGGCAAGCCCAGCTCCAGCGTCACCTGGGTCAGCAAATTATGGCTGTGCGTATACGCCAGCCCGGCGACCCACAGCGTGATCGGCGTGCCCTGGCCCAGGCCCAGCCAGGGCCGCTGTGCAATCTGTTGCAACGACGCTTCCAGCAGTTGCGGGCGCAGCGACATGCCGCGCTCGGTCAGCAGATGCAAGGGCGCCGCGATGGCCAGCACGACCAGCAGGCCGGCCATGACCATCAACCACCGGCGCAGGCGCAGCGACTGCCAAAGCGGCGCCAGCACGACACAGATGCCCAGAGCCAGCCACACCCCACGCGTATGCGTCAGACCGACAAAGGCCAGCAACAGCGCGATCGCCACCCAACGCAGGATCGACAGATGACGCGTACGCAGACGCAACTGGGTCATCCAGATCGATACCGCGCCCATCAAGGCGGCGGCGTAGTTGGTCGCAGCAATCGTGCCCTCCCCGGCGATGCGGTCGGACGAATCGGGTTGCAGCAGGAAGAGCACGCAATAAAACCCGGCGCACAGCGCCACACCGATGCCGCCGATGAACAGCAGCATACTTACGTAATCCTCGGTATCTGAATCCCACAGCTGCCATGCCAGCACAAAGGTCATGACGCTGAGCAGGCGCCCAAATTCATCCCCCACATGCCTTAGATGAGCCCAGGCCAACGACAACGTGGCCCAGGCCAGCATCACCAGGAACAGGCGAAACAGGGGCAGCGGCCATAACTCGCGCCAAAGCCGGCCGCGCTGTGTGCAGGCCAGCCATAGCGCCGGGAGATACATCAGCAGGATCAGGCTGCCCTGATAAATCTTGCCGGGGTTGAACGAAGCGCCCGCCGGCATGACCACCATGCCAAGCAGCATCCACAGGATGCCCAGGCCCAGCAGGTAACGCCAGCTGTCACGCTGAGTTACAGCGGCCCGCCAGGAAGCGAGCACCGAGGAACCACGCGAGGCCTCCAGACCGGCCCGCGCTTCTATCAACTCGCGCTGGCTTCCTTGCGGCGAAAGGACTTGCTCGCTCATTCCTGCAGACATTCCTGGCACCGGACCCCTGGCGGTTAAGTATCTCATTCAAGACGGTTAATTCGCAGCGAATACTGCGCGAGGAGACCTGAAAATCAGCCGACCGCGAAATCTTGCCATGCCTATTTAACGCACCAAATCACAAATTAGGTGACCTGCAGCTAGAATTCACGCCATGCCGAAGCTCCCGCTCACCCTCGTCGTCATTACCCACAACGAGGCAGAAAACATTGCCCGCTGCCTGGATAGCGTGCCGTTCGCGGCCGAGAAACTCATTGTCGACAGCGGCAGCGAGGACGATACGGTCGCCGTCGCCCAGGCCCATGGCGCCCGGGTGGTCCATCAGGACTGGCTGGGATTCGGCCCCCAGCGCAACGCAGCGGCCACCCATAGCACTCACGACTGGATTCTGGCGCTGGATGCCGACGAGTACCTCTCGCCGGAGCTGGCCGCCGAGCTGACCGCGCAGTTACCCGGGATCATGGCCGGCGACAACCCGGCGGTGGTCCTGCGCCGCAGCACTATCTATATGGGCCGGCCGATGCGCTGGTACCGCCCGGCCATGGGCGAAAAGATGGCGCGGATCTACCACCGCGACCGCGCGCGCTGGACCGACGTACGGGTGCACGAATCGCTGCGCTACGAAGGCCACGCCCCGGTGATGCAGGCGCCGTTCAATCACGCCAACAATCCGACCCTGGTGCACAAGCAGCTCAAGGTGCTGCGCTACTCGGAGCTCAAATGCCTGGACTGGCTGGACAAGGGCAAACCCGTGCGCATGTGGCAGGCGCCGTTTGTTTTCTTCCTGGCCTTTATCAAGGACTATCTGCTCCGGCTGGCCTTTCTCGATGGTTGGCGCGGTTTCATGATCGCGCAGACCGCCGCCAGCTATGCGCTTTATAAACGCATGCGCTACTACGAAATGCGGCACAACCCGGACTCCGTGCGCATGGCCAAGGCCGCCCTCACCCGCCACAAGATCGACCGCTGATGCCGGACTCCCAAAAAAAGCACTACTTGCTGTACGGCTCGGAGCGCTACGCGCTGGCGATCCTGCGCCCGATCCAGGAAGCGATCCGCGCGCGCGGCCACGAGGCTGCCTGGTTCTTCGACGGCCCGGGCGCCGAGGACCTGGTCGAGGGCGAGCGCCTGTTGACCGTGCAAGAGGTCCGCGCGTGGAGGCCGATCGCCTGCATCACCTCGTCCAACCATCTGCCCCATTTTTTCCCGGGCGTGAAGGTGGAAACCTTCCATGGCTTCGACGCCGGCAAGCCGCGACATATCTATATCCGTGGCTTTTTCGACCTGTACTGCACCACCGGCCCGCGCGACACCGCGCAGTTTCAGGCATTGGCCGACAAGCTCGGCCATTTCAGCGTGATCGAGACCGGCTGGCCCAAGATCGACCCTTTCATGAAAGAGATCGCCGGCGCCTTGCCGCCCGTGCGCCAGCCCCCGGTGATTCTCTATCACTCCACTTTTTCGCCGTCGTGGAGCGCCGCGGAGATTCTGTACGACGAGGTCAAGCGCCTTTCGCGCGATGGCCGCTGGCGCTGGATCGTCACCTTCCATCCGAAGATGAACCCCGAAACCCGGGCGCGCTACAAGGCGCTGCAGAACGAATACCTTCAGTTTGCCGAGAACGACAATATCCTCGAACTGTTCCCGCAGGTCGACATGATGTGCTCCGATACGTCCTCGGCGCTGAGCGAATTCCTGTTGACCGGCAAACCGGTAGTCACCTTCAAGAATCGCCGCCCCGGCCCGCAGTTGATCGATATCGACGACCCCGCGCAGTTCGAGCCGGCGATCGAGCGCGCGCTGGCACGTCCGCCGGAACTGATGCAGGCCGTCGCCGATTTCGCCAACGCGATCCATCCCTACCGCGACGGGCATTCGAGCGAACGGGTGCTCGATGCCATCGATACGTTCATTGCCCGCGGCGGGCGCAATCGCCGGCGCAAGCCGGGGAACTGGTGGCGCAAGCTCAAATTGCGGCGCCGGATCGGGTATTGGGGACGCGCGGGCTATTGAAGGCCCGGTCCCCCCAACCCGAACCCCACCCAAACAAAAAGCGCGCAAACACGCGCTAACTCACTGATCCCTTCACTCAACCTGCACGCTTCATCGCGCGTTGCAGGTATAACCCTCTCCGCTAGGGTTAAAATCCCGTCATCTCCAGGAAGAGTCTTACCGTGTCATCAAGCGCCTACAGTCGTACCGAACACCTGCGGGCCCTATGGCCCTGGCTGCCGCTATGGATTGTTATCGCGCTCATTGCCATGTTTTCACATGGCCCGATGCCGCTCTACTCCACCCGTACGCTGGCCGTCGCCTGGGAAATGTGGAACCAGCACCACTGGCTGGTGCCGCATATCAATGGCGCCCCGTACAGCGAGAAAGTGCCGCTGCTGTTCTGGATGATCCACGCTGGCTGGTTCGTGTTCGGCGTCAATGACGTATGGCCGCGTGTGCTCGAAGTGGCCTTCGGCGCGATCGAACTGATGCTGCTGGCCACGATGGCCCGCCGCCTGTTCCCGAACCGCGCCTGGGTGGCCAAGGCCGCGCCGTGGATGCTGATGGCGCTGAGCTACGCCTTCCTGTTCGGCCTGCAGATCATGTACGACGTGCTGCTTGCCGTATGGGCCTTGGCCGCACTGCTTTGCCTCACGCCCAAGGGCACACGACAGGAGCCGCGCTGGCTGCTGTTCGGCCTGTGCATCGGCCTGGGGCTGCTCACCAAGGGCCCGGTGATGCTGGTGCATGTCGTGTTCCCGTGGCTGCTCGGCCCGCTGTGGAGCACCTGGGCGAACGAAAACCGTAGCCGCTGGTATGGCCGTGGCGTGCTGTCGATTCTGCTTGGCGGCGTGATCCTGCTCGCCTGGGCGTTACCGGCCGGCTTCAGCGGCGGCGATGCCTATCGCCAGAGGCTGTTCTTTACCCAGACCGCCGGCCGCGTGGTCAACGGCCTGCAGCATGCCGAGCCGCTGCAGAGTCATGCGCGACCGGTGTGGTGGTATCTGCAGTGGATTCCGGTATTGATGTTCCCGCTCGCCGCATGGCCGCGTGCGCTGGTTGCCCTGGGCGCGTTGCGCAAGCCACTGGAGCCGGGCCTGCGTTTCGCGCTGTGCTGGCTGATCCCGACCTTCATCGTGTTCTCGCTGATCAGCGGCAAGCAGTTGTACTACCCGCTGCCCGAGCTGGCCTGCGGCGCCCTGCTGCTTGCCGGCGCGATCGCCGTGCTGCGTGAAAAACATCCCGCACTGGCCACCAACGCCTGGCTGGGCACCTGGATTCTCGGCGTCGGCGGCCTGCTGCTGGCGGTGTTCCTGTTCGTGCTGCCCAACCTGGTCGCCAGCGATCGTCTGCATGGCGAGTGGTTCGATGGCGCCGCATCGCATAGCCGCGTCTTCAGCGTGGCCTTTGTGCTGCTTGGCGCCTTGCTGCTGCTTCGCGGTCGAGGCGAAACCCGTCGCCTCGCGGTCGCCGGCCTGATCGGCACGCTCGCGCTCAATTCGCTGTTTACGCTGACGCTGTGGCACAAGTACGACCTGCGCCCCGTGGCGCATCTGCTGGCGGCGGCCGATGCCGAGCATCGCGCCATCGCCTACGTCGGCAATTACGAAGGCCAGTTCCACTTCGAAGGTCGCCTGACCCAGCCGGTCCACGAGCTGAAAGACGACACCGAAATACAGGCCTTTGCCACAGCCCATCCCGATGGCTTGATCGTCGTGCCGGTGGGCACGTTGAGCAGCAACGACCTGCGTTACCCGCTGCTGGTCCAGCCGTTCCGCTCGTCATGGCTGGTTACCTGGCCGGCCACGTCGCTGGCCGCGTTGCGCGCGGGCCATGCACCGACAGAGCCCAGCCAGCCGACCCAGGTCTACCAGGTCAACGATTGGCGCAACCGCACCCTGCCGTGAACGACACCCTGATCGCCAACCTGCGCGCGCAGTGCGGCGGCCCGCGCGACGGTGGGCTACTGCGGTTTGCCTTGGGCAATGCGTTGTTGACCGCGGGCGATGCGGCGACGGCTGCCGAGGAACTGCACCGCGCCGTCGAGTTCGACGCCGGGTATACGGCTGCGTGGAAATTGCTTGGGAAGGCGGCGGCGGCGTTGGGTGATGCGGCCACTGCGGCAGACGCGTGGAAGCGAGGGATCGAGGCGGCGCAGAAGCACGGCGACAAGCAGGCCGAGAAGGAAATGACGGTGTTTCTGCGGCGATTGGATAAGCCGCAAGGCTGAATTACCTCATCTTCCCCCTATTCGTCATTCCGGCGCAGGCCGGAATCTACTCGCTCAGTCCCTCGCTAGTCAGACAACCTTAGGCAAGCGACCACGCTGAGGAATAGATTCCGGCCTGCGCCGGAATGACGGGTAGGAAGGGTGTCGGTCGTATTGACGGTCAATAAGGACTAGGCCGATCACTCCGCGTATAGCGCTTGTAATGCCACTGATACTGCGTAAACGCCAACTCCACGCACTGCTCCACACCGCGGTTGAGCGCCGTGCAAGCCACCGCCAGGTCGCTATCGACCAACCCATCCGGCGCAGGCACCAGGTGAATACGAAACCCTTCGCCACGCGGCAATCGCTCGGCAAACGCAAACAGCACCGTCGCACCGGTACGCGCAGCCAGACGCGGCAGCAACACCATCGTCTCCGCATCACGACCGAAGAACGGCGCCAGCTGACCCTCGCCTTCGCGCGGCTTCTGGTCCGGCAGGATTCCCACGGTGCCACCGGCCGCCAGACGTTTGTACAAAGTGCGCACGCCCGCGCCTTCGGCACGCACCTGCTCGGGCGCCAGCGCACCGCGTGCCTTGCGCAGCAGGCCCTCGACCGCTTCGATGCGCGGCGGTCGATACAGGATCGCCATCGGCGTCTTGCGGCATAGCCAGTAATTGAGCAGTTCCCAGCAACCCAGATGCGGCGCGGCGATGATCACGCCCTTGCCGCTGGCCAGCGCCGCGTCGAACACGTCCTCGCCACGCACTTCGCGCACCAGTGCCAGCGCACGCATGGGGTCGCTGCCCCAGATCTTGGCGATCTCGGTCACCGATTTGCCGCTTTCGATCATCACCTCGCGCAACAACGCTGCCTGCGCCTCGGCGCCAAGCTCGGGCCGCACGATGCGCAGGTTGGTCGCCGTATGTCGCACCATTCGCGCCTGCCGCCACATCGATACCTTGCCGATCCAGCCGCCGATGGCGTGCAGGGTGCGCAGCGGCAGCAGGCCGAACAGGCGCAGCAGGAGGTAGAGAAGGTAGATATCGGGACGCATGCTTTATTCGAGAGGGGTTAACAGCGAGGAGCAAAGGCCAGATAGTACGCGACATGGCAATCCGATCGCCGCCCAACCCCCGCCTCTGAATCCAAAATGATTTCACTGATCCAACGCGTCCAATCCGCCCGCGTCGATGTCGAAGGCCGCACCGTCGGTGCTATCGGCCCCGGCCTGCTCGCACTTGTCGCCGTCCAGCCCGACGATGGCGAGGCACAAACCCGGCGCATGCTCGAACGTCTGCTTGGCTATCGCGTGTTCTCCGATGAGCAAGGCCGGATGAATCGCAGCCTCGCCGACACCGGTGGCGGTTTGCTGCTGGTCAGCCAGTTCACCCTGGCCGCCGACACGCGTTCGGGCATGCGGCCCAGCTTCACCAGCGCCGCATCGCCCGAGCATGGCCGCCGCTGGTTCGATCGACTGGTCGAATTGGCCCGCGTTGCGCATCCGGGGGTGGAAATCGGGCAGTTCGGTGCCCATATGGAAGTACATCTGGTCAACGACGGCCCGGTCACTTTCTGGCTCGATGTGCCTTAGCGACCCGCTGCTCCCAGACATCTCCCGGTTTCGACGAATTCAGCCGCAAGCGCTTGTTTGGCGCGATTTTTGCGTGCTGTCGTCGGGCGAACTTTCACTTGAAAACTGGTCAAAAAAGCGCCACATGGGTATACTGATCGGTTCCTGCATACGCGGCGGTGGGTATGAATAGTAAAGCTCCTGAGCAACAGTCTGAAATTAAAGCGCTGATCTCCAAAGGTCTGGAGCAGGGCTATCTGACTTACGCTGAGATCAACGATCACCTGCCTGACGACGTCGTCGATCCGGAGCAGATCGAAGACATCATGGCGGTGCTCAAGGGCGTTGGCATTGAAGTGCACGACGCCGCTCCCGATACCGACCCGCTCGCCGACAACGGCAGCAGCGCGACCGACGACGAAGCCGCCGCTGAAGAAGCGGTTGCGTTGCTGTCGGCGGTCGATTCGGAAGTGGGCCGCACCACCGACCCGGTGCGCATGTATATGCGCGAAATGGGTACGGTCGAGCTGCTGACCCGCGAAGGCGAAATCGCCATCGCCAAGCGCATCGAAGAAGGCCTGGGCCAGGTGCAGACCGCGCTGGCCAGCTTCCCGCTGACCATCCAGCTGCTGCTGGAAGAGTACGACCAGCATCTGGACGGCAAGCGCCGCCTCAGCGAAATCCTGGCTGGCTTTGCCGACCTGGAAGAAGCCGCCGACGCCGCGCAGGCAGCGGCCGCTGAAGAAGTGTCCGATGCCGACGTCGAGGTCGAAGACGAAGAAGACGACGCCACCGGTGCGACCGAGGACGAGGAAGCCGGCCCGACCGGTCCGGATCCGGAAGAGGTCAAGCGCCGCATGGAACTGCTGCGCGACTACTACGGCAAGTTCCAGAAGGCGGCCCCCAAGGCCACCGACATCACCGACAAGAAGATCGTCAAGCTGCGCGACCAGATGGCTGAGGAATTCCTCAAGCTCAAGCTGCCGTCCGCGCTGATCGACGGCTTCGTGCGCAAGCTGCGCGAAGTGGTGGGCGACATCCGCCATCACGAGCGCGTGCTGATGGACATCTTCGTCAAGCACGTCAAGATGCCCAAGGCCGAGTTCATCAAGACCTTCCCCAGCAACGAGGGCAACCTCGAGTGGGCGAACGAGCTGGGCCGCAAGCGCCAGAAGTGGTCGCCGAACATCAAGACGCACAAAGAGGCGATCGACGCCGAGCAGGAAAAGCTCGCCTCGATCGAGCGTCAGCTGTTCCTGCCGCTGACCGACATCAAGGAAATCAACCGCACGATGTCCGTCGGCGAGGCCAAGGCCCGCCGCGCCAAGAAAGAAATGGTCGAGGCCAACCTGCGCCTGGTCATCTCGATCGCCAAGAAGTACACCAACCGCGGCCTGCAGTTCCTCGACCTGATCCAGGAAGGCAACATCGGCCTGATGAAGGCGGTGGACAAGTTCGAATACCGTCGCGGCTACAAGTTCTCGACCTATGCGACGTGGTGGATCCGTCAGGCCATCACCCGCTCAATCGCCGATCAGGCGCGCACCATCCGTATCCCGGTGCACATGATCGAAACGATCAACAAGTTGAACCGCATTTCCCGCCAGATGCTGCAGCAGTTCGGCCGCGAGCCGACGCCCGAAGAGCTGGCCAAGGAAATGGAGATGCCCGAGGACAAGATCCGCAAGGTGCTCAAGATCGCGAAGGAGCCGATCTCGATGGAAACCCCCATCGGCGACGACGAAGATTCGCACTTGGGCGATTTCATCGAGGACACCAACGCCAGCTCGCCAGTCGAGTCGGCCACGGAAACCGGCCTGATGGAAACCGTGCGCGACGTGCTCGCCGGCCTCACCCCGCGGGAAGCGAAGGTGCTGCGCATGCGCTTCGGTATCGACATGAACACCGATCACACGCTGGAAGAAGTCGGCAAGCAGTTCGACGTTACCCGCGAGCGCATCCGCCAGATCGAAGCCAAGGCCCTGCGCAAGCTGCGTCACCCGAGCCGCTCGGAACAGCTGCGTTCGTTCCTTGATATCGATTGATCGATTTACGGCCACACCGCTAGGTTAAAAGCCCGCCTCGGCGGGCTTTTATTTCGCCAATAAATAGACGCTAGGCATATCAATTGGCAACGCAGCGATTGTCTCGCAGCAACGGTGCCAGCAACACCTCCATCTCACAAGAAATATCCGCAATTGGCGTCGACCTCTGTCTAATATAGGCGGCCTTATCCACCCATGCCCAGAAAATTCTCTGATATTTCCCTAATCGCTACAATATCTCGCTCGCTCGGAAACTTATTTATATTAGCACCAGCACACACAACATCGATCTTGCAGCCATCTCCGCTGCCAAGCGCAGACGCCGCATAGATGAGCTCTTCATTTTGATAAAGCTCCAAATAAACAACATCTGAACCATCTTTAGCCCCTTGATGGCAACCTATTCTTAGCTCTTTCACCACATCCTCCTGACTAAAAAGCAAGACTATCCATATCATCTATATTTCAACCAAAGCCCTTAACCGTCAATAGTCAAAAAAATATGGGAGACATAGAATAAATAGAACAACAAGATTTAATATGAATTAACAACTGAATTTCTCATATCATTATCTACCAATATGCGTGCATGCCTTTAAAAACGGATAAGTGGATTTTTGCATTGCTCATGATCGCAACATGAAGCCCATATCTATGAGTCCGCATGAACAAACCCCAGCAGCAATATAGTGCTAAAAATTCTATGGTAGTTTTATAAATTTCAGCATGAACTACGCAAATACGAACTAGGCAGATGGCCGTTCTCACAAAAAATGCGCTCACTCTAAAACAGCTCTTCTTCGAGCATATGGAACTCCTTCGCTAGCGCCAGTTTCAATAAAAGGCTGCGTCCAGTACGCTCTGGGGACGTCTCGATCGGCAGCTCTCCAAGCTATGATCAGTCTCAATATCTGCGCCAGAGAACAGCGAACCTCAGACTCCTAACATTACTTGCCATAGGTGACCTAGCGGCACAACGAAGAAACACAGGCGTTCCAAATGCCTAGCCAATCGAACCCACATCAGCAACCTAGATTTTCTATGAAGAAAAAGCAGCTAACAGCAATTGACCTGTACTCTGGCATCGGAGGATGGTCGCTAGGACTTCGACTCGCCGGTATCGAAGTTGTTTCCTCGTATGAATGGTGGGCGCCAGCCAATTTAAGCAATGAAGTGAACAATGGGCACCAGACTCATTTGGTGGACATAAGAGAGCTAGCAAGAAATAAAGAAATTCCGAAAAAAGTCGATATTGTAGTTGGCAGTCCGCCATGCACTCAATTCTCCTTCTCTAATCGGGGAGGGAACGGAGATATTGCAGACGGGTTTCGAGACTTAGCGGCTTTCTTTGAGATTGTTATGCAGTCTTCACCAAAATGGTGGGCTATGGAAAATGTCCCAAGGGTAGCATCGTTGCTTCCAGAAGCGATTCAAAAAGGAAGACCTCTTTTCCGATACAGGAAAATAATTCAATCTGCGACGATTGACGTAATCAACTGCGCGGATTATGGCGTACCACAGGCAAGAAAGCGTTGTATTGCCGGCAACTTTGACTTTAATTTACTCCGTTCCTATAGGAAAAATTTGCCTTCGCGGGGACTGGGTGACGTTATATCTGCCCTGTCGAATCAGAGCATTATTGACCCGATTTACGGCATAAAGTCCCTGCGATCTGAAATCAATGATCACGATAAAGAAACTCCTCTTAGCCATGAAGAAGAGAGGCTGAATCGCGAAGCCAAGGTTTTTCATCCTGTATACAACTCCATGTCTTTCCCTGAAAAGACTGAACAGCCAGCACGAACCATTACCGCAACTTGCACAAGAGTATCTCGAGAAAGTTTAATCATATTTGATGAGTCTTTAAAAGGGCACCGGAGGCTAACCATTCGCGAACGTGGTTGTCTTCAAAGCTTCCCAATCAACTACCAATATATGGGATCGTCAGCGGCGGAAAAGATGAAAATGGTCGGAAACGCGATCCCGCCCTTGCTGACCTTCATGATTGGTGAAGCGATCCTTGGAAAATCTGAGCCTGAGTTAAGCCGTTTGACCTTAGCCAAGGATGTAAACAAAAAGGGAGTTAAATCACTTTTAACTCCAACTGAATCTGCAACAGGCCGTTATAGAATTGAGCGTAACTTTCGGTTAGCTATCCCATCGCTTAGATTCAAAAGTGGCACCCGCTTTGAACTTAGTAACGCGAATCTCTTTAACAAAGGGACTTGGGACATATCTTTCTATTATGGGAGTTCCAAAGATATTCGTTCCGTCCACCCCTCCGAGCACACCTTTGAATTGTTCAAAGATATGCTTTCGAAAGATGCAATAAGAAAACTAACTTCTGCATTTAAGAGCGCTGGAGAACTTGCCAGAAGTCACCGGGCTCAGGACCTACAAAGTGTATGGACAAATAGGTCGACTGGCACTCATCCTTTTGATGTCGTGGATGCTCTCGGAGCAATAGCCAATAACACTATTGATGAAATGAAAAATATAACAACGACGACACCGGAAAGAGATGCGCTGACGAAAGCACTTACAAAGCTACTCGACATTAATAACGAGCTTTCACCAAAACTTAGAGCCAACTCCCTGGAAATTCTCGTTGGCATGGCAGTTGCCTCTGGATTCAATAACGGAACTTCATAGATTTTATCCGCTGGTGGCTATCGAAAGAGCTTTTTATCTGCTGACTTAGAGAAGAACTGAAGCGACCATGAAGCTTATAACCTACTCATACCGGTACGCCGCGGCTGTTTTGAATGACGCGGCGTTTTGCTCAACTTACAAGGAGCTCGTCAAGGTTCTGGAGGAAACCTCGCCAATATTGTACGAGGCGAGCAGGGTTAAAGTTCGTCAACGAGGCAAATCTTCCGCACAAGCTTTTCCTGTTGATCAAAAGAAATTAAACAAAGACATCGAAAGCAGGATGCCGAGCGGCTGGGATATTAGACCGCTTGTCGTTGCGCCAAGCGAGAATGGACCATCGACAAATATTCGATCGGATTTTAAAAAGAATCGAATCCAGGTTGAAGTTCAGTTCGGAAATATGGCTAGGTGGTATACGGATGTTTTCAAATTTCAGCTGGCTTATTCAAGAGATGATATAGACGTTGGAATTCTCGTTGTACCCACACACAAATTCGCCAACTTAATAGACGAAAATGTGGCCAGTTATGAGCGCATCTTGCGTGAGTTGCCATGGGCAAAAATGTCATTAACTCTGCCGATCCTCGTGCTTGGTATAGAGCCTGAAGATTATTCATCCGTGCAAGACAGATACGCGGAAGCTGCGAAAAACTATATGCGCGATGAGAAAAATCTCAATAAGAATTTTAGGCTTTTTAGCGACGCAGTGACATCAAATGACGAACAAGTGGAAGATTGATTAACTTTGGGCTAGATTTTCTCATGCCGCACCTAAGCTCGCCCAATATGGAATATATGTGCGCGAATAATGGGAAAATACATCTTGAATACCCGCGCTTAATCAGCCAGCTAAATTAAGAAATGGAGGATCGAGAGCCTCGCAATAGCGAAGCTCTCGTTCGTCATGCCAGAAATGTGTCTACCTACAGGACTTACACCCTTGGCACTGTATCATTCATCCCAGCATCAGCCTTCTCAGCCAACAACGAACTGGCCAACTGAATCAGCGATGACAATCCATTCCCTGAAGCATCGCCACCACCCAGCGAGATCTTCGGCACGATAGCAATCTGCCCATCGCGGATCGCCTCGGCAAACTGCGCGCCCAGCGTATTGATCAGCTGCAACCGCGCACCCTCGCCCGTCAACGCCTGCGACTTCGCCTGAATGGCTTCGGCCTCAGCCTTACCCACCGCAGCAATCGCCGATGCGCGACCATCACCCTCCGCAGTAAGACGACGACGCTCAGCATCCGCATCGATGCCGATCACGTTGGCACGCTTGCTCGCTTCCACCACGTTCGCATCACCGACGTTCTTCTTGATCTCGATATGGATCATCGAATTGGTCAGCTCGGCCTGGATATCCGTCTTGGCGCGCGCCTCGCGCAACGAGCGTTCCTTCACTGCCGACTGCTCCTGCAGTTCGAAGGTGGCCACCTGCTCGATCGCCACCTGACGATCGCGCAACTGGTTAAGCAGCGTGTCGATACGCGCACCCGAGGCGTTGCCGGCGCTTCCATGCGGCGTGCCGATAAGCACTTCCTGCAGCTCCAGGTTATACGCGGCAAAGCGTTCCATCATCTCCACGCTGGCCACCTGCTGGATATCCGCACGGTTCTGGATCAACTGAATCAGCGTTTTCGTCTGGCCGATGTTCTTGAAGTACGCACTGACCATCGGATCGAGCGTCTGGTCGACCAGGCGTTTGATATCGCCAAAGCGCTGCACCACCAGCGGCGCCTTGCGGTAGTCGATGTGTACCACCACCGACAGCGGCAGCAGCGGCTCGAACGCGTCCTTGGTGATCAACGACACCTCGGTGAGATTCTCGTCGAACTTGTGCATGTTGGTTACCTCCGGCGTCCACTTCAGAATGAAGTTGGTCGTCGGCACCATCTGGATCTTGCCCGCATAGGTATTGAACGCGTACTTGCCCGGCAGCAACGGCTCCTTCCACACGCCGCGGCAAGCACTGTCGACCAGCTCGCCGTGCGAATAGCCCTCGCCCGAACGGTCAGTACCGGCCTTGCCGATATACGAAACCACCACGCCGACAAAGCCGACCGGCACCACCGTCTTGGGAATAAAGTCCACCGTCGCGAACAGGCGGTTGATGTAATACGTGCCCTCCACCAGCACCTGATGCTGACGACCGCGGTTACCGCCGGCACGCAGGAAGGCGTCGATGTTCTGGAAGTTGTTGTGGAAGGTCGCCTTGTCGGCCGGATCCTGGCCAACGCGCGGCGCGACGATTTCATCCGGCGGCAATACCGGGCCATCATGGACCGTCACGACGCCGAGCATGTCGTTGGCCGTGTCATCCGCATCCGCAGAAGCCTTCTCACGGCGTCCACCGATAATCACCGGCGAGAAACCACCGCGCTCTTTCAACACGCTGCCCATATGGTCGATCGTGCTGCGCTCCTCTTCGGACAACAGCAAACCATGCACACGCGAAGCGGTAATGATGGCGAACTGCGCCACGTTGAACGCATACGTGCCTTCACGAAGAATCGTGCGCTGCGGACCCTTCTGACCACCCGCGCGCAAGAAGGCAGCAACATCCTCGATACCGGCCTGTATCGTGCGGCCCAGCGCCTGACCTTCCTCCAGATCGTGGCCGTCACGCGCAAACACATAACCGATCTCGCCCTGCGGAATAGTCACCAGGTCGACCTTGTGCACCCGATACTGGAACGGGAAAAAGTAATGCAAACCACCGCGCAACACCGTCGGCTGGTAACCCACCTCACCATTGAGCGCGATCAATCCACGGCTGACCGACGCCGCACCCCATAGCCGCTCGACCACGCCGACGCGGTCATTGGGGATGTAGACAATCACATTGGAAATAGCAACGAGCACGATCAGAACGACAACGGCAACTGCGATTGCAATGAGCCAAGTCATGGCTGAATGTCCTTAAAAATAAAAGGGCCCGGCGCAACACCGGGGAAGTAAAGCGGTGCATCCAAAAAATTCGACAACGTCCAAACCTTTGTAGGAGCGACTTCAGTCGCGACCGCGGCGTCGCAAAGCCGCCGTGCAAACGGTCATCGCCGCCACAGAAAGAAAAAAGGAATTAAAGAAGAGGTGGTGTGTTTTTCCCTACCCGATCAGGTGAGAAAGCTCGCCCAACGCATCGATCGCATTCTGACCCATCACATCGAGCTCCTCGACGATGTTCGCCAGCGGCGAATGCGCCGATAGCTGGCCAAAAAGAATGTACTGCGAGCCCACCAGTCCGACATTCGAGAGCGGCATGTTCGGCCCCAGGCGCAGACACGCCTCGTTGAACCGCGCCGCATCTTTCACCGCGCGCTGCTCGCACAGCGCCGTTGTCATGCGAATCTCGTAATCGGTCACCACCAGGTGCACCGACTGCTCGCCGTAGCTGGCAAGCGAAAGCTCGATCGCTGCCGGCGTAGCCTGCAAGCGCACCCCGGACAATTGCTCGTGCTTGCTGGCGTGCTCATGCAACGCATCGAACAAGCGTTGCGTCGTCCACTTCTGGCTCATGGCCTGAAAATCCATACCTCCGATCAACTGATCGGTCCGCTCGTTGCGGTGATGCCGCAGGAACGCTTTCACCCGCTCCCGTTCGCCCTCGGTCATGTAGATCCTGGGGATCGTCATGCCCATCCGTGTCATCCGGTCACGAAACGCCTTCTGGCGCTTCGCTCCAGTACTGACCTGCTTCGTGGGTGGCATATTCGGACCTGTTCCGTCGCAGCAACGCCGTTAGGCGTAACGTTACGCGTAACTTACTCCTGGGGCCGGCTGCTACACAATCACATCTCGCGCCGGATAGGCAGCCTCTGAAAAACCATAGAGAATCCGGGATCTTCCGAATGCGATGACTCAATTCAGATGGCAAAAATTCACTTGGTCGAAGGCCCGGTTGGCGCCGGCAAGTCCACTTTTGTCGGCGAGCTGCGAAAGCAGTACGCGGCGCCGGGCTTTATTTTGGATGCCTGGTTCGTTCGGCTGTACAGCCCGGACCGCCCCGCGACGAACCTCATGGAGTGGTACGTAGCCAGGAAAGCGCGTTGCCTGGACCAGATCTGGGAAGCCGCCAAGGAAGTGCTCAACGCAGGCCATGACGTCGTCCTCGAACTCGGGCTGGTGGAGAGAGCGAGTCGCGAGCATTTCTACGCGCGGGTCGTCGAAGCCGGTTACGAATTGACCATCTATCTGTTGGACGCCCCTCGGGACATCCGGCGCGAACGCGTCCGCAGGCGCAATCTGGAGAAGGGCACGACATACGCCATGGACGTCCCTGACGCATTTTTCGAGATGGCTAGCGACCACTGGCAGCCCATGGACGATATCGAGCGTGACATGTACGACGGCCGCGTCATCTCCTGATCCATCGTCGCCCCGGCGAATGCCGGGGCCCAGCGCCCTTGCCGAATCCGGCCTGCTCGGCAGAATGCCACTTCTCCGACACCTCATTGCCCTCTCTCTCGAACAGCCTCTTGCCCATCAAGGGAGGCGGCATGAGGACGATCTTCTTGGGACCGCTCGCCCTGCTGCTGGCGTTATGCGGAGGACTGGTGGCGTATGACAGGCTGTACTTTCAGCCAGCCCTGACTCGCACCCGTACTCTGGTCAGCCAGCACCCGGCAAGCGACAGGTCTCCACCGCAACTGTTCGTACAGCTGCTGATATTCACTACGCATGGCGATACGGTTCCTTATGCAACGCGTGTGCTGATGACGTCGGGCGATCCTGACGACAACGCCAAACCAACACAGATGTGGCAGGCTCGCTACGTCACGTGGAGTTTGTTGGTCGCCCTGCACACGTCGGAGTCCGAGCGCAACGCAACGATTGCATCGCTCGGCTTTCGCGCCGAACCGGAGCATGGACTCACCGATGTCGCCCGACATCGCTTCGAGAAGGAACCAGGGCAACTCTCTCGCCTACAAGTGGCCATGCTCGCGAAACTGCTTGTCTTGGGACCCAACCATCTCAATGAGGCCCAACTGGCAAACCACGCCACCCTTCTGCTTGACACTTTTGACCAGTCCACACCTCGCCGCCCCGGCGCACGCCGAGGCCCGGCGCCTTGGTCCCGGCATAAAAAAAGCCCGCTCAAGGCGGGCTTTTTTTCGAATCGCTCAGTGGTGAACCACGCGATGATGCACAACGCGGCGATGATGCACCGGGTGATGCACCGGACGATGATGAACCACGCGGTGATGCACCGGATGGTGCACCGGCGGCTGCGCCATGACCGGCGCTGCCATCAAACCCAGACCCAACGCCAGACCCACACCCAATAGCAAACGCTTCATAGCGAACCTCCCTAATGACCCATCGGACCCCGTGCGCAAAAGCTTACTCCATGTCGTAGAAAAACTGCTCGCGATCGACCTTTCCGTTTTTCACGTGATACAGACAGATCTCGCTCATCGTCATGCGACCGTGGCCCTTCATCGTCACATCCAATGTCATCGACAGACTGAACCAGTTGCCGGCAACGACCGCATCGCTGACCTCAAGACCATGCATCTCCTCCACCCCCGCCTGGAAGGCCTCGCCCTTCTTGTAGATCGCATCCAGCCCTTTGACATTGCCTAGCGCACCCTGGGGCGCACCTTCCGGCTCCAGACTTTCCGCATCCTGCGCATAGAGCTCCTTCTGCGCCGCCTCGAACTGCCCGGCCCGACACAACTCCACCAACCGCTTGGCCACCGACTCGGTACTCATCGCCGTCACTCCACAGGTAGGGACCGTGAGCCTACGCCCCGGAAGATGACGAAACGATCAGCCACCCGACCCTCGACGCCCCCGCCCCGCCCCGCTAAGATTCCGGGTTCCCAGCCGCGCAATGCGGCCGCGCAAGCTAAGGGCCTATAGCTCAATGGTTAGAGCAGAGGACTCATAATCCTTTGGTTCGAGGTTCGAGTCCTCGTGGGCCCACCAGTTTTAGAGCCATTTTTCAAATAGACGTCCGCTCCGCAATTCCCGTCGCGCTCCGCAATTCTTTGATCAGTGATTGATCATAGGTGTCGCGATTTGTGCGATTGACCAGAGGGACTATGCGCGTCCCTTGAGGAGCATCGCCATGCAAGAGACTCTGCATATCGTCCAACCATTCACGCGCGCGCGTGGACAAGGTTTGTTGCCGCGCCAGGCGCTGCAATTCAAAACCGCTGAGGATGCGCAGCGACGCGCCGAGGTGATGTTCGGGGAAAGCTTGGCGGGCATCGTCGCTTACTCGATCGATGTCGACGAGGATGCAGGCGACTACAGCGCGCCGCGGATACTGGCCAGCTTCGGGGATGTACCGGAGATGCTTGGCTGAAAGGGTAGTGCGTTTTATACCCCTCTTTGAAAAGGGGGTGGCGTTTCACCACCCCCTTGCCGTGGGGTGCAGAAATTGCACCCCATCGTCGACAGCCTTGGCCGAGCTCAGAATGGGGTAGCGATTCGCGACCCCATCGATCAATAGTCAGTCGGTATCGCTGGTGGATTTCCGCCTGCCCAGCCAAGAACATAGGTGACCTGGGCGCTTCCGTCTTCCCACGTGCCTGTTGCCGTATCGAGCAGTGCCCAACCGGCCTTGAGCATCGCGTTGGCCTGTTTCAAGTGATGCGTGTTGTGCAGCACTTTGATATTGGATAAATCTACGCTCACGGTGATTCCCCTCTCCTGAAAGAGCGTAGATCCTATCAGCGGCCAGCGACGAACCGCCATGCGGTTTTGGTCACGCCGCCTCCCGCGCCCTGCCGGCGCTTTCTTGGCGCCCCGCGCCACGTTTCACCGCTGCCTTATGCTGATCTTCGGCGACTTCCCAAGACAGCTCGAATGCCTGGTCAGCGATCAGCCGTAGGGCCGTGAACAGACCGCCAGCAATGAAGGGGCTCAGCGGCAGAACCGGCTCGTTGCCCGGCGCATCTTGGACGTTGCCTGCGACCGCATGGTTATTGTCCAGGACCGTGGCCAGCGCACACGCGCCTTCGGTCAGCGAGGCCAATTTCAGCAGCTTGTGATCCGCCAGCGGGAAGCTGCGTTCCATCCAATACTTCCGGCCGAGGGGATTCTCGACCGGTTCGGGTTGCGCAGCCTCCTCGGCCGCCGTAGCATTGCTCATGTGGTTGATTCCTTTGCGTGGGTCACTACGTCTCCGAAAGCCCCGGTCTAGCCACCGGGGCTTTCTTTTGAAACCGTATCGCACTTCCTCGATCGCGCAAGACCAAAACACCCCCATTGAAGCCCGGTATTTCGGCTTGCGTTATGGGGTGTCTGTGGTAGCCGCAGCAGCTCCAGGCTGAACACCGGCAGCATCAGTGATCGCCTGCAACTGCTCCAACCAAACAACCATCTGGGCATTTAAGCTCCGCCGGTTGGCTGCGGCCTGGGATTGCGCCCACTGCTTAAGCTCGGGGGTCACCCGAACGACGATATGCACGTCACCTGTGTTTTCGGCCATGGTGGTTCCTTCGTCTAACCATTTTCAGGTTACACACACTGCATAACCTGCAAGCACTATTTACACCATGGTTCGATTTTGTCAACAGGTATCCGTAGACTTCGGGGCATCAGGAGGATCGATGCCCTACAAAGACGAGACCGCTACAAAAACTGCCCATCGCAACGTCGGGGGAAGGCCGCGCAAGGAAGATAAGCCGGAGCAGTTCAGCATCAGGTTGCCGCCCAAGCTCAAATTTGGGCTGGACCTGCTCGCCCGAGCCCAGCATCGATCATTGAGCCAAGCTATGGAATGGGCGCTTCAGGTCGGCCTGTACAACTATGAGGTCAATGGGCTTGGAGCAGAGGAGCAAACCATCGGCAGCATTGTTGATTTTGCGTGGGTGCACAAACGCGAATGCGACAGGCTGATCGCCGTATATTCCTTTGCGCCTTCGCTGTTACCGTTTGAGCAGGCCAAAGCCTGCGAGATGGTCTTGAAGAGCTATGAATACGAGCAATGTGACGTTTGGCCGGATGGCTTACAGGGCCAAGTATCGGACGACAGCCCAATCGGCAAAGCGCGCCTTGATGAATATAGTTTCAGGGCTCAAGCTTTTTTCGACTATGTGGGTAAGTACTGGGATGCCCTATCTCGCATAGCTATAGACAGAGCCAACGCCGGAAAGAACATGCACAAGGTGACGCTCATGAATGAGCTGGATCACTTGAGCAAGTTCAACAGAACCTACAAGCCGAGGATTGAACTTTTCCCGTTTCTTCGTGCCATGGCTGATCATGAAGGTGATGATTCAACCATATCGGTACTCGAGCTTGTGGATGCGCAAAGGGCACTCGGGGCCATTCGAGCAGGACGCAGTGCAGCTAAATAGCTACAGCCCAACATGCCCCTCTGACTGTGACTGCGCCGGCACTTGCAGGCCGCGGTTCACCCAGCCACAGCTTTCCGGCGTCGGCATGAGCGCAATGATCTCGTCCTCGGTCGGGATCGGATTGGGTACCACACCGCCATAACCAGCCCATAGCTGGTAGGCCCGCTGCCATACCTTACTGCGCAGCTTTTTCATGGCGACACCGTCCTGGTCCCACTCCGCTACCTCGTCGCCGATATAGCTGATGCAGGATTCGATGCTCTTATAGCCGTTCTGCGCTGCGATGCTTGCCAGCCACGCTTCAAGGCTAGGCTCACATAGCGCGACTACTTGATCGAACGTCGGTGTAGGCGGTCGTGCTGGCGTGTTTCCCTCGACGACCCAGGCGAGGTAAGCCTGATAGTCACTGTTGGCTTCGTCGAGCGGAATGCAGGCACCATCGTCGCGGAGCACATAGGTCTCGAAAAGTGTGTACACGTCAAAGCTCCGCCGTAAAAAGGAATACATCGGGGGTGTTCATCTGCGCCATTGCGCCGGCCGACGGCGTTCCACCTGTGAACGTTGCAGTCACGTCGATTTGCATATTCCGGTTACCTCCCGCAGCCACCGAGATTGAGGCAGCGTTCGCCGTATAGATCGCCACTTGCGTCGCCTCGACCGAAAATGAAGTGCCGAGCAAGGAGACCGTTGGCGTGGCGCGCATTGGCACGTCGAGCCGA